>NZ_NFJB01000099.1 GCF_002159645.1 Parabacteroides sp. An277 | reverse complement strand
CTTTGCCAAAAACACGGTCAAGGATGCCGCACGTCTGTCCATGGCACGGTGGTACAACAAAGTGGAAGAAGCCGGATTTCACTCATTTAACGTCATAGCCGCTACCTTTCATGAGCATTATGATGAGATCCTGAACTTCTACAACAACCGTTCGTCCAATGCGATGGCAGAGTCTTTCAACGCTAAAATCAAACTATTCAGAGCAAACCTCAGAGGGGTTGCAGACAAGAAGTTCTTCTTATTCCGTATTGCAAAACTATATGCATATCCCCACTAAATTTCTACTGAGCCCAATTCCGATTGCAAACCTCCTGCAATTTGCAGTAACCTTACAATTCCGATTGCAAACTTCCTGCAATTTGCAGCAACCTTACAATTCCGATTGCAGACCTCCTGCAATTTGCAGCAACCTTACAATTCCGATTGCAGACCTCCTGCAAGTTTGCAGCAACCTTGCAATTCCGATTGCAAACCTCCTGCAATTTGCGGCAACCTTGCAATTCCGATTGCAAACCTCCTGCAATTTGCGGCAACCTTACAATTCCGATTGCAAACC
>NZ_NFJB01000098.1 GCF_002159645.1 Parabacteroides sp. An277 | reverse complement strand
AACGAAAGGACATTACATATTACAGGATTACGTTTTACTTTAATGCAATAACCTTTCTTTTTCTCAATCCCCTCAAAGAGTGCCATAATATAAAGGTAACGGATAGTGAACGAAAACTCATCATGCGTTCCGAAGAAGATATTCAAGCTGGACGTATCTATACGCAGACAGAAGTAGATAAAATGGTAGAGGGATGGCTATGTTAGGAAAAGAAAAAGGTTGCAAGACTCAAAAGCATTTCGTAACTTTGCGCAAAACAGATTCATTATGAAAGCAAAAGAACCGACCGCTGCTTATTATACACCTTCGATGGTTCATGCTTTGCAGCGTAGCATTGCCAATCGTATTACTCACGAAACCAATCCGGAAAAGCTCTCCGAGATTAGCCGGATATTGGATGCTTCTTCCGAAAAAGAAAGTTTCGAAGCGCGTTATCAAAAAGCGAAGGAATTTGCGTACAAGCATTTTGACAAGGAATACATCCAATCGCTCGAAGCCCGGAACTTCTTAGTGGATGAACCGTTTCCTCTTCGGAATTACACCGATGAGGAATGGGAAAAAGAATTGGAACGGGCTGAAGAGGCAGGAGATGCCACGGATGAGGAAGTTGCTAAAATGTATTCAATAT
>NZ_NFJB01000097.1 GCF_002159645.1 Parabacteroides sp. An277 | reverse complement strand
TGTCGACCGTCATGCGGGCATTGCCGAAGTCATACAGGCTTTCCACATAAGAGAGCAACGCTTCGGCACGTCCTTCCGCCAGGCGGGCATTGTTGGCGTAACCTCCTTCGGGAGAGGCATAACCCTTGATGGAAACCGCCGTGATGGTCGCGTATTTGTTGCCCCGCACGGCCTCGATGCCCTTGCGGATTTTGCCTAATTCAGCCGGGTTGTTGCGGTAATCCGGCCGGATGTCGGTCTGGTTGACGGGGAAATCCAGGTAAGCACTACCTGCCGCCGTGCGCGCCTTGACCGCCTCAGCTTGCGGCGTCACGTACGCCAGCACCGGTTGCAAGACGACCGGCTCGAAGTTGAGCGCGAAGAGCGGGGACTTGTTGCTTTGTAAAGCCTCCCAGCCGCATCCGCATTCGTCGAGGACGATGGAGACTTCAGACTTCTTCATCCAATCTGCATAGGGCGTGTAGATTTGGTAGTCAATCCATTGCTCCTCCCCATTTCGGCGTCGGTATTCATACTCGGAGGGTTGTCCGCCGGTTGTCCGTTCCAGACGTTCATACAGGATATGGCGCGTTTTACCATTTAATATAATAGGAGGCAACGCCCGGAGGCTGTCACCTGATTCGATAAGCGGCGTGCAGACGAGCGAGC
>NZ_NFJB01000096.1 GCF_002159645.1 Parabacteroides sp. An277 | reverse complement strand
GCAGCTGTTCGAGCCGGGACTTGGCTTCGTCCGTTTGCCCTTCATACATCAGCAGGGCGGCTTCGGCGAGTTGCTTCTCCGGACAGTCTTGCGCCTTGTCCAGGTAGCGACGGGCCTTGTCGAACTGTTTTGTCTGCACCGCACTGATGCCGGCGTTCAGGTTCGATACCGGGTCGTTCGGGTACATGCGGACGGCAATCTCGAATACCTCGTTGAACTCAGGACTTCCCGCTTCGTAGGTCTGCGCCACCTGGAACATCTCGTTGAGGCTGAGCTGCGACGGGTCTTCGAATATCAACTGCTTGGCCTCGTCGACCGTAAAGTTACGGATGGTGTAATCCACCTGGTAGTCCGAATGGCGCAGGGCAGGGTAGACGTCGCGCAACAATATTTTATAAGAAGTGCCGCCGTTGAGCGTCTTGAGCTTCCACTCGCGCTGGTCATAATCAGCCGGTTCGTCGGCCCGGATGATGGCGAGGAGTTCGGCCTTATCGGGAAGGTTGCCCGCTTCGACTGCCTTTTCCAACCCCGCCCAGTCTTCCGGTTCGCTGTCGACCGTCATGCGGGCATTGCCGAAGTCATACAGGCTTTCCACATAAGAGAGCAACGCTTCGGCACGTCCTTCCGCCAGGCGGGCATTGTTGGCGTAACCTCCTTC
>NZ_NFJB01000095.1 GCF_002159645.1 Parabacteroides sp. An277 | reverse complement strand
TTATAAACGGAATCGAATCCCGTTATAAACGGGAGGGGATATAGTTGTAAAAAAGTAGGTTTGTAACTATCTTGGAATGAGGTATAATTAAAATTTCTCACAAAAAAGTTGGCAAAATATTTGGCAGGTAATATAAAAGTGTCTACCTTTGCACCCGCAATCGAGAGAGATGCGGTGCAAGACATGATGGAAGAGACCTTGGAGAAGGGAAGGTGAGGTTGGAGAATCCAAGCGAAATCCGGAACGAAACGAGGAAAAATAAAAAAACTTCCGAATAAATTTGGAAGTAATAAGAAAAAGTCATTACCTTTGCGCCACGTTTCGAAAAAACGAAAGCGAAGAAGTTCTTTGAAAGAAATTGCATAAACGACCTAAAAAGTAGTACAAGTATCGAGAAATTGATACCGTCAATAAAAAAATAGGTAAAACGGCATTCTGGGCGAAAGATATTAAAAAAGAAACAATTCAACAATGAAGAGTTTGATCCTGGCTCAGGATGAACGCTAGCGACAGGCTTAACACATGCAAGTCGAGGGGCAGCGATAGGTAGCAATACTGAGTCGGCGACCGGCGCACGGGTGAGTAACGCGTATGCAACCTGGCCTACAGAGGGGGATAGCCCGGCGAAAGTCGGATTAATACCCCATAAAACAGGGGATCCGCATG
>NZ_NFJB01000094.1 GCF_002159645.1 Parabacteroides sp. An277 | reverse complement strand
GTATAACGGTGAGTGAATTACCTGAAACTATCCTCGTTTCCAACCAAGAAGAATATGATATGGGGACAGTTGGAGAGAATGAGACAAAGGCGCAGCAAGTAATCTTGAGAAATAACGGTACGGAGATATTCAAGCTCAAAGGTATCACGACCTCGTGCGAGTGTACGACCACCGAACAAGATTGGGAAGAAATCGCCCCGGGCGAAACGGCCACACTAACGGTCTATTACAAAGCCGAACAACCCGGCGATTTCTACCGTACCGTCACGATTTATGGGAATGTGCCGGGGGAATCGCTCACTTTGTCGTTGGTGGGGAAGGTTGAATGAAAAAACGATGAACATGTCATCCTCTAAAATTTGTGTGCTACTCATCCAAGAAGTATTTTTGCATCGGAGCAGAAAAAGAGGGAGTTGCAGCTTCGATGAGACTCGCAATTTGACACCAAGCTGGCAACTCCCCAAAATCCTCCTCCATATCGTCGAACCTAATACAGAAAGGAGGCTTATCGCGCCTCAAAGGTACGAAAAAGTTTTGAAAACGGAACGGTATAAGAGTCATACGCCGTGCCCGCAATCTTACCGATAGGGAGAGTGTTGGGGAAGAGGCTCATAAAAGTATTATAAACAACAAATTTAAAAAGAAAGAATATGAAAAAGATCATATTATC
>NZ_NFJB01000093.1 GCF_002159645.1 Parabacteroides sp. An277 | reverse complement strand
CCCGTCACGCCGATGGTACTGCGTAACAGTGGGAGAGTAGGTAGCCGCCGTTTTGGGAAGTGAGCCGGTTCAGCAGATTTGCTGGACCGGTTTTCCTGTTTTGGGGGGGGAGAGAAAGGGCTTGCCGGGATGGATGAGAAGTCAAATATGGATATGGGCTCAGTAGAAATTTAGTGGGGATATGCATATAGTTTTGCAATACGGAATAAGAAGAACTTTTTATCAGCAACCCCTCTGAGGTTAGCCCTGAAGAGTTTGACTTTTGCATTGAAGGACTCTGCCAAGGCATTGGAAGATCGGTTGTTGTAGAAGTTCAGAATCTCATCATAATGCTCATGGAAGGTAGCGGCTATGACGTTAAATGAATGAAATCCGGCTTCTTCCACTTTGTTGTACTACCGTGCCATGGACAGACGTGCGGCATTCTTGATTGTGTTTTTGGCAAAGATCATCCGCAGGGAATGGCACAGTCCGTATGCCGTCTTGATGTCCGGGTATTCCTCAAACAGTATCGCGGCCCTCTACTTCTGCCTGTCGGTCCATTTGTCTGCGGACTTGAACAGGAGGTAACGCGAGCGTATAAGCAGTTCCTTACGGGTGTCACCATTGGGAAATCTATACGGGATATACTCCTTGTCCTTTTGTCTGGCTTCCTCCATTGCATCATTAGCCAGC
>NZ_NFJB01000092.1 GCF_002159645.1 Parabacteroides sp. An277 | reverse complement strand
CGCTACCTGGACAAGGCGCAAGACTGTCCGGAGAAGCAACTCGCCGAAGCCGCCCTGCTGATGTATGAAGGGCAAACGGACGAAGCCAAGTCCCGGCTCGAACAGCTGCAAAACGACCCGCAGGTGGGCGCGACCGCTAAAAAGAATCTGGAGATGTTAAACGAATTTATTAACCAATAACCCACAAACACCATGGGAATACGTTACAAATTGGTCCAACGGAAGGACTTTTCCAGGGGTGCGGCCGAAGATGCCAAGCTCTATTATCCCCAATTGCTGAACAACGGCAACATTGGGTTTGATGAATTGTGTGATTCCATCGCGCAAGAAACAGCTCTTTCGAGCGCGGATGTGAAAGGGGTCATGGACCGCCTCGCGCGGCTCACTTCCCTCAATCTCAAACAGGGACGTAGCATCAACCTGGGCGAACTGGGCTCGCTGCGTGTCGTGTTGAGTAGTGCCGGGTCTATCACGGAAGAGGGTTACAAGGCGGCCACCATGATGCGCCCGCTGAGAATCGTGTTCACGCCCGGCAAGGCGTTGAACGACATCCGTGACAAGGCGACTTATGACCGCATCACGGATAAGCCGGAAGAGGAGGCATAGCATAGACGTAATCTATCAGCAGGACAGCGCTGTCCACGCGGAGAACAGCCGTGTTCCGCCGCCGGACAGCGCGAGCCTCCTCCCCTATCCGCGC
>NZ_NFJB01000091.1 GCF_002159645.1 Parabacteroides sp. An277 | reverse complement strand
TCTGGGCCCACGCTGCCGACATTCCCATCAGCAAGCAAGCCGCTACCATTGTAAACCTTTTCTTCATAAAACACACTTATTTAGTAAACATTTATACTCTGTCTCAAGTCGACATAGTCTGTGTTAGACTAAATGCAGTATGTGTTAGACTTTCTTCTCTGTTTGTTCGAATTTATAACTGTAAAACAGCTATTTGATAGTTATATTCTTTGTCGATTAGTTATGTAAATGTTGAGTTTTATGCTTATGGCTTTCCGTCTTGACATACATCATATTTTAATGCAAAATGTGTGTAGGATGAAAATTTATTTTAGAACGAAAGAAAAAGCAAAATTTCATAGATTTGTCACATTTGGGCATTATTTGTTACGAATATGCCAACATTTAACTAAAAGATAACTGGTTTTTGTAACTTTCTGGCGTATTTTTCGAAGAGTTGAACCAATTCTTTGCTTTGTTAAATTTGTAATTTGTTTGCATTTTGCTCATTTTGTTGTACTTTTGCAGCCGCGGAATTGAATGTTTTATAATGATTTTTTAGAAGCAGAAAGAATAAGTTAGTTCCGGAATAAACGTAGTCTAACACAGACTACGTCAACTTGAGACAGAGTATAAATGTTTACTAAATAAGTGTGTTTTATGAAGAAAAGGTTTACAATGGTAGCGGCTTGCTTGCTGATGGGAATGTCGGCAGCGTGGGCCCAGA
>NZ_NFJB01000090.1 GCF_002159645.1 Parabacteroides sp. An277 | reverse complement strand
CTCCATCTGACCATAACATAATATGGTATAGGAAACCCCACAAATAATCTGTACTACACGCAAGCATTTACTGTCCATTATTCCGTCACTTTTAAAATTTACCAGATTTCAGAAGAGGAATAATCTTCGTAAAATGCTTGTCAATATTTCAATGATTCCCAAAGGCGGAACGCTCTCCGCTGCGGAATCGATGCAAAGGTAAGGAGGAAAAATGAAATAGCAAGAGATTTAAAGAAAAAATTTTGAGTTCTTATCCGAAAGTAGGGGATTCAGGGACGAAACCCCAAGGTTTGGAGGATGAAATCCTATTTAAATAAAAAAGCGCGAAGAACAAATCCCCGCGCCCACATATTTATAATAACTTAATCTCATCTTCGGTAAGCCCCGAGCAGATGGCTATTGTCTGGATAGGTAAACCTTGTTGTTTCATTTGTTTAGCCACACGCCGTTTCTCTTCTTGGATTCCTTTATCCACACCTTCCTCGAAACCTTTCTTTTCGCCTTTTTCGACGGCAAAATCGTATATGTTCTTGCTATCCCGGTAGATTTTCAGGGCATACCTGTATTGGTCCAACTCTTCAGGCGTATAATTTGCCAACCGACCCGCCTGAAGAAGCTTCGTGAATTTCGAATCCTTCGTGAAAGGAAAGTATACTGCATTTACATCCATATCTTCCATATTTTTTATCAAGTATATCCATAACTCACTGTCGTCTACGCATTCCATGGCGGATTTGTTGAACTTCGGAAGTTCGATGAAGATGTCTCGCATCTTCGGGTTGTAGATTTCGCCGGAATCCAAATCCGTTATCCCTACGTCCGTCC
>NZ_NFJB01000009.1 GCF_002159645.1 Parabacteroides sp. An277 | reverse complement strand
GCAGTACTATACTGGCCAACATGTTCAAATAATCGTTTTCTATACTGCAAAATAAAGGTTTGTTCTTCAAACTAACAAATTTATCCCCACTAAATTTCTACTGAGCCCGACACTTGCTTCACTTGAAGCGAAAGGCGGCTCGTGAAGCCCCAGTCGAAACGCTCGTAATAATAGTTGTCGTATGGGTCACTCTTCAGGGTGCTCGTTTTTCCCTCCTCGTCTCCCTTTTCATAATCGGAGAACTGGGCATGATAACTGCCGCCCACGCCCACCGCCACATACAGGCCGGCTGCCGCCGAGAGGGCATAATCCTCGTTGATTTGCCATTTATATTTCGCCATCACAGGCAGTTGAAGGAAGTCCCGACGGATGTCGGCATCTACAAATTCTACCCCCTTCAAGTCCGTCAAATTCCCCATAGACGACATATAAGGATATTTCGGGAGAGGAAATGAGATCCAATCCTCCTTTCCGTCCTCGTTCTCGACCATCGCACTCCCATACGAATAGGATTCCCGCTTATAATAATAGTAGAGCCCGGAAGTAATCGCCCAGCCGTCCTCCTGTTTGTTAAAGAAATAGTCCACGCCCACGCCGAGCCGCGGAGAAACCGTCGCCCGCCGGTTTTCATATCCCTCTTTCATCATCGTAATACCCACCTCCGGCGTCACTTTGAACTGGGCTTGAGCCGCCGGAATCGCCCCAAACAGAGTGGACACAGCCACTGCCGATACACACAAAATCTTTCTCATATCACTTTTCATTTAAATGTTTCTGCCCCTAAGACACGAAACAAGGGAAAAACCCTTACTCGGGAGGAGGATTTTTTTCTATTTTTTCGAGAGATTGTGATTCACTCCATGCCACACAAAGGGCAGACCCGCAAGCCTGCCCTCTATTTTTCATTCTTAATTTTTCATTATTAATTAGACCAGCGTCACTTCCGGGCATTCTATCACGCGCGGCTCCTCGAGTGGCGTCTCCGTTCCGCTGTAGTAGGTAGTCAATGTCACCTGGTATTTGCCTTCCGTCAGGTCAATAGGAACTACAAAGACCACCTCTGTATCAGTATTATGTCCGAATATTGTGACCGTTTCTACGGACGTATCCGGCGAATCAGACTGGTAGAAGTCGATGGCTCCCGGGCTGGTTCCGTCCGAACCTACCAGGAGAAGTCCGTTGCCAGTGAACTTGGTTAGCTGACCGCGCGTCAGTGTTCCGTCCATTTTCTGCGTCTTCAGGTCCAAGACGCCCGTCACTTCAGATTCTACCTCCTCGGCTTCTGGAGTGATTCGAATCCATTCCAGCTGCTCGCTGTCCACGAGGGCACGGCTATACGTCCCGCTCGTAATCTTCTCCCGTTCAGGGATAAATTCGACGCGGACGGCCTGTACCTGTTTCTCGAAGTCGAAATCTTCGAGCTTCTTCACGCCCTTGGCGGTGAGCGTGTAGCGGAAATAGCCCAATCCTTTAATATGCACAGACTTGCCCATCGCCATACGTGCGTGCATCACGCCTGCAATGTCGCCCAGCACAGCCTGTACATCGGAATTACTCACTGTGGAAATCTTCGCCAAATCTTTGGCAATCGTTTCCGTCTCAACAGGTTTCCCCTGCACCACCGCACGAGGATAATACACCTCCTGCTGCTTGTTATACGCAATCTTGTAATACGGCATAACGATACTGTTTATATATTAATAATTCTGTTAATTTCTCGATACGGCGGAAAGAGCGTGTCAATACGCCGTATTGAGGATGTCTTTCCGCCGTATTGAGCGCGCCAATACGGCGGATTGAGAAAATACCTATTTTACTGCCTCCCGTAAACATCTCCTATGGATTAAAAACAAAAACGAACCGCCAACGCGGGTTGCTGCTCCATTTGCATCGGAGTGTGGATGATTTGGTTCGTCGCCCCAATCGCCAATGCTTTCCGTCTGTTCTTGTATGCGAAGACGAGAGTTGGGACGCTAGCAACGGTGAGAGCTCCACCGATGCAAGCCATCACTAAAAAACGATGATTTGTATCTGGGGTTTCCATATTATCCGCCACATAAGCAATAGAGCCTACTGTCATCAATGTACCTCCTATAGCAAATGCTGACCAACCACATGCACAGAGTGTTTTGAATTTCTGCCATTCTGGAGTTTGTTTGTAAAAGAACACATTTTCACTAACTGTGAATTTCCTTACTGCTATCGGATTTTCGCTTTGTACATCAAAAGGAAGAATAAGAAATATACATAAAATGATATATACTATTTTCATCTTTTGGAAAAAGTCTATTTTTCAATATATCTATATCATGGCACACTAAATAGTGCGCCATGAAGTAAAAAAAACATTTAGAATCCAGATTTATTAGGAAAGTCTAATCGTTTATACCAAGGACCTAGAGGGCCTGTGGTGTCTACAAACATACCAACTTCTCCCCATGCACCAGCATATTTGACCCATGGTTGAACAACCAAATGTTTGGCATTCTTTGTGATTTCCCACGTTTTACCATTTCCTGTAACATCATCAGCAACCCCTGTCTTATTAAAACTTCCAACTTTTTCATATGTTGCATGAGTTCCTTTTGCGCTATAAACTTTTAAAGTTTGAACACCATTAGATTTTGTCAATTCCAATTCACTAGCTTTATAGTATTTTGTAGTTCCATGTTGATCTAAATATGCACCAACAATTTCTCCCTCATAAATATCTAAAGTTACTCTTTCCCAATCACCTTGATGAGAAGCAATTCTTACTTTATTATAACCATAGAATAACCAATATTCTCTACGTTCTTTATGTAAACCATCTCTTTCATCGTCATAGTATGAAGAATAAACAAATGCTGCTACATTTCCCGTAGGATTGGCATCTCCTTTGACTTCTTCAGTTTGTGGTTGTAAAAAGACTTCAGATAAAGACGCATTGTGTTTAGGATCTCCGGGTCTTCGATTTAATATCATATCAGGTGAGTAAAACTCATTAATGACACTTACAGGAATATTGTAAAATTCATCCGCATGACTATCACTTCCTATAACAAAATCTCCTTCAATTTTACTGTAACCATCATCTTTATCCCCTTTATTATGCCGACGGAAGCGAGACTTTTCTATAAAATCTAATGGATCCATTGGAAAATATTCTTCGTCTGGATGCAAAGAAACAATCACCTTGATTTCTCTTATTGGTTCTTCCTTTGTTGTAATGATACCACTATAATAAGTAGTTGGCTGATTTTCGTCTCCACTATGACGACGACCTGTCATTACACGATTACCATCTGTCTTAAACCAAATACCTGCAGACTCTGTAATTGGATTAGACATAATGATATCTTCTACAAAAGTAGCTTGACCGTTGAATTTAACAGAAGCCGTAGCATATTGGGTATCCCCGTTTTCATCATCTTTATGCTGTCGACCTACAATCACACGGTTCGAAGGTACATTGAAATTACTGGAAGATTCCGCAACCGGACTACTCCATTGTACATCTTCAACCGTGATAGTTCCAGAAACCGCCTTTCCGTTCTCATCTACGGCTCTTAAAGTAGCATACTCATATTGAGTTTGACCATTTTCGTCGTCTTTATGATAACGACCCGTCATCACTGTGTTTGTAGGACATAAATAATAACTCTCGCTTTCTTTCATACTGGAAGAAAGACCTCTTACGTTTGGAATAATAATAATTTTTGCCATAATCATTAATTTATTTAATTAAACGAATTTCAAAATCTACATTTAATCGTATTTCTTTATTATTAGTAGAGACAGCATATATCCAGTTCCTTCCTTCTCCGTAACATTTGAAATGAAATATTGAATCATCTATCATATAGTAATCTATATTGCCAAAAGAAAAGTTACTATCTGAATTTGTACTTATTCATTTCAAACTATCATTTACAAATGTCATAGTCAAATCATCAAGCATGATCTTACTTTTTACAAAGTATCTATTTATATTCTCAACCTGGATTCTATACTCATTCAATTCAGGAAAACAAATAGCATTCCCCCAAAGAATGGTATCATTTTCAAATATCAAATTCTCAGTAGAATCACCCAATTGAGTGTATAAAGTAAACGTCGATCCACTTTTTATCTTCATTTGGCACGTTGAAGCAATATAATCTATTTTGCCGTCTGAACAAGATAACCCAATAGCTATTATACTAAGAAACAGACCATATTTATACAGAAATTTCATAACTCCAGTATATTTACATTCCATTTTAAATTTTCAGGATTACATGGATACCATATTTTCGGATCATCTGTATAGTCTAAAAAATAAACAAGATCGGTATACATTGAAAATTTTGATGGAGAAGTTGATGTTTCAGGAGTATAAAATCCATTATATCCTCTTGGGGCATTTACAAAATCATCTGTCCTCGGATTATCTAATAATAAACCACATTCTAATGATTCCGCACTACTAGGATGTTGGTTATTTTGAAGCTGGAATGTATATCCAACTTGTCCAATAGTTATAAAATAAGTTTTATGAGCTATCAGACCTAACTTATCTGCTGTTTGAAAATCCGAAAAATAAATTTCCAGATTCTCGCAATCTTCAAAAATCATAAACTTCTCTGTATAACCTACCTTAGTTACTGTAGTAATACTAGCATTGGGTATGGAGTATTTTGGGGTATAGTCTCTTTGCAAAGAATTCAAGTTTACCTTTTCTGCCAAAAAAGCATAAAAATCTTCCATAGACGAAATAATAGTGACATTTCTCATAGAATCTACAGAATTCATATTCAAACTTCTCGTAGATTCTATCCCAATGTTATTTAAAGCATCATTAGAACAAGAAAGAACTAATAAGGCAAATAACATTAAACTTAAAAATCCCTTATTCATAATGATAATTTCAAAGATTAATACTACCAAATACTAAATTCTCCCCATCCGTTATCGAAATCGTACCATCGTCAACATCCAAGCCATCTAAGGAAATAGTTACGCTTGGTGTCACATCTGTTTGTACCGATTCCTGATAAATAAGGTTACCACTCGCGTCCATAATAGAAACTATTACGTCGCCTAAGCCACATGGAAATTCGAATGTCAACGTCTTCGTCTTTTCATCTATATTACCACAAATAGATGTAAGAAGCTCCTCTGATGTTGGCAAAGAAAGCCATTCACCTTTCCAAAATATCTTCTCGCCAAAAGCGGGAAGAACTACCAATAGGGCAATTGCCACTGCAAACAATTTTACGACTCTCATCATAACTCTAAAAATTAAATTCTGAATGCAAAGGTATAGTCCTTCCAGAAAGCCTGCAAGAAAATATACCGTTTAGAACCGGACAAACTATTATTGTAAATCAACTATTTACATATCCAAAACCGGACAAGGTACATATAAAAGCGAAAATTCAATCACTCAAGCCTATTTCAGCCAAGCGTTGGGCAATTCTTTTGTCTGTAGCTTTTATTTCTAACTTGGTGCAGATACGAGTATAAGCCCGTGCAGGCGTATCACTGTTCACATGCATAAGAACAGATACATCTTTAGGTGAAAAACCAAATAAGGCAAGGTAGCAATATTGTTGTTCTTTCTCTGATAACTTGGCTTGCAAAAAACGGAAATGCAACCGAGGATAGATTATATCCATGAACGTATAAACTTCCTGCCAATCATCCGAAGATAAAGAATGTACTTCTTTCTTATCTGCTTTTTTATGCGTTGCTTTATATAAGTACTCCTGCATTTTCTGATAAATAGATGTTTTTTGTAACAGCAAAGTAATTTGTTTGATAAATTCCTCTCTCAGATTACTCATTTCCTTCCGAGCTTGCAAAGTTCGTTCGCTTAAACGTTGTTGCAAGTTCGTTATTTCATTCTCCTTACTTTTATATTTCTCCACAACCTTTGCCAAATAGGCTAAAAAATCTTTTTGCTGCGATTTTATTTGATTGGACTGAAATTGTAGCTCTTCGTTTTTTTCCGAGACCGATTTCTCTAACTTTTCTATTTGCTGCTCTTGCTGTTTATTTTTCGCTTTCTGCTTACCTATCTGATATTGATAGCATACGACAAATGTCAACAAAAGTACTATCGAACTTAATGCAATAATGGCTCTCCTATCCGCTTGGTGCTGTAAACGTGCGTTTTCTGTCACCATCCGTGTACGGTTGAATATTGCTTCAGCTTCGGCTAAATCTACCTGTCTTAGTTCCATTATATTATTATCCCATATATCCACATACTTTCTCATAGTATCCAATGCGGCCTTCAAATTTCCTTTTTTCTCTTCCAAAGTAGCATAATGATATAACAATTCCATATGTGTATAAGGATTTGAGCTCGGTTGCTTGGCCTCATTCAGGAAATATTCTGCTTTTTCCAGACTATCTTCTTTTAAATAAAGTCTTCCCAATGCAGAGCAAGTCGGTGCAGAATTATTCGGGTCAAAAGCGATAGACTTATATAAATAAGCTTTAGCCTTTGGCAAATTTCCCATCATGTGGTAGACATTACCTATACCATTATATATAATAGACATATCTGTAGAATCACCCAATTGACTAATAATAGAATCGGCTTGATACATACACTTCAAAGCCAAGTCTAATTTTCCTAATGCAGCATATTCTTTGCCCCAAAGTCTCCAAGTCAGTCCTAAATTTCGTTTATCATTTGTTTGTTGATAAAGTTTTACAGATTTTTCCATCCAGTTTCGAGCAGAATCATAGTCATCTTGCTCTTCGTATAAAATTCCTATTTCCTTACAAACACGCGCTGCCAAGTGCCAATCCTCCGCCTCGTGGCTTTGAGCTTCCGCTTCCAAGAAAGCATTCAATGCTGGGCGATGCAATCCCTCTTCCTGCAGCGCACGTCCCCAATAAAAACCCATGCGGGCTTGCTCTGTCAAATCGCCATGCTGCTCCATGTAATAAAGGGCACGCTCCAAATCATCCATATACGGAAGGGGAGACCCGATAGAATCCGCCAACTGGCACGCCAAGACGCAATAGCGCGTCAGCCACTCGTCCGACAACAATACCGGATATTCGACACTATCCAACCAAGCACGCGCCTCTTCGGGAGCAGCCGGCCATGCGGCTTCCGCCTGCTTTACCCACTGTTTGTACTCTGGTTTGTTGGGCATACACCCCACTAAATAGATGCTTAACAACAAAAATATAAAACTATGCTTCATTCTATTCTCTTTTTTATATGGTGCAAATATAATAAAAAAAGGGGCGCCCAGGCAAACACCCAGACAGCCCCTTCAGCGTATTCAGACAATTAACTTATTTCACGACTGAAATAGACGAAATCATGCCGAAGTTCTGATTATCGTTCACGTCCCATACGATTTTGCCGCTCTTATCTATTTCGATAAGTTGCGGGATGTGCTTGTCGGCCACCGTGGGGTCGTGTCCCTGCCAATTGCAGATATACAAGCCGCCGTCGGCCGTCGGGAGCAACTGCGCTACGAAGCAGAATTCCGTTCCTTCGATGTCGCCCGACTTCACAGTACGCAAGATTTCACCCGATTCGAGGTTGAACTCCACGTAGCAATGCGAATCGCCGCACGCCGCGAGGTAGTTTCCGTTCGGAAGCGGAATGACGCAATAGCCATTGCCCGGCAATTTCACCGTGCGCACGACTTCGCCCTTCGGACTAATCTCACGTATTTCCGCTGTTTGGAACAAAGGTATCATGTAATTACCCTGCGCATTCTTATAAATCTGGCGGAATTGCGCGTGCGGGTCTTCGATACCCGTCTCGTAGTTCAGCTCAAACAAGATATCGCCGGCTTGGTTCACCTCTAAAATACGGGTGGGATGCCCACAAGAAGCGACCAAGTAGTTGCCGTCTGGGAGCACGCGCGCCGTCTGGAACTCCGAACCTTCCGAAGCAGGGATATCCCAAAGGATGTTTCCATCCTGGTCCATCAAGCGGGCCCCTTTCTTATACGAGAAAAGAATTTTCCCGTCGGGAGTCCATACAGCCGAGTTGCATTCCCAACCCGCTTCCAAGGGATATTCCCATTGCACCTGTTTGGAAGCCTTGTCGATGATCACCATCTTGTTCCAACCCGAACCCGCCAGCAAAAGCTTCTCGGAAGCAGGCGACGAGCTACAAGCGGAAAAGAGGAAACCCACGATAGCCAACGCTACCGATAAAAACAATGTTTTCATCTTTATTTGCTCAAATCTTGATACATTTCATAACCTTGTTCCGCCGTGATACCGTCGTGAACAACCGCATGGACAGCCTGAATCATCGCAGCCGGATGCTCGCTCTGGAACACATTACGGCCCATATCCACACCGGCAGCCCCGTCTTGGATTGCGTTATAGCAAAGCTTAAGGGCATCCAGTTCGGGCACCTTCTTGCCGCCTGCAATCACGATAGGCACCGGACAAGTAGCTGCTACCCGTTCGAAACCTTCGCAATAGTAAGTCTTCACAATGCTGGCACCGTTCTCGGCACACATACGAGAAGCCAACGCGAAGTAACGCGCATCACGAGCCATCTGCTTGCCGACAGCCGTCACACCCATAACGGGAATGCCGTAACGATTGCCCAAATCGACCGCCTTCACCAAATTAGCTGCTGTAATCGCTTCACGTTCCTCGTCGCCTGCGGCAAACATAACCGCCATAGCCGACGCATTGTAACGGATAGCGTCCTCTACGTCGATAAGCACGTTGCGGTTCAACTCCGTCAAGATAGACGAACCTGCATCCGAACGCAAACAAACTGGCTTGTTTGTAGCCGCAGGGATAGACGATTGCAGAATCCCGCGCGTACACATCAAGCAATCCGCATATTCAAGCAACGGAACGATACTCAAATCAATGCGTTCAAGACCGGAAGTCGGTCCCATAATAAAACCATGGTCGAACGCAAGCAATACCGCTTTTCCCGACTTGGGGTTAAAAATACGAGACAAACGGTCTTTCATTCCCCATGGGAGATTGGACGCACCTTTCACATGAAAATTATCCACCGCTTGCGCTTGACCTAATCCAAAGTTATTGGCTTCTCTGAAGCCTTCCATATCTGGCATATTATTCAAAAATTAAAAGTTAAACATATCTTATTTCAACGCTTCGGCGAAAGAAGCAAACAGGCAACTCCAAGAAGCCGCACCGCTATCCATATAACCTACCGAACGCTCGCCATAATTGCGCGCACGGCCAAAGTTCGCCTTCATCGGAATAGTAGCTTCCGCACCGGCTAAAGCAGCCTTGGCTCCCGCTTCCAGGATTTCCCGAATGTCTGAAGAAGCACAAGCCTTCATCGCTTCGACTGCCGGAACCAACGCATCCATCATCGTCTTGTCGCCCACTTTGGCAGCCGTCTGTTGTTGCACATTGGCCAAGCCGCCGGCAAACATCTTCCGAACGCCGTCGGCATCCAATTCCGTTCCTTCCGCACAATCACTCATGCCCAAGAACAAAGCGCCCAGCAACGTACTTGTCGAGCCGCTCACTTCCAGCATCACATTCATGCCCATATCGCTCAACATCGATTTAAATTCAGTTCCCTGCTGAGCCGAACGAACTACACACGACAAGGCCGTAACGATAGCCGTACCATGATCGCCATCTCCTATAACAGCATCCAACTTAGAGAATTCCTCCTCTTTGGCTTTGATATTCTTCAAAGCCATGTCGAGCATGGCTTTGAAATCAGCAATTGTCAATTTATCCATAGCTTATCCTATTGTTGCCCAATACGGAGCGTTAGACATCTTGTTCAAATAAGCAATATGGTCATCATCCAAGACAGCCATAATCATCTGGAATCCGGCCTGTTCCTGAACCGTCAGAATCTCCTGAATGCGGCTGCAAGCCACTTCAAGACCGCGCGCCTTCAATTCCATATACGCTTTGCGGAAGACGATATTCAACTCCATGTGAGTAGTCGCGCCGACGCCATTGATAATCAACAGCATCTTGCTCCCTGCTGCGGGCTTTAATTGCTGGCAAAGCAAATCAACCATCTCGGCAGCCGTATCATCGGCCGATACAAGCGGTTTCTGGCCGCCACCGCCTTCGCCATGCTGACCCATACCGATTTCCATAATGCCTTCAGGCAGGTCGGAAATCGTTTCGCCATTCTGCGGATGCGTGCAAGAACGCATAGCCACGGCCAACGTCGCGCAATGCTTCGTATAACGTTCGCCGATTTCTACCAATTCGTCCAAGCTCTTGCCCTCTTCCGAAGCGGCGCCCAAAATCTTGAACAAAGGCACGCAACCCGCCAAACCGCGGCGGTCCTTATCGTCTGCGCCAATACCCGCGCTGATATCATCATGCGTCAAGATTTGCTTTACTTTGATGCCTACACGAGCCGCCAACTGACAAGCCATGTTCGCGCTCATCACGTCGCCCGAGTGATTCAATACCACTAACAAGATGCCGGCTTCACGCTTCATCAATTGCAACGCCTGGAATACACGCTGCGCACCCGGAGCGGCAAAGATATCGCCTACTACGGAGCAATCCAACATACCTTCGCCCACGAAGCCACTCAAAGCAGGTTCATGCCCCGAGCCGCCCAAAGTCACAATAGCCACTTTGTCTTCGCTCTTCGGGTTGGCACGTACGACAATGTTTTCACCACCCAATTTCACCTGATTCGGATACGCCAATACATATCCTTCCAATAATTCCGGCGTAATATGTTGCGGATCGTTGATAAATTTTGTTTTTACTTCAGCCATAATTTCTACCATTTAAAAGTTATTACTTGATTTCCATTAATTCGAGGGCAATACCTTCTTCTTCGATGAAGGCAATCGTCAGATGTTCATCGCACACAGCTGGCCCGAAGATAACCTTCTGCCCCTTCAAGGCTTCTTCCAAAGAGGGCACTTGATACGCGATATGGGCGGTTTTCAATACCAATTCAGGCAATGGGCTTTCGCCGCCTTCCCAATAAATAAACTCGATGCGGTTCGCACTTTTGCTATAGTCCGTCAACCAGACATTCAACCCTGCATTGTACATTGCTCCTTCCGGTTTATAGTTTACCGGAATGCCAAAATGATTCAATGTTCTCATAGCATTACTACTTTTTTATATTTATAAATGAAACAAATTATATCTCTAATTCTGCTGTTTTATGCCTATATTTCCATCGCGCCATAATACCCAATGCCACTACGACGACGATGCTTCCGATCAGATACGCAAAGATAGCATGAATTTGGTCATTCTCGCCATACGAATGCATCCCGCTTAGGAAATAATTTACCCCAAAGAAGGTCATCAGTACGGAACTAAAGGCCAATACGGACAAAAAATTGAACGACCAAAGGCTATACCATTTCCGCATCAGGCGGAGATGCGCCACCAAGGCATAGACCACCATCGTGATCAACGCCCACGTCTCTTTCGGGTCCCAGCCCCAATAGCGGCCCCACGATTCGTTCGCCCAAATCGCGCCCAAGAACGTCCCGATGCTCATCAGCGCCAGGCCTAACAGGAGCGCCATTTCGTTTACGACGGTCAGCTCCTCCATCCGCGTCGTCAGCATCGCCCGGTTCTTGGGCGTCACGAACGACATGATGGCCAAATTGGTAATGCCCAGCAAACCGCAAATGCCGAAGAAACCATAGGCCGCCACAATAACCGCGACATGGAACATCAACCAAGGCGACTTCAACACCGGCACCAAGGGACTTATCTGCGGATCCATCCAGCTCAAACCAGAAACAAACAGGATGATGCCGCCAAACAATGCCGCCAACGCCAACGTAATCCGGCTTCCCTTCACAAAGAGGAAACCCGCCAAGACCGTCGCCCACGAAACATACACCATCGTCTCATACGAATTGCTCCAGGGCGCATAACCTCCGATATACCAACGCATCCCCATCCCATACGTGTGGAAAAGGAACACGGCCAAAGCGCCCGCTATCAATAGCCACGACACATACCGTAATCCTGAAACAGGATAAAACATACGCAGGAAAGAAACAATAAGCAGCAATCCGCCCAACACCAGATAACCCACCTTGCATTGACCGAACACATTCATTTCATTGTAACGAATCTCTGCCTGCATTTTCTTCGGGCTGATGTCGACGCCTTTCGCTTTAGCTTGCTGGTAAGTACTGATCATGCCCAATACTTCGTCCGCCTTGCTCCAATCTTGGCTCTGCAAAGCCGTTTGCACTTCGCCTATATACCAAAGGAATACATGCGAGACAAACATCGAATCCTTCCCGCTATAAACCGACAGGTCGTCGCCCGGCGCATACCAACGATGGTTGGCATCATTTTCATCCGGGAAGATGCGGACCAATTGGTAATTAAACAAAAGATGCAGGATATTCACCTGCTCGTCCAGCTTCATCAAATCCTTATCAAAGCGCGTACGTTCGTTGGGTACTTTTCCATACGCCTCTTCTACTTGGGCTTGGAATTTATAATTCCCCGCTTCGTCGAACACTTGCAAATAGGCGCATGCCTTTTCGGGCAAACCAAACTTCTGCGCGATTTCTTCGTCGGAATAACTAATCAACGGGACGCGCATCCACATGTCGGGCATCGAAAACAACCCCAGCAGGAATTGGTCCGAATTCAAATCGCCCAGCTTGTCTTCTTTATGTATTTTACGCAAGATTTCCGACGAGAACGTATTCAATGGCACCATGCGCCCATTTTCCAATTGCACAGGCAAAGCGCCAAACTTCGCCGCATGGGCTTTATCCACGGCATATTTTTGCACGATAGCCTGCAGGTCGGCAGGCATCTCGTCCGCCTTCATATTCATAGGAAATAAGAAAGAAAAGAGGACAAGCGCCGCCACCTTTTCGGCCGCATGAATCTGCTTTAACCGGCGCTTCAAGTACATGAAACGCGAATGCTTGTCCACCAAACTCAGGATAAATCCGACCAACAGGAGGAAATACCCCGTATACGTTATATTCCGCCCAGCCACATCGCGATTGACGGACAAAACCGAGCCCAGCTCGTCCGGGTCATACGATGCCTGGTAGAAACGATACCCCTTTACATCCAATACATTATTCATGAAAATAAGCGCCTCCTCCGTCCGGCCATCTACATAAACCTTTATCTTGCTTTCAAACGACGACGGACTCATCGAACCCGGATAACGCTTCAAAATAAAATCCTCCAACTCTACTTCAAACGGCAACGTGTGGAACGCCATCTTGTCCCCATCCAGGCGGATGGCTATCTGATTGCTCTTCTCTCCCTCTCTCAGGTGCAAAATCCCCTCCTCGCTAAAGAGATGCGAACAAAACGCTCCTGCCAAAATCACGATAAAGGCCGCATGCAATACCAATACACTCCATTTCCCTTGGCTTACCAACTTTTTCCGCCATGCAATCACAACGAAATTCACCACCATCAGGAATTGCCACAAAAAAAACAGCGGCGCATGGTACACCCAAGCCTTGGCCGCCGGCGTCCCAGCTTGTTTCTCTATCCAAGTAGCCGCCGCCAGACAAATGGCATATACCAGCATCAACACAAAGGTTGTCCGATACGAAGAAAATAGTTTCAACAGGACCGATTTCATGTATTTATCAATACGCTTTTAGTCTCAATTCATTTTATAGTCGCCAAAAGAGACTTGCCGACAGGCTGAAAATCGAATTTAGACTCTAAATTAGGCTTTCCTTCTGAGCGAAAATCGAATTTAGACTCTAAATTAGGCTCTCCTTCTGACCGAAAATCAAATTTAGACCCTGAATTTAACTTTCCTTCTAACAAGAAGGCAAATTCAGATGCTGTATTTAACTTTCATTTTGACGGAGAACCGAATTTAGACTCTGTATTTAACACTCATTTTGAATGAGAGCCAAATTTAGACTCTAAACGGCATTTTCCGCCCTCATCCAAGCCCGGCATTTTTCCTTTTTTAACCAATCGGCCTTCCGACGGCTACTTAGAGCCGCCGGAAAACCCATCAGTTCAAATCTCAATCTTCAATGATTACGCGGAAACCGACATTGAATACCGGTTGCCACGGATAGTAAGCCTTGCGGCTATAAGCCGTCGAGAACTTCGGACGTTCAACCCATGAACCACCACGTACCACCTTATATTCAGAAGTTTCCTTCGAATTCTCCTTATACGGATAAGGCAGATAATCCGAACGAGTCCATTCCGCTACGTTTCCGTGCATGTTATACAAACCAAACGGATTCGCTTCGTACTTCTTGCCTGCAATCTGAATCAAGCTGCCATCGTTGACGCTTTCCACCTTCGGCAAGAATGTATAATACTTATACCAGAAGCTGGTCTTAGGCATTGGCTGCGGATCGATACCACTTACTGCCAACAAATTGGTTGTTTCATCCGCCAAGTTCTCCATCTTACCGAAGTCTGCATTCAGGTTGCCAAACCAGAAGTCCTCGTCGCTACCTGCGCGGCAAGCCCATTCCCATTGAGCCTCGGTCGGCAACGTCACATGCAAGCCCGTCTTTTCGCTCAACTGCTTGCAGAATTCCATTGCGTCGTTATAGCTTACGCGGATAACCGGTTGATCCGGGTCGTTTGCCACATAACCCTGGTGCACGTGGTCTTTCCACTGCTGATCCATGTGGCGACTGTCATGTTTCGGGAAGAAGACATTGTATTGTTGATTAGTAACCTCCAATTCGCCCATCCAGAACGATTTGTCAATCTTCACCTTGGCCGTCGGACGCGCATCCGATTCGCCATGATAACTACCCATCACGAATTGTCCAGCCGGGATACGGACAAACGTCATCTTCACGCCCGGAGCCAATTCGATTTCCATACGTGTTTCCTTCTCGTCAGCCAGCTTCTCCTTGATAGCTTCCGCATCAAAAGGCCATCCTTTCACCTTCAGGTTCTTTACCTTCACCGGTTTTTCCGGTTCCGGCATAACCGGGGTAATCGGGCCTTTCTTTTCCAAATAAGCTGCATAATCAGAGATTTCCTTCTTCCAATCAACGCCTGAACCACCTGCATACTTGTTGTTCAATTCGATACGACGCTGAATCTGGTCGAAGCCCTGGTACGGAATAATCTCTTTGCCCAAGACATTGGCATTGAAATACCCCTTATCCGGCGCATTGTAATCAATCCAGTTGTACAAGGTCTTCCATTCCTCTTCCGTCAGTTTCACATTGTGGTGTCCCTTCTTCAAGAGGCGAACCAACTCGCTCGTGTTCTGATAATATTCATACGGATAAAGTACCAACATATCGCCTTCGCCACCCTGACGGTGTACATACGGATGCAAATTCAAATAAGAAGTACCATACCCTAACTTATCCTTCTTACCACCCCGCAAGTCGAATGCCTTGCCTTCGCCGTTATGGCAAGCAATACAAGCGCGATCCAAGATAGGCTGGATTTCCAAATCGAATGTAAACGAACGCGTGCCTCCTTCCGGAGCTTTCAACGGAGTAGCCGCCTTCTGAGAAGCAATCACACGTTTCGGAATAGCAATCTCGTTTTGGTCTTCATGGCAACCTACGCAAGATACGACCTCGCCCGGCTGGCCTGTCAACCAACTACGCATCCACTGAATAGCCGCTCCATCCTTGTCTATCGGCTGGATAGAAATAGGCGTATTAGCCGGAATCTTGAAAATAACAGAACCATCTTCTTCAACCGGAACCGTACCCAACAGACGCTTGATATCCCAACCGCTCTGGATACCATGCCAGTTATGGTCTGATTGAGTCTTTACATACGCATATTCGTAAGCATGAATACGCAACTCTTTCACCGTACCACGCGGTACACCCTGCAAACCTTCACCTGTATAAATATCCTGGATAAAGACTGTAGCCTCTTTGTCGTTCAACTTCACACGGTCTGGAATAGCCGGAGGAGTTGTTGTCTTACGAACCAATATCGGACTAATATAACCTTCACCTTCTGCTTTATAAATACAAGTCACATTATCAAATACATCCACCAAATAAAGTCCCCACAAATCATCTGGGCTCAATTTAGCAGACACTAAGTAATATTTATCGTTCAACGGCATCGGCTTTACGAACTGCGGCCATACGCCATCCACCAACTGGTCTTTAATTTCTTCTACAATAGGACGATCGTGGTATGGAATCTCTTGTGTCATACCTGCCGCACCCTTGCGAGCTTTCGAAGGATCGAATAAAATCAAACGACCGGAACGAGCTACGCCATGATGGCCGGAAATAATACCTACGAAAGCAGACGGATGTCCCGGAAGAGGTTGTACATCAAACGTACTATTCGGGAACATCGAACCACTACCATAAAGCGCCTTCTGCTCTGTACCATCCGGGTTCATGTGCATCACAATACGAGAATAATAGTGCGTCAAATCCGTATATTCCCAACGCGTGTACATTACCTTACCATTAGCCATAATGGTCGGATTCCAGTTGGCATCTTGGTCGAATGTAATACGACGCATGCTTTGGTCTTTCGGATTATAAAGCACCATATTACCAACTGGGTCATCACCACTTACACAAGGCACACCCTGATAACCAATATTTGAGATGGCGATGATACGTCCATCGGGCAAATAGGTTCCATCATAGAACTCCAAATCCGGTTCCTTCATTTCCATCATGGGATGATAACCCGTTCCATCCAATTTCACTTCATGGATATTCCAACGCTTATCTGGCATCATTTGAGTGAACATCACGCGGTCTCCATCCCAATGCAACTTCAAATCTGCAATAGAAGAGCCATACTTAGCCTTATAAACCTGGCGCATCTGAACCGTATCGCCCCGCAAATTGGAAAGTTCCACAATCTCCGCATCAAATCCGCCACGACGAGCCGACTCCTGATTACTCCAGTTATTTGCTTGTGTACCCAAATCTGGTGCCATTGCCTGACGAGCCTTTACACCCAATTTAAAACGAGTAGCAACAATCTTATCTTTATCAAGAAGCGTATTACCCATCAAAATAGCCCGCTTATTAGCCAATGCTTTCCGGGCATCGGCCATGGCTTGCTCATCGCCTTTATAGATTCCGTCAAACCCTTTCTTATTTAAAGCGAGCAATTCATCCAACATAGGACCATACTTGGCCGTATCGTATCCTTTCCGCTTCTTCATATCATCATAAGCTTTCTGGATGGCATCTACATTCAACCAAGCCAATTCATCTTGGATGGTAGCTACGTTTTGTATTTGTTCTAATAACTCCAGGTACTTATGTATCTGAGTATTTACATCCGTCTCACTTTCTATTTGCTTTGCTAAACCCGCAAAATAAGTTTTATCCTTCAAATGAGACAACGCTTTCTCGACAGCCTGCTTTTCCACAGATGCATCCGCTGTAATCAACCACGAATCCAATCCATCGAGCACAGAACCCAACATAGATATCTCATTCGGATACTTGGCATTCAAAGCTTCGCCAACTTTACCTGGCATTACATTCAATGCCTGGAAGAAAACACTTCCGCCCGAAGATGAATCGTCGATGCCTACTTCTGCTTCAAAACGTACATATTCCCCATTCAATGGATAAACCAATGTTCCATTCGCATGACAGAATACGCCATGTTTATATTCTTTTCCATCAATAATAATCTCATGGTCGTAAGCATTCGTGTTCATTTTGGGTTTTGCCCAGCCAGCCACACCATATTCATACGGAATTTCATCAAGCCATACTTCCGTTCCATCTGCTTTAATTAAGCGAGCATTTGCCCACACAGCTTGGTCATAATCAGTTCCATCTGGACCTCCAGCTGTAACCAACACCAATTTTTCTAATCCCTTTACATCTACGCTAAACGGCTGCGCTTTTTGTTTATGCTTCACCCACTGAGAAATAACCGGCATTCCAGCCTCTTTCAATTTGGCTAGCAACTCACTCTTTGCCTTAACAGAAGCGTCAATCCACGATTCTGTATCTTGCTTTGGAGCCGCCCATAGCACTGTAGAAGTAGATAAAAGGACAGATGCTAATATCTGAAATCTATTCATACTCAAAATCCTGTTATATGTTTTTTAATGGTATTGCCCCATAGGGGGCTTTCATAACATTTACCGGGCAAGGCGGTCATCAGCTTTTGATAAACGCCTTGTCCGGATCAACACAAAAGAAAATTACAACGCAGCCTTGCTATTTGTGAAGCGCAAGCCATCATTATCGTGGTAGCAAGCCCATTCATCTACAATAGCACCTTCTGGACCAGCCATCATGAAGTGGAACGATTCCAACTTCTTCAAGCGCAATACGTCACCCACTTTCTGGACAGTGCAATTTACGCTCTTGATCGGACCGTGAGTCGCAGGGATTTCAGGCATGTTGTTTGTCGGGTCACCAATTTCTGAGCAATTGTAAACCCATCCTTTTTCAACCATCCAAGATTCATGCTTTGCCGGATATTTTGTCTTCATGTGCGCATGTTCAGGTATCATCTGGCCAGGCAACAAATAGATTGCATGAGCAAAGTAACCATATTCCGGATCATTTACCCAGAAAATACCACCCATACCTACATGTTCGAAATCACCCAAACCGAAGTCTGTTACCCACATGTCTTTTGCCATCAAATCGGTAAAAGGTACGCCATAGAAAGCAAACATATCCTTCATTGCCTCCATAGCAACATCTTGTTGAAATTTGCCGTCTTTATAAAAATCGGCATTCGTGTACTTTTTTGAATAAACCATTGCTTTATCCTCCTTTACGTTAGATTGATTTTCTGTTGTTGCATTCTCTGTTGAAGTCGCATTAGCCGACTTGTTCGTACAAGCCACTAAAGAGCACAGCCCTAAAGCGACTACCATTGTTTCAAACATTCTTCTTTTTTTCATTGCTCTATTTGTTTAATTATTTGTTATAATGAATTCACATATTCGGTTAGTGCCTCAATTTCTTCATCTGACACTTTTTGGTCAATGCCATGCTTGTAAACGCTGAACACCTCCTTCATGGTAGGAGCGATTCCGTTGAACAAGTAAGGAGCCGTACGCCATACTTCGCGCAATGTCGGCGTATCCCATCCTTCCTCGAACTCTACATTTTCTCCTATCACATGCAATTTCTGATCCGTATAATAAGGACCACTATGGCATTCTCCGCATTTCAATTTATCGAATACTTTACGCCCTTCTTTTGCTTTTTCGCTCAGTTCTCCATTCACTAAATAAGGACTTGGTACCGGTTTCAATGCTTTTAAATACTTATCTACACATACAGCCATTTCCTCTTCCGGTTCATAAAATTGAATATATCGAAAACCAGCCCGTACCGCAAGTTCTGCTGACTCACGAATACCCGATATCATACAACGAGGAGTCACATGACTAAACAACAAGCTCTTGCAATTTTTAGGATTTCCGATTCCATCATTCATCAAATCCCAATTCATGCCGTCTGTCCGCCCATCACCCGGATGGCAACCATTACAACTCTGCCAATTCTGGAAGCAATGAGTAGCATCATTAAAGTACTTTTCACCCTTTTGCTCATCGGTTTCTTCACGGTCAGGGTTCAAAGCAACAGATGTCACTTCTAAAGTTTCTTTGTCTACTACATTTAATACATCCGCAAAATAAGTAGGAATAATGAGCTTATCTTCGGTCGTTATCATACAGCGCGGTCCGTTTCCTCCCAAAGGAATGCGTTGTCTTAACCCATACAAAAATGTCAAATCATAATCCAATTTTGACTTATCTGGATAGTTCGCCAACTTTTCCAGCATGGCTTGATGATCAATAACACTGACTTCATGCGTACCGCTATGCGTAATATAGATTTGATTCTCATCACAGTCAATGCTCCAAATGCCTGCGGCTCCCCTATCCGGTTCATCCACAATTACGACACCTGCGAATTCCTGTTTCTCTACATCTATAATACTAAATGCGCTCGTATTCATCCATCCTTGCTGCAATTGAGACGTGGGTACAGCAAAACGTCCTAAATTGTGAGACACATATACATATTTACCATCTGGCGTAATGCAACATCCTCGTAACGCATTACTTCCGTTCGCCAACTGAATATCTTTAATGCGTTTAAAACTTTTCATGTCGATGACAGACACACATGCTGCTACAATATCTATATCAGCTCGTTGTAAAGGCAAAAAATTGGCTACAAACATGTATTTTCCATCTTTGCTCAGGACTGCCGACCTTGGTTCACGCAAAACGTCTACTTCTCTTACAACCTTATTCGTCGCAAGGTCTACTTCCATCACTGTATTGGAAAATTGATTGCATACATAAAGCAATTTACCATCCGCGCTCAGGAAAGGATGGCAAGCACCCGACCCCATGGGAATGGAAGCCTCAATCTTTCCCGTCGGTAAATCCAAAATTTCAAGACTACCTTTCGTCTCAAATGTAGTTATATATGCTTTATTTTTCAGTAATAAAATCCCGGTAGGTATTTCATTCACCGGATAGGATTGTAATAACTCTCCTTCTGGCGAAAAAACATCTACGCATTTTTTCCCCTTTTCCGTCATCCACATTTGTCCTTTTTCATCCAACTTCAAATCGGTCGTAAAAAAGGGAGGCGTCCCTGCTTCCGCATTCCATAAGCAACAGAACGTAAAACCTACTACCAGTATTTCTCTCAATGTCCGTTTATTTATTTTCATGGCTCTATATTTATTTTACTACATTCATCTTTGAAGTCAAACTATAACCCAATTCTTTGGATATTTGTTTTGCCACTTGCATCACAGCCTTGGCCGAAGTTTGCATTATCTCTTTGGGTAATCGGTCTTTCGGACCTAACATCCAAATCGCTCCACAAGGATATCCTGTATAATCCAAAATGGCGGCACCTATGCAAATAACCCCCGTCATCTCTTCTTCATTATCTAATGCATAGCCCAATTTACGCACCTTTTCCAACTCTTCCAAATAAACATCCTTCTCAGTAATTGTGTGCGAATTATACCGCTCAAAGTGCATATATGATAAATACCTATCTCTTACAGTATTCGGCAAATAAGCCATAATGGCTTTTCCCGGTGCGGAGCAATGTAATTCAAAAGATTTACCAGGTGATAATACGAAATGGAATGTATGCAATCCCTGCGCTTGCTCAATGAATATGCCCTTTTCATTACCCAATACACCAAAACAAACGGTCTCCTTCACTTCGTCCCGCAATGCCTGCAGACGAGGAAGAACCACTTCCAGCATATTATGTTCCTTCAGCGAACGAAAACCAAGCGTCAAAAGTTTACGTGAAACTTTATATCGCTTAGCGCCTTCTTCATAAAACAGATATCCTAACCGCAACAACGTATTCAAAATACGATAGGTAGTCGTTTGCGAGAGTTCAAGCGCTTGCTTTATCTCTTGCAACGTCTTCCCTTGCGAGTAAAAGGAGAGATATTCCAATACGGCTATCCCTTTCTCCAAATTCGGCACCTTGTAATTTTCGTCTTCTTTTTTCATATTTGGCAGAAATATTTCCATATTTGAAATATTATTCCTGATTTGAACCAAATTTACACTTTCATCAGGAAACAGGTTCGCTTATAGGTTAAAAAGAAGTTAATTATGTTGTAGAACATATTGTAGACCTCTAAAACGACTATTTTTTCGAACCTGCCCTTTTATATCGGCAAAATTAAGTCCTTTTTTCGGACATTTTTCAAAAAAAATGGACGAAAATAATTGCATATCTAAGATATTCTTCTCACCTTTGCATTGTCATATAACAATAGTACAACATATCTTTAAAACAAGAGAGACATGATTAAATTCGTATTGGATTATTCGAGTGGCGTACCTATCTATCGCCAAATTATTGACCAAATTCGTTATGGCATTGCGTCTGGTCAGCTTCGTCTGGGCGAACAGCTTCCTACGGTTCGCGCCCTCGCGGTTGAATTGAAGGTTAATTTAAACACGGTCTCTAAGGCTTATAAAGAATTAGAAATCAAAGAGATTTTATCGACACAACAAGGTTCGGGCACCTATATTAACAAATCTGAGGTAATGTTATCGGAAAAGGAAAGGACTGATAAACTTCGTGAAATTTGTACTCAGTTTTCTTCAAAGGCTCTCAGCTACGGATTCACCTTTGATGAGATTATTCAGGCATTGCAAATGTTATCAACTTCTAAAATAAAATAGTTATGACGACTTATGTTATTCAAAAGGGATGGTTTAACTCCATCTCGGTATCGGTATGGGTGGTGTTGCTGGGAATCTCGGCAGCTTTGTATGTATTGCGGGTGGTGAATCTTCCGGTCGCGCTGGTCTTGGTGTTGGTTTCGTCGCTGATTTCGTCGTCGATACGGGTGGCGGATCAATGGGAACGGGCTGTCGTGCTCCGCATGGGGAAATTTGCAGATCTCAAGGGACCGGGTCCCTTCCTGATTATTCCTATCCTTGAGAGCGTATCGACCTACATCGATCAGCGGGTACGGGTATCGGCATTTAAGGCAGAACAAACCCTTACGAAAGATACGGTACCGGTCAATGTGGATGCGGTAGTATACTGGACGGTCTGGGATGTCGAGAAAGCTGCGCTCGAGGTGCAGGATTACCAAACGGCTATCGAACACATCGCGCAAACGGGCCTCCGCGATACCATCGGTAAGCACGAACTCTCCACGCTCTTGCAAGAACGGGACCGAATCGCAGAGGACTTGCAGCAGGTATTGGACCACAATACGAACCCGTGGGGCATCACGTGCCAGACGGTCGGCATCAAAGACATTGCTATCCCGCAAGACCTCGCGGAAGCGATGAGTAAAGAGGCTCAGGCCGAACGCGAACGCCGGGCGCGCGTCATTCTTGGAACGGCCGAGACCGAGATTGCAGAGAAGTTTGCCCAGGCCAGCTCCCAGTATCGCGATAACCCCGTCGCCCTGCATCTGCGCGGTATGAACATGCTCTTCGAGGGCCTAAAGGAGAAGGGATCGATGGTGATTGTACCCAGCTCCGCACTCGACACGATGAATCTCGGTTCTATCGCCGGCCTCTCCTCCTTGGCGAAAGAATCGAGACCGGAAGCGTAACGTTTTTTTCCTATACATTATATAATAGATAGCATGAAAACATATCTCTTTTACGCCTTTTTGGCAGGCATTCTTTTCGTTTTTTCCGCCTGCAAAGAGGAATCTCAAACGATAGGTCTGGAGGTCATCGACGTGGAAACGGCTTACCGGCATCCGTCGGAAATCCGTGCTTCCGACTATTTTTCGCACATTCGATATGTTCCTTTAGAGACTTCCGATAGTGTTTTGATAGGAAAATCGCCGTCGCTCTTTGCGACAGGAGATAAATTGGTTATTACCTCCGAGCAGCACCCCTGTTTTGCCTTCGACAAAGAAAACGGGGCATTCCGCAACGTTATCGGGCATATCGGCAACGATCCGACTGGAAGCGTACGGTCAGACGGCTGGTTTAACGAAAAAAATGCCTGTATGTACTTTCCGGCAGGAAATTTTCGCTCAGTGGTTTATGATTTGAACAATAACTTCAAAGGTTATTTCCACGACATTGAAAGATACTACGGTTTTTATGGCGCTTATTGCTATACATGGTTGGATTCCACGACGCTTGCGGCCCATTTTCCGGCAAACGACAAGCTACCGGACCGCGTCATCCTCTTTCGTGATACGACGCGTCTCGCCACGATTGCCGTGCCCCATAGCACGATAAGCCTCATCCCTTCCACTACGGAAGAAATGGAAACATTCCAGGTTTTCCAGAAGCTGATATGTGGGCACGACGTTTTGTATCTTCATTTCAAGAATCAACTCGTTTTGCCAGTCATTCCTGCGGTCGACCCCTTCTGGCATGCGGGCGATAAGCTCTATTTCAAAGAATTGTATAACGATACCATTTACCGGGTTTCGCAAACGGATTTGCTTCCAGAACGGGTGTTCGACTTCGGTTCGATGCGCTACGCCTTCGAAGACCGGTATAAGGAGCATAAAGACCACGCGATTTTCCCGTTAGATATCTATGAGAATCAAACCGTTTTATGGATGCGTTTCGCGGTGGACATTCTTCATCCCAAAGCATGCAAAAACTATAATCTGCTTTACAATAAACAGAAGCAAAAGGCACAAGTGGCTCCTTTCCAGGAGGGAATTAGCAATGACCTGACCCATTTCCTCTCCCTGCAGCCTTCGTATGCCAACGCTGAGGGCGAATTTTTCCAGTTGCTTTCGGCGGAGGAAATCGCGGATTGGTTCGATTCCCATCCGGAGGTAGCGAACCTCCCGCCCGAGGTGGAACAGTTGCGCCACTTGACGCCGGATGACAACCCCGTGGTGGTGATTATGAAATAAAATTTCGACAAGAATCCAATTATCTAAATATCAATACATCATGAAACGAACAGTTTGCATTTTTGCCGCGCTTCTCCTACTCCTCTCCTGCGGTAATAAGAAAGAAGAGGCAGTTGTGGTGAATTTTTCGCGGGAAGAGATTCCCGAACAGCAGGAATTGCGCGATGCGGAGCCGGTCGTGCTGGAAGATACCTACAATAATCCGCTCTATTATTGGGTATTGCAAGACTCTATCGTACTGGCAAATAACCAATCGGGTTGTGAATATTTCCTGGAGTTCTTCTCGCTTCGGACTCGCCAGCGGTTGCTCAGCGTGGGGACGCATGGAAATGGTCCGGGTGAGTTCCTCAATCTGATAGCCTTTGTGCCGAACTGCCAGGCGGAAACCTTTTTGGCCATCGACCTCAATCGGAGTCTCTATTTTGAAATCGATTGGAAAAAGACCTTGGAAAATAAAAAGTTGGAGATTATCCGGAGCTTCCGCTATAGCTCGCAAACCCATCCCCAAATCCCGCCCTGCGTTCTGACCGACAGCACGTACCTCGCTTACAATTTCTGGTATTCGCCAGACTCGGCGCATCCCAACAATGTCCCTGAATTTCAAATCCGGCCGATGGAAGCGCCTGACACGATCAAGACCGAATTCCTGACCCTTCATCCCGATATGGAATATTTCCCGGCCGAAGTGAATGGGGCATACCTGTTTCGTCCGTTTGGAAAAGAAATCTGGGCGGCCGACTTCCATCTTCCTCGCCTCCGCCTCTACGACGATTCGCTCCACCTCGTGAAGGAAATTAAGGGTCCGGACCTGTATGAACCGGAATATGAGGTGGCGAAGGCAAACATCCCAATATGGTACTTGAATTTTGCAAATAGCCAGACGCGCCTTTCCTACTATAATTGGTGCGTCACGCGCGCACGCGTGTACCTTATATATATGGGCTACGACGGCACCCACATGCTGGATGAAACCATTCCGCCAGTGGAAGTGTATGCGTTCGACCCTATGGGAATACCCACGGCCTGCTACCGGCTCGACCGCTTCTGTACCAACCTGTCGCTGGATGAAAAAAACGGCTTCTTGTATGCCTCCACAAAGAAAAATGTGGGAGATAACATCGAGTTGGTACGCTATTTATTAAAAAACTGATATTTTTTTAATCGAAAATTTGGTCAATTCAAAAAGATTATCGAACTTTATAGCGCCATAGAAATTTTGGGTTAAGAGTACTGGCAGTAACTCGTTATTCCATTGTATTTGTTTCATTGATTTTCAAACGAAAGTGCTGCCAGTTTTTTTTAGTTGTTTGGCTTCCTATCGAAAGACACGGAAGCATTGTCTTTGAAAAATTTTTATCGCCGAACACTTCGAATATTATCCTGCTGAAAAAAGATGCCTTGCGAACATTACGAAAGTAATCCCGCGAGAAAAGGATTGTTATCGAAAACTGCGAAAGCAATCCCGCCGGAAAAAGATAGCTGGCGAACGGTGCGAAAGCAATCCCGTGAGAAAAGAATTGGATGCGAAGCCTGCGCAAGTAATCCCGCCGAGGAAAAACAGCTGGCGAACGGTGCGAAAACAATCCCGTGAGAAAAAAATTGAGTGCGAACGTTGCGAAATCAATTCCGCCAGCAAAGAACTCTGAGCGAACAGTGCGCCAGCAAAAGAAATTAAAAAGGATAGCGAGCGAATGGTGCGCTTTTAATAACTCCATCCAGTTATTAAAAGCGAAAAGTGCGAAAGCAATCCTTTTTAAAAAAGATTCCAAGCGAACACTTCGCACATAATTCCATTTCAAAAGGATTCCTTTCGAACGCTTCGACGAGAATAATTTTAAAAACTCACTGTAATCGAAAGCTTCGATTAAAAAAGAATGCTCCTTTCTTTAAAGGAGAAAAAAGCGAAATGAATCGTATTAATTTACTAAAATAAAAAGCGTATGAATACAGCAGTAAAAGTAAAAGGCAGCCTGGTGGGAAAATTTCCCAACTCATTGCATTTAGGATTTCATGAGAGCGTCGTAAAAGTATTAACTCCTATTGCGTCGTTCACGTTAGAACCCACGTGGCAAGATATCAAAGACAGATATGAAGCCAAGGTAGAAACGCTGGTGGACTACAATACGGTCAGCACGACCTATGCGGAGACACCGAAACTGGTCGAACTGGATGCGGAACGCAATCGCCTCCTTTCCCTCCTATTCCTGATGATAGACAATGCCCTGCTGTCGAAAAACACCACTACACTGGAAGCTGCACGGGCTGTGAGTGCCAAGATTTCGACCTACAAAGGCATACAGGCCCTGCCGTATGATGCGAAGACATCCAAAATACACGGGCTATTACTGGATTTGAATAAATCCATATTGGAAGAGCATTTGGCTACCTTGCACCTGGATGTCTTGGTATCGCCGCTCGAAAAGGCGAATGACGACTATGAAGAACTGAGGGACAAAAAGCGGGCGATTAAGACCGACCGCCAAAATTCCCCCAAGACGAAAGAAATCCGCCAAGAGGTAGATGATATGTTTAATGATATTTGCAACCTGCTCGTAGCGTTGCAGATTTTAGGAGGAGAAGCAGACCGGCATAATGCCGAACTGCTGGTGGTAGATATCAACGGCGTAGTGGACCACTACCGGCAGACGTACAACCAAATGCAGGGACAAAAAACAGACGCGGAAGAGCCCGGACAGGAAGAGGAATCCGGCGGCACGCAATTCGAACCCATCACGCCGGAAGGGGAAGAAACAGCCCCGAAAGAAGCTTAATCCCATCAGAAGCATGAAGGTGTTTCATAATGGGTATATGGCACACTAATAACACAGATGCGACAAGATGACCGCAGATTTATTTAATTATAAATCAATAAAAAAGAATCTGTGATCATCTGTTAAATCTGTGTCCTCTGCGTGCCATTTTCTATTTTGACACAGCCCCAAAAGAAAAAGGGGCCGCCCTCCATACGGAGAGTCAGCCCCTGCCACTAGACGTAAACAAAAAATTCTTATTACATCATGCCGCCCATGCCGCCCATACCCGGGTTCATAGCCGGAGCAGCCGGTGTTTCTTCCTTCTTGTCAGCGATGACACATTCTGTCGTCAGGAACATACCTGCGATAGAAGCCGCGTTTTCAAGTGCTACGCGTGTCACCTTAGCCGGGTCGATAACGCCTACCGCACACAGGTTCTCGAACGTATCAGTACGTGCGTTGTAACCAAAATCACCTGTACCTTCCTTTACCTTCTGTACGATGACTGCGCCCTCTTTACCCGCATTCGCTACAATCTGGCGGAGCGGCTCTTCGATGGCACGTTTTACAATCTCGATACCCGTTGTTTCATCTTCGTTGTCGCCTTTCATACCTTCCAAGGCAGCGATTGCACGGATGTAAGCTACGCCACCACCCGGAACAGTACCCTCTTCGATGGCCGCACGGGTTGCGTGAAGGGCGTCGTCTACGCGGTCTTTCTTCTCCTTCATTTCCACTTCCGACGGAGCACCCACGTAAAGAACAGCTACGCCACCAGCCAATTTAGCCAGACGCTCCTGCAGTTTCTCTTTATCGTAGTCCGACGTCGTATTTTCCATCTGCGACTTAATCTGCGCGATGCGGTCGTGGATAGCCTTCTTGTCGCCAGCGCCGTTTACAATCGTCGTGTTATCCTTATTCACTACGATCTTTTCAGCCGTACCCAACATATCCATCGTAGCACCTTCCAGCTTCATGCCCTTTTCCTCGGAGATAACGATACCGCCCGTCAGGATCGCAATATCTTCCAACATCGCTTTGCGACGGTCTCCAAAGCCCGGAGCCTTTACAGCGCAAACTTTCAACGAACCACGCAAACGGTTTACCACCAACGTAGCCAAAGCCTCGCTATCGATATCTTCGGCGATAATCAAAAGCGGACGACCGCTCTGGACTGTCGGTTCGAGGATAGGCAACAGGTCTTTGAGGACAGAGATCTTCTTGTCGTAGATAAGCACGTACGGATTCTCCATCTGGCACTCCATCTTCTCGGTATCCGTTACGAAATAGGGAGAGATATATCCGCGGTCGAACTGCATACCTTCTACCACGTCTACCGTTGTTTCCGTACCCTTGGCTTCCTCTACCGTGATGACGCCTTCCTTCTTTACCTTCTGCATAGCCTCAGCAATCAGCTTACCGATTTCCTCGTCGCCATTTGCCGAAATCTTCGCTACATGTTCAACCTTCTCGAACTTGTCACCTACTTCTTCAGCCTGCTCCTTGATACTTGCGACCACCTTAGCGACAGCCTTATCGATACCACGCTTCAAGTCCATCGGGTTGGCACCCGCTGTGACATTCTTCAAACCTACGCCGATAATCGATTGCGCCAAAACCGTAGCGGTTGTGGTACCATCACCTGCATTGTCGTTCGTTTTGGAAGCCACTTCCTTTACGAGCTGAGCACCCATATTCTCGAACGGATTCGCCAACTCTACCTCTTTGGCTACCGTGACGCCATCCTTCGTAATGTGGGGTGCACCAAACTTCTTCTCTACAATGACATTGCGACCTTTCGGGCCGAGCGTAACCTTCACTGCATTTGCCAACTCGTCCACACCTTTCTTCAAAAGGTCGCGGGCTTCCATATCATATTTAATTTCCTTTGCCATAATTTCTCGATTAATTTAAGTAGTTACTCTGTTTTTTTGTAATGTTATGATTAAATGATTGCCAAAATATCAGACTGACGCATAATCAGGTACTTTTCACCCTCCAATTCGATTTCCGTACCTGCGTACTTACCATAAAGCACGTTATCGCCTACTTTGACTACCATCTCTTCGTCTTTTGTTCCGTTGCCTACTGCTTTGACTTCACCTTTTAAGGGTTTCTCTTTTGCGGAATCCGGAATAATGATTCCGCCTACAGTTTTTTCTTCTGCCGCAGCGGGCTTAATTAAAACACGATCTGCTAACGGTTTAATATTCATGACTTCTTATAATTTAAAGTTTATACTATTTATTTCAATCCTTGCGAGCCTTAGCGACTCACGCCAATTACCTTGCGAATACTGTGCCAAAACAAAAACGGCGGTCCAGGACTGCCATTTTTTCGGATTTGTCAGATAGAAAAAGAAAGACACAAGAAGCGGCTGCCAATCTGGCAGCCGCTATTCCTTCCTATCGCAAAATCCGGATGTAATCAGACTTCCGGGGCTTCGGAGCCGCCGGTTCTGCTGCCGGATAGCCTACCGAAATGGCGCCAATGCCCACCGTCCCGTCGGGCAAGCCCCATTCCTTCAGGAGCTGACGGCCTTCATCTGTGGCAAACATCTCCCGCTCGCGGTTAATCCAGCAACTGCCCAGCCCCAATGCGTGCGCGGCAAGCATCATGTTCTCCAGCACGCAGGAACCATCCTGTACGGCAAAGGGACAATCCGCCGACGAAAATACCAATATATACGTCGGGGCATCGTAATAAGGATTGCCACTCATCCCCCGGACCGCTGCGTTCATTCGTGCCAACCGGTCCTTTAACGCCTCATCCTGCACCGCCACAATAAAAGGCGATTGCAACCCCATGCCCGTTGGCGCATACGTCCCGGCTTCGAGGATGGCATTCAACGCTTCGTCTGGAATTTGCTCCGGACGATATTTGCGGCAGCTACGCCGCGTTTTGATAACATGCAACAAATTATTTTCCATACCTTTTATTTTTTTATTGGGTAATACCTATTTGCTTTTATTCTTTTGCAACAAAGGTACTAATTTTCGGGCACAATAGAAACAGGCGACAAGCGCAATCGCTCCCCCGACGTACCCCACTTCGGCTATCGACAAATGCGTGCAGATGACGCCTCCTATCAGAGCGCCGCTCCCAATCCCTACGTTGTAAATGCCGGAATAGACAGACATCGCGATGGCCGTTGCTTGCGGAGCCACTTGAATAATCTCCGATTGAAACGTCAAATTGAAAATCGTAATCGCCAAGCCCCAACAGAGGCAAAGCGCGATGACGCTGTATGCATGACAAGCCGCCGGACGCAAGAGGAGCAAGAACGCAGCTAACCCAAAAACGCCCAAGCGAACGAATGTAAATGGATGCCGATCGTAATAGCGCGAGAAAAGCACGCTCCCTAAAATCCCAATCAGCCCGAATGCCGTCAGCACCCACGTGATTTGCGCATCTTCCAATCCAGCCACTTGCCCCAAGAACGGCTCGATATAACTGTAACTCGTAAAGTGCGCCGTGATGGCTATTACCGTCAAAATATACACCGCCAAAAGAACCGGGGCCTTGAGCAAACCTGGTAATTTTTGGAGCGAAACGCTGTTGCGACTCGGCACTTTAGGGAATATCAGCCCCAAAAGAAGCATCACTACGCAAGCCGCCACTGCCACATAGAAAAACGTCATTCGCCAGCCTACATGCAATCCAATCGTACGCCCTAACGGCAACCCGACAATCATAGCGATAGAGGTTCCCGTAGCAATCAAGCTAATCGCCACCGAGCGGAACCCCTCAGGGGCAACCCGTACGGCCAGCGGCGTCACGATAGACCAGAAAATAGCATGCGAACACGCCACGCCTATACGCGAAGCCATCAACATCGAATACCCTGAAGAAAAAGAGGAGATGAGATGGCTGCCAATAAACAAAACCAATACACTCAGCAAGAGACGCCGGTTCTCGACCCGCGAAACCATCAACATCAATGGCAACGAAGCTATCGCCACCACCCACGCGTACACGGTAATGAGCAACCCCGCATGCGCCTCGGTCGTCTGAAAATCAGTCGCAATGTCGGTCAACAAACCAATGGGAATATATTCTGAGGTGTTAAAAACAAAAGCAGCCAGCGTCAATCCGACCACGGGGAGCCATTCCTTCAGTCGCTTTCCTCCCCGATTTTGAATCCTATCCATTGTCTTCTACACAAACTTATTTTTTCCGGACTTTATCCGGATTTTTGGCTATGAAGTCTTTCCAATCGCTATATTTCTTCTCTACCGTAGGACGGCTGGACTGGAAAAAATGACAGACCGCCGCCGCCAATCCGTCGGTAGCATCCAATTGCGGAAGCATCGACTCCTGCGGGATGTGAAGGTATTTCTGCAAGACGCCTGCTACCTGCTCCTTCGACGCATTACCGTTTCCCGTGATAGACATCTTTATCTTCAACGGCGCATACTCGAAAATCGGAATGTCGCGCTCCAAGGCAGCCGCCATCGCCACGCCCTGCGCCCGTCCCAACTTCAACATACTCTGCACGTTCTTTCCGTAAAAAGGAGCTTCGATAGCGAGCTCGTCGGGATGATACGTATCAATCAGCCCTAAGACGCGCTCAAAGATTTTCTTCAGCCGGAGGTAATAATCTACATACTTTCCCAGCTGGATGACGCCCAACGCCTCGAGCTTGGGTTTGTTATCCAACACCAGCAGGATACCATATCCCATAATGATGGAACCCGGGTCGATACCCAAAATAACACGCTCCTTCATCCGAAAACCTCCTCTGAAACCCCGCAACCTTCCCCGGAGCCTTGCAGAGTGCTCTGATTTCTTCCCCACGACGTGGCGACGTTTGCAGAGCACTCCGATTTCTTCCCCACGGCGTGGGCGCGTTTGCAGAGTACTCCGATTTCTTCCCCACGGCGTGGGCGCGTTTGCAGAGCGCTCTGATTTCTTCCCCACGACGTGGCGACGTTTGCAGAAATATAGGTTCCGTATCTCATTTTTCCAAATCGATTTCTTCCAGCACCGTCGTGAAGCCCACCACTTTCGAACCGTAGCGTTCCACCACGCGACGAGCGAGCGCCCGTCCCTCCTGTTCTATCCAAAAATTCAACCTATCCGCATTCTTGACCCGAAACTGGACCGCATAACTACATCCTTCCTCCTCTTCCGCGTGCGGCAAAACCCGGTGCAAAAGCGGAGAATGGACAAAACCACGTTGCGTAGCCTGCGGAACATATTCCTCTTTCAAAAAGCGGAGGAAATCGGCCTGCATCTCCCCTTCCACGTGAAAAGTAATATTGTAAACAAGCATAGCCAAAACTTTTACCTGATAACCTAAATACGACAACTTCCGCAGGGAATGAGCGCCCTTGCGGGTGATTCCTACGGAAGTTGCACAATCTTTTATACTAAATTATAATTGAATCCAACGGATGAACGCGAAGTCCATACGGTGAGGCAGATCCGGATTCTTCGGATAAATACGGAAGCCCATCTGCTGATTTCCAGCTTCCGACGGAGTCGCCTTCAAGCGGAAGAACATCTTCGTGCCTTCCTCCTTCTTCAGTTCGAAGTCATTCTTCGTCACAATCACAGGAATATGCTTTTCGGGGTCATCTTTTGTAATGACCATCTCCACGCCTATAGCTCCTTGCAGTTCGTGGCGGTCGATAACCAAATCGAATGTAACTTCTTTTCCTACTTCCGGTCCGTTTGCCGCAAAATCCGCATCGCTGGTGAACGAGCAAACCTCCAGACAATCCCAATGAGCAGCCACCTCTTCCTTCCAAGCGGCAATCTCTTTCGCTTTTGCATAATTGTCTTTCACCAAAACCGCCGACCGCGTAGCCAACTTCGAATAGAAACGGTCGATGTAATCATCCAACATACGCTTCATCGTATAATCGTAGGCAATTTGCGACATGGAGTTCTTGATATACTGAATCCATTCCGGCGAATATCCCTTCGTGCTACGCGCATAATAAGTCGGGATGATTTCCGATTCCAACATCTGATAAATCGTAGCCGCATCAAGCTGGTCTTGATATTGTTGGTTCTCGTAAGTACGCTTGTCGGTCAATGCCCAACCGGCACCTTCACGATACCCTTCGTACCACCAACCATCCAACACAGAGAAGTTCAATACACCGTTCATCTCAGCCTTCTCACCCGATGTACCGGAAGCCTCCAGCGGACGTGTCGGCGTATTCAACCAAACATCCACGCCGGCAATCAAATGACGCGCCAAACGCATATCATAATTTTCCAAGAAGATAATCTTTCCCTCAAATTCCGGACGGCGAGAAATCTCGATGATATGCTTAATCAATCCCTGACCACCGCCATCAGCCGGGTGAGCCTTGCCCGAGAACACGAATTGCACCGGATATTGCTCGTTGTTGACAATCTTAGCCAAACGATTCAAATCCGTAAACAAGAGGTGCGCACGTTTATACGTCGCAAAACGACGCGCGAAACCAATCAGCAATGCATTCGGATTAATCTTTTCCAAGATAGACACCACCTTGGCGGGGTCGCCCTGGTTCTTGAGCCAAGTTGTCTTGTATTCGTTTTTGATGTATTTGATTAACTTGTTCTTCAATGTCTGACGGATGGTCCAAATCTCTTCATCCGGCATGCTTTGAATAGCTTCCCAATATTTCTGGTTCGATTGGTCTTGATAGAAATTCTTGTGGAAACGTTTATAGAAAAACTCTTTCCATTCCGTAGCGGCCCAAGTCGGCATGTGTACACCATTAGTTACATACCCAACATGCAGCTCTTCCGGGAAATAACCTTTCCAAATCGGGGCAAACATACGTTGCGATACTTTGCCATGCAACCAGCTCACACCGTTGGCTTCCTGACACGTATTCAAAGCGAACGTACTCATGCAGAACTTCTCGTTCGAACCCGGATTCACACGACCCATATCGATAAACTCTTGCCAGCTGATACCCAACTTACCAGGGAATGCACCCATATAACGGCCAAACAAATCTTCATCGAAATAATCATGTCCTGCCGGCACCGGCGTATGTACGGTATACAAAGAAGAAGCACGTACCACTTCCAATGCTTGGTCAAACGACAAACCATCCTTCTGGATATAATCCACCAAACGTTGTACATTAATCAAAGCCGCATGTCCTTCGTTGCAATGGTAAACCTGCTTCTTAATACCCAGCTTATTCAACATCAAAATACCGCCAATACCCAACAGGTACTCTTGCTTCATACGGTTTTCCCAATCACCGCCATAAAGCTGATGCGTAATCGAACGGTCCCATTCACTATTCTGAGGGATATCCGTATCCATCAAATAAAGAGGAATACGGCCTACATTCACTTTCCAAACGTTAGCATATACCGTACGCCCAGGATAAGGAACCTCCAGAATCACGGGTTCGCCATTTTCTTCCATTACCTGTGTAATAGGCAGAGAGCTGAAGTTTTGCGCTTCATAATTTGCGATTTGCTGTCCATCCATCGACAAAGTCTGCGTGAAATAACCGTAACGGTATAAGAAACCTACGGCACACATATCGATGTTGTTATCGCTCGCTTCTTTCAAATAGTCGCCAGCTAAAATACCCAGACCTCCGGAATAAATCTTCAATACATTGGTTAAACCATATTCCATGCTGAAGTAAGCTACAGACGGCTTCGTTGCGTCTGGCTTTACATCCATATATTTTCTAAAATCGCTGTAAACCTTCTTGATTTCAGCCATTAACTCTTCATTAGCTAAGATTTCCTCAATGCGTTGGAAAGAAAGATTCTGTAACAACTGAACAGGATTTCCTTCCGTTTTTTTCCAAAGAACTGGATCAATCTTTCCGAATAGCTTAGCGCCTTCGTGATTCCATACCCACCATAAGTTAGTGGACATTTCTTTCAAAACTTCCAAAGAACTCGGAAGCTTGGATTGAGAATAGACCTCTTTCCAAATCGGATCATTTGATTTGATTTTCATATAGTGAAGTTTAATGTATATTCTACTTTTCTTTGCTTTTATGCCTATGTTTAATTGACCGGGTACAAAGGTACAACTATTTTTTTGATTAATAGCTACTTTTTCATTTATTCCTTTCAGCTGCTTTTGTTAAAGCTATCGAGAAGGCTTCTTGATAATAAGAAATGAACCTGCTCCATTCTGCTTTTTGTGCCAGTGCAAAGCAATGATTACGAATCGCCAACCGCCCTTTTTCGTCTGTATTCGAGAGGTCTATGATTTGTTCTTTGATTGCTTCTGCCACATCAAAATAGTTGAAATCTGTACGTTCGATTACCGAAACGCCTTCGTGGATATCTTTACCCGATACGCCCGCCTTCAATGCCCAAAGTCCGAAACCAGCCAAGTTGGTGGTAATCGTAGGTATTCCAAATGCAACACTTTCAAGCGGCGTATATCCCCAAGGTTCGTAATAAGACGGATAAACCGTAGCGTCCATACCTATTAATATATCATAGTAGGATTTGTTCAAGATGCCGTCTTTACCATCCAAATAGCACGGGATAAAAATAATCTTCATTTTCGAGGATTGCGAATTGCGGAATCCGGCATTCCCTATGTAATTAATCACCCGGTCGTTTTGCATTTCATTCAACCAATGGGTAATGTAAGGACATTGCAACGCTTCGTGCGTCTCATAATTATGCTCAATGACCCACTTCAAATCGCTTCTTGCCTCGCGCACCCAAGCCGGGACAAGAACAAAAGCAATAGCTTCTTGTTGTAATTCGCCACAAGTACGTACACGATTCATAGCTGTGATGAACACATCGATGCCTTTATTTCGATACTCATATCGCCCGCTCGTCGAAATCAAGAGGGCATTCGGGTCGATAGGATATCCCAAAAGCTTCTCAGCCATATTGATGAGCACCTTCCGCGCCTCTTGCCTCTTAGCCGTATAAAGGGGTTCAGAGGGCACAAAGTTAGGTTCAAACCCATTCGGAGTCACAATATCCGGCGCTTTATCCAACAACTGGCGGCATTCGCGGGCAGTAATATCGCTCACGGTCGTAAAGCAATCTACCTGATGAGCCGTTTGCTTCTCGATAGAATGCTTGGCTTCCATATTCAATTCGTAAGCCATCTGGTCGCCATTGTATCCATCCATATAGGCATACAGCGCTTTGTTGTTTCCCGCAATCGAACGTCCGATGGAAGTCGCATGTGTAGTAAAGAGCGTTGCTACCTTCGGCAAAGTCATCTTGACATACAAAGCACCCATGCCCAGCATCCATTCATTGAAAAGAGCTGCTACCCGTTTATCCTCTAATTTATAATAATGGTAGAAGCTTTCTATTACCTTACCCACCGCATACGCGAATATACAAGATTCGTCATAATCACCATACGCATGGAGCGAGTTTACTTGATAACGCTCCCACATGGTATAAAAAAGGGTATCCCGCTCGCCTAAGAAAGGTTTGAAATCGACCAAGACTACCGGAGGCTGGCCTGGCACGTCCCAACGCCCTACTTTTACATGCAACCCCTCTTGGGCTTCCGCATGAGCACGCCATGCGCCAAACAGGGAATTATCTTCGATGAAGTCCGCCGGTTGCGTTTTATTCCAGATATCCGGACCTATAAAAATAATTTTATCGTGCAACATCTGCTGCAACGTATGCGCCTTAGTGGAAAGAACCGTATAGATTCCCCCAACCTTATTACATACCTCCCAACTGCTTTCGAAGATATACTCTGGCGTAATCTCTATGTTCGTCATTCTAGCTAATTATTAATGTAAGTCTTCCGAGGTGCAAAGATAACACTTTTTGCGCTTTTATCTAAGATGCGACTTGATTTAATCGCAAATATTTGTAGCTTTGTAGATATTCTTAAAAAATTACGATTATGGCAAACAAGAGAATTTTGAAGAAAGAGATTAGTCGCACGGCTGGGAGTTTGTTCTCAGAAGCTTTATTTTGTGCGTTGTATATCCCTGGCACGGACAAGGAAAAGGCGGATAAACTGATGACTCGCATCCTCGACATGCAAGACGATTTCATCTGCAGGGTAGGAAAAACGGATGGAAAAGAGAATCCTGCATTAGTTAAATCCTACTATAAGAAGTTAAAAGCCGAACTACAGGCGGAAATAAACGATATTGCCAAAGCAATCAGTGAATTGAACCAGTAAACCGGCAGAGGCGAACGGATTTTCCGCTCACCGCCTTCCGAAAGTCCAAACGATAGGGAGAAAAACTTCTTTTCCTAACGAGCAATTCTATAAATATCGACGATATTTGTACACGTATCGTCGATATTTGTGTATCTTTAGCCTAAAGATATAAAAATATCGTCGATACGCGAAGAAAGGCTGCCTATCGCGGGAACTTTCCATAGGCATACGCGAAACTTTCCCTGCCTATGTATTCAACTTTTTCAAAGGGTATTTTTTCATACCTATATAATAATGTATAGACAAAGAAAATAAATGATACAGACGATAAGCAAATTCTTGATGCGGAAGGCAGGCTGGAAGACGGCTTCCCTCGAAGGCTTTGAGTTGGAAAAATGCGTAATTTGCGTAGCGCCCCATACGAGCAATTGGGACTTTATCGTGGGCAAATTATTTTATACCTCCTTAGGACTGACCGCCGGCTTCTTGATGAAGAAATCGTGGTTCTTCTTTCCTCTCGGACTGATATGGAAGGCCATGGGTGGCATTCCGGTGGAAAGGAAAGCGCATACGTCGCTGACCGACCAGGTGGCCGACCTATTCCGCCGACATAAGCGCTTCCAAGTGGCCATTACGCCCGAAGGCACGCGCCAACGCGTAGCCGAATGGAAAAAAGGATTCTACTTTATTGCCCTAAAGGCGCACGTACCCATCTTGCTCGCCTATATTGATTACGCCCGGAAAGAGATAGGGACGCTTGGTGTTTTCTACCCGACGGGCGACGCCGAACGGGACATTGCCCAAATCCAAATGCGTTATAAAGACATCAGAGGATACCATCCGGAGAATTTTTCATAACTAAAACAACAAAAAGAAATATGCAACACATGGAAGGAAAATGGCAACCCACGTTCAGACCTACGCAAGCGGCTGATTTCCCAGCAACGGAATGGCTCATGCGAGAAGCTTTTTGGAATTACTACTCGCCGGGATGCAGCGAACATTACCTCCTGCACCTCATGAGAAAATGCCCTGACTTTGTGCAAGAACTCGACTACGCAGCATACGACGGTCAACGGATTGTAGGAAATGTAGTCTATATGAAATCGCATATTATTACAGACCAAGGAGAGACACACTCGGTATTGAGTCTGGGTCCGATCGCAGTCCTCCCTGAATACCAAGGAAAAGGAATCGGGCAAAAACTTATCGCACATACGCGTGACATGGCGCGAGAAATGGGTTTCCGGGCGATTCTTTTATGCGGTGACCCGGAATATTATACGCGCGCAGGATTCGTCCCGGCCGAAAGATTTGGCATCCGGACCTCCGAAAACACCTATTTTATCGCGCTTCATGCCTGCGAATTATATGAAGGCGCCTTGACCGAATCGAAAGGACGCTATTTCGAACATCCTATATATAATGTAGATGAAACCGCTACAGCGGAATTCGACAAGGCATTCCCTCCTAAGCCCATCTTGCAAGATACACCTACGCAACGCCGGTTCCAAGAAATAATAGCCATGCAACGAAAAGAATAATCCTAAAAAAACAGCTATGCGAAACGATATTCGAATAACCCTTGTCCAATCCCCTATTGCATGGGAAGATAAATCAACGAATTGGAAAGCGTATGAAAACCGGTTGGCTTCGTTAAAAGGAACAACAGACATCGCTCTTCTCCCTGAGATGTTCACGACCGGCTTCAGTATGGAAGCCGCAAAGTGGGCCGAAACAAACGACGGAGAAACCATTCGCCGCGTGAAGACTTGGGCATCCCGCTTCGATATGGCCATCGCTGGAAGCTTCATCGCTACCGAAGGAGGTTGTTTCTTCAACCGGGCATTCTTCGCAGAACCGTCCGGCTTAATTACCTTTTACGACAAACGCCACCTCTTTCGCATGGCTGGCGAAGACCAAGTATATACACAGGGAAAGAATCTGCGCATCATCTCCTATCGAGGATGGAATATCTGCCTGCAAATATGCTACGACCTACGTTTCCCCGTCTGGAGCCGGAACCAAGCAAAGGCTTACGACCTTTTACTCTATATGGCCAACTGGCCGGAAGCACGTGCCTCGGTATGGCAACCGCTGCTCATGGCCCGGGCGATAGAGAACCAAGCTTACGTCTGCGGCGTGAACCGGACAGGCACGGACGGGAAGGGATTCCACTATCGGGGCGAATCCGTCCTCTTCTCGCCCAAAGGAAAGAAATTGCTGGACGCCTCCGATGCGGAGGAATGCCTTCTCACCGGTATGCTTTCGGCCTCCGAACAGGAACGTTTCCGCGAGAAATTCCCCGTTTGGCAGGATGCAGATACATTTCGTTTAGAAATCTAACGTCAGCTGCGGCCCGTCTAAAAGATGGAACGACATCCGGTGATAAGGCGTCGTACCTTGCCGGGCGATAGCTTCGCGATGTTTGCGGGTTGGATATCCTTTATTGTGTCTCCAATCGTACGCCGGATATTCGGCATCCAGTTGAATCATATAATCGTCCCGATACGTTTTAGCCAAAATAGAAGCGGCGGCGATGGACAGGTATTTCCCGTCGCCTTTCACAATCGTCGTATGCGGAATACCGGGATAAGGATGGAAGCGGTTTCCATCTATCAATAAATGTTCGGGGCGCACTTTTAGCTGGTCGATAGCGCGATGCATAGCCCGAAAAGAGGCATTCAGGATATTGATTTGGTCAATCTCTTCCGGCGAAACAACGCCTACGGCCCATGCCACGGCTTCCCGCTCGATAACATCTCGCAAGGCATAACGCTGTTTCTCGGTCAGCTGCTTCGAATCATTCAATCGCTCGTCTTGGAAACCGGACGGAAGGATAACTGCCGCCGCATAGACCGCACCAGCCAGACACCCCCGCCCCGCTTCATCGCAACCAGCCTCTATTTTCCCTTCGTGCAAACAGGATAGCAACATGCCGATCAACGTTTTAATTCGAACCCGACCTTCACGCCGTCGTATTGTTCCGCCAAGCTATTGACCGCCTTGAGCGTCGCGCTTCCCGAGATGGAAGAGAGTGTGCCGATGAAATCCAACAATTTGTCGGCCGGGAAGAGCAATGCCAGCTGGTCGTTCGTTAGCACCACTTGGGCCGACTGCTTAAGCAACTGTAACTTTTCCAATTTACCGAAGTTCAATTGAATCGTTTTGTTCTCTTTATCCAACGAATAGGTGCCGCTCAGCTTCTTTCCTTTAAAAAGGCAGGTAAACGTGTTGTCATTATTGAATGTATAGCTGAACGTTCCCTGCTTAATGCCTACTTTATCGCAATAGGTCTGCAATTTTTTCTCGATTTCGCCCGACGCGGCACTGGCGGCTACGTTCTTCAGGGCATTATCGCCTTCCAACACAACAGCAGGATTTACGTACTCCCACGTCCCGACCAGATTCTCAGACGTCAGTTCCTTTCCTCCCGTAAGCGAGGTCACGGCATCCTTCACTACGGCCGATTTCAAAATATCCTTCAACGATTGCGCTTCTACGCTCGTGGATAAACCTGCCAAGGCCAGTAATCCGGCACAAACCATCCATTTTTTCATCTTACTTTTCCTTTCTATCTTTATCATTTTCTTAAAAAATATCTATATTTCGTCTCCCCAATAGTTATGAAGCGAGAAAACAGCTATTTTTATGCCCTGCAAGCCCTTGCGAGCCGCCTACATACCTTTTTTCGTGTTTCACACATCATTTAATCGTAAAACAAGGCGAAAGTAATCATTTTTATGATTAGTTTTGCACGATGTAAAACGAAATCTAACCAAACATGAGACAAAAACAGACATGGGGTGCAGCCAAGTGGGTACTTGGGCTGGCCATTGCAGGTTGCTCGTTCTCCGTTCAAGCACAGGAGCAACCTAAAGTACAAGGATTTGTGCATGAACAATCGAGCGAAAACGATTATATCTGGCCTACGGATTCGCTGGTATTAAAGAAACTCGACGCATGGCAGGACTTGAAGTTCGGCGTGCTCTTCCATTGGGGATTATATTCAGTGCCAGGTATCGTAGAGTCGTGGTCCATCTGCTCGGAAGACGTAGATTGGATTTCGCGCGATACGACCAAAACGTACGACGAGTACAAAAAGTGGTATTGGGGACTGAAAGACGTGTTCAACCCAACGGACTTCAACCCCGAGCAATGGGCGGACGTAATGGAAGATGCTGGCATGAAGTACATGGTCTTCACCACGAAACACCACGACGGTTTCTGCATGTTCGACTCGAAAGAAACGGATTTCTCTATCGCGCATGGCGCCTTCAAAGACAATCCTCGGCGAGATGTTGCCCGCTACGTGTTTGATGCCTTCCGCGCGAAAAATTTTATGATTGGCGCGTACTTCTCGAAGCCGGATTGGCATTGTCCCTACTATTGGTGGCCCCACTTTGCGACAGCCAACCGCAATGTGAACTATAAGATTGCCAACCATCCGGAACGCTGGAAGAAATACCAAGAATTTACTTACAACCAAATCGGCGAATTGATGCACGACTATGGTCATTTCGACATCCTCTGGCTGGACGGCGGTTGGGTTGGCGGCAAGAGCCAAGACATCAAGATGGACGAAATCGTCGACATGGCACGCGAAGCGCAACCCGGCTTGATTACTGTAGACCGCAGCATGCGCAACAAACACGAGAACTACCAAACACCCGAACGCGGCATCCCCGAAAAGCAACTCAACTATCCGTGGGAAAGCTGCATCACGCTGAGCAACGACTGGGGCTGGACGCCGAACGCGCCCTATAAGTCGTCGACCAAAGTTATCGACTTACTCGCTGAAACCACGGCCAAAGGTGGTTGTTTGCTTCTGGGCGTAGGACCCACGCCGAAAGGTATCATCGAACAACCGGCCGTCGACATCCTGCATCAAGTGGGCGAATGGCTCCGCGCCAACGGCCAAGCCATCTACAACACCGAAACGACTCCGTACTACCAGGAAGGTAACGTATGGTTCACTGCCGACAAAGACGGCAAGACCCTCTACGCCATCTATGCCCTGCCCGACAAGGAGACATTGCCCGAAACCATCGAATGGACCGTCAATATCCCCAAAGGCAAGATGACCATCTTGGCCAATGGCAAACGGGCGAAATACGAAGTTGAGGGCGACAAGGTGAAAGTCACCCTGCCCAAAGGATTGAAGAATGAACCAGTGGCGCTGAAGTTTGTGAAGAAGTAATTTCCCATCCGGTCTATATAAAAAAGAACGTCTTCCCTATCATGGGAAAGACGTTCTTTTTTATGGCGAGATTCTCAAAGCCTTACCTTCATCCGCTCCTCGCCTATACCTATAATATAGATACCTTTCGGCAAGGAATAGGACCGCCATCCCTCCTGCCGTTCACGCTTGACAATGGCGCCATTCATCGTGATGATTGTAATCTCTTGCGGTTGTGAAGTGTAGACGTAAAGGTTGCCATCTTGCGCATAAACTTTCACGCCTTCGATATCTTCCAAGCCGGTCGGTTCTTCTATCTTCTCCGCGCCTTCAACTTTCACGTAGATGTCGCTATACACATTATAAATAATGTACTCGCCGGATTGCACGCCTTCCTCGACCTCTTCCCAATAGCCATACAAGCTGCGCTTAAAGGAGACCTTCAGGTTCTCGGCATCATAACCCTCTTCCACCTCTACATAAACACTGACTTGGTTGCCCTCCTTCACGACTCCTCTGCTCAACGAGGCTTCTACTCCTTCACAGACATCATCCAAGTAGATGTTGTAGTAGATGGGGTCCGGGTCGGGTTGCGGCGTGGGGTCGGGAATTGGGTCAGGTTCTTCGGGTTTCACTACAGTTAGAGTATATTCCACTTCACCGGAATAGTTCGTACCGTCTGTATAAGTAGCGGTGATAGTCGCTGTACCTGTTCCTACAAGCGTAACGGTTGCTGTACTGCGACTGGTGAACGACCGGGTATGTATTTCCTTTACTGTTGCCACCTTTTCATCGCTGCTTATCCACTTCCATGTGCCACCTTTCAAATAATCCTCACCAGTTACTATGGCGGTTAGAGTCGTGCCCTCTGCATCCAAACTAAAGGAGATATTCGTTTCACCTTCTGGTTTAATTTGTTTACTATTTAATGTGACTTTCTCAACACACACTGTGATATTCACATTAGTTGCAGAGGCATACTCATTATCTCCTGCAAAGCTGGCTTTAAAGGTATTTGTACCAACATCACCTACTGATTGCGTATCATTATCCCACGTCCAACCATCTGGTAATTCTACGTCAGCTAATGTTTGCCCATAAGTGGCTATAAGACCCGTTGGAGGTATAGGCTGTGGCTTTGCGGTAAAGACTGCCGAAACTATCACGTCCGAAGCGGGCATCGTGAAGGTGTTATTTGTCACAGTTACCGTGTTGCCCTCTCCATACGTCACGCTCCACGATGAAAAGACATAATTAGCGTTAGGTGTAGCGGTGAGGGTAATCCCGTCACCCATGTTTGCAGTTTCTGCACTGACGGAGATAGTGCCACCTGTTGGTGGTGTTACCGTAATATTGTAAGTCGAGAGTTTGAAGGTAGCAGTTACCGTCACGTTGGCGGCAGGCATCTCGAAGGTGTTGTCCGTCACAGTTACAGGAGTATTCTCATCTCCATATGTCACGCTCCATGCTTCCAGCTCGAAGCCTTCATCAGGGGTGGCGATGAGGGTAATCTCGTCGCCTACGTGAGCAGTTTTCTTATCGTCTGCTACGACGATAGTACCTCCTTCGGTCGGTTGTGTTACCTCAATGCTGTAATCTATGGTGGCAAAGGTAGCGGTTACCGCCACGTCGGCAGCGGGCATCTCGAAGGTGTTGTCTTCCGTTACCGTAACCACTACTGTTTCCTCTCCATTTTTGTAAGTCACGTTCCATTCATCCAGCTCATACCCTTCATCTGGGGTGGCAGTCAGAGTAACCGTTTCACCTTCTGCGGCTTCTTCCATATTGGCGGAGATAGAGCCACCGGCGAGATCCGTTGAAAGCGTTACTTTATAGAAGGTCAAAAGGTCCTTTAGAGATATGCTGATTGCTGTACCAAACGTTGGCAGCGTGATGGTTCTGCTTGTCGCATCATAACTTGCCTCGCCTTTCCACAAATCACCGCTCGCGTCATCACTAAACAAATGCGTATTCATCGCGTCAACCAACGCGGATGCCGACAGGGGCGAAGATGTACCGCTTCCGTTATTGTACCCTATTCCCTCCATATCCCCGTTCACACCTGCCAAGAAATCACTATTTGAGATAGACATACGATAATTTAAACCAATCACACAACCAACATTTATAATACCGCTTACATTTCCCGTGTTGTAACAACCTGATACGGTAGAAGATGTAGAAGATGATAAAGCATACCCGACTACACCACCCACATAATCTCTTTCTCCTGTCACCGTTCCCGTATTGTAACAACCAGAAACAGAAGAAGAGTCAGCATACCCGACTACACCACCCACAGAATCATCTCCACTCACCGTACCCATATTGTAACAACCTGATACGATAGAAGAAATAGCAAACCCAGCTACACCACCCACATTATTACTATCTCTTTCTCCTGTCACCATACCCATATTGTAACAACCGGATACGGTAGAACATCCAGCACACCCGACTACACCACCCACATTCATATGCCCTTTCACGTAGCTATCCACCACACCGACATTTTGAACTTTACCGTTATTCACATACCCAAAAAGTCCTTGACCATCACTGCCTGCTTCGTCGATATACACCCCGCTTATGGTATGACCTCCGCCATCAAAATTACCGGCAAACCAGTTTTGTTCTGTCCCTATCGCCGTCCATTCATGGAAAGTACCTTCGTTCAACGTCCCGTCCTCGTTTAGGACACCCTCGTTCAGGACGATGTCGTCGGTTAGGGTGATGGTTTTGCCGCTGAAATCATTACCACCGTTTACCAGCTGTGCCAACCCTGCAAGTTGGGCGGCGGTGGAGATACTATACGATGCATCGCTTTCATGCCCGGTGTACCATTGGGTATCTGTTGTTCCATCCCATATTTTAAATTTCAAGTGCAACGTTGAATCTTTCTGGATAGAATAATCCTGAAGGGTATGACCATCCTCTAATTCTTTTCCTGCGAAAATCAATATTTGTTGTTCTGATGGAATTCCTTCTTGCTCTTGAATCTTGCTTTTTACATCTTCAATTCTATCGGTAGGCTCTACTTCTAATTCGATATGTTTCTCGGTTAATATTTTGACAAATATCTGCATTGCCGATGCCGTTGTCGGAAGGAATATCCATAATGTGAGTATCCATAAAATACAAGTAAAAATCTTCCGCATTTGTTTTCGTTGTGTTTAAATCGTTATACAAGATGAAACCCGGAAACGGTAATGCGGAAGATTCTTTAAACAGGAGGATGTGTCGGAGCAATGGACAATGGAGAATTGACAATTCATCCATCCTGTCATTCTGAAATGGTAGGGGCGCAAAGCTTGCGTCCTGTCTCTTCTCGGTTGATATTCAGGCGGATTCAATCCGCCCCTACAAACATTTCCGACAGGATGACGTAAGAATCCGTTCCATCGGATTTCCGAATCCTGATACTCAATACCTGCGGATAGCATATCCACAGGAACTGAAATTATTACTTCCCGCAGCATTTCTAATTGTATCGAATTCGGTACAATTAGAACTCTACTGGTTCCTAATTATGGCGAATTCGCCATAATTAAAACCCGGATTATAAAGCTTTTCCCAGATTCCCAAATACTCCAATGTATTCCGATTCCTCAGCCAATCAGAGATAAAGAAATCGCCGTCTTTGGCTTTTAGCATATCCGTCAGGCAGATATAATCCTCATGGTGGATTGTTACGACGTTAATGTCTGTGGATAATACCGTTATCTTCGTCATAGTTATTGTTTTTAAATGTTTCACTGCAACAAAGGTAACCATATTATTCCGTATTTCCAACACACCCATCCTTTCAAAGACCGCCTTCACGTCCGGGTTTCGGTTTATTTATTCGTTGTTATTTAAAGTGACCCGTACCCCACGCTTAGGGCGGATGCCGCCCTAGCGTAAGGCGAGGGACGCCCAAGGATTAGGGCGACATTCGCCCTACACGTAGGGCGCACGTCGCCCTGCATGGAATCATACCAATTTCACGGGTATTTCCAGACTGCGCGGTTCTTTCAGCAAACGGGTACCGCCGCCTCCGAACTGCGTCGTGATGCGCAGCGTATAGTTCCCTTCCGTCAAATCCGTAGGAACATGGAAATGGATTTCCGACGGGTTGTTGACCGAAATCCGGTTGGCCGGAATCTTTTCCTCCGTTTCCAAGGAAGAGATCAAATAAAGGCCGACCTGCTCGTCGTCTCCCACAATCTTGAGGTTCTTGCCTTTGCAAATCACCGTATAATCGCGCGTCAACGTGCCGTCTTTCGCACCCGAACCCATGTCGTAAATATCGGTCACCTGCATAGCGGCCGCCTTCTCGCCCAGAATTTCGACCGAAGTCTTGGTGATTTCCTCGCGCAGCGTCTTACCCGTCTGGAAATTGACCACAATCGAGTTCTTCTCCGGGTTCCAGACGTTATCTTCGATAATGCCTTTGAAGCTCGGCGAAGCATAGAAAAGCCCCGTATTGACCGGATGCCCGCTGAGGAGGCTTTCGGTGATGATACGGTTGTAGAGTTCTACCGCGTGGTTCAACGTCTCACGCTTCAGACCTGTGATTTCCTTCAACATCAGGTCCACAATCTCCTTGTTCGTGTACCCCTCTTTGGAGTGCACCTCCAAAATCTTGTCGCTGGTATCATCCGTCGTGACGGTGTTCGGAACCAGCCATCCTTCCAATGTTGCCATAATTTTTATGTATTTATGTTAGACAATAAACGCAGAAAGCCCGTGCGCAGAGCTTCATGCTCCGCACACGGGCTTTTCGCATCAAAAATTCGATGTTTAGAGATTCTTGCTTGCTTGCTTGCTTGCTTGCTTGCTTGCTTGCTTGCTTGCTTGCTTGCTAACATATTATCGCCTTTTACCAAGCGATTCATGGTAAAAGATGTTAACGGGTAATATGTTTCGCAAGTACTTATCATTTTATGCTTTGTTTAACTCATGCCAAAGGTACGACTTGTTTCTTATTTTACAAAACTAAATGGAACTTTTTTAGTGTTAGGCAAAGAAATATTTCCTTCCCGCATAAACACTCACAAGTACATATAAAAAAGGCTGCCCCAGCGGAGCAGCCTTTCCTTGCTTTATACGTTTTGAATTTACAACTTATCGTTTGAACCCAATACGTTAAGAATTTTGTGCTTGTAAAGCTTTTCCATTTCATCACGAGCCGGTCCCAAGTACTTGCGCGGGTCGAATTCAGCCGGTTTTTCAGCAAATACTTTGCGAACAGCAGCGGTCATAGCCAAACGAGAATCTGAATCGATGTTAATCTTGCAAACAGCCGACTTAGCCGCCTTACGCAATTCTTCTTCCGGAATACCGATAGCAGCTTCGAGCTTGCCACCATACTGGTTGATCATATCTACATATTCCTGAGGAACAGAAGAAGAACCATGAAGCACGATAGGGAATCCAGGCAATTTCTCCATTACTGCATCCAATACGTCGAATGCCAAAGGAGGAGGAACCAAACGACCCGTAGCAGGATCTACGTGGCACTGTTCCGGTTTGAACTTATAAGCTCCATGAGAAGTACCAATAGAGATAGCCAACGAATCACAACCCGTACGTGTAGCAAAATCGATTACTTCTTCCGGATTCGTATAAGTGTGATGTTCAGCTGATACTTCGTCTTCTACACCAGCCAATACGCCCAACTCACCTTCTACAGTTACGTCATATTGATGCGCATAATCTACTACTTTCTTTGTCAAAGCGACGTTTTCTTCGTAAGGAAGATGAGAACCATCAATCATGACTGAAGAGAAGCCCATATCTACGCAGCTCTTGCACAACTCGAAGCTGTCACCATGGTCCAAATGGAGCACGATTTGAGGATTCGGGCAACCTAATTCCTTTGCATATTCAACGGCACCTTCTGCCATATAGCGCAACAATGTCTGGTTTGCATAATTACGTGCACCCTTCGAAACCTGCAAGATAACCGGAGATTTCGTTTCTACTGCTGCTTTCACGATAGCCTGCAATTGCTCCATGTTGTTGAAGTTGAATGCAGGAATAGCATAACCACCTTTGATAGCCTTGGCGAACATTTCCTTGGTGTTGACCAGGCCTAATTCTTTGTAACTTACCATAATTATTACGTATTATGTTTATGATTAAAAATCTGCACAAAGATATAATATTCCTTCGGAAATCGGAAAGCTTAAAGATATAAAATAAGCCAAAAAACACGTCGCTGCAAAAAAACAGGCGAAATCCTTTTTTTATTCGCAAGTTATTCATACTTTTGCAACCCAAAATATACCGGTTACCAAATTAAACAGAGTATAAATTAAAAAGAAGATAAGACAATGAAAAAAGGTATTCATCCTGAGAACTATCGTCCTGTTGTATTCAAGGACATGTCAAACGATGATATGTTTATCACTCGTTCAACTATTAATGCAAAAGACACTATCGAAATCGACGGTGTAACATATCCGTTGGTAAAGGTGGAAATTTCTAACACTTCGCACCCGTTCTATACAGGTAAGGCTAAGTTAGTCGACACAGCAGGACGTGTAGATAAGTTCATGAGCCGTTACGGTAACCGTAAGAAGAAGTAAGAAATTCATTTTCTCCTCCTAATAAAGGCTATCCAATTAGTTTTTAAACTATGCGGATAGCCTTTTTCTTTATACCTTATTTAATATAGTCTCTTCACTTTTTCCGTTTCTCCGGGTCTGGATAGGTGAAAGGAAGGAAATGAACCAAGATAAGTACCGGGATAGCCGCAAAAAGCGCCACGATAAAGAAGAGATCGTACCCTAACCAATCGCTCAGGAATCCGCTTATCATACCGGGAATCATTACACCCAGGTTCATAATGCCGGAAGCGAACGCATAATGCGCCATCTGATGTTTACCAGGAGCTACTTGTTGCATCATGAAGAGCGTCAGGCCTACGAACCCGAATCCATACCCGAAATATTCAAACGTAATGCCTCCACCTATCAAGCAAGCACTATCGGGCTGGAAATGTGCCAAGAGCGGATAGACGGCAAAAGGAAAGTTGAACACGCAGCAAAGGAAGAACAACGTCTTGCGCAAGCCGAAGTGCGAGATAAAATAACCTGCCAAGAACGACCCCAACACGAAGGCTGCCGCGCCAAACGTCCCGTAATAGAATCCTATCTCTTGTTCCGTCAGTCCCAATCCTCCGTCGCCTATCGGTGCTTTCAGGAAGAGAGGTACAATCTTCATCACCAATCCTTCTGCGAAACGATAGAGGATAATGAACAAGATGTAGAGCGCGATATACTTCTTTTGGAAGAAAGTGAGGATGACCTCCTTCAGGGCTTCCCATGTCGCACGAAGACTCGTTACTGCATGACGCTCTTCCGTCTGGTCGCTAGGGAGCATCTTCCAATGATAGAGTGCCAAGAGGAGCATGATGGCACCGCAGCACCCCATGATGGTCATCCAAGCATGTACCACACCAATGTGTTCTATCAGGTAGCCGGCTAAGTACACCAAACCTCCCGTGGCAGCGAGCTTCGCTACATTATAGAATGCACCTTGCCATCCAATGTATTTCGCCTGGTCCTCTTTTGAAAGGACGGCCATGTAGACGCCATCCGTCGCCACGTCATGGGTCGCCCCACTAAAGGCAATGACACCCAAGAGGGCAATCGATATGGCAAAGAAGTGAGGCAGTTGCAGCGACAAGGCTACCAATCCGAAGAATACACCCGAACAGAACTGCGTCAAGACGACGAAATACTTCTTCGTCTTGAACATTTCCAGGAAGGGACTCCACAAAGGCTTTATCGTCCAGGGGAACATGATGATGGACGTCCAAAAGGCGATTTGTGCGTCTGATATTCCCAGTCCCTTAAACATCAACGCCGTCACCATGTTCAGTACCACGAAGGGCATTCCCATGGCAAAATAGACGGTCGGCACCCACGCAATGGGCGAAATGTGGCGTTTAATCGTCTCTGTCATAACTGTATTATAACCATTGATTCATAAATCCATCCATCTCTGCCGCATGTGCTTCGAGGCTCTGCAAGAGCTTGAACTGGGCTTTCGTGCGCACCAGGTTATGCTCCGGATAGTGTATCTTGTAGTAGGTATCGCCGTTGAGGTAGTCTGTCAGGAAGCGTACCGTCTGCATATAGGTCAGGAGACGTCCGCCGTAGGGCAAGAGCTTGATTTCCGTGGGCGTCAGGAACGCCTGGGCCTTTTCCATATAGCCGCGTGTATAGGCTTCGAAGATGGGGATGTTCACGCCTACGCGGTCGAGGTTCTCATCATCTTCGACACCGGTATTACCTGCCGTGCGGATGAAATCGCCTATGTCGGAAAGGACGAACCCGGGCATCACCGTGTCGAGGTCGATCACGCACAGCACCTCGTCCGTATCCGCATCGAAGAGCATATTGTTCACCTTCGTGTCGCAATGGTTCGTACGTTTCTTCAGCTTGCCTTCGCGGTACAGGCGTTCTTGGATGCACATCGCGTCGGCCCGTTGTTCTATTTCATCGATGAGCTGCCGGACCGCCCCTACCCGTCCGGCTGCATCGGCTGCTACAGCCTCGCGGAACTGTTGCAGGCGGAACTCCATGTTGTGGAAATTAGGAATGGTCTCTCCCAGTGTTCCTTCCGGCAAGTCGGAGAGCATAGTCTGAAAATCACCAAATGCGCGCCCGGCTTCGTAGGAAAGCTCCGGCGTCACCTCTTCGTAGCTCTTCGAACGGGGAATAAAAAGGCTCACGCGCCAATAGTTCTCCCCATCGAAATAGTAGTTTTTCCCGTCTTTGGTAGGGAAAAAGGTCAGTACCCGGCGGTCGATGTCTGCCGTCCCGGCGGCTTCGAGCTTCTCGCGGATGTGAGTCGTCACGATGCGGATATTCTCCTGGAGCATGTCCACGTTGGTAAAAATGAGATGGTTGATGCGTTGCAATACATATTTGATGTCACCGCCTTCGGTCGTTACCTTCAGCGTATCATTGATATGCCCGTTTCCAAACGGTTCTGCACTTACTACCTTGTCTTTCAAATCGAACTGGCTCAATATAGCCAAATAATCATCTTTCGTTTTCGCCATGATATTGATTGTTTAATTATTTATTTCCGGCAAAGGTAATTAATAAAATGGAAAAAAGGATATAGGATGGGGGTAAAATCGCATTTTACCCCTGGTTCTTTCATTTAACTGTAGGGGCAGACCTGTGTGTCTGCCTTGATGTGGAACCAACGTATCAGGCGGACACATGGGTCCGCCCCTAACAGGGTTACCGTTTTTAAAAGAAAGAGCCGTGCATTTTACTCCTCTTGGGCGGGTGAATAAAGCCAAACGTTCCCGAACCGCTTGCGCGTCAGCTTTCCTTCGCGCAGCATCCGGCGAAGGTCGGCCGCGGATTTGCTGGCACGGCACTCGTTGAGCGCGGCATACGTCTTGCCTGTTATATACGGATGCGTTTCCAGATAAGCCAACGTGCGTTGCTCGCGCTCCTCGTCGGTCAGGACAGAAGGTTCTTCGCTCTCTACGCGGCTGAACGTCATCCCGGCCAACCGGTTGCGCAACTGGCTGCACGAACGGAACGTCACATCACGGAAACGTATCGACTCGGCCCGTATCTTCGCCTTGTCTTCAATCGGGCGATGCTTCAACACCACGCTAAACGTCCCGATACCTGGCAATTCCACATTTCGCCCGGCCCGCAGCGCCTCGACCATCAAATCCTGTAGAATCTGGAGTGCCGACTTCAAATCTGCCGACGTGAGCGCCGTACGTTCCCGCACGTTGTCCAACAATTCCTCTTCGCGCACCGTCCATTCTGGCACAAATTGCGCATGATACAACCACTTTCCATCCTTCGTAGGTTGTAAATTCTTCTCTAATTTATATTTCGCCATATCCTTAACTTATAATAGTTTATCCAAGATAGTAGTTCTTTTCCGCCGAGATAGTAGTCCCTATCAACCGAGACCCTATCCCCTCAAAGCCGACCTATTAATCATGCACCATATCCAGCAACTATTTGCACCAATTGCCGCATATATTTTCGAGACATGTCGCAGTATTTTGCGCCAATTCTCGTAGGACTAATATCTTGGATGCAAAGATACAAAATATAACGAAACGACAGCTACTATCTCGGCTGATAATAGAAAACATCTCGGGATGAAAGGAAAAGATATTCTTTTATAAAGCAAAAGACACGGGTACGCTTGCGGGTTTAAATAATAAGCCATACATTTGTTTCCATATAATACATAAATGCAGCAGTGATATGAAGAAACAGAACCTTTTAGGGATGGCAGTCGCACTGGCCTCTGCCGCCCAAGCACAAAACGCAGCTTTGCCGGATAGCACCATCACGTACTGGCGGGGCGAACCTTCCGAAAAGTCCGTTTACCTATATGCCAACGAGCAAGGAGACCTGGCCGAGCAGACCGACTACCGATGGAACGAGAATACCCAGGCATGGGCGCCGAACTCGAAGAGGGAATGCCAGTATGACGAGGCAAGAAACCTGGTCTTGACAAAAGGATATGATTGGGCCGACGGGCAATGGGTAGCCGACAGCTGGAGCAGCAGCACGTTCGACGCGCAAGGGAATGAAACCGAGGAGAAACACCATATCTGGCGCGACGGGGCGTGGTTCCTCCTCCTCCAACACACCCTGAAGCAATACGACGACCAGGCGCGGCTCACCCGCCAAGACACCTACGATTATGATTACGACAATGAGCACGAGCATTGCGTGGACCTTTACACGTATGATGAAAGCGGACAGCACATAACTTCCATTACGAGCGATACGACCTGGATGCGCGACACGACGCTTATCATCTCCGATCGAATGGATAAGACACTCTACGAAGGCGGGCGTATCGTCCGCACCGACCGCTATGCGTATTATGGGATGCCGAACGAATACCTCTCCTCCATCGACTCCACCGTCTACAACGAGCGGGGGCAATGCCTAATCGATATCCAGCAGAACTTCGACGAAGCGGGAAACCTACGCTACACTTCGCTCCTTGAAAACCGATACGACGAGAACCTGAAATCGAACCGGAACGTCTACCAAGCCGTAGGTTCGAAAGGAGCCGATGAGGCCGACTTCTCACGCAACGAAATCCGGGCGGAAGTAACCTACGGCAATCCAGAAATCCTCCGCTGGATGGAACATAACGCGCTGACGGGCGAGGAATGGATCGAGGGAAGTACCGTCATGACCTACTATCCAAAGAGCGGCACGACAGCCAACGAGCCACTTGCCGCGCAAACGCTCCGCATCCAAACAGACGACGGAACGATTCGCCTCACGCTCGACCAAACCACCGATATCTATATCTTCACCCTTTCCGGTAAATGCTATTATCGGGCTAAAAAGCAAGGTGTCGTTACGATACAAAACCTCCCGAAAGGTCTTTACATCGTTCGCGCGGGAAACGAGACAAAGAAAATAGTAGTGCCATAAATCATGACGGCTGAAACCTCCAAATGAAAATCACCACATGTAGTGATTGCCCATCTCCCCTTTTTGTCGTTTCTTTGCACCGTTTAAATTAAAACGGACAGATGATGAAACAAGATTGGATTATGGCTCTCCTGCTGGCAGCGGGGACGCAGGCGGCGGGAGCGGCCGAGGAGGTGAACCCGAACGACACCATACGCACGTATAATATCGACGAGGTAGTGCTCACGTCGTCGACCAAAGAAACAAACGACCTCCGGACACTCCCGGCGGCGGTCTCCGTACTCTCGCCACTGCAGATAGCGGGCAGGCAAATCGACGAGCTCAAGGACTTGAGCTCGTTTGTGCCCAATTTATATATCCCGGACTACGGGGCCAAACTGACGTCGGCCGTCTATATACGCGGCATCGGGGCGCGTAGCAGCGGACAATCGATTGGAATGTACGTGGATAACGTCCCCTACTTAGATAAAAGTACCTTCGATTTCGAACTGACCGACATCCAGCGCATTGAGGTGCTCCGCGGCCCGCAAGGGACACTCTACGGACGCAATGCCATGGGTGGCATTGTCAATATCTACACCATTTCGCCCTTCGACTTCCAAGGCAAGAAGGTGTCTGTCTCGGCAGGGAACTATGGGCAGGTAAAGGTCAAGGCGTCGCACTATGGCGTGATAAACGAGAAGTTCGGTTTCACGGCAGGCGTCTATTACGACCGGAACAGTGGCTTCTTCGAGAATGAATATACCGGCGAGAAGGCAGACGAACAGCAATCCGTCGGTGGACGTATCCGTCTGGAAGGAAGATTAAACCCCAACCTCCGCCTCGCCTATACCTTTTCAGGCGATTATACCGACCAAGGCGCGTTCCCGTATGGCTTGTACGACCGCGAGACGGGCGTGATTGCACCCGTCAGCATCAACGACCCCTCTTCGTATAAGCGCACCATGCTCTCGAACAGTTTCCTCGTGGAATATAAAAACGACCTCTTCCAATTGAGCAGCACGACCGGATATCAGTATTTGGACGACGACATGCGGATGGACCAGGACTTCTCGCCCAAGTCTATCTTCACGCTCAACCAAACGCAACGCCAACATGCCGTCAGCCAAGAAATCGCCCTCAAGAGCGTGAAGGAACAGAACTACCACTGGTCCGTGGGAGTGTATGGATTCTATAACAGCTTGCACACCGAAGGTCCCGTTACCTTCAAAGAGGATGGTATCCAGGAAATACTCCAGCCCGTGTTCGACCAAATCAAAGAAAATAACCCACGGATGCCGTCGCTCGTGATCACCGACGAGGAGCTTTACATCCCCGGTACGTTCGATACGCCCTCGTTCGGCCTCGCCCTTTTCCATCAATCTACTTATAACAACCTCTTTATCGAAGGGCTTTCGCTTACAGCCGGCGTGCGCTTAGACTATGAGAAGCAGAAACTCAGCTACAATTCGGAAGCGAAGATGAACCTTTCTGCCGTGATGGGCAACATGGAGATACCTTTGGGAAATATGTATGAAGCGACCGTAATGGACGCCCATGCCTCGCAAGACTTCTGGCAAGTGCTCCCCAAAGTCTCTTTGAAATACCAATGCCATCCGTCGACTTACACCTATGTTTCGGTAGCGAAAGGATATAAGACAGGCGGATACAACGTGCAGATGTCGGCCGACGTGATGCAAGCGCAAATGCAATACGACATGATGAGCGCCTTCCAATCGATGATACCTGGCGAGCTCCAAGAACCGACACCGGTCGATGAAGTAGCCTCCTACAAACCCGAACAGAGCTGGAACTACGAGTTAGGTATCCGCAGTGAACTGGTGGATGGCCGCCTCCATGCCGAACTAACTGCCTTCTACATGGATATCAACGACCTGCAATTAACCAAGTTCGTGAACAGCGGCAACGGACGCATACTGACCAACGCCGGAAAAGCCCGCAGCACCGGAGTGGAAGCCTCCTTGCGTGCCCTGCTTGCTACCGGACTGACGGCCGACTTTAATTATGGCTTCACGCACGCCACTTTCCGCGACTACGACAACGGACAGCAAGACTTTTCCGGAAATTACGTACCCTATACGCCGCGCCACACGGCCAGCCTCGGCCTCCAATACAACCTCCCGCTCCGGGACAAATGGCTCGACCAGTTTTACGCCTCGGCCCAACTGAACGGTGCCGGCAAGATCTTCTGGACCGAATATAACGATATCGCCCAGGATTTCTACCTGACACTTAACGCCCGTGTTGGTGTCCGCAAGGATAAAATCAACCTCAGCCTTTGGAGCCGCAACCTGACAAACACGGACTATGCCGCCTTCTATTTCGAATCGTTCGGCAATCCTTTCATCCAAAAAGGGAAACCTTTGCAAGTAGGCGTCGAAGTGTCGCTTACCTTATAATATAGATAGCTTTTCTCAATACGGCGGATCGAGGATGTCTTTCCGCCGTATTGACACGCTCAATCCGCCGTATCGGGAGTGCCTATACGGCGGATTGAGCATTTCATACCTATACCGACCCGCAAAATAGCCTTATACTTTAGGGAAACATAACCGTAATCAGAAAGAAAAACAACGATGTTTCTTTTCATCCATCACTATAAATTCAATTCATGATAATTTAGTCTTGCTTAGACTACATCCATTTCTTTCCTATTTGAAAGATAGTTTCCTTTCTAAAATATAAAAAAAGAATGTAACAGCGTTAATAATTAGCTCGATTTGTAGAGATTGGACAGTGCACGCCTATTTTATTGAAAAAAATTACCCTAATAGATATTGATTTTATTGCAGAAATTTATATCTTTGCGTACTTCTTTATTGAAAAACACCGTAGTCTAAGCAAGACTACGTCAATTTCCAGCAAGAAGTACAGTGTATGTATTAATTAATTAATTAAATGAACTAAGGATTATGAACAAGTTAACCCCTGGGAACACTTCCGCGATGCGCGTAGGGACAGCGGCATTATTAGCCTTGTCTTTGTCGGCTCCGGCTGTTTGGGCCGGAACGAATCCTGCCTCGGACTTGCCTGTTTCGAACGCGGTTCAGCAGACAATCAAGATTACAGGAAAAGTGATTGACAACACCGGCATGCCGATTATCGGTGCCAATGTCGTCATTAAAGGTACAACCAACGGAACCATCACCGACATGGATGGTAATTTCACACTCGAAGGTGAAGCCGGTTCCGTCCTCTCCATTTCTTATGTAGGCTTTTCAGAACAAACCATCACCGTGACAGATAGCAAACCGCTTTCTATTACCCTGAAAGAAGATTCTGAGCAACTGAGCGAAGTCGTAGTCGTAGGTTATGGTACGCAAAAGAAAGTAAACCTTTCCGGTTCGGTAGCTACGGTAGATAGCAAAGCCCTGCAAGACCGTCCTATCCAAAACATCAGCAGCGGTTTACAAGGTTTGATGCCGGGTGTGACCGTCACAGGCACGAATGGTGCGCCAGGTCAAGATGCCGGTAATATCCGTATCCGTGGTACAGGTACGTTGAACACAGCCGACCCGTACATCTTGATTGATGGTGTAGAAGCCGGTACGATGAGTGAAGTCGACCCGAACGATATCGAAAGCATTTCTGTCTTGAAGGATGCCGCCTCGGCCGCTATCTACGGTTCGAAGGCTTCGAACGGTGTCATCTTGATTACGACCAAGCGCGGTACGACAGGCAAGCCACGTATTTCGTATAGCGGCTATGTCAGCTTCCAGAATGCAACAGAATTAATAGACCGTTTGAGTTCGTATGATTATGCTACGATGTACAACCAAGCATTGGTAGCAGAAGGTAGTACGCCACGCTTCACGGACGAAGAAATCCAAAAGTTCCGCGATGGGACCGACCCGAATTACCCGAACACCGATTGGTACGGTTTGGCCTACAAGACAGGTGTACAGCATCGCCATAACATCAATATCAATGGTGGTTCAGAAAATGCAAAATACATGGCTTCGGTGGGTTATTTGAACCAGACCGGTATCTTGCCCAACGCCGGACGTGAACAATTCAATGCCCGCACGAACTTGGACATGAAGATTACCGATCGCTTGAGCGCCCGTTTGAACCTTTCGTTTATCAAGAATGAATACGACGATGCGAACTCTACGTATTACGGGGGTAGTTCCGATCAGTTAGTACGTCAGTTGAATGTGATTGCGCCCTGGATTGTGGCTCGTTATCCGGACGGTACATGGGGTTCAATTGCCGATGGTAGCCCAATTGCGTGGTTGGATAATGAAATGAAAGTAACGCGCGATAATTACAACTTCACCGGATTCTTAGGATTGGATTATAAGATCATGGACGGATTGACGTTGTCGTTGACAGGAGCTTATGTAAACGATTTGCAGAACTACCGCGATTTCCGTCCTTATTTCGCTTACAATGCCAACAAATCGACGGAACCCAGCCAATTAGACGAACGTTATTATCGTTGGGACCGCACCAATTACGACGCATTGCTGAACTACGAAAAGAGTTTCGGGCAACACAACCTGAAGGCATTGGCCGGTTGGCACACGGAAAAATACAATTACCGCTATCAACAAGCCTTCCGCCAAAACTTCCCAACAAACGATTTGACCGACCTCAACGCCGGTGATGCTGCTACACAAACGAACGAAGGCTATACACGTGAATTAGCCATGGTTTCATGGTTTGCCCGCGTGAACTATGACTTTGCCGGTAAGTATATTTTAGAAGGTAATATCCGTGCGGATGCTTCTTCCCGTTTCTTGGAAGGGAACCGCTGGGGTTATTTCCCATCATTCTCTGGAGCTTGGCGAATCAGCGAAGAGGCATTCATGGAGAATACGAAAGATTGGTTGACGAACTTAAAGCTCCGTGCTTCATGGGGTTTGTTGGGTAATCAGGATGCCTTGACATCTGCAGATTCTTCCGCAAACTATTATCCGGCCTTGAATACCTATTCACTCGGTGCTTCTTATGTATTCGGCGGTGCCTTGAATTCCGGCTATTACCAAGATGCGTATCGCTTGGAAAGCATCACGTGGGAAAAGGCTTCGACGTGGGGCATTGGTTTGGATTTCGCTTTCTTGAATAATAAGATTTCCGGTTCGTTCGATTATTATAGCCGTAATACGACGGGCATCATTATGGAAGTTTCCGTACCAGACGAATTTGCCCTGGGTGCATACTTCGACAATGTCGGTGAAATGCGCAATAACGGTGTGGAATTGAACATCGCTTACAACGATAAATGGGGCGATTGGACATTCGGCGCCAGCGCAAACTTCAGCTACAACCACAATGAAATCCTCGATTTGGGTTTCTCTGACGACGTTGCCCTAAAAGACAGGTATCTGACTACCGGTTACGAACAACGCAACTATGAAGGTCATGCCCTCAATTCTTATTACGTATATCAAGCCGACGGTTTCTTCCAATCACAAGAAGAAGCAGATGCTTATACGGCACAATACGGCAACCCGTTTGGTGGTGGCGATTTCAAAGCCGGTGATATCCGTTATGCCGATGTAAATGGCGATGGTACATTGAATGGCGACGACCGTGTGATTTGTAATTCCACTGAACCGGTTTACACCTTCGGATTGAACCTGAACGCCGGTTGGAAAGGATTTGACCTTTCGTTGATGTTCAACGGCGCGGCCAAAGTAGCTCGTTTGTTTGACGCCTTCGAAGTATACGGTGCCTTCACGGGTGATGCTGGTCATCCGGCTTCTATTTGGAAAGATGCGTGGACACCGGAAAATACAGACGCTGAAATGCCGCGTATTTTCACCGGAACGCAATCACCCAGTTGTTCGCGTAATGCGCAATCCACATTCTGGTTACAAAACACCAGCTATCTGCGCTTGAAAAACTTGCAGTTTGGTTACACGATTCCGAAGAGCGTGTTAAGTTCTATCGGATTGAGCAATGTCCGTGTTTACTATTCGGTAGAGAATTTGTTTACCATCGATGGCATGAAGATCAACATCGACCCGGAAGCTACAAGCCAGCGTTTGTCTTCTTACCCGTTGTTGCGTACACATTCATTCGGTATTAATGTATCATTCTAATAACTCTTTAAATCGATAATTCTATGAAACGATTCAAAAATTATATCGTACTTGGGATGGCAGCCCTGTTGGGCACGTCTTGTTCCGACTTTTTGGATGTCACCCCGAAAGATGCCCTTTCTCCGTCGACTACGTGGCAGACGGAAACCGATGCTGAAAAATTTGCCATCGGTTGCTATGACGGTTGGGAAGACGGCGGACAACTTTTGTATTTCGATTGTGGTTCCGATTTCGGCTACAATAACTTCTCGTGGGAAGGCTATCGCCCATGGGGAGATGGTACACTGAGTGCTTCTAATACAGGCGCGTCATTGTATAGTTTCACCACCATCCGACGTTGTAATACGTTCTTGGAAAATGTGGAAGCGATTCCGTTCTCGGATGAAAACGTCAAGAATGATTTGATCGCGCAAGTGCGTTTTATCCGCGCTTACCAATATTTTAAAATGAATTGGTGGTACGGCGGCGTCCCCATCATCGACAATTACGAATCGGCTGAAGAAGCCCAAGTACCTCGTAATACGGAAGAGGAAGTACGCACCTTTGTAGAACAGGAACTGGATGCCATCACACCGATGCTCAACAATGCACCGGCTGAACGCGGACGGGCTGCCAAAGGAGCGGCACTTGCTTTGCGTATGCGCGAAGCGCTCTATTACGAAGATTGGGCTACGGCAAAAGACCGCGCACAGCAAATCATCGACTTGGGCCTTTACAGTCTCGACCCAAGTTATACGAATCTCTTCAGCAACGCAGGAAAAGATTCGCCGGAAATCATCATGGCTGTGCAATACATAAACAACTTGAAAGGTTTAGGTGTAATTGGACAGATGTATAACAACGGTAACGGCGGTTGGTCTTCTATCGTCCCGACGCACAACTTGCTGGATACGTACGAAATGGAAAACGGTATGACCATCGACGAAGCGGGTTCGGGTTACGACCCGGTTCATCCATTTGCCAACCGAGACCCGCGCATGGCCATGTCTATATGTTTCCCAGGCCAAGATTATGTAAAAGCAGATGGTACTTCTGGTATTTTCAACACATTAGACCGTCAAATCGATGGAGCTAACAATTTGGATTACATGACTATGGCAGATAACACGTCGCGCACGGGCTTAACTTGGAACAAATACTTGGCACCGATTACGCAGTATTCGAATATTTGGGATACAGATGCCTGCCCGATTGTCTTCCGTTATGCGGAAGTCCTCTTGAGTTGGGCAGAGGCAGAGAACGAGCTGAACGGCCCGTCGGCTGAGGTTTACAACAAGTTGAACCAAATCCGTGCTCGCGTCGGGATGCCGGAAGTAGACCAAGCAAAATACGGCACGCAGGCTACATTGCGCGAATTAATCCGCCGCGAACGTGGCGTAGAATTGGCTGGTGAAGGTTTACGCCGCGCCGATATCGTACGTTGGAAAGATGCAAGTGGCAAGATGGTGGCAGAAACTGTTTTGAATGGAACTTTGGAACGGAAAGTCGGTACGGTTAGTATGGACGCCAGCGTTGACCCTGAAATGCGTGCCACGATTGATGTGAACGCTTCCTCGACAGAGAAATTCATCGAAACGCGCAAGTTTGCAACCTACAATCGTTATTTCCCGATTCCGCAAACATCTATGGATAAGAATCCGCAGTTGACGCAGAACGACGGATACTAAAAAACTTTCTTTTATCACAGTTATGGCACGGGTCCCAAGCGCGGGGCTCGTGCTTTTTTTGTGCCTGATTCACGCCCGTGAACCTTTCCGATTACCGTTATAATTTTCCCAATTCACGCCGCCGTTCGCTAGATTCACGGTATGAATAGCATTCATTATTGATCTAAGCGAATGTTTCAGCTTTTCTTTCTTGCGGATTTATAATCTTTTTTATAACTTGCCACTTTTTTCTATCAAGTCGGTTGGATATTGTGTCATAACTTTATTGTTTGTTACCTCTAAAGATATAACATTTATCCGATTGACTGGCTGATTTCAAATTTTGGAGATGCCTATAACATTATTCTTTGATTACTTCAAAACAGTTTCTATATATGCAATTTTAAAAAGAATAACATGAGACATTTATTTCTTACGATTCTATCGGCGGCCCTCGCGTTTCCTGCTTTCGCGACGGGGGATAACATCGCTCCTAGCGCGAAAGTGGAAGTCTCCTCGGAAATCGAGGGGTATGAGGGTAATAAGGCGATTGACGGGAAAGGACGCCTTTTCGACCAAGGGGAATGGCGCTCGAAAGGGAGCGTGAACTTCTACGGGCAAATCGATTACCCTTGGATAAAACTAAATTGGGAGCAGGAGGAAAGCATCAACGAGGTTTTGCTCTACGACCGCCCCTCGCCGGATAGCCACGTGGCGGGAGGGGTGCTCCACTTTAGCGACGGTTCCGAGATAGAGGTGTACGAGATACCGAACGACGGAGCCCCTAAATCCATAAAATTCCCGGAGAAAAAAGTGCGCTGGGTGCGCTTCGAATGCACGGACGCGGATGGCACCGAGGTGGGATTGTCTGAGATAGAGGTAAACACTTGCGGAGCGTCTCATCGGGATTTCGTCTCCAAGGTCAATCCCTTCATCGAGACCACCCGGGGGCGTTACTTCTTCTTCGTGACGGGAAGCCTGCCCTTCGGGATGATTAGCGCGGCCCCCCTCACCCGCAATAAGAACCAATATGGAGGGGGATATAACTATAACTCCACCGAAATCTTGGGATTCCCGCAGGTGCATGATTGGATGCTCTCGGGAATAACGCTCATGCCCACCACGGGGGATGTGCGGGTATCGGAAGGAGAGAATGGATGGAAATCTCCGTTTCGCCACGAGGGAGAAATCGCCAGGCCGGGTTATCATCGGGTTTTCTTGGAGAAATATAACCTGTGGGTAGAACAAACCTCCCTGGACCGTGTGAGCTTTTACCGTTTTCAATACGCCGGACCGGGGAAAACCGATTTAGGACTCCTCTTAAACCTAGGCGGATACGTGGCCACCACCACCATGACCAACGCGAAGGCAAGAAAGGTGAGCCCGACGGAAATAGAAGGAGAGGTCACCACTATGGGGCGTTTATGGGGAGGTCCCGATAGCGTGAAAATCTATTTCGCCCTGCAACTGGACAAACCGATGGAGCAGTTGGATGGCTGGGATGATTCCACCCTCTACTCGGACATTTCCTCGCTAACCGGGACGGGGAAAGCCAAGGCCCGGCATAAAGGAATGACGTATTATGACGCGCCTTCCGCGGGCGTACGGATGGGCTTCCCTCTACAAACGGGAGAGGAAATCAAGGTGAAATGCGCTATTTCTTATACCAGCGTAGAGAACGCCCGGCTTAATCTTCGTTCCGAGATAAAGGATTGGGATTTCAATCGCACTTGCGCCGAGGCCCGGAATATCTGGAACGATTATTTAGGACGCATCGAGGTGGAAGGCGGAACGGAGGACCAACAGGTCAAGTTCTATACGGATTTATGGCATGTCTTATTGGGTCGCCACAAGATAGATGATGTCAATGGAGACTATCCCGACTATACGGACGGGGAAAGAAGGGGAAGCCAAACGATAAACATCCGTTACAAGACCCGGACTTTACCCAAAGACGCCGAGGGAAAGTCTCTCTTCCATATGTATAATTCCGATGCGTTCTGGCTAACCCAATGGAACCTGAATATCCTATGGGGATTGGCTTGGCCGGAAGTGCAAGACGATTTCGCGGCTTGTCTGGTGCAATATGCGGAGAACGGAGGCCTAATCCCTCGTGGCCCGAACGCCGGAGGCTATTCCTACATCATGACCGGATGTCCGGGAACCTCCCTCATCACCAGCGCATATCAAAAAGGAATTCTGACAAAGACCTCTGCGGAGAAAGCGTATCATTGGATGTATAAGAATCATCAAGATGGGATGCTGGGAGATGCCAAGTCCATTCGCTTCTATGAAAAGCATGGTTATTTTGCGGATAATGCGGGCCTCACATTGGAAGCCGCTTTCCAAGATTGGGCCTTGGGACAAATGGCCTACAAGATGGGCAAGAAGAAAGATGCCCGCTATTTCGAGAAGCGTTCACAAGGTTGGAAGACATTATATAATAAAGAACAACAACTCCTATTCCCTAAGAAAGCCGATGGCTCATGGCTACACCTAGATCCCTTGAGCGGAGCCGGATGGGTGGAAGCGAACTCCTGGCAAGCCACTTGGTCCGTCTCGCATGGCATCGATGAGTTGATAAAACTTATGGGTGGAGAAACTAAGCTTTGCGAGAAGCTAAACTATGCTTTCGAACAAGCGAAAGATGAATCTTTTGTCTTTGGATATGGGAGTGGTTATGTGAGTTACGCGAATCAACCCGGATGCTCGAACGCACATGTGTTCAATTATGCGGGAGCGCCTCATCTGACCCAATATTGGGTCCGCCAAGTAAACGAGAAGGCTTACGGAGCGACCTCCCCAGGAAAAGGATACGGAGGCCATGATGAGGACCAGGGACAAATGGGTGGCGTAAGCGCTTTGATGTCTATCGGACTATTTAGCTTGAAAGGAACTTGCTCGATGGAGCCGGTGTATGAGATTACTTCGCCCGTATTCGATGTCGTCCGTATCAAGCTCTCGCCCCAATATTATTCCGGGAAAGAATTTGTTATCAAGACCTACAACAACTCGAAAGAGAATTGTTACATCCAGAAGAGTCGCTTGAACGGGAAGTCTTTGGATACATTCTACTTCTATCATAAGGACTTTGCCAAGGGAGGATTGCTGGAGCTTTGGATGGATAACAAAGCAAATTATCCGGCCGAACAATAAGTTTTTAATCGGAAACACCTGATTGAGTTCCGATTTCTCCCCAAATCCCCCGATCCTGTTCCCTTTTTGCGATATTTTTCGCCAGGTCGGGGGATTTTTATATGCGGTTTATTGTGTAATTTTACCACCGAAAAGTTATTTGACTCCAAGGAAAACTGGGAAAGACCGGAGGAAAACTTTCGGTAATGCCTGCAGGGTTGATACATTATTAAAATCGTTGATATTCAGAGCATCTGATATTTTAAACATATACCAAAACAAGATAAAAAGTTACTTTTTGCCTATCATATCAGTATATATTAAATAATAAGTACTTGATAATCTATATTCTTTTTAATGCATCAGCCCTTCATAGACTGCTTTTCTCAATACGGCGGATTGAGGATGTCTTTCCGCCATATTGAGAGTGTCAATACGACGTAATGAAAAAGACCGTTTTTGGGTTATTATTATGATAATTTTGCTCCCCAATTACCCTTTTTCCGAAATTAATTCTAATTCACCGAAACTTGTTCCCTTTTTACAACCTTTTACACCTATTTTTCTATAGATTGCTAACTTAATGTTCGATAATTTTGCACCAAGAATAACATTCTAATCTAAATTATCATGAACAGTTGTTTAACAAAGCCCATAGGTAAGGCATACGTACTTACCTTGTTATGTGGAAGCCCATTGCTGGCAAACGCCGCAATAGGGGGGGGGTAATTCTCCTATGAATCAACCAATTACAGATAATCCATTAGGTTTATCTACGGATTATGTGCAACAAACCATCAAGATTACAGGTACTGTTGTAGACAATGCAGGTGTGCCGGTGATTGGAGCGAATGTGGTAGTGAAAGGGACTACGAATGGTGTAATTACAGACTTAGACGGTAAATTCGCTATCGAAGCACCGGCTAACGCTATCTTGGAAATTACCTACATCGGTTACTTACCACATCAATTAAAAATAACTGGAAACAAAACCTCCTTCAAGATCGTATTACGCGAAGATTCGAAAACTTTAGACGAAGTCATTGTAGTTGGTTATGGTTCTACCAGTGTGCGGAAAAACACAACTTCACTTGCTGTTGTAGAGAATGAAAAAGTACTAGAAGTACCTTTTTCCGATATGGGCTCTACACTTCAAGGTCGTGTGCCAGGTGTTATTGTACAACAAGGATCAGCCGAACCAGGACAGAATGGAGCCAGTATCTCAATCCGAGGCAACGACGAACCATTATATGTTATTGATGGATTCGTATCCACTGCAGCTCGCTTTCAGGCTTTGAATAAAGCCGATATTGAATCAATGACCGTATTAAAAGATGCCGCTTCTACAGCCGTTTACGGTATGAATGCAGGTAACGGTGTTGTCGTGATTAAAACCAAACAGGGACAATCCGGAAAATTATCTGTTAATTATCAAGCCAATTTTGCATTCAATTCGCCTTCATATACAGCTGAACGTATGGACGCGTATGAATATGCAACGGCAATCAACAAACTATATCAATCGCTAGGAAACGGCATCAACGCCTTCCGAAGTCCGGAACAAATGGCAGAAATAGCAGCCAATGTAAATTCTTATACAAACTGGGAAAAGGAATTGCTGCGTGGTTCTGCCCCACAAAATGAACATACCGTTTCTATCAGTGGAGGCACAGACAGATTGAAATATTTCGGCAGCTTAAACTATTTAGGACAACGAGGTATTTACAAATCCGATAAATTGGATTACGACAGGTACAATTATCGAACAAACGTAAGTAGCAACTTTGATGAAATCGGATTAACAGTGGGATTGAATGTAAACGGCACTGTGAAGGACGAAGCCTATCCCAGCGCCAGCGCTTGGACACTTTATTCCCGATTGAAAGACCGAACTCCTTTTGAACGCCCATACAACGAAGATGGTACCATATCTAATCAATTTGACAATCCAGCTTTACAATTAGACGGACCCGGGGAAATCAAATATCGCACGGTTTACAACCAATTGGCTGTTAACCTAGAATGGGCTATACCTTGGGTAAAAGGTTTAACATTAGGAGTAGATGGAAATTACAACATTGAAACGCAAGATCGTGCAGATTGGTATGAAAATGCAACTTATTACGATGCAGATGGCAATGCAACGTATGAAGATCCATCCAATATTAGCCTGACACGTTCGTCTTATCAACACAATAGATATGATTTCAACGTAAAGATAGACTACAAGAATACGTTCAATGAAAAGCATAATGTATTAGTCACATTAGTACATAACCGACAATGGTATCATGGAACTTCTTTGAGTGCAAGTGCCAATACATTCTATTTAAACACTATCCATCAATTGCAAAACGGCGATGCATCCAGTATCACGGCAAGTAATAGCGAGAGTGAACAGGCTTGGATTGGTTACGTAGGCCGTTTCCGATATGATTTTGACAACCGCTACATGGTTGAATTCTCCGGCCGTTATGATGGTTCGGATTGTTTTCCCAAAGGTAACCGTTTCGGATTTTTCCCATCAGGTTCCTTAGGTTGGGCTATTTCGGAAGAAGAGTTCTTCGCTCCAGTAAAGGATTTAGGTATATTCGATTATCTAAAAGTACGCGGTTCTTACGGAGAAATCGGTATCAATGGCGCCACACACGACGACTATGCCTACATGACTACATACAATTATAATTCCAATGCATACGTAATCGGTGGCAGCCTGGTCAATTCTATCACACCTGGTGCCACTCCAAGTATCAATATGACTTGGTACACTCGCCGGAAAACAGATATTGGCATTGACTTTGCCACTTTAGGCGAACGGCTGGAAGGTTCATTAGATTATTTCTATGAGAGCACAAAAGGATTTTTAGCAGCACCCAATTATGAATATACAGACCCGATTGGCTACGACCTGCCGATGATTGTTTCGGATGCAGAAGACCGTTCGGAAGGTGTGGATGGCTATTTGAAATACACAGATAAATTCGGTGAAGTCAATTTCTCAGCTGGATTTAACTTTACGTGGTATCATTCTCTTGCATTCAAAACCAATGAAGACAAAGTGACCTTGTCAAACCCTTATACACGAGAACAAGGTTATGAATATGGATATGTAAACACAGGTTATATAAATACCCAATTTTATCAAACTCCGGAAGATGTCTTGAATAATCCCAAACGGCTCAACTCGAAAGACCTTCGTCCAGGTGATTTATGGTATTGGGATGCCAATGGGGACGGACAAATCACCGGACAAGACCAACGCAAATTTGGTAATAACTCGGATCCCAGATTCGTATTTGGCATTGATTTGTCTGCCAGTTGGAGAGGATTCAGTTTATTAGCAAACATCCAAGGAACAGGAAGGCGTCAGACTTACATGAACTCATTCGCCATGGCGCAAGAGGGTGAACGCCGACTGGATTTTGTCTACCAATTAGATACATGGGCACCCAATAATACAGATGCCGATTTTCCAAGAGCTGGTAATACATCGTTGAATGAAAACAACAACTACCAGACATCGGACTTTTGGGCACGCAATACGAATTATGTCCGTTTAAAATCGCTGACACTCTCCTACGATTTCAAATATTCCGTATTGAAAAAGGTAGATTGGATCAGCAACTTGACGTTATTTGCCTCTGGCGTGAATCTTTTTGCAATCGGACCGTCCGTAAAATATGCGGATCCGGAAGCATCCACTTTCGACGGATATAATTATCCCATGATGCGTACTTACTCAATGGGATTTCAAATCGGTTTCTAACAATTAAAAGCAAAATACAATGAAGAAAATATACATATATGCCGCAGCGTTATGCTTGGCTTTGACAAACGTTTCTTGTTCCGACTTTTTGGACACAAAGCCTTATGACAAAATCGTGGGCGACGATACATGGTCAAGTGAAAATTTAGCGGAATCGTTCGTCACATCCATTTATGCTGATGTGTTACAACAAAATTTATGGCTCGGAGCCTATGGATGCGTTTATTCTTGCCGGGCAGAACCTTGTACCAAAAATGCGATGCAAGGAACTATGAATAGTTCATATTGGTCTCGCGACTTAGCTGAAGGCGTTACTGCCGACGATAATTACGAATGGCTGAATTATGGCGTCTTATGGCGTATCCATACCGCCATGGATGAAATCGGTAACAGCGAGATTTTCTCCGAAGAGTTTAAGACGCGTATGATGGGTGAATTGAAATTCTTACGTGCAGCCCACTATTTTCTCTTTGCACGTCAATATGGAGGTTTGCAAATCATCGACCACGTATTGTCTACAGATGACAACTTGCAAATACCACGTTCCTCCATCAAAGAAACATACGATTTTCTTTTAAAGGATTTGCAAGAAGCAGCTGCAGCATTAGCACCAGCCACAGAAGTTGCCCGAGGACGCGTCAGCAGTACTGCTGCATATGCTTTGATTATGCGTGCGGCTAATCAAGCAGCAGCTTATGTAGATGGTGGTTCTGCCCAAAGTGAATATTATAATATGGTAATAGACGCAGGTACGAAATTAGGATTAGATACAGAAGGTAGCCAATTAAGCCCTTATTATGATTTGTTCCGTTCTTACGAAACTGCAGTCACGGCACAAGAGAATATCCTAATCGTAGAACGTCTGAGTTTGAATACCTCTTTGTATGACACGCCGATGCAATATCAGGGGTTATGGTATGCTGGAAATATTTCTGAATATGCCAAAGAACATTTCCCTATTAAGTCAACCATGAACTTCTGGGGTATGGACGGAGGTGCTTGGCCTACACAAGATTTGGTAGACGATTACTTAGTGGCAGATACGGACGGCACTATCAAATATTGGGAAGACGCGTCTTATGTTCAGACAGGAAGAAACGTAGACGAAAAAATGTACTTCAGCGATACGAAGAAACGAGATTTGCGTTTCTATACCACCATTCTATATGATAGCTGCCTTTATTTCAACGGACAGGAACGCATCTTTTTCCGTAGGGATGGCAACTGTTCGAACTCAAACAGTCCTATTAATGCAGGAGCAGAAGATGAATACGGACGCCGTGCCGGAGATTTAGACAACTATAATTCCTCTACCGGCTATGCCATGTTGAAATATCATTACGACCATATCGTCTCTTTGCCAGACCCTGGATCGCAAAAACTGGACTATTGCTTCTCCGTTTTCCGTTATGGCGAAGCTTACTTGAACATGGCTGAAGCCTATTTGATGAAAGGAGACTTTGCCAATGCCCGCAAATATATGGTTCCCACTATGGTAAAACATGGTGGATTCTCTGCAGAAAAAGCGGAGGCATATCTCAGCACAAAAAGCGGAAACGGATGGAACGACCCGTTGTTCAGAGCTTATATGCGCGAACGAAATGTAGAAATGGTTTACGAATGCAATGACCGTTATTGGTCACTCCTTCGTTGGGGAATGCGCCAAAGCGGAGGTGTAGGTAATGGAGCTTATGCCACAAGTGGCTTTGTTATTCCAGAATTGGTCGGTCCATTGCGCGGCATCCGTATCTCAAGGGACGGACAAACGTATGAATTCTTTGAAGTAAACAACCCGATTGGAGAAGCTCGCTTCTCTCCTAAACGCTATTTGGTACCTCTAAACCGTACATTCTGCTTGAACGCTGGCGTGGAACAGAATCCGGGTTGGGAATAAAATGTCAAACAATTAAATGAATAACGTAATGAAAAGAGTAACAAACAGTATAATCGCAGGACTCATGCTTCTGCTTGTCAATACCAGCTGCTTATATCACGGCATGGAAGAGCTGGAAAATTCATCTAATAAAGAGATGACGAACGTGGAATATACCTATCGATTCTTCTATAATGATACCATCCAAAAAGGAACAATCAATGAAGAAATCGAAACAGATCGCGTATGCGAAGTTATTTTTAATAAAAGCATTGAAACAATCAATGTAGAAGGCGTTCCTGGTTTCCGTACTACATTGACCCACGATGTGAATAGTATTCAAAAAGCCGGACCAACCGGTTCTGTCACAAAAGAAATGCTCTATGAAATGTTTAAACAACAAATTACGGAAAGCGGCCTTTCACGTCTTTGGGTTTATGTTTCGATTTCAGATGCCGCAACCATTGCACCAATCGACAACGCGCCCACATTAGGCAAACCAGGAGACTATACGCAAGACCGTTATTATCGTGTGACAGCAGCCGATGGCTCTTCAGAAGACTATGTGCTGCAAACCGTCCAAGGTTTCTAATTCCATATAGTTCCGATTCCTCCCCTATTTCCCCTGACCTGGTTCCCTTTTTGCAATGTTTTTCACCAGGCCAGGGGATTTTATATGCTATTTATTATGTAACTTCGCCGTTGAAAAGTTGTTTGCCTCCTGAAGAAACTTGGAAAGATGGGAGAAAAACTTTCGTTAATGCCTAGATCTTCACAAATTATCGTCGATATTTGTATAAACATCGACGATATTTGTTTATCTTTAGCCTAAAGATACAGAAATAACGTCGATACAGGAAGATTCCATAGGCAACTCGGAAAGTTTTCACAAGGGCAAAGGATGTTTTTGGTAAAGGGCTTTTCTGTTTTGCATGGTAATATCATAAACAACACAACTTATATGAATAAAACGAAACTGATACAGATAGGAATAGCGTGCAGCACGTTTCTCCTATCCACTTCGCTCCCAGCCCAAATCACCGAGCGGACACGGCCGGCGGAATGGGACCAATTGGTGAAAGGCGGACGCTATATGGACCGCTTCGAGGCGATGCCCGAAGGGCAATTAACGGATAATGTATGGGGCGCGGACAGTGTGCGACCCCGTTTTGTGGATAATGGGATTGAGCGTCCGGACATTTCGTTTTGGGGCGGAAATATCTTGCAGACGAAGGACGGGAAGTTCCATCTCTTCGTGTGCGGTTGGCCGGAAAGTGCGCCCAAAGGACACATGACGTGGCCGAACTCGACGGTCTATCATACGGTGAGCGACCGCTTATCTGGGCCGTATGCCATCCAAGACACGATTGGAAAGGGACATAACCCGGAGGCATTCCGGCTGGACGATGGGCGGATTATAGTCTATGTAATTGACGGATATTATATCGCCAACGATGTAAACGGACCTTGGACGTACGGGAAGTTCACGTTCGAGCCGCGCGACCGGCGGATTATCGAGGGGTTGAGCAACCTCACCTTCGCCCGGCGTCAGGATGGTTCCTATCTGATGGTGTGCCGCGGCGGAGGCGTGTGGATTAGCCGCGATGGGATTTCGCCTTATCGGCAGATTACGGAGAAGCGCATCTACCCGGCGGTGAAGGGTGAATTTGAAGATCCGGTTGTGTGGCGCGACTCGCTTCAATATCATCTGATTGTGAACGATTGGCTCGGGCGCATTGCCTATTACGAACGTTCGCTGGACGGTGTGCATTGGGTGGTGGAACAGGGCGAGGCCTATATGCCCGGCATCTCTTTTCACGCCGACGGGCAAGTAGAGCATTGGTTTAAATACGAACGGGCGAAGGTGTTCCAAGACGCAGAAGGGCGCGTGGCGCAGATGAATTTCGCCGTCATCGACACCATCAAATGGAATGATTTGGGAAACGACAACCATAGTTCGAAAAACATTTGCCTGCCGATGAACAAAGGTATATTGCTCGATGTATTGAATGAAAAGCCCATCACGCCCAAGACGAAAGAAATCCGCGTACGTATCCGGGCTGAAAAGGATTTTAATCCGCAGAGGGACATCGACCTAGCATCGCTCCGCTTCGGTTCGTATACGGAAGTGAACTTCGGACGGGGCGGAAAGGCATTGGAAAGTCAGGCGGATGGGAAAGACCTCATCGTCACGTTCGACGGCACGGCCTCGGGCATCACGCCGGATGAGTTCGCCCCGAAGCTCCTCGGGCAGGACAAACAGGGGAAACTACTCTTCGGCTACGCCTCGTTGCCCTACGTAAACTACAAGCCGGCTATTCTCTCGGCCCTGCGCCCCCTCTATCAAAAAGATAAGGAAATGCTGACGGTCGAAGTGGAGAACTTCGGTCTATCGGCTTCGCCCCAGACGGAAATCGTCGTCGAGCAAAGCGGGAAAATCCAGGCGAAAGGGAAAGTCCCAGCCTTGCAGCCTTACGGGAAAACAACGCTTTCGCTGAAGCTCGAAGGGAAGGCGTGGTCGGACACGGAAGCCTGCCAAGTATCTTTTCTTCAAGACGGGAAAGCATGTCGAACAAACCTCTTTGAGGAGAAAAAGAAGGAACAATAACCTATAAAAACAAATAAAAAATGAAACATTTCTGGATATGTATGATGGCAACCTTAACGGTGTGTCTGAAAGCGGAGGTCATTGTACCCCGCCTTTCTCCTTTGCCGCAAAAGGTAGCCGAAGAATGCGTGCCCTTGGCGGGAACGTGGACGTTCAATGAAAAAAGCAAGATTGAAGTCCCTGGCGAATGGGTCATGCAAGGCTTTGAAATAGAACCCGGCCAGGAAGCTATTTATGAACGTGTGTTTCAAGTTCCCAGCCGTTGGAAAGACAAGCGGGTAAAACTCCGTTGCAATGGGATTTACAGCCAAGCTCGTATTCAAGTTAATGGAATAGAGGTAGGTTCGCACTTAGGTGGATTCACAGCCTTTGAACTGGATGTGACAGACGCTGTACGAACCGGAGAAAACCGCATCCGCATCGGCGTGACCTCTGAGACGGTGGCTGATTCTACTTCGAATGGCTCCTTTTACGCGGTCCATCCCCTGGGAGGTATCACACGCGATATTTACCTTTTCGCCCTTCCGGAAGTGAACCTCTCTTCTTTCCACGTGCAAACGCTTTTAGATTCGCTCTATACGGATGCCACCTTGCGAACCGAGATGGAAATCGCCGACGAATCTGCCACGAAAAAGGAGAAAGCTCTTTCCGTCCGTTTTGTATTGAAAGACCCGAAAGGGACAACTGTCTTTTCCGAAAACAAAACGGTAAAAGCAGGGAAGCACCATTTTGAATTCAAGGTAAAAAACCCGGCGAAATGGACGGCCGAAACGCCGACTCTTTATACGCTGACTTGTACCTTGGAAAAGGACGGGAAGAAACTCTATACGACTGAACGCCGCGTCGGTTTCCGTCAAATAGAGATACGTGGAAACCAGTTGTTTGTCAATAATCACCCCGTTAAGTTACGCGGTGTATGCCGGCATGAAGTGATGCCGTTGCGGGGGCGTTCGCTGACGGGCGACGTCTGGCGGGAAGATGTGGAAATCTTTCGCCGGGGAAATGTGAACTATATTCGTACTTCGCATTATCCACCCGATGAAGCACTCCTCGAAGCGTGCGACGAACTGGGCATGTATGTCGAGTTGGAAGCTCCGTTCTGCTGGGCGCACCAGGCGAACGTCTCTCCTACCGATTCTGCTATTTTTGTGAACCAACACATGGAAATGGTGAACCTCAACCGCTCTCATCCTTCCGTCTTGATTTGGTCTATCGGCAATGAATCACTCAAGTATGAGGAATGCTTTGCCCGTGCGGCAGAAATCGTCAAGGAGATGGACCCGACCCGCCCGCGCAACTTCAGCCAGTGGAGCCCCGACGCAGACGGGAACGAACTTGAAATCGGTAACCACCACTATCCGGGTCCGGAAGGTCCGGAAATGTATCGCAACGCTCGCCGCCCGATTGTGTTCGACGAGTATTGTCACCTGAACGCCTACAACCGCTTGGAGCTTTCGGCCGACCCGGGCATCCGCGACCGTTGGGGCGAACTCCTCGACCGGATGTGGAGCGACATGTATCACAGCCAAGGCGTCTTGGGTGGCGCCATTTGGGTGGGCATCGACGATACCTTCTTCCTCCCTGGCGGACGGGCCGTAGGTTATGGGACGTGGGGCGTCATCGATGGCTGGCGTCGCGAAAAACCGGAATACTGGGGCATGAAGAAGGCTTATAGCCCGGTGCGCCTTGCGCTGAAAGGAAACATAGATAAGGAAGGACAAATGCTGTTCGACGTAGAGAACCGGCACGACTTCCTGAACCTTACCGACTGCCGCATCACGTGGAGTACCGAAGGAAAATCAGGCAAGATAAATTGGGATTTGGCGGCTCGTCAAGATAGCGTCCTGGCTTTCTCCTTGCCCACCCACCTTCGCCAGGCAGATACCCTGCATATCGATGTATACAGCCCGCAAGGCTATTTGATAGATACCTATTTCTTCCAACTTTTGCCACACGTCGGACTGAAGGCAGAGCGGATTCAGGGCGATTTGTCGTTTGATGAATCAGATGCAGCTATCCACGTCCGCTCTCTGTCGGGTGAATATGCCGTCGATAAGTGTACCGGCCTGTTGGAAGGGTTGAATCCTACCTTGGTTGTCCTTCCGCTGAACAGCGAAGGGCGCGGCATCCAAATGTTGGGCGGCGGACAGAACTTCGACCCCTATACACCGGTCTGCACCAACTGGATTGCCCATTCGATTACGACAAAACAATACGCCGACCGCATTGAGGTCTCGGTCAAAGGCACTTACAAAGAAGCGGAAGGGACGCTTACGTATCGTTTCCGAAACACAGGCGAAACAGAAGTGGACTACGACTTCATCCTGAAAGAGGCTGTTTCGCCCCGTCAAGTCGGGTTGGCGTTTACGCTACCTGCCGACTTCACCCGCCTCTCGTGGAAGCGCAAAGGTTATTGGAGCGTCTATCCGTCCCATAGTATCGCCGCGTTGGAAGGCACAGCCGACTTCATGAACCCCGCCCTTCCTGTCTGCGGATTGGCAGGACCGGAACAGCCACCGACCGTCGATTGGAGTCAAGACCAAACCGCATCCGGCTCGAACAACTTCCGCTCGACCAAGGCGAACATCTACACGGCACGGCTTGCATCTCCCGCCACGGGTAAAGCCTTCACCGTCACGTCCGATGGCCAGCAGCATGTCCGTTGCTGGAAAGAGGGAGACGCGTTCCGCCTCCTCGTAGCCGATTACAGCAATGCCGGGAAAGGCGCTTACATCGAACCGCATGCCGCGCTCGATTATCGTCCGCTGCGCCGGGGCGACCGGATACAGGGGACTGTCCGCTGGGCGATGGAGGATTAAATACATAATAATAACATAATAAAGTAAATGGTCACGGCGATCTTTCCTGTCCGTGACCATTTATTTTATTCCGGTTTCTCCCGCAACAACTCTACTGTTTCTGTGAATTGCTTAGTAATAAACGAGAGATTCGGGTTATCCATGCGGGTAATAATGGCGGCATAATTCGGAACACCTTCCAGGTCCACCAAATCCATCGATAAAGAGACAAAATTGCCTTTACCCGATATACGAAACCAGGATTCGAACAAACGGAAACGCTGACGCTGCCGGTTGTCGCCTGTCTCACAAAGATAAATCAACACCGCCTCCCGTTGGCGGAAAAACTCTTGGATTAAAGCGATGATGGATTGACGCAGCTTAATATCACGAGGTGATTTGCGTTGGTTTACATTTGAAATAACAAATTCGTAGGCATGAATACCCGGTAATAAATCATTCTCATAAAACGACATCGTATATTTCACACCATAATCTGTTAAAACAGAAAATGTTAATACTGAATACGACGTAGGCGTGAAGTGGTAAGGTGCTACCACATTCACGCGTTCTAAATCTATCGTCACCATACTTCAATGGATTCCGGCTCGCGCCCCGTGCGTTCTTTGTATTCATTTCTCACATACTCTTTCAGTGATTCAATGTAGGCTTGCTTCTTCTGCTTATAAGCCTTCCATCTTTGCATGAATTCTTCCCGCGTCAAGGGGGCGGCGTGCGCCTGTTCGTCGGTTGTCTGTTTCATAGTCTGTTGTTTTTATGTTTTATGGAGGCAAAGGTACTGTTTTTATTATTTAGGAACAAATAATTTCTTCTAACTTTGTAACCGGATATTAAACAAACGACCCGTATGGATAAGAAAATAGCGGATAAACTTCTGGAGGGACTCGCGCCTGTCCCTCTCCACATCAGCCAGCAGCAATCACCTGCAGGCGAAACGTATTATAAGGCGACTGTGCGCTACCGCGATACAATCGATATCAAAAAGATTATCAACCGCATCGTCGCAAAACGCACCGAACTGCGTGCCAGCACTTTGTTGAACGCCTACCAGATGGTATGCGACGAAATCTACAGTGCGCTCGAGGAGGGCTTCAACGTCGACTTCGGGCTGGGGCGGACGGACCTCAGCGTGAACGGTACCTTCGTGAATACGGGCGACGACTTCGACCCCGACCGCCATACCTTCGCCTTCCACCTCCGCCCCTCGCCCCGCCTGATGCAAATTGCCGAGCACCTGAAGGGCGACAACTACAACGGCCCGCAACGCGCCCCTCGGCCTACCAGCATCCATCCCGCCATCCCCGAGCAATGGCCTGTAGACAAGAAGCTGGGCAAAGCCATTCCCTACGGATGCCCCTCGTTCGAGGTCGAAGGCACGCAGCTCAAGGTCATGGGAGACCACCCCGACACGGGCCTCACGCTCCGCCGCCTGGACGACGATAGCCTCCTGCCCGCCAGCCACTTCATGCTCTACATCAACCACCCTACCCGCCTCGTCGTCATCCTCCGCGAGCCCATCGAACGGGGGGAATGGGAGCTGACCATCTCGACGCAATACTCCCGCAATTATCAACCATACAAAGAACCCCGAAAGGGTACGCTCCGCTTTACCATTTTCTAAAAAGGGATTCGTATTACGTTAAGATTACCCTACCGTGGAAGGGTATATACACCCTAATACGGTAGGGTGCCAGCACCCTATTACGGTAGGGTATGTGCACCCTTCCGTGGTAGGGTAATCTTAACGTAATTCGTGCGGATAAAATAGCGTAAAGCAAATAGGGAAAGGGAAATAGCCCTCGTGACAGACGCAAAGATAATGCCCCCTATAGAATATTTACAAGAATAGTGAACCCATTTGCAAACAGCTCTTCATCCGCCATAAACAAAAGATAGTCCATCTATATCAGCAGAAAATCCATTTTCGATTTCGATATTTATTATATAAGCAGCTGATTATTAAAATATTTATTGAAAAACATTAACACCTTCTCATACCTTAAGCAAGAAACATATACTACTTTTGCAGCATTATTTTTCATCTATAAAATTCCAATTATATGAAAACATTTGGCCTTTCATTTCTTATATCATTAGCTCTTATGCTAATCTGCACGCCTTTGCGCGGATGGAGCTTCCATTATGCAACGCTTACAGAAATCATCGTCTATTTCCTGCTCACCTTTTTCTTATTAAAGAAAAACACGCAGCACATCGGATTATGTTTATTAGGCATTATAATAGGACGGTATGTTTTAGATTTGCCTGTCCTCCTTACCGATTTCAATAGCACACGGATATCTCTAATGGTTCCGATTGGAAGTTCATTGGGAACATTATTGGGATTTATCTATTTCAAAGTGAAAAAGTGGATTACTTTGGCTGTTTCAGCGATTGTTGTACTTGTTTTTTCGTTCGTATTGGAGCCACAATGGAGAGATTATGTGACTTATGATAGTTTACCTGAAGGACTGAATGTTTCTCCCTTTAAAGTAGAAACAGAAAATGATTCATTGAAAATGGCATCAATAAACAAAAAATATGTAGTATTGGATTTTTGGTCTTCATCATGTGGAATTTGTAGGCGAGAATTTCCTTTAGTACAAGATCTGCATGAACAAATACAAAAAGAAAAGAATGAGGTATTTCTCACATCCGTTTTTGTAAAATACGGAGATGAGCAATTCGCAGACGGGCAGAAAATATTAGCGGATTATAACTGTACTTTTCCAATGGTATCTGTGTCTGGGAACGATTCGATTCTGAAGTATTTGAATATTCAAGGTTTTCCTACAGTAATTATTTTGGATGAAAATAAAGAAGTCATATTTAAAGGAAGTTTGGAACGAGCAAAAAAGAAATTGGCTACATATTGAAGTATCCTACGCACAATACCCCGCATCGGCAAACGGTTGGGGACTTCAAATACTCCCCTATTCACCGTCTTTCCCTAACCCTTAAAAATATATAAATAGCCACGCTGTTTTCGTTCCTAACCAATTTAGTAGTACTTTTGCGCGAGATATTTTTCAGGTACATCTATTGAATATGGATACAGAAAAGAAAGAGAACAAAGAGATAAACAAACTATCGCTGCTGGTGGTAGTGGTGGTGGTGCTGGCGTTGATTGTCGGCGGAAGCGTGTATTACATCTTGCATCAACGGAAGCAAATCGACGAGATGACGCAATCGTTCGATTTGGAAAAGGAGATGATGGAGGATGATTTGAACGAGATTTCCCTTCAGTATGAAGGTTATAAGTTCAATGTGAGCAGCGACTCGCTGGCCGCCCTGCTCACGACCGAACAGGCAAAGGTACAACGCCTCATGGAAGAACTTCGCACGGTGAAGTCGACCAACGCGAAAGAGATTTCCCGCCTGAAGAAGGAAATCGCTACCCTACGCAAAATCATGCGCAACTATGTGGTGCAAATCGACTCCCTCAACCGCGCCAACGAGCAACTCAAGGTCGAGAAAAACGAAGCCGTAAAGAAATACCAGCAAGCTTCGACCACAGCCGCCTCCCTCAAGAAAGAGAAAGAGAAACTGACCGAACGCGTGACGTTGGCCAGCAAGCTGGATGCCACGGGCATTACCATCACGCCCGTCAATTCACGCGGTAAATTGGCGAAGCGCATCAAGCGGATGGAACAATTCGTGGTGAGTTTCCGCATTGCCAAAAACGTGACGGCTCCTGTGGGCGAAAAGGTTATCTATGTACGCATCATGAAGCCAGACGACGACATCTTGGTAAAGAGCCGCGCCGACTTGTTCACTTTCGAAGGGAAAGAAATCAACTATTCGATGAAAAAAATGATTGAATACGAGGGCGAAGAGGTACCCGTGACGATGTATTGGGATATCGAAGAATACCTCTCGCCAGGCACCTATCGCGTGGACATCTTTGCTGACGGCAACTTAATTGGCAAACAATCTTTTACACTGAAAGACTGATACGCCACGCTTTATGGAAATACATTCCCCTTTCGACCAGCTATTGAACGACATGCCGCGTACCTTGGCAGCAGACGAAGCGTTCGTCCGCGAACTCAAGACGTACGCCTACCCCGTGAGTGTGAAGAAAGGGGAACTGCTCCTACGTCCCGGCGAACTTTGCCAGAACGCCTATTTTATCAACAAAGGATTATTTATCAATATCTTCACGACCGAGCAAGGGAAAGAATGCGTAACCGGCTTTGCCTCCGACTCCCAATACCCCTTCCTTTCCGAAATCAGCTATTTCACCGGTACGCCCTCCAACTTCGAGATAAAAGCCATCGAGGATGGCGAACTGCTTTGTATCTCCCGCGTGCATATCGAAAGCCTCTCGGCACGTTATCCGCTCTTTGCCTCCTACTACCAGCAAGCCATGCTCGTCATCATCGCCAAGTTGTATATGATGTTCGCTTACCTTCAATCCTATACCGCCGAGGAGTTCATTAAATTCCTATATGCGCACTACAAATGGATTATCCAGCGCGTACCCGATAAATACATTGCCCTTTATATGGGTATCAGCACCTCATGGTATTGTAAACTCAAGCGCAAAATCATCCGGAATCATACCTGATATCATCTGTTCTTTTCTCTTGAAAGAAAAGAACCAAAAGTTCAAGGCTGCGTCTGCTTCGCTACTCTCTCCCTGCACTCCGCTGTTCGCGTTGCCAACTCGCTTCGCTCAAACAGCAACGCTCTCGGCCGCTTCGTTCCGCTCGTTCGCTTTACGCTCACCAGACAGAGGCCGGTTTAATTGACAATGGACAATGGACAATTCATAACGCCTTATGGCTGACCTTTGTTCGCCTTTTGTGTATCAAAACCTCAATGGACAATTGTCAATTGTCCATTATCCATTGTCAATTATTAATTGGATTGGCCTAACGGAAGCGGCGTAAAGCAAATGGGGGCGTGGAGCGTAAAGAAATCTCGGTGTTTGAGCGCAAAGCGCGAGTTTTCCGAGATTTCAGCGAAACGCCTCCATTTGTAGCCGCTGGAGTGTAAGCCTTGATTTTTTGGTTCTTTTTGATCAAGCAAAAAGAACGAAGAAGAACCATTCATAAGTATCTTTTTCCAGAAAGGCAGGTATCCCTATTTTCTATTCAAGCCGAAAATTGTATCTTTGTGTCTTCAAAAACGGAGGATTATGACGACAAATAAAGAGCAGGCTTCTATCTTATTGATTTACACAGGTGGAACCATCGGTATGATTGAAAACGCAGAGACAGGTGTCTTGGAAGCGTTCAATTTCCAACATCTGGCGGAAAACGTCCCGGAATTGAAAAAATTAGGACACAAAGTGGACACATACCAGTTCGATCCACCTCTCGATTCATCGGCCATGGGACCGGATTCGTGGATGAAAATCGTAAGAATCATTGCCGATAATTACTCCAAATACGATGGATTTGTGGTATTACACGGGACGGACACGATGTCATACACCGCTTCGGCATTGAGTTTCATGCTCGAGAACCTGAGCAAACCAGTCATCCTTACCGGTTCGCAACTTCCTATTGGCATGCTTCGCACCGATGGAAAAGAGAACTTGATTACAGCCATCGAGATAGCTGCCGCCCGCGAAAACGGTTTCCCGATTGTACCTGAGGTGTGTATCTTCTTTGAGAACGAATTGATGCGTGGAAATCGCACCTGTAAGGCGAACGCCGACAATTTCAATGCATTCCGTTCATACAATTATCCTTCGCTCGCCCATGCAGGCATTCATATCAAATATGACGTAGCGCAAATTTATTATCCCGTATCGCGCCGCCCGTTGAAACCACATTACCTCTTGGACCGGAATATCGCTATTTTGAAACTCTTCCCTGGCATTTCGCCTCAAGTAGTTGAAAGTATTTTAAACATACCCGGGCTGAAAGGTGTTGTAATGGAAACGTTCGGAAGTGGCAATGCGCCGTTGGATGATTGGTTCCTCGAAAACATCCAAAAAGCCGTAAAGCAGGGTATCGTCATCGTGAATGTGACGCAATGCCGCGCAGGGAGCGTCGAAATGCACCGTTATGAGACAGGACAGAAGCTGCTGGATATGGGTGTCGTGAGCGGATACGACAGCACGACGGAGAGTGCCGTAACGAAACTCATGTTCCTGTTCGGCCATGGATTAACTCCCGAGGAGGTAAAAGAACACATGAATTGTTCACTTATCGGAGAAATCACCATCCCGGATGCGTTCGTCCGTCCTTAAAACTGAAAAAGAAAGGAATAGATATGAAACTGACATTTTTTAGTTTGGCAAGCGGGAGTAGCGGAAATTGCTATTACCTCGGTACGCCGGAATATGGAATCTTGATTGATGCAGGTATCGGCATTCGCACCATTCGGAAAGTATTAAAAGAGCGGGGCGTCGACCTATCGCAAATCATCGCAGTACTCGTCACACACGACCATGCCGACCATATCAAAACGGTAGGTTATCTGGGCGAGATGATGCATATTCCCATCTATACGACCGCAGGCGTGCATCAAGGCATAGCCAAAAGCCGTTATGTAGAAGAGGTACTTATTCATTCGAAACACACCATCGAGAAAGAGGTGCCGTTTCGCATCCGAGACTTTGAAATCACGGCTTTTGAAGTTCCACACGATAGTACCGATAGCGTAGGATATTATATTGTATATGGCCGCCACCACTTCACGATAGCGACCGACGTAGGCCATATCACAGACAAAGTAGGCGAATATATTTGCAAAGCCAACCACCTCGTGCTGGAAGCAAACTACGACGAAGAGATGCTTCAATTCGGTAGTTATCCACAATTTCTGAAAGAACGTGTGGCAGGTCCGAAAGGACACTTGAGCAATCACGAAGCCGCCGAATTCTTGGCCACACATTATACGCCCGAATTGAAAAATATTTGGCTGTGCCACCTCAGTAAAGACAACAACCATCCGGAACTAGCTTATAAAACCGTTGATATTCGATTGTTTAACGAAGGAATTCGCGTAGGAAAAGATGTATCGCTGGTGGCATTGAAACGAACTACACCATCTGATATTTACGAATTTGACGAATAAATTGGCAAATTGAGGACAAAAAAATTTGCATTTACAGAAAAAGTACCTATCTTTGCACCCGCAATCAGGAAATAGGGGTTGCAAAAATGACTTCGTAGCTCAGTTGGTAGAGCAAATGACTCTTAATCATTGGGTCGAGGGTTCGAGCCCCTCCGAGGTCACCACATAATAAAAGAGTAAGCAATTTGACTTCGTAGCTCAGTTGGTAGAGCAAATGACTCTTAATCATTGGGTCGAGGGTTCGAGCCCCTCCGAGGTCACCAAGAAACAAGCTGTTTAGTTAGTAGCCTTTGAGGGAATTTTCCCATAAAAGGCTTTTTTATTCCCCTACCTAAAAGTACTTCAAATGTATTTATGGCTCAGTAGATTTATTCTTATAAAATTCGGGGTTCTCGACGGGTAAAGATAGCTTTCGTCTCCACGTACACAAGTTGTTTCGACAACAATAGTACCATGCAACATCCAAAACTAAGCCTATGATTTCAGATTTTTCAGACAGATGATGCGCTACTTAGAAGAAAATGGCTACCTTTGCATTTTCAAAACAAGATTACTATAAAAAAGAAATTAAAAATATTACAACCGTGGCAGATACAAAGTACATTTTTGTGACAGGAGGTGTGGTTTCTTCATTGGGAAAAGGCATTATCTCCGCCTCGTTAGGTAAATTGCTTCAAGCAAGAGGGTATAAAGTAACAATTCAAAAGTTTGACCCCTATATTAATATCGATCCGGGGACGTTAAACCCCTACGAACATGGCGAATGCTATGTAACGGTAGATGGGCATGAAGCGGATTTGGATTTAGGGCATTACGAACGTTTCTTGAACATCCCGACAACACGTGCCAACAACGTGACGACCGGACGCATTTATCAAAGTGTCATCAATAAAGAGCGCCGGGGCGATTATTTGGGACGTACCGTACAGGTAGTACCTCATATTACGGATGAAATCAAACGAAATGTAAAACTCTTAGGTAATAAATACAAATTTGATTTTGTAATTACAGAGATTGGCGGTACGGTGGGTGATATCGAATCGCTCCCGTTCATCGAAAGCATGCGCCAACTGAAGTGGGAATTAGGACGAAATTGCCTCTGTGTACATCTGACTTACGTTCCATACATTGCAGCAGCCAAAGAATACAAAACGAAGCCAACACAACACTCCGTAAAAGAATTGCAATCGCTCGGTATCCAACCGGATATTCTCGTATTGCGCACGGAACATGAGTTGACAAGTACTCTTCTGCGCAAGGTAGCGTTGTTCTGTAACGTAACGGAAGAGGCCGTTATCCAATCCATCGACGTACCCACCATCTACGAAGTTCCACTCGTTTTGCAACGCCAGAAGATGGATGAAATCGTACTCCGCAAAGTAGGATTAGAGGTAGGTCCTACACCAGAATTAAAGCCATGGCGCGCGTTCCTGGCAATGAAAGCCTCGGCTACCGAAGAGGTGAATATTGGTTTGGTAGGTAAATACGTGGAATTACAAGATGCCTATAAATCCATTGACGAATCCTTACTACAGGCTGCCATTTACAATCATCACAAATTAAATCTCCATCTGTTCCATTCGGAGAAATTGAACGACGAAAATGCAGCAGAACAACTGAAAGACATGGATGGTATCTTGATTGCTCCAGGCTTCGGCCAACGAGGCATAGAGGGGAAATTTGCTGCTATCAAATATGCGCGTGAACATAATGTTCCCTGCTTAGGTATCTGTTTGGGAATGCAATGCATGGTTATCGAGTTTGCACGCGATGTATTAGGCTATAAAGATGCCAACTCGACCGAAATGGAACCCCATACAACACATAAAGTCATCGACCTGATGGAAGACCAAAAGAACGTGACTAATATGGGCGGCTCGATGCGTCTGGGCGCATACGACTGCACGCTGAAAGAAGGTTCTAAAATATATGAGGCCTATGGGAAAGAACACATCCAAGAACGCCACCGCCACCGTTTTGAATTCAACAATGAATATAAAGAGCAATTCGAAGCTGCCGGCATGATGTGTACGGGCGAAAACCCAGACACCAACTTGGTGGAAGTAGTGGAAATCCCTACCTTAAAATGGTTTATTGGCGTACAATACCATCCTGAATATAACAGTACGGTAGTAAACCCGAATCCTCTGTTCTTGAGCTTTGTAAAAGCAGCTATTGATAATAAGAAAAAATAATCGATAAATGGACAAAAACACTATTATCGGCTTCGTGCTTATCGGCTTGGTGCTGTTCGGCTTTAGTTGGTTGAACCGCCCTACGCCGGAGCAGATAGAAGCCCAACGGCGTTATCAGGATTCGATTGCGCGCATCGAACAAATCAAACAAAACGAATTGGCCCAACAAAATGCCGATCCGATGGAGGCATTGGCGGGATTACCCGATTCGGTACGTATGGCTCGTTTGCAAACCAACTTCGGTTCGTTCGCACCCCACATGAACGGCACGGAAGAATTCGTAACATTGGAGAACGAGAAAGTAGCCGTAGTTTTGAGCACCAAAGGAGGACGTGCCGTTTCGGCTACATTGAAAGAGTATGACAATTACGAAGGCAAACCATTGGTTTTGTTCGAAGATAAAGAGTCCGTGTTCGACTTAACGTTCGTGACGGCCGCTAATCAAGTAGTCAATACACGGGATTTATATTTCACGCCCGTAAAAGGGAACGACCCGAATGCTCTTGTCATGCGTTTAGCCCTGAACGAGAACAGTTTTATCGATTTCTCCTATACGTTGGCTCCTGATGACTATAAAATGGATTTTTCTATCCAAGGAACAGGTATGAACGGTATCCTTTCACCCAATACTCAAACACTTCATTTAAATTGGACGCAAGATATCCGCCAGCAAGAAAAAGGACGTAAATTCGAAGACCGTTACGTTGAGTTGCACTACAAAGTCATGGGCGACGACGTGGATTACCTGAGTGCCAGCGGACATGCCAATAAGACGTTAAAAGAGAATTTACACTGGATTGGTTTCAAGGATATGTATTTCTCGACGGTGCTTGTGGCTAAAAACGGATTCCAAAATGCGAAATTGGATTCCCGCCCTCACGCCGACGGACAATACCTGAAGACCTTCCACGCAACAGCCGATGTGTCTTTCGATCTTTTAGGTACTCAACCGACGGATTTACAATTCTATTTCATTCCAAATAAGTTTGCATTGTTGAGCGATTACAACGATAATCTTTCAGGCGATGATAAATTGCATTTGGAGAAGCTCGTCCCGCTAGGATGGGGCATCTTCCGTTGGGTGAACCAATTCTTCGTCATCCCATTGTTCGACTTCTTGGGGAAATACATCAACAATTACGGATGGCTGATTTTCCTATTGACGGTAATCGTGAAGTTGATACTTTATCCGCTCACGTACAAATCATATCTCTCGTCGGCCAAAATGCGCGTATTGCGTCCGCAGGTTGAGGAAATCAATGCTAAATATCCTGAAAAAGAACAGGCAATGGAACGGCAAAGGCAAATCATGGAACTATATAGCCGCGCCGGAGCCAGCCCGATGAGCGGATGCATTCCGCTGCTGCTGCAGATGCCTATCTTGATTGCCCTCTTCATGTTCTTCCCATCAGCAATCGAATTGCGACATGAGAGCTTCCTTTGGGCGCAGGACTTGTCTACGTATGACGCCATCATCTCGTGGGATGTGCAGATTCCGCTCATCTCTACCTATTTTGGTAACCATATCAGTTTGTTCTGCTTGTTAATGACCATCACGAATATCGTCTATACCAAATATAATATGGAAATGACGAACACCGGCCAGCAACAAATGCCGGGCATGAAGATGATGATGTACCTCATGCCTCTCATGTTCCTCTTCATATTCAACAGCTATGCTTCCGGTTTGACCTACTATTACTTCATCTCAACGTTGATTACCATCGCGCAGACTCTCGTTTTCCGCTTTACCATCAACGAAGAAAAACTGTTGGCTAAGCTAGAAGCAAACAAACGCAAGCCGTTGAAGAAATCTGGATTCATGAAACGTTTGGAAGAGGCGCAGCGCATGCAGGAAGAACAGCTCAAACGGCAACAAGAACAACGCCGGACACAGCAGATGCAACAGCTGGCCAAACGCGAACAACGCAAAAAACAACAGTCGTCTTGACGTAGACGCAGGGCTTATGCCGCTTCCTCCTCTCTGGGGGAAAGCGGCACAAGCCATTAGGTATAAAGAAATATTTTTCAGCGGGCTTAAACCTTATAACACAGGATTGAAACTAAAATGTTTAACCAAAATCATTCAGAAACCTGGGCTATACCAAGCCCGTCTTGGTGAAGGGTCTTTTCGACCGATGTGCCCACGGCGGATGACAGCTGAACCTCAAAATACTTATTTCGGATTCAAAACCGGAACGTTTTTACGGCTCGGAGGTCATGATTGATACGCCACGACAGAACGGTGTCAAAACTTGAGGTCTGAGCGTGCCCGTTCGTCCAGCCTGCCAGTCCGGAGTTCCGCACTTGGGATGCGAAAAAGCTTTGCTGAAAAAGAAAGAGGGTGTGTCGTAATACACGATTCACCCTCTGTCTTTATCAACTATCCAAGAACTGTTAACTTTTCATGCCACAATATCTTGAAGACTTTTCTGATTATTTTTCCCCCAATTTTAGATAGGCAGTAGTAAGACTGCAAAAGTGTTTAAATGGCCTTTTTATGTCCTCTTTATTCATTTTCGGTACACCCTCGTTCCTGCCTTCAGGAGGGCGGAAAAGGGCTCAAGGGAGGAGAGTGCTCCTATCTGTCCGAAATGTCTAAGGTAATCTGCTCGAGATAAGGTTTGTTATCTGCTCGAGATAGCAAAGGTGGTCTGCCCGAGATAGGAGAGGATATCTTGAGCAGATAGCAGAACCCTACTTGAGGTAGAGGGTGATTTATTTTCCAGCTATGGAATTTCCCGCGGATTGGAAAGAGGAGGGATGAGTATATAGAGACTTTTCTCTTGAGCAACAGAGTCGAAAAGATAATACAAGAAAGGCTATGTCCAAATAGACACAGCCTCCCCTTAAGCTTCACTTTTTAGTTATTATTGAATCCCTCGTTCGCGCAACTTCAATTGCCAGTTCCAAGCAGAACGAAGCGTGTCTTCCAGTGATTCTTCTGCCTTCCAACCCAAGACATTGTTGGCCTTTTCCGGATTTGCCCATACCTGCTCAATATCGCCCTCACGACGGCCTACAATCTTGTGCGGCACCTTGACGCCTGTCGCCTGCTCAAACGTATGAATCAGTTCGAGAACCGAAACACCTCGGCCCGTACCCAAATTGAAGATTTCCATCTTATCGTCCGATTTGTTTTCCAACATGCGGTGCATGGCTACAACGTGCGCCTTGGCCAAATCAACCACATTGATGTAATCACGGATACAAGAGCCGTCAGGCGTATTATAATCATCACCAAAGACGCTCAACTCCTTGCGGATACCGATAGCCGTCTGCACCAAATAAGGAATCAAATTTTGGGGAACGCCGTTAGGCAATTCGCCGATTTCAGCCGACGGATGCGCGCCAATCGGGTTGAAATAACGTAGGATGATGCTCTTGAAAGGTGCACCGGCATGAATCGTATCGCGAATGATTTCCTCATTGATTTGCTTCGTATTGCCATAAGGCGAAGTAGCCGGTTTGATAGGTGCGTTCTCCGTAACCGGCAGATTCTCCGGATCTGGCTGTCCATACACGGTACAAGAAGAAGAGAACACGATACCCTTCATGTTGAATTCCGGCATGAGTTCGAGAATATTAAGCAACGTAGTGATATTATTGCGATAATACTTCAACGGCTGTTGAACTGATTCGCCCACAGCCTTGCTGGCGGCAAAAAGGATGACACCTTCTACACCCGGATGCTCTTGCAACGCTTTACGTGTACCCTCTTTATCCTTCAAGTCCAGTTGGACGAACTCTGGACGGATACCCGTGATACGTTCAATACCATCCAATACTTCGATATTGGAATTAGACAGGTCGTCGATGATTAATACATCATATCCTGCTTGTTGCAACTCTACTGTTGTGTGGGAACCTATATAGCCCGTTCCCCCAGCTACCAAAATCTTTTTCTTCATACTATTTAATCTTTAAGATTAGGAACCTATACCAGAGAATCCCATAAATGCCATCGCCAAAAGACCAGCCGTTATCAATGCAATCGGCGTGCCCTGCAAACCTTTAGGAACGTTTGTCATGGCCAATTGCTCGCGAATACCCGCAAAAATAACCAATGCTAACGCAAACCCAAGTGCAGTCGAAATAGCATACACGACGGATTCTAACAAATTATAATCTTTTTGAATTACCAAGATTGCCACACCCAATACGCAACAGTTCGTGGTAATCAAAGGAAGGAAAATACCCAACGCTTGATATAAAGCCGGCGATACTTTCTTGAGAATAATTTCAACCATCTGTACCAACGCAGCAATTACCAGGATGAAGCTAATGGTCTGCATATAACCCAAGCCAAACGGATCGAGCACATATTTTTGGATAAGGAAGGTGACAATCGTTGAAAGTGCCAAAACAAAGGTCACCGCAGCTCCCATGCCGATGGATGTTTCTACTTTCTTAGAAACGCCTAAAAAAGGGCAAATTCCCAAAAACTGAGATAATACGACATTGTTGACGAATACGGCAACAATAAATATCATGATATATTCCATATACGAATCTCCTTATGCTTTACGCAGTTTGTTTACAATTGCAATCAAATATCCTAACACCAAAAATCCGCCTGGCGCAAGGATGAAAATTAGCGAACCATATTCCTCGGGTGCTAATGTCAGACCGAAGAGTTTACCTGTACCCAACAATTCGCGACAAGCCCCTAAAAGGGTTAAGGCTAACGTAAAACCCAATCCGATGCCCAACCCGTCGAATCCGGAAGCCACGACACCGTTTTTAGCCGCAAACGATTCTGCGCGTCCTAAGACGATGCAGTTCACCACAATCAATGGTATATATAATCCCAAGCTGGCATACAAAGCCGGCGTGTAGGCTTCCATACAGAACTGGACTACCGTCACGAACGTAGCGATAATGACAATATACGCCGGGATACGTACCAAATCAGGCACTAATTTCTTGACAGCCGAAATCGCCATGTTCGAGCAAATCAACACAAACATGGTAGCCAATCCCATACTCATACCGTTCAGTGCGGAAGAGGTCGTACCCAAGGTAGGACACATACCCAACAACAACACGAACGTTGGGTTTTCGGTAATGATGCCATTCAAAAGAACTTTCCAATTACTCATCGCTATTTCCTCCTTCTGTTTGATGAGACGATGTAGCGCCACCTGCTGCGTCTACTTGGGCAAAAGCGCTATACGCACGATTGACGGCATCCAGGAAAGCACGGCTGGAAATTGTGGCAGCTGTAATAGCATCCACATCTCCACCATCCTTCGAAACCTTCAAACCATCACCTACGCTACGTCCGATAATACTTTGTTTATTTCTATCTGTTCTAAACCATTCTTGCATCTTGGAACCCAATCCTGGAGTCTCGGAATGTTGCAAGACTGAGTAATTTGTAATTTTCCCCTCTGTATTGAAGCCGACAATAACACGAATTTCTCCGCTGAAGCCACTGTTTGAGAAACTTTCTACGGCAGCTCCCACCAGCTCCCCGTCCATCTTAGCCGGATAAATACGCAACGAATCACCTGTGCTGGCAGCCGACATGTAGGCCTCTTCCACAGGTTTATTATTGAATTCCGGAACCACTTCTTTAATAGCTGTTTCCAAAGCGGCAGCCTTGGATGCGGCTATTGCTCCTGCTGTCATATCATTGACACTTGCCAAGATTGCTCCTGCAACCACGCATGTGATAGTCAAAGAAAGGAGCATGTTAGGCAATGTTGATTTCAATTTTTCCATCTTTACTTCTCCCCAAAATGTTTAGGTTTAACATACATATTAATAAGCGGAGTCAGCAAGTTCATAATCAAGATAGCGAACGAAACACCTTCCGGATACGAACCGAACAGACGAATGATAGAAGTCAGCAACCCGATACCAATAGCGTAAATCACCATTCCCTTCTTGGTCATAGGCGAAGTCACATAGTCTGTCGCCATAAAGATAGCTCCTAACATCAGACCTCCTGAAAGAATGTGCAAGAATGGGCTGGCATACACTTCCGGATTTACCAAGTGCATGATTCCCGTGAATACAAACACCGTCACAATCATCGTTACCGGAATATGCCATGTGATGATTTTCTTCCACAACATATACGCAAAACCCAGCAGTAACGCAACAGCACTTACTTCGCCCAAACTACCTCCGTGACAACCAATTAACAGGCTGGTATAGGAAGGAAGCTCCTTCACCCCTTCATTTAAAAGAGAAAGTACTGTAGCTCCTGTTTCAGCATCTGTATAGGTAAGCGGGAAAGCAGCCGTAGCGTCAACCAAAGGCCATGTCGTCATTTGTGCAGGAAAAGAAATCAACAAAAAGACACGTCCCGCCAAAGCTGGATTCACAATGTTGTTACCTAATCCGCCAAACGACATCTTTGCTACACCAATAGCAAACAAAGCACCCAAAATAATAATCCAAACAGGTAAGTTGGATGGTAAATTGAAAGCCAACAATACGCCGGTCAACATGGCTGATCCGTCTGTAATGGTCGGCTCTTTCTTCATAATGAACTTTTGAATTAAGTATTCAAACAAGACACACGATACAACGGATACCAATGTGACTATCAATGCACCTAATCCGAAGTAATAAAGAGATACCAAGAAAGCCGGAATGAGGGCAATCAGTACTCCATACATATTTTTGCTGATGCTATCTCCTCCATGTATGTGGGGAGAAGGCGATACATATAAACTATTTTCCATCATGGCTCTATTATTTAGACTTTCTTGATCGGATTATTCCCATTACTTTTGCCTTTCCTACGCGGATTTGATCCAACAACGGACGGTTAGCCGGACAAGTGAAACTACAAGAACCGCACTCAATGCAATCCTGGATATGATCTGCCTCGGCCATTTCCCAATTCTGATAAACAGTTGAACGCATCAAAAAAGCCGGGTTCAACCCCATCGGACATACACTCACGCACTTCGCACAACGAATGCAATCATGCATAGGTTTGCGTACGGATTCTTCTTTCGTCATCAACAATACGCCCGAACTTCCTTTTCCAACAGGAACTTCTGCGCTTATTAATGCTTTACCCATCATCGGTCCACCACCGATAATCTTGCCCGTATTCTCCGGTATGCCTCCTGCTGCTTCAATTAAAGTACTGATAGGCGTTCCGATGCGAACCAAGAAATTGGAAGGTGCTTTTACGGCTTTACCCGTTACAGTTACCACACGTTCAAATAGCGGTTTGTTCTTCTGTACAGCTTCATATACAGCATATACAGTTCCCACATTTTGCACAATGGCACCTACCGAAATAGGCAATGCGCCGCTTTTGACCTGGCGAGCCGTTACGGCATCTATCAATTGTTTTTCACCTCCTTGCGGATATTTAACCTTTAATGGCATTACTTCGATGCCTTGATAAGCAGCTGCTAATTTCGTCATATGCGCAATGGCATCGGGCTTGTTGTTCTCAATACCAATAACTGCTTTATTTACGTTAGCGGCTTTCATCAACAACGTAACGCCTACAAGGATTTGTTCTCCCTTCTCCAACATCAACTCATGGTCAGCAGTCAGATAGGGTTCACATTCTACAGCGTTAACAATTACTATTTCAGCTTTGTTTCCTGGAGGAGGCATCAGCTTTACATGGGTGGGGAATGTAGCACCGCCCATACCTACAATGCCTGCTTCAGCTATTTTGTCGATAATCTCCTTTGCAGAGAGATTGCATTCTTTTACCAACGTTTCTGAACGGTCGATACCCTCTTCCCATTCATCGCCCTCTACGTCAATATAGATGGCCGGACGACGATAACCGCTTGTATCAAGCGCATTGTCTATCTTATTTACTTTGCCCGAAACGGACGAATGGATATTTGCCGAAACAAATCCGCCGGCTTTTGCCAATAACGTACCAACTTTCACTACATCACCCTTCTTGACCAACGCTTGTGCCGGCGCACCGATATGCTGGCTCAAAGGGATAATGACCTGTTTGGGTGCAGCTATCGCGGTAATTTTTTTACCGGCAGACAATTTATTCTCAGGTGGGTGAATGCCTCCGATTCGAAATGTCCTTAGCATACGATTAGATTTTTATTTTTTAATTTCTTCTTTTACTTCAATGGAGGAAGTTGTTTCCTGGGCAGCTTCCGGTTGATGGGTAGGCAGCTTTGTTTCCGTTTGTGCCTTGCTTTCCGCCAAAGGTGCCTTGCTTTCGGCGGGTTGCTCTTTCCGAGGCGGGAAGTTCAATTCGTGGATAGCTCCGGTCGGACAAACGGCTACGCACTTACGGCACATGCGGCATTTCGTGTAGTCGATATAAGCCACGTTGTTTTCCACGGTAATAGCTCCAAACGGACATTCTTTGGCGCACTTGCCGCATCCGATGCAGGCATTCGAGCAAGCCTTGCGGGCTACCGCCCCTTTATCTTTGTTCACGCAACATACATAGATCCGGCGTGATTTAGGTCCTTTCTTGCGGAGTTCGATGATACCTTTCGGACAAGCCTTCACGCACGCGCCACAGGCGGTACATTTCTCTTCGTCCACCTCGGCAATGCCCGTCTCCGGATTGATGTGGATGGCATCGAAATTACAAGCCTTCACACAATCTCCATACCCCAGGCATCCGAACGTACAACCTGTCTCCCCACCATAAAGCGAAGAAGCGATCGTACAACTCTTTACTCCATCATACATATTCGTACGCGGACGGGCTTGGCAGGTCCCATTACAACGTACGACGGCCACTTTCGGTTCCGCGGCGGTAGCTTCTTTTCCCAAGATAGAAGCAATCTTTGCCATAACCGGCGCTCCACCTACCGGACAAAGCATCCCATCCAGCGACTCAGCTTTCACACAGGCTCCGGCAAAACCAGCACATCCGGCATATCCGCAGCCACCACAATTGGCTCCCGGCAAAGCGGCCTGCACTTGCCCGATACGCGGGTCTTCATGCACCTCAAACTTTTTGGAAGCCACATACAACAAAAGGGCGCCGACGATACCGATCGCCCCTAATGAAATAACGGCAATTAAAATCATTTTATTGGTCTTTTAGTTTCTTCAATTTAAACACAAAGTGCTTCTTGAGCTTGTCTCGCAACACATATAGTATAATGTAATAAGGCACCAACACGAGTAAGCCAAACGCTCCGCTCGCCGTTTCTGCCCATCCTGCTGCCGAACCTCCTATGATAGCTCCCAGCACCATCACTACCGGCAAGACGAACGCCAACAAGACAGCTTCCCGACCTAATGAATGCTCTCCTACGATGACTACGGCCTCCCCTGCCTGGTAATCGCCCGTTGTGTCTTCCACGTCTATCCATTTATCCTTTCGGTCGGATATGGTACAAGCCGATTTGGCATGGCAACCTGCACAGGCTGAGTATTGTGTGATACGCACGCGGACCTTGTTTCCATCGACTTGCTCGACTATTCCCGGATGTTCGATACTTTCGCTCATATTTGTAAACTCGACTTTGCAAAATTCGAGGGCAAATGTATATATTATTTGCGAACGAACAAAGTATTTAAATTGCCTTTTTTTACCATTTATAATTAAAGCCGAAACTCAACAGCTCGTTTATTTGGAAATAACTGTCGAAGTCTTCGTTTTTCGCCACACCGTCGTCGTACCGTACGTTGAGCGTGATATTGGTCGAGAAGAAGCGGCTCCATGTAAAGGTGAAACGGTTTTCCCATTCGCCTACGATACGGTGGTAGCTCGTGTTGTAATAAAAACGCGAATACCAGCTCACGTTCCGGTTGAATTGGAAGTTCAACGTCGCGTTGACGGTCGAACCGAGCAAGTTTTCTTTCGTCGGGTACGTGCCATCTTCCTTGGCTTGGAAATGCTTATCGAGCTTGATATCCTTGTCCATCGTCTGGCGGAACGTATAAGAGAAGGGGGCAATGTTCACATTAAACGTAACCGACTTATGCTTCTTGTTTGCGAACGTCTTGTTCAGGTCGTATTTCATACCCAAACCCATCGTGAGGCTGTAAGGCGAAAGGAAACCGGACTGCTTGACGTCCGAATTTTCTTCGAAACTGCTCAAGAGCTGCGTTTTGAATTCAAAGTCGAACGTATAGTACCATTTCGAGAAGGCTTCGTAACCGAAGTTGCTATGCAGGCGGAAGACGTCGTCGCTCACTTTATAATTGCGCAATGTGTCGTTGGGCGCCGTATAGACGTTGTTCTTTATTTCCAATTCGTTGGTTATCTTTACCCGGTCTTTCTGATAATTGTAGACCACATACTCGCGGTTGTTCAGGTTCAGCGAACTGGTTCCGCCGCTGTGCCAGTTGGGCGAGATATAATTCTGGGCGAATTGGATGGAACTTTCGAAGCTGGAGGTCCAGTAACGCCGTTCGGGAATGAACTTCTTGGGGGCTTCCACATCTTTGAAGTTGACGTCTCGCGTGACGATAAGCGGGAAATCTTCCGTAATAGCCTTATGGACGGTCGTCTGCTCGAAGGCATTTTTGGGGAAATCCCGGGTCGAATAACGGAAATAGGACGGGTGATTGCGTTCTATATAGCGGTAAGCGCCCTCGGTTATCCGTTTTTCGCGCACATAATCGGTAAATATCGAATCGGGTTTATAGAGCGGGGCCGGCGTATAGGCGGGCCGTTCGGGGTGCGGGTCGTAAAACGTCAGGTCATCGGGCAGGTATTCTCCCGTGAAAAGGGCGGGCATGAAAAGCCGGTTCACAATAATGGTATCGCGAAACGTCACGTCGTCGCCAAACGGTCTGGCCGGCTGACGGAATTGTTGGATCAAGGTCAATGCTTCGGGTGCCATTTGCAGTTCGTCGCGCATCATCCATTTCAGCAACCGTTTGTTCAACGGGCGAGGGACGGTATATTCACGGCGTAATTCCTGCAAACGAAGACGCAAATCGGGCAATTCATCGGCGCGAACCGACACCAACGTATCCTCGACCTCCTCCGTCGTCACCTGCTGTACCATGATGGGGTTCAACACCGAAACCGAATCTTGCGCTTGGGCAAGGCTCAGATACCCCATTAACCCTAAAATACACAAAAAATTTCTCATCGCTTTTGTTTTTCCTATTAAGTCTGTCCGGTTGCAAAGTTACAGAAAATATGAATTGCCCCTTACATGTTCGTGGCCAATTCGAACCGAACGAGCAAAAAAGAGAGCATACGGATATCCCTTGCCCATTCTTGAGATTCCTCGACCCCTCGAAATCTTCCCTCCCATCTGCCCATCTCTTAGTCTTCATCTGCCGAGACCTTACCTCCTATCAGCCTACCTATTAATCATGCGCCATATCACGCACCTATTTGCGCCATGCGTCGCATAGTACTGCACCATATCGCGCAGATAGTTGCGCAAATTGTCGCAAATCTAATAGATAGGCAACCAAAGGATAATATCCCGGCTGACAACAGCTACCATCTCCGGGTGAAGCGGGTAAAAAAAGCCCCAGATTCCGGAGAACCCAGGGCCATATTCACTAATAAAACATAGTTCGGGCGATTCGCATCGGCCTTTTTTCTTCAAATAAGTTGCCTCGCCAGACCTCGAAGGGGTCTAACCATGCTTAACCGGCTGTGTGGCGCGAAGCGACACCTGCGGTCAAAGTCCGCCCCACGGTCTCGACCTCGAAGGGGTCGAATCTCTCCCTCTATGCCTCTTGTTCGCCCCCGCTGGGGTCGGGATAGCGGGGGACATCAGCTACCGCAGGTAACGCTGACGCGTCACCCGCGGTTAAGCATGATTCGACGGTTTCACCGTCTGGTTAATTCTTCAGTTTGAATACTTTTTCGCCTACGCGGACAATGTAGATGCCGCGGTTTACATCATAAGATTGCCAACCGATTTGCTCCTCACGCTTGAGGATGGCGCTGGACATGCTGATAATCATTACCTCCTCGCGATTCGGCGTGTAGACGTAGATGCTGCCCTCCTTTGCATAGGCTCGGATGCCTTCGAGGTCGTCGAGGCCGGTCGGTTCCTCTTCGGGCAACGTCGCGTCGAGGGCACGGATATAAATGTCCGTGTAAATATTCTTAATGATGTACTCACCCGGTTGTACGCCCTCCAATTCCTTCAGGTCTTGCCAGTATCCGAACAAGCCACGCTTATACTCGAAACGCATCCCCGTCGTGTCGCACTCGGCCTGAATCGTGAGATAGGCACTCACCTGATGCCCCTCCTGCACCACATCCTTGCTGGTTTCCACTTCGAGACCGGGGCAGATGGTATCTACATAGATATTATAGTATTTGATGGAGCGCTGCGGGTGGTGAATGTCGTCGCCGGTGTTATCGTTGTCATCATCCGGGTCTTCGGTTTGTTCGGCTTGCCATTGGGCGTAATAGGTGATGCTCGCAATTGGAGTGATTGTGCCGGATATATCAGCCATGTTTTCTCCAGCCTCGTCGGTCGACCAATTCGTAAAGGTATAGCCTTCGCGGGTCAGTTCCGGAACTGTTACCGATTTGCCTTCTGCTACATTTTTCGTAATTGCTTCGGGACTTCCTTCGTAATTGTAGTTGAAGGTGACTTGGTAGATGGTAGTTTCTTCCTCTTCTTTTCCTAAGAATATAGGATATTCATCTCCTTGTTTCCATACACCAGGATTGTCCTTTTGCAGTAAGGCTAAAACTCCTCCATTGGCAAAATCTTCTGCTGATTTGGGTTCGACACCCTCTACATCTTCGCCTGTACCATCGGGCGTTATTGTATTTATATAATAGCAGTTTTCTACGTTTACTTTTATATAGAACACATCTTCGCTTCCACAAAAGATTCCACCAATAGAAGATGCGTTACTGTTTATCGCCCCATAATTATGGCAATTAGTTATAAAACATTCTTTCGATGAATCATTCTCAGGTCCCTGTACCACGCAAATGCCTGCAATATCACCACCAGTTTCCGAATTCAATGTAAGCGTTCCGACATTATAGCAATTATTTATATGAGGAGGTTCATCCAGTGTTTCTTGCAAACTTCCACATATTCCACCTATATCGGTATTTTGATTATTTCCGGAAATATCTCCTTCGTTATAACATTTTTCAATAGTACCCACAGAAACTCCACAAATGCCTCCAACCATACAAGCAGGATAGCCGGCGTCAGCTTGACATGCAAGGGATATATCACCTTTATTGACACAATTTTGAATGATTCCTCCATTTGTACCACAGATTCCTCCAACAGTTACAGTTTGGGTGTATGTTATATCAAAAGAAATATCGCTTACACAATTCTGAATGGTTCCATAGTTATATCCGCATATTCCTCCTGTTATAGCGAGAGTGCTTATAGTCATTTCAACTTCTCCTTCCACAGTAAGATTCTTTACAATTCCTGCCGTTTCAGAAAAAGATTCAGTAGTAGAGTTGCCTATCCATCCAAATAATCCATCACCTGTAAATGTTGCCTCTTTTATACATAGTCCAGATATCGTATATCCTTTGCCATCAAAGATTCCCTTAAAAGCAGTACCTCCATAAAGAGGATTACCACCTATTGGTGTCCATTCTTCATTTTCATTCAATGTAATACTCTGCGTCAAGATAAAGTACTTACCTTTATAATCATTCTTTTCATCATTCACCGAAGTAGCCAATGTTTTCAAATCTTCCTCAGTGCTAATTTGATACGGGTCAGCATCTGTTCCACTGCCGCCGGAGAAAGCCGTCGTGGTCTCCTGCCCCCAAACGGCACCACTAAGCGTTGCCAGAAACGCCACCAATAAAGTAAAAATTCGTGTGTTCATAAATCTGAAATTTTAGTTGTTAATAAAATAAATAGTTCAAATTCAAACGCATTTACTCACAACTAAACCGTTTATGAGACGACACAAAAAAAGTGCGGGTTTTGCTGTCTATTATTAACAGAGAGGCATCGCCAAACGCCTAAAGTCCAATAATGAAACAACAGCCCGCACTCTATGCTATTGGATATACCTTCTCCTTCTGAAAAAAGTTTATAGCATGAGTGCAAGCATTTATTGTCTATTATTCTCGGACTTAAAAAATTGGCGATTTTCTCTGTTAAGAATAATATCGTAAATGCTTTAACTCAATATGTCATCCGCTAAAGATTCCGCTGAATCCCACTCGGAATGGCGCAAAGTTAGAAAGGATAATTGGAAATGCCATAAAAAAGCGAAAGAAAATTCAAAAGAAATCTCTATACCTTATATTCACGGCTCTCTTTTCATGAATCCTATAAAATTCGTACCTTTGCCTCCCTCTATAAAATAATGTATACAATGGCTGAAACGATTTATATCCGCCCCGAAGCGGACAAAGAAGAGAAATACAAAGAGTTAATTCCACAACTACGGGCGCTCGTGGAGACAGAGAAAGACGAAGTGGCAAACATGGCCAACTTAGCCGCCGCCCTCCGGCAAACGTTTGGTTTCTTTTGGGTCGGTTTTTACCGAGTCGTGGAGGAGGAATTAATATTAGGACCCTTTCAAGGGCCGGTAGCCTGCACGCGCATTCGCCAAGGAAAAGGCGTTTGCGGGACGGCTTGGGCGGAAGGACGAACCCTTGTTGTAGCCGATGTCGAACAATTCCCAGGACATATTGCTTGCAGTGCAGAATCGAAATCAGAAATCGTAGTACCCATCAGACGTAAAGGACAAATCGTCGGAGTACTGGACATTGATAGCGATACTTTATGCACGTTCGATGCCATCGACGCCACATACCTCGAAGAAATCGTCCGCTTGCTGTCCTAATTGTCTCCTTTTCTGATTCAAAAGGGAGAGGAGGCCGACGATTAAAGATTATTAATAGCCCATTTACGCTTCCCAACCAGGAAAAGAGCTACTTTTGCAATCAATTTTTAATGTGCAAATTGTACAGTCAATGATCAGAACATTTCGATTTAACTGTTGGCTGGTTTTATTTTTAACGATAACCAGTTTGTATACTACCTCTTACGGACAATCCATTACCTCGGTCTCAGGTATCGTCAAAGATTCCATCAGCGGAGAGGTATTACCTTACGTATCTGTCCTTTTTAAGAATTCAACTATTGGTGCTATGACAGACGATAATGGTGCCTTTTCATTGCAAAACAGCAAAGGATATAACGAAATCGTCGTCTCCTCGCTGGGTTATGTAGACAAGACCATTAAGCTAAAAACAGGAAGAGCAAACAACGGGTTGGTAGTCGCTTTACGCCCTACCTCTTATGAACTGACGGAGGTCGTAGTCAAACCGAAAAGAGAAAAATATTCGCGCAAAGACAACCCTGCAGTTGAACTGATTAAAAAGGTCATCGACCATAAAGATGCCAACCGTATCGAGGCAAAAGAAGAATACCAGGTAGAGAGTTATGAAAAACTGAGCCTGGCCTTAGACAACTTTAGTCCGAACCTGGATAAGAACAAGTTCACTCGTAAGTTCAATTTCATTAAGAATTATTTGGACACCTCGGAGTTTAATGGCAAACCCATCCTGACGCTTTCCGTTCGAGAAACGTTGGCCGACCGATATTATCGTAAAAAGCCCAAATCGGAAAAGATTATTGTCAAAGCCAAACGGATGCAAGGCGTAGATAAGACCTTAGACGAAGGAGGTATTAGTGCGAACCTGGATGAAATATTCCAAGGTATCAATATCTTCGACAACAATATCAACATCTTATTGAATCGTTTCGTAAGTCCGCTCTCTTCCACGTTGGCGGTAGCCTATTATAAGTATTATATTATGGATACCGTAGATATAAAAGGAACAAAGTGCGTGGATTTGGCGTTCGTACCGGTCAATAGCGAAAGTTATGGGTTCACCGGCCGGCTTTACATCACGTTAGATGGCGATTATGCATTGAAGAAATTTACGCTCAACGTGCCAGCACATATCAACTTGAACTTCGTGGACAGGCTCCGCATCGACCAGGAATTTAAACAAATGCCCGATAGCACATGGGTATTGGATACGGAAAACACGTACATCAATTTCTACATCATCGATGGTACGCAGGAATTTTATGCCCATAACTTCCGGAGTTACGAGAATTACCAGTTTGAGGTAGCCAACCGTGATTCGGTGTTCGACCTCTTAGGAAAGAACCATATCGTCGAGCAAGCTTCGTTGCAGCCCGATTCTTTCTGGATACAACATCGGCACGTCCCTTTGAAAGAAAAAGAAAGCGCATTGGATGATTTATTAGCTCAAATGCGAAAAGTTCCCGTGTTTAACGTAGTTATCAAAACAGCTGAGATATTAATCTCCGGATACATCCCGACCGGCAAGGATCGTTCAACGAGCAAGTTTGACTTCGGACCGATGAACACCACCTTTAGCTCGAACGAATTGGAAGGTTTCCGGATGCGCGTGGGCGGTATGACAACGGCCAATCTCAACCCCTATTGGTTTGCCGACGGTTATGTCGCGTATGGCGTATCGGATCGTAAGTTCAAGTATAACGCTCGGATAACGCATAGCTTCACTAAAAAAGAATATCATTCCGGCGAGTTCCCACGCAATAACTTGTCGCTTATTCATGAATATGATGTCTATACTCCGGGACAAGATTTCTTATATACCAGCAAGGACAATATGTTTGTCGCATTGAAAGCAGGAACACCCGTGACACACATGCAATATATCCGTAAAACCATGCTGCAATACGAAAAGGATTGGTTGAATAACCTCTCTGTCATGGGATGGATCCGACATGAAAATAACGAAGCCGCCGGTTCTTTACGGTATGATTTGATGAACGCAGACGGGACATTGACAAACATCCCTGATTTCAACAAAACAGAACTGGGCGTGCAACTCCGATACGCACCGGGCGAACGGGCATACAACGGACGGGCCGGACGGGAATCTCCCTTCAACCTCTCGAAAGACGCACCAATCTTTAAAGTCTCCCATCAAATCGGATTAAACGGATTAGGAGGCGATTATAAATACAACCATACGGAAGTGAGCGCCGAGAAACGTATCTGGCTCTCTTCATTCGGACATATTGACGCATTGGTAAAGGCCGGGAAAGTATGGGACAAGGTTCCGTTTCCGTTGTTAATTCTCCCGAACACCAACCAATCGCTCACCATCCAGCCGGAAGCTTTCAATATGATGAACGCGATGGAGTTCGTTACCGATCAGTACGTCTCGTTCTACCTTACCTACTATTTGAAGGGATGGATATTGAACCGCATTCCGGGAGTCAAGTGGCTCAAGCTCCGCGAGGTGGTCTCCTTTAGTGGTATTTATGGTGGACTGACCGACAAGAATAACCCGACCCTCACGCCGGGTTTGTTTCAATTGCCGGATGGCACTATGCCCATGGGCAATACACCATACCTCGAAGCGAGCGTTGGTTTGGAGAATATCTTCAAAATCCTACGGGTGGATTACTATCGCCGCCTTACCTATTTGGATAATCCCAATATCAAGAAGGGCGGCTTCCGCATTGCGCTTCGTTTCTCGTTCTAAAAAAGAAGGACATGGAGAACCACAAACAAAAGAAAATCGAACACACACCCAATGCATGGGCATTGCTCCCGCTGGGTGTTTTCTTGCTCTCTTATTTGGTTGTTTCCTGCCTCGCGGGTGATTTCTACAAAATGCCCATCACGGTGGCGTTCGTGATAGCGTCTATCGTAGCAGTAGCTATCTCGAAAGGCGGTCCTTTGAATCACCGTATCGAACAGTTCTGCCGGGGTGCGGCTAATAGCAACATCATGCTCATGGTGGTCATCTTCATCTTAGCAGGTGCTTTCGCCCAAACCGCCAAGGAGATGGGGGCAGTTGATGCGACTGTGAACCTTACGATGGCATGTCTGCCAGGCAATCTTTTGGCAGCGGGTATTTTTGTCGCTGCGTGTTTCATTTCCCTTGCCGTGGGAACTTCAGTAGGAACAATTGTTGCACTCGCACCTGTCGCTGTTGGTATCGCAGACAAAGCAGGTATAGAGGATGCGCTGATGCTGGGCGTCGTGGTCGGAGGAGCTATGTTCGGAGATAATTTATCGTTCATTTCCGATACAACCATTGTCGCGACTCGGACGCAAGGATGCGAACTCTCCGATAAGTTCAAGGTCAACTTTCGCATTGCCCTTCCGGCAGCTTTGTGTACCATTCTTCTCTATGTCATGACGGGATTAGGCGTGCAAGAAAGCTATGCATCCGAATCGATTGAATGGATGAAAGTGATACCCTACCTGGTGGTGCTCGTCACCGCCATCGCAGGAATGAACGTCATGTTGGTCCTGGTCGTAGGCATTGTGCTTTCCGGCGCGACGGGCCTTGGGACGGGTGCTTTCGACATCTGGGCATGGACTGCCGCCATGGGGAACGGCATCACCGGTATGGGTGAGCTCATCATCGTCACGCTCCTGGCCGGCGGCATGTTGGAAATGATACGCTTTAACGGGGGTATCGAATGGATTATCAACCGGTTGACCGCGCGCGTCAATTCTCCCCGTCGGGCCGAAGCCAGCATCGCCGGGTTGGTTTGCTTTGCCAACCTCTGCACGGCAAACAATACCATTGCCCTTATCATGTCTGGTCCTATCGCGAAAGACATCGCCACGCGTTTCCACATCGATCCACGCCGCAGTGCCAGCCTGTTGGATATCTTTTCGTGCTTCGTGCAGGGTATCATCCCGTATGGTGCACAAATCCTGATGGCTGCCGGACTGGGGGCTACCTCTCCTATCGCCATCATGCAGTACCTCTATTATCCCTACTTACTGGGGTTGGCTGCCGTACTCGCCATTCTGTTCCGCTATCCTAAGAAATACAGTTTAGTGGCATGAAGATTAGCTCGCTTGGCGGAAAGAAGTGGTTTCGTACGTTGCGAAGATTCGTTTTCGAAGGAAATACAAGAATCAGGCAATCAGAAAATATCAACAACAAAAAAGATATAGAATATGGTAAGAATCGGAACACCCATGTCGCCTACCGCTACAAAAGTAGTCCTTTGCGGTAGCGGCGAATTAGGAAAAGAGTTTGTCATCGAATTGCAACGCTATGGTGTGGAGGTCGTCGCACTGGATAAATACGCGAACGCTCCCGCGATGCAGGTGGCCGACCGCGCGTATGTCCTCTCAATGCTCGACGGCGCGGCTTTGCGCGAAGTGATTGAGAAAGAAAAGCCGGACTACATCGTGCCGGAAGTGGAGGCCATCGCTACGCAGACGCTTGTCGAGCTGGAGCAAGAAGGTTACCACGTTATCCCAACAGCAAAAGCCACGTGGTTGACGATGAACCGCGAAGGTATCCGTCGCTTGGCCGCCGAGGAATTGGGATTACCTACCTCTCCTTACCGCTTCGTCTCGACCGAAGAGGAATTCCGTGCTGCCATACGCGAAATAGGTCTTCCGTGCGTCGTAAAGCCTATCATGAGTTCAAGCGGACATGGGCAGAGTATCGTCCGCCAAGAGGCCGACATCGACGCGGCCTGGCATTGCGCGCAAGAAGAGGGTCGCGCGGGGGCAGGCAAGGTGATTGTAGAAGGTTTCATCGCGTTCGACTATGAGATTACACAACTCACCGTGCGCCATGCGGGAGGTACTTCGTTCCTCGAACCCGTCGGACACGTACAGAAGAACGGCGATTACCGCGAGTCGTGGCAACCGCAGGCGATGAGTCCGGCCGCTAAAGAGAAGGCACGCGAGATTGCCCGGAAAATCACCGACGCACTGGGGGGACGCGGTATCTTCGGCGTCGAACTATTCGTCAAGGGCGACGAGGTAATATTCAATGAAGTATCACCCCGTCCACACGATACGGGCATGGTGACCATGATTACGCAAGACCTCTCGCAGTTCGCGCTCCACGCCCGCGCCGTGTTGGGATTGCCCATTCCGGAAATACGCCTCTTGGGACCGGGAGCTTCGCGTGCCATCGTAGTGGAAGGCGATAGCACTCAGACGAGCTTCGGCAATTTGGACAAAGTACTGGAGCAACCCGATACGCAGCTCCGTCTCTTCGGAAAACCGGAAGTACATGGCCATCGACGTATGGGCGTGTTGCTGGCGCGTGCAGAATCGACGGACGAAGCCCGCAAAAAGACGGCCGTGATGCTGGAAAACCTGCAGGTAGACTTGTAAGAAATGAATACAGAGCGCGGAGCTCATTTTCCAAGGTAAATGGAGGGGCTCCGTGCGAAAAGATTCGTATCTTTGTACCCTTAATAACCCATTAAAAAGAGGATAGATGGCTTTTACGAACAATGTAATGATTGTACGCCACGGATTGTTGGCGAATTTAGTGAAATTATGGCACGAGGGACGTTTGGAAAATGAAATCGACCGAGTCCCTATCAAAATGAGTCCGCGGCGCTCGAAACCGAAAGGGCGTTGTTGCATTCATAAAGAGCGGGCCGTGCTGAAATATAAGATGTTGCCTCTTTTAGGATTTGACATGTACGACGAAGAGGACGAACTTACGCCGCTTTCGGCCTATGCCAAGCAAGCCTTGGAGCGCCGGGAGAATCGGAAAGAAAACCTGATGTGCGTGATAGACGAGGCCTGTTCTTCGTGCGTACAAGTGAACTATGAAATTACGAACCTGTGCCGTGGATGCGTAGCGCGGAGCTGTTACATGAATTGCCCGAAAGACGCTATCCACTTCAAAAAAAACGGCCAGGCGGAGATTGACCACGATACTTGCATCAGCTGCGGGAAATGTCACCAGAGCTGTCCTTATCACGCGATTGTTTATATCCCGATTCCTTGCGAAGAGGTGTGCCCCGTCAAGGCTATCAGTAAAGACGAATATGGCGTGGAGCATATCGACGAATCGAAGTGCATTTATTGCGGGAAGTGCATCAATGCTTGTCCCTTCGGTGCCATCTTCGAAATCTCTCAAGTATTTGATATCTTGCAAAGCATCCGGCGCGGAGAGCAGGTGGTGGCCATTGTGGCACCCTCTATCCTGGCGCAATTCGGAGCTCCTAAAGAGCAAGTATATGGCGCATTGAAGCAAATCGGCTTTACGGATATCCTGGAAGTAGCCCAAGGTGCCATGGAGACGACGCGGCGGGAAGCTGCCGAATTGGTAGAGAAGTTGCACGAAGGCCAGCCCTTCATGACGACAAGTTGTTGTCCCTCCTACATCCAACTGGTACGAAAGCATATTCCGGATATGCAGAAATATGTCTCTTCGACCGGTTCGCCCATGTATTACGCTGCGCGGATTGCCAAGGAGAAGTATCCGGAAGCAAAGATTGTTTTTGTCGGTCCTTGCGTGGCTAAGCGGAAAGAGGTGAAAAACGACCCGGCAGTGGATTACACCCTGACCTTCGAAGAGGTGGCTTCCATCTTTACAGGCATGGAAATCAACCTCGACACCGTCGCACCCTACGAAATGTCGTTTACTTCTTCTCGCGAAGCACATGGCTTTGCCCAGACGGGCGGCGTGGTGAATGCAGTCAAGGTTTGCCTGGGTAATACGCAGGAGGTGAATGCTATCCAAATCGCGAACCTGAACAAGAAAAATGTCTCCCTGCTCCGGGCATATGCCAAGACGGGAAAGGTCCCGGCACAATTCGTGGAAGTCATGGCTTGCGAAGGCGGATGCGTTACAGGTCCTTGCATCTATGGAGACAAGTCGGCCGGACAGAAACAGTTGATGAAGGAATTGGCTAAGATCACTTCTACCTTGGCAGGAGACGCTAAATAGAAAAGGTACGAAGGATGAATACGACTCGCCGACAATTCCTGGGCTCGTGTTGCGTATGGCTTCTGGCTTTCCTCCTCACGGCTTGCGGAAGCCGGAAGACGGAACGGATTACCCTGCCCGACGACTTCAAAGGCCCGCGTGAACTGGGACGCCTTTACGGGGTGAAGATTACGCCGGAAGACAATATCTTCCTGTACAACGAAGGGGCGCGCTGGCTGGGCGTCCCGCATCGCCTGGGTGGCCTGTCGAAGCGGGGCGTGGATTGTTCTGGTTTCGTAACAATCGTCTATCAACGTATCTATGGGAAGAAGTTAGCCCGCTCGGCGGCCGATATGCTGAAGAGGGATTGCAAACGAATCCGGCGCGGGCAACTACGCGAAGGGGATTTGGTCTTCTTCTATACCGGACGCGGAAGAAAAAAACGTCCGAACCATGTAGGGATTTATTTAAAGAATGGCAAATTTATTCACACAAGCACATCGAAGGGTGTGATGGTCAGCAGTCTAAGCGAACCTTATTACCTTCGGACGTGGATGTGTGGCGGAAGAGTGAAATAAAATGCGAAGGAAAAGTGAACGTATTTATCCATTTTCTCTTACCTTTGCACCCATAATAGAATTAAAGTAAAACAACAAGCTATATGTTGACGCTTAAAATGATAACGGAACAGACCGAATGGGTTATTGCCGGTCTGGAAAAGAAGCACTTCCAAAATGCGAAAGAGACTATCGGGCAAGTGCTTGAACTGGATAAGAAAAGACGCAGCACGCAAAACGTGTTGGATAAGAACCTCGCGGAAGTGAACCGTATTTCCAAGTCTATCGGTGGACTGATGAAAGAGGGGAAAAAAGACGAGGCGGAAGCAGCCAAGCGACAAGTCTCTGAAATCAAAGAGACAAACAAGGCGTTGCAAGCCGAAATGGACCAAGCGGCTGCAGATTTACAAAACCTCTTGTATACTATTCCCAATGTCCCTTACGACGAAGTGCCGGAAGGCGTAGGCGCTGAAGATAACGTCGTAGTGAAGATGGGTGGCATGGAAACGGAGCTTCCCAAGGATGCGCTCCCCCATTGGGAATTGGCCAAGAAATATAACCTGATAGACTTCGACCTGGGCGTGAAGATTACGGGGGCTGGCTTCCCGGTTTATATCGGTCAAGGGGCTCGTCTGCAACGGGCGTTGATTAATTTCTTCCTCGACGAGGCTCGGGCTTCGGGTTATTTGGAAGTGATGCCGCCGACTGTCGTGAATGCCGCTTCGGGCTATGGCACAGGGCAGCTTCCCGATAAAGAGGGGCAGATGTATCATTGTAATCTAGATGATTTATACCTGATTCCGACGGCGGAAGTACCGGTCACGAATATCTATCGCGATGTCATCCTGGACGAGAAACAACTCCCGATTAAGAACTGCGCTTATACGGAATGTTTCCGTCGCGAGGCAGGTTCGTATGGCAAGGATGTCCGCGGATTGAACCGCTTGCACGAGTTCTCGAAAGTGGAATTGGTACGGATTGACACGCCGGAACATTCCCGCGCGTCGCACCAAGAGATGCTGGACCATGTGGAAGGATTGCTGGTGAAGCTGGAACTTCCTTACCGTATCCTTCGCCTTTGTGGCGGCGATATGAGCTTCACGTCGGCCATCTGCTATGATTTCGAAGTCTACTCGGAAGCGCAGAAGCGGTGGTTGGAGGTCAGCTCGGTATCCAATTTCGATACCTACCAGGCCAACCGCTTGAAATGCCGGTACCGCGATGCCAACAAGAAGATTCAACTTTGCCATACGTTGAACGGAAGTGCGTTGGCGTTGCCCCGCATCGTAGCGGCTCTCTTGGAGAACAACCAGACGCCGGAAGGCATCCGCATCCCGAAGGCATTGGTTCCCTATACGGGATTTGAACTCATTAATTAAATTGACAATTGACAATGGACAATTGACAATTAAATGCCCCACATTGTCAATTGTCCATTGTCAATTGTCCATTGAAACAGTTTTATGATTCCGAAAGTAATTCATTTATGTTGGTTTAGTGGCGAATCCTATCCGGTAGAAATTCAGGTCTGCTTGGATAGTTGGAAACGGGTATTGCCCGATTGGCGCATTCGCGTATGGGACCGGGAGGCGGCCGAGGCTATTGGATGCCGTTATATTCACGAGGCATTGGCTGCCAAGAAATGGGCTTTTGCCGCCGACGCTGTCCGCTTCTATGCGGTCTACCAAGAGGGGGGATTGTATATGGATAGCGATATTTTCTTGCGGAAACGGTTCGACGAGTTCATCCCGGAACAGGGCTGCGCCACATTCCACGAACGGCTGAACCGCGAACAACGTAACTGGGGGTTGCAAGCGGCCTTCTTCATGGGCGAAGCGGGTAATGAATTCTGCCGACGGGTCTATGCGTACTACGCTGCCCGACCGTTTGTCCAAGAAGACGGTTCTTTCGACATGACCATCTCGCCGTATGTGATGCGCGACGTGGCACGTGAGTTCGGTTACGAGAGCCGGGATTCCGAACAGCATCTCTGCGGACTGACGGTCTACCCGACCTACCATCTCTCGCCGGCCAACCGGTATGAACATCATCCCGATGCGTTTGGCGTACATCGCATTTACGGTAGTTGGCGCGAACGGAAATGGGGACGTCGGCTCGAGCTTCGGTTGAAGCATTGGTTCTTTGTCCTCCGTTACGCCCTCTTGCATCGGTAAGACGAGGGAATCAAGAGACTAAAAACGAGGCTGTGCCTATTTCGACACAGCCTCTTGAAAAAAATCTAAATAAAGTGCCTTGGGCGCATCGCTGCGGCCGTGGCTATTAAGTGTTTATCTGTTCTTTTTTATTCTAATACGATGGGTATCGAGCACTCGACGGCGCGGGGCTCGGTTTGCAACTTGCCGTCTGTCCCTATGTAGGTCTCGATACGCAGCGTATAATTGCCTTCCGTCCGATACAACCCTTCCGCCATTTTCCCATAAACTGCCCCATATCATCATATTGTTGATATTTAATGCATTACATATTTTAACGGCTCAGTAGAAATTTAATGGGGATAAATTTGTTAGTATGAAGAACAAACCTTTATTTTGCAGTATGGAAAACGATTATTTGAACATACTTGCCGGTATTGTACTCCCA
>NZ_NFJB01000089.1 GCF_002159645.1 Parabacteroides sp. An277 | reverse complement strand
TGCGCAAAGATTTGCTAAAAGATGAGGAATGGCTCTACTCGGTGTCTGTTTTGAGCGGAAAAGGCGGGAAAACGGTGTTAGAAAGGCTGCCGGGAGCGATGGAGCTTTTTGAAACGCATTTGGTTTCGATTGGCGAAACGGGTACGATATTGGATATCAATGATTACAAGCGTCGATTCCAATCGTGGTGGCGTTGCCTGAACTTCGAAACGAAAGAAGGGATTTTGGCACGAAATCAATCGGCCTCGCGCCCCCAAACAAAACCGGTTTCGCGAATCGACGAAATGCAGCGTGTGTGCGAAGAGGCGAAAATAATGACGCGTAAAATGTTAAAATTAGAATGAATACGGAAGAAAGATTACAGTTAATTTTACAAGAGCCAGCCATTAATGAGCTTAATGCCAACGTGGTAAGTGATAAAATGGTGGATATCATCTCACAGTGTGCTATGTTAATGGGATTCAAGGTACCGGAGCCGCGCGAGCTGACGTTGATGGCGGGCAAGGTGACGGCGAACTTGTACGAAAGTTACCCGTTCCTGCGTTTGGGCGAAATTAGTATCTGTTTCGAGCTCGGCGCGAAAGGGCAGTTCGGCGAATATTTTGGGCTGAATTGGCGGACCATCACGAAGTGGCTGCGCGGCTATCAGCAATGCGACCTCCGATACCGTGCGAAGCTCGCTGTAGAAGCCGAAAAGAAGGCGTTGCCGCCGGTCAGCGAGGCGTATAACCTCCAGGCCGAGAACCGTTTCCTGCAGAACTCGTTCCGTCGCTACAAGGAGAGCGGGTCGATGGAGCGCGTGATGAGCGTGAAGGTCTATCAGACGCTCCAGG
>NZ_NFJB01000088.1 GCF_002159645.1 Parabacteroides sp. An277 | reverse complement strand
CCTGGAGCGTCTGATAGACCTTCACGCTCATCACGCGCTCCATCGACCCGCTCTCCTTGTAGCGACGGAACGAGTTCTGCAGGAAACGGTTCTCGGCCTGGAGGTTATAGGCCTCGCTGACCGGCGGCAACGCCTTCTTTTCGGCTTCTACGGCGAGCTTGGCGCGGTATCGGAGGTCGCATTGCTGATAGCCGCGCAGCCACTTCGTGATGGTCCGCCAATTCAGTCCGAAATACTCCCCGAACTGCCCTTTCGCGCCGAGCTCGAAACAGATACTAATTTCGCCTAAACGTAAGAACGGGTAACTTTCGTACAAGTCCGCCGTCACCTTGCCCGCCATCAACGTCAGCTCGCGCGGCTCCGGCACCTTGAATCCCATTAACATGGCGCACTGGGTGATGAGTTCCACCATCTTGTCACTTACCACGTTAGCATTAAGTTCGTTAATGGCAGGCTCTTGTAAAATCAATTGTAATCTTTCTTCCGTATTCATTCTAATTTTAACATTTTACGTGTCAGTATTTTCGCCTCTTCGCATACGCGCTGCATTTCGTCGATTCGTGAAACCGGTTTTGTTTGGGGGCGCGAGGCCGATTGATTTCGTGCCAAAATTCCTTCTTTCGTTTCGAAATTCAGGCAACGCCACCACGATTGGAATCGACGCTTGTAATCATTGATATTCAATATTGTACCCGTTTCGCCAATCGAAACCAAATGCATTTCGAAAAGCTCCATCGCTCCCGGCAGCCTTTCTAACACCGTTTTCCCGCCTTTTCCGCTCAAAACAGACACCGAGTAGAGCCATTCCTCATCTTTTAGCAAATCTTTGCGCA
>NZ_NFJB01000087.1 GCF_002159645.1 Parabacteroides sp. An277 | reverse complement strand
TCGTGACCAACCGTGAGGCCCGTACACGTGAGCAGTCCTTGGTCGCCGTCGTAGCGGGTACAAAAGCGGAGGATGTGATCGCCGTCCTAAAACGTATAGACGAGGAGCGCCGCAATGCCGTCGAGGAGGTTACGCTTGACTTGTCGGATTCCATGCGCAAGATTGCCCGGACAGCATTCCCCAAAGCCAGCCGCGTCATCGACCGCTTCCATATCCAGAAACTGACCTGCGATGCCGTGCAGGAGCTGCGTGTCAAGCACCGTTGGGATGCCATACAGCAGGCTAACAATGAGATGGAGGAGGCCAGACAAAAGGGCAAGGAATATAATCCGTACAGATTTCCCAATGGCGACACCCGCAAGGAACTGCTCATACGCTTGAGGATTTCTATCACATAGACGGTCACACGTTCGAGAAGCAGTACAAGGAAACGTTGAGCGGATTCCGTCAGTGGGACCAATTGGAACATGCGGACGAGTGGCTGCTGTTCCCGGAAAATGTCGGTCAGCGGCTTGCCATCGACGAGTCCTCGCTCTCCAATGGCGAGCTATACACTTTCGTTACCAACCGTGAGGCACATACGCGTGAGCAGTCCTTGGTCGCCGTCGTAGCGGGTACAAAAGCGGAGGATGTGATCGCCGTCCTAAAACGTATAGACGAGGAGCGTCGCGTTACTTGTTGTTCAAGTCCGCAGACAAATGGACCGACAGGCAGAAGCAGAGGGCCGCGATATTGTTTGAAGAATACCCTGACATCCAAACGGCATACGGACTGTGCCATTCACTGCGGATGACCTTTGCCAAAAACACGGTCAAGGATGCCGCACGTCTGTCCATGGCACGGTGGTACAACAAAGTGGAAGAAGCCGGATTTCAC
>NZ_NFJB01000086.1 GCF_002159645.1 Parabacteroides sp. An277 | reverse complement strand
TGGTTATAGCATGGGGGATCCACCTCTTCCCATTCCGAACAGAGAAGTTAAGCCCCGTCACGCCGATGGTACTGCGTAACAGTGGGAGAGTAGGTAGCCGCCGTTTTGGAAGTGGGGGTGTGTCGTAATGCACGATGCACCTTCTTTTTTCGTTAGCCATAAAAATCGGTTCATGTTCTTTAAGCTGCGATATTTTGGGGATTTCTCTGATTTATGTGTCCCCAACATCTGAATATAGCGGCGGCAAGCCCATAAAACAATTCAGTCAGCCAGCCAATACATCCTTTTTGCATCTTGGCACACATCTTTTTTATATTGAAGGCAATGGCAAAGAAGGAAAAGTCCATGAAGACCTTGTCCATCCCAAAATGGCGGAAACGCTTGTAGTTCATATTGTTTTTCATTTGTCCGAACACGGCTTCCGGTTCTATACATCTCTGTCCCCTGTGTTTCAGACCTTCCTCGGAGCAGAGCAGCTCTTTGGCTTTTTGCCTGTATCTCCTGAGCCTGTGATTCAGTTCAATCGTCCTGTTCCCCTTTGCTTTAAAGCATCGGCATCTTAGCGGGCAGCCCTCACATCTGACGGCTCTGTACCTGGCATTTTCGCTGACATATCCGGATGCAGTTTTCACGCGTTTGGTCCCTATCCTCCGCATCTTTTGTCCTATGGGGCAGATGCAGAAGTCATGCTCTTCATTGTAGTAGAAGTTTTCTGGGCTCAGTAGAAATTTAGTGGGGATATGCATATAGTTTTGCAATACGGAATAAGAAGAACTTCTTGGGCTCAGTAGAAATTTAGTGGGGATAGGCATATAGGTTTGCGATACGGAATAAGAAAAACTTCTTGTCTGCAACCCCTCTGAGGTTTGCTCTGAAGAGCTTGATTTTAGCGTTGAAAGACTC
>NZ_NFJB01000085.1 GCF_002159645.1 Parabacteroides sp. An277 | reverse complement strand
ACCAGTCGCCTGCCGGTTCGCCTTCCGTAACCAACTCTTCCCAAGTCGCATAGTCGTCCTCATAGGAGGTGTAGTAGTGGTCGTACAATGCTTCCACCGGACGGTTGCCCGCGCCCGGAGCTGAAGGGTTGAAGGCATTGCGGCTGGCGTTGGCGGTCGTCTTGTGGAGCGTCCACGGGTCTACGACGAAGTTCCGCTGCACACCACCCTCTACGGGCAATTCATCGCCCAGATAGGTGATAGGCGAGGAGCTGGTAAGCGCGCCGTTCACCGGAGCCGCTACCCGCTTCAGGAGGTAAGAACCCGCCGCCATCTTATTCAATATCACCGCACCCGTAATGGCGGCTTTGCCCCGTCCATACGTTTCATCGGATACATTATATATGCTGTTCTTTGCGCGGTAATCGATACGGGCCGCCACGCGCTCTACCTCGACGGTCGCGTTCGCCGGCTCGTTTTTCGGGTTGCCGCAAAGCTTGACCTTATCTGCGGTATGCCCGTCCGACGTCATGACGAAGCGGGAGTATTCGCCACCTGATTCCGTCCATGCCGAAGTGAGCAGGTAATCCCGGATGCCGCCCAGCGTTTTGCCTTGGAGCGAAGGACGGATGTCGCCCGTATTGGTCACGACCAGCAGGTCATATTCCCCGGCAGGGAGGTTGACCGGCACCGGCTCCGTCCGGTTGTCGCCCTCGATGCGTTCGCGGTCGAAGTAAAATATCTTGTCGATGGGCGTGTCGGCCGGTGCGTTGCTTTGCTCCTCGGCTTGATAGAAGAGGACGAGCAGGTTGTCGATGCGGTTCTCGTAGTCGAACCCCGTTTCGGAGCCGTCGCCCGGTTCGCCGCCCGTGGGGTTGCCGCGGGTTGAATGGCCCGTCGAGGGCGTGACGGCGAGCGAGAACCACGAGCCATCCCCCTCCAAACCATTCCGTCCCGTTTCTGGTCTGGAGGTCGTCGGAACAAGCCGCGAGCATCCAGCCGAAGAAAAGGGCGAAAAGAGGTGTTGTTTTCTTTAGTCTGTTATTGTTCATCTTTTATAAAAAGGACTATTTTACGAATAAATGATATG
>NZ_NFJB01000084.1 GCF_002159645.1 Parabacteroides sp. An277 | reverse complement strand
ACCAGTCGCCTGCCGGTTCGCCTTCCGTAACCAACTCTTCCCAAGTCGCATAGTCGTCCTCATAGGAGGTGTAGTAGTGGTCGTACAATGCTTCCACCGGACGGTTGCCTGCACCTGGCGCGGCGGGATTGAAGGCGTTCCGATCGATATTGGCCGTGGTCTTGTAGAGCGTCCACGGGTCGACCACGAAGTTCCGTTGCACGCCGCCCTCTGCCGGGAGTTCATCACCCAAGTAAGTGATAGGAGAGGAGGTGGTGAGCGCACCGTTCACCGGCTCTGCCACCCGCTTCAGAAGATACGAGCCTGCCGCCATCTTATTAAGGATGACCGCGCCTGTGATAGTCGCCGTGCCCCGTCCGTACGTTTCATCTACTATATTATATAAGGTAGAGGAGGCGCGGTAATCGATACGGGCTGCCACGCGCTCCACCTCGACGGTCGCGTCGGCCGGCTCGTCCTTTGGATTGCCGCAAAGGGTGACTTTATCCGCGGTATGCCCGTCCGAGGTCATGACGAAGCGGTCATATGCACCGTTATCCTCCTGCCAAGCCGAGGTGAGGAGGTAATCCCGGATGCCGCCCAACGTCTTACCCTGCAACGAGGAGCGGATATCGCCCGTGTTCGTCACTACCAATAAATCATACTCACCTTCCGGCAGGTTGACCTGCACTGGTTCGGTCCGGTTATCGCCCTCGATACGTTCGCGGTCGAAGTAAAATATCTTGTCGATGGGCGTATCGGCCGGTGCGTTGCTTTGCTCCTCGGCTTGATAGAAGAGGACGAGCAGGTTGTCGATACGGTTCTCGTAATCGAAACCCGTCTCGGAGCCGTCGCCCGGTTCGCCGCCCGTGGGGTTGCCGCGGGTTGAATGGCCCGTCGAGGGCGTGACGGCGAGCGAGAACCACGAGCCATCCCCCTCCAAACCATTCCCTTCCGTCCCGTTTCCGGTCTGGAGGTCGTCGGAGCAAGCCGCGAGCATCCAGCCGAAGAAAAGGGCGAAAAGAGGTGTTGTTTTCTTTAGTCTGTTATTGTTCATCTTTTATAAAAAGGACTATTTTACGAATAAATGATATG
>NZ_NFJB01000083.1 GCF_002159645.1 Parabacteroides sp. An277 | reverse complement strand
CGCTTAATGACGGCAAACATCCTGCATACCAACTTAAACCGGACTGCATTAAGCACAACTCCGTAGGGTTTCCCTTCTTTCCTTTTCCTAAGGAAATATATTTTCATTTCTTTGTCATGCACAATGGCAGAATTGGCCGCCTGCGAAAGTTCGGCCCGCAATAATTTAGGCCCTATATGCGAGATGTGAGGATTGACACGGACGCTCGTGCCCGATGTGCTTCCATGCGGGGCGATACCCAAGTAATTGGCATATTGACGAGCCGTTTCAAAGCCTTTGAAGTTATTCGTATGCACCAATGTCTGAATTGCGTTCACCTTCCCGATTCCCTTGATGCTGAGAAGCAAATGATAATTGCGAGATAAAGAATCCTCGGTGCGGATAACCTCTTCCATTTCCTCTTCTATCGCCTTTATCTGGTTTTCCAAAAACTCCCGGCTTTGCAATGCACGCGTAAGGGACAATGTGCCGGGTTTTCCTTCTTTTTCTGTAATAAAGGCTTTATGGACAGCCAATTGTTTTATATAAGATTTCCGTTCGGCAATCAACTCCTGCAAGCGGATGACAGCACTTTCGCTGAGTCGGGAATACGTCAGTTCCTCCCTGTGCAACCAGGTGTAATACGCAATGCGTTCCGCGTCCAGCTTGTCGTTCTTGCCACGTACCAATCCTAACGCATGCTTCAAGGTAAACGGCATATAAACGCTATAATCCACCTCCGTTTGTTCTAAAAAGAGACGCAAGTCATACCCATACGCTCCCGTATTTTCCATGCCTACGACAATGTCTTTCAGCTTTATGCGTTTCTTCTTGAACCATGCAAGCAACTCTTCAAAGCCATCCGCATCATTTGAGATCTTCAAATAATTTTCACTGTCCGACTTTTTCTTCATCGAATCATAAATGACAACATCCAACGTTTTTTTCGAGATGTCAATACCGATAAACCATTTCTTTTCCATACCTTTGTTTACGCTAAAATTTATAGTTAACCATAGGTTGAATTCACTAAATCCTTTATTAGGCTTATCGACCTACAATTCTACTTAGGGCAATTCAACTGAAAAGAAAAAGAGGACTAATTCTGCGCATAGA
>NZ_NFJB01000082.1 GCF_002159645.1 Parabacteroides sp. An277 | reverse complement strand
GTGTTTGAGCGAAGCGAGTTTTCCGAGATTTCAGCTCCGCGCCGTGAATTTGTAGCTTCTGGAGTGTAAGCCTTGATTTTTTGGTTCTTTTGCATCAAGGCAAAAGAACAGGGAAAATTTTACGCCGTCTCCGCATCCTCTTCCTCCGTTACGCCAATACGTTCGAACGCAGTCTCGGCGCGGGCTTCCTGAATGCGCTTTCCGGGATGAAACACCACCTTCGGCTTCTTGATCAGCGAGGCGTTAAAATCCTCCTTGTTGATTGTTCCCCGCGAGCCGACCGTCAACCTAAAGTTGCCTAATTCACCCATTTGCACGATGCGCCCCGCCTTCAGGTTCTTGCTAATAATCCACGCCATACGGTCCAAAACCGCCTTTACATCCGCCGACGTCAGCGTACAAGTTTCCGCGATATCCTCGCAGAGTTCCTCAAACGTCATTTCTCCGGAGCTCACCGCCCGCGCGTAATACAGCTTCGCGTCCTCGGCCGCCCCTTCGCTCATGTCCTTTCCTTGCACTAATGTGTACTGTAATGCCATACTCAAATTAAAAATTAAAAGTTAATAATTAAAAGCTAAAAAATGCGTTGATAAGTAAAAGCACACAGATGACACAGATGCAATAGATTTTCACAGATTTATCTTGTTTTTAAGGCACGGATTACGCGGATTTCACAGTTAATTTTGATTTTCACAGATTAAAGACCGTGTAATCCGTGAAATCCGTGCCTAAAACAGACTGCGCAGCCTAAAAATAAAAAATCTGCGGCCATCTGTTAAATCTGCGTCATCTGCGTGCCATTTACTTATCGACACTGCAAAGGTACGGCAAGGGGAAATGGCGGAATCCGTTAAGTGCACTTAACTGTCGTTTACTGCTTTTAATTGTCGCTAATCCTTATGGCTCGCCTAAATAGTGAAACAAAAGTTCGACCTGCTTAGGTGTCCAAATGCGCTGGCGATTGCTGTAACCGTTCGCTATCAATTTTATTTTCAGTTCTTTGTTTCGCTCAATCCAGCTTTTCAATTGCCGGGTCGACGAGCTTGGTTCGCTATCGAAATACATCATCGCCAATTCTTTTGTACTGTATGTCTGAATCTTCATGTTGTTCAATTAAAAGTTAAAAAGTAAAAATGAGCACGGAATGGCACACAGATTATACAGATTATACAGATTT
>NZ_NFJB01000081.1 GCF_002159645.1 Parabacteroides sp. An277 | reverse complement strand
ATCGTTTATAATCTCATGCCCTTGTCTCTCCTAAGCGGCTTAACAGTCCTTTTAATGGATGAGAACAGCCTGCCAAACTGTTCCTTGAACCATTCGCCAATCAGTTGCCCATTGATGGCAAGCGCAAGTTTGGATTTGTCTTTCGGGTCTTTCACCACTTGGAAGCCTGCTTCCTCGGTCGTGAACTTCCGCCTGTGCTCCTCCGAATAGAGTTCGCCCTCATAGAACAACGGCTTGCCGCTGATGAGCGTGGCGGTCTGCCGCTCGTTGAAGCCGACTTTAAGGCAGAATTTCTCCATGTACACCAACTCTTGGAACAGCGGAAACCATTTCTTGGCTTTTTGGATGATGGATTTCAGGAATGACACTTCCCTTTGGTGTTCCGCTTCCTTGTCCGCCATTTCTCTGCGGTGCTTGGCTTGCAGTTCCATCAGTTGACGGCTGTGTTCATCCTGCTGCCGCTGCATCTGTTGTTGCAACAACTCGATGCTTTCGTCACGGGCTGCAACCTCATTTTGCAGGGTGCGGTTGTCGGCTTCAAGTTCTTTCAGCTTGCCGCTTCCCAAAAGAGAACCGACCTTTGCCACAAGTGCCGTTTTCGCTTCGGTCTTGGCGGCTTCCAGCTTCTCCGACTTGATTTCCTTCCTGACTTCGGCAAGCAGCCGTTCCGCTTGTTTCTGTTCGGTCTGCAACTGCCTTACGTTGGTTTCAAGCTCTCCCGTCTGCCGTTTCAAGTCACGGTAGTATTGGGCTGTGGTGGTATGCCGTGCCTCTGACCCACGTATGCCACGATGCAAGCCGTACTTTGCCATCGCTTCAGCATAGCTATCGTGGTAGGCAACAAGCCGTTCACGGGTCAAGAGGTCATCTGCGCACAGGCGCACGGCGTTGGCTTTCTTGCGGTAGGTGCGTTTGCCCTCCGCTTGCTTCTTCCTCGCTTTCCTGCGCTCTCCCGTCACTATCGGAACGACCGTGGCATGGATATGTGGAGTGTGTTCGTCCATGTGCAGCACTGCCGAAACGGTGTTCTCCCTGCCGAACGTGCGGTGCAGCCATTGCAGGTTGTCATCGCACCATTCGGATAGTCTACCCTCGTCTTGTACTTTCACCATATCCTCATGCGTACCTGAAAGCACGATGCGGATTGCCCGTACTTGGTCGGACGTTATCTTACGCCTGATGCCAGCCGTGCGGATGCGGTGGCTTATCGCTTCGGTACGGTCTGCCACGCCATCGGGGAATTGCACCAGTTCACGGTTGAGATGGGTGAGTGTGGGGTCTGTGTTCTTGGGCGTGGTCTTGCGTTCTATGTGGTCGGATGCGCCCGTGTCAGCCGACCCTTTCGCCTTGTTGATTTGAATGCTTATGTATCCCATGTTCGTTTCTTGTTTTTGAGGTTCTACAAACTTGTTTGTCA
>NZ_NFJB01000080.1 GCF_002159645.1 Parabacteroides sp. An277 | reverse complement strand
CAAAGGTGAATATCGCCATCCGTAGGCTGGTCGGACGGACTTCCGTCCTGCCGACCGACAAGGGAAAGCCGATGTCGCTGGCGAAAAGAAAAAGCAACCAATGTCCGCCGACATCACCGCTGACACCGCCGCAGGCTTTTGGGAAACAAAAAGCCATAGCTCATTAGGGCGTTTTCTTCACGCACCGCTGACGCTAATGCTAAAAACACCCCAATGAGCCAATGGGGTTGCACCCCTCTGGACACCCCCGTTTGTCCTGTGCGGCATGACCGCAGGCGGACGAACATTGACAAACAAGTTTGTAGAACCTCAAAAACAAGAAACGAACATGGGATACATAAGCATTCAAATCAACAAGGCGAAAGGGTCGGCTGACACGGGCGCATCCGACCACATCGAACGCAAGACCACGCCCAAGAACGCAGACCCCACACGCACACATCTCAACCGTGAGTTGGTGCAATTCCCCGACGGTGTGGCTGACCGCACCGAGGCGATAAGCCACCGCATCCGCACGGCAGGTATCAGACGGAAGATAACGCCCGACCAAGTACGGGCAATCCGCATCGTGCTTTCGGGCACGCATGAAGATATGGTGAGAGTGCAGGACGAAGGCAGGCTGGGTGAATGGTGCGATGACAACCTGCAATGGCTGCATCGCACATTCGGCAGGGAGAACACCGTTTCGGCAGTGCTGCACATGGACGAACACACGCCGCACATCCATGCAACGGTCGTACCGATAGTGACGGGAGAGCGCAGGAAAGCCAAGAAGAAACAAGCGGACAGCAAACGCACCTACCGCAAGAAAGCCAATGCCGTGCGTTTGTGTGCCGATGACCTCCTGACCCGTGAAAGGCTTGTTGCCTATCATGACAGCTATGCCGCAGCGATGGCGAAGTACGGATTGCAGCGTGGCATACGGGGTTCGGAAGCACGGCACACCACCACAGCCCAATACTACCGTGACCTGAAACGGCAGACGGGAGAGCTTGAAGCCAACGTAAGGCAGTTGCAGACCGCACAACAACAGGCTGAACGGCAGCTTGACGAAGTGCGAAAGGAAATCAAGTCGGAGAAGCTGGAAGCCGCCAAAACCGAAGCGAAAACGGCACTCGTGGCAAAGGTCGGCTCTCTTTTGGGTAGCGGCAAACTGAAAGCCGACAACCGTACCCTGCAAAGTGAGGTCGCCGCCCGTGACGAGAACATCGAACTGTTGCAACGGCAAATGCAGCGGCAGCAGGAGGAACACAGCCGCCAGCTTATGGAACTGCAAGCCAAGCACCGCAGGGAAATGGCGGACAAGGAAGCGGAACACCAAAAGGAAGTGTCATTCCTGAAATCCGTTATTCAGAAAGCCAAGAAATGGTTTCCGCTGTTCCAAGAGTTGGTGTATATGGAGAAGTTCTGCCTCAAAGTCGGCTTCAACGAGAAGCAGACTGCCACGCTTATCAGCGGCAAGCCGTTGTTCTACGAGGGCGAACTCTATTCGGAGGAACACAAGCGGAAGTTTAAGACCGAAAGGGCAGGCTTCCAAGTGGTGAAGGACCCGAAAGACAAATCGAAACTCGCACTTGCCATCAACAGGCAACTGATTGGCGAATGGTTCAAGGAACAGTTTGGCAGGCTGTTCTCATCCATTAAAAGGACTGTTAAGCCGCTTAGGAGAGACAAGGGCATGAGATTATAAACGAT
>NZ_NFJB01000008.1 GCF_002159645.1 Parabacteroides sp. An277 | reverse complement strand
GTATAACGGTGAGTGAATTACCTGAAACTATCCTCGTTTCCAACCAAGAAGAATATGATATGGGGACAGTTGGAGAGAATGAGACAAAGGCGCAGCAAGTAATCTTGAGCAATAACGGTACGGAGATATTCAAGCTCAAAGGTATCACCACCTCATGCGAATGCACTACGACGAAACAAGAATGGACAGAAATCGCCCCGGGCGAAACGGCTACACTAACGGTCTATTACAAAGCCGAAGAGCCGGGCGATTTCTACCGTACCGTCACGATTTATGGAATGTGCCGGGGGAATCGCTCACTTTGTCGTTGGTGGGGAAGGTTGAATGATGGCAAGAATGCCCAAATAAGAATGAGATAGCCAGAGGAGAATCCGCTGGCATTTAATAACTAAACAACAAAATAATCATGGTAAAAAAAGTAATGGGCGTTATCGGCGTAGTCGCCGTATGCGCAGTAGCTGGTTGGAATTACCAGCAGAGTAGTAAAGACTTGAAAAAATTATTTGTCGAAAACATTGGCTTTAGTGATATAGAAGCTATAGCTATGTGTGAAGTTACAAATAAGAAAGGTGAAGTTCTCTTAAAATGCGATGGAGGAAGTACTTGTTCTACAACTAAATTTGGACACACACTAACTTGCGATGGGACAAAAGTAGCTCTGTAGTGTCCATAAAAAATATCATGTTGTTACAGGATGAGTTGTTTCATCCTGTAACTGTAATTCTATAGCAGATTAAAAATGAAACATATATACACATTATTTGTTGCATTATCTATTTTAACGGCATGTGATTCTTCTCAAAAGAAGGAGAGACTTACTATCTATATGGATAATGAAGTATTGAATAATAGTAAAACCATAGGCATTGACTCTATTCGCTTGCCACAAGAATTTATTTATGCACAATCATTCTTTGTGTATAAAGATAGTATATTGATAGTACAAAATAAGAAGGCAGAAAATGTATATTTCTTGGAATTCTATAATCTCTATTCTCAAGAAAAAGTAACAGAACTATTTCGATATGGGAATGGACCTCAAGAAATGTTAGCAGCCAAGATTAATATCAGCAATGATTTATTAATTGTAGACGATTATGTAAAAAAAGAAGTAGCATTTATTCCAATAGATTCTGTATTAAAAGATAAAAGATATACACCTGAAATTCAAGAATATTATGTAGATGCAAGAAGTGTTGTCCCTCATTTTGACGAAAAGATATTAGTGGATAATCCCAACTATTTCTCAGATCCGAACCTAAAGATAGAAACAGAAAATGAACCACGTTTCTTATTATATACATCCAAAGAATTTCAAAATTTACAAATCAAACAAGGCAAATATTATACCCGAAATGTATCGGCAGGAACCATCATACCAAATTATGATCACGATCGTATTCTTTATTTTAATTATCACCTGTCTGAAATTGAAGTATATAATACCCAATTGACATTGAAAAAACATTTATTAGGGCCTAACCAGTTAGATGCCAATTATACAGTTATAGATAATGAGCTTATATTTAAAAAAGTTATACCCTATTCATATTGGCAGTATTGTTGTGACAAAAATTACATATATATTATTTATGTAGGAGAACTCTGGAATGTAGAAACTGTTAATTTCCAACAGCTGCATGAACATATTCTCAAATTTGATTGGGACGGAAATTTAATACAAACATACAAAGTCCCTTGTTTCATAAACAACATATCCATGGGAAAAGAAAATGAGTATCTATATGCAACAGGATATAATGAAGAAGAAAATCCCATCTTACTTCAATTGTCATTGAAATAGTTCGTATAATAAACAACTTTTATATGAGACATTTCCTCTATGTATTATTGGCTATCGTATCATGTTCTTGTACGAATGATGCTCGAAATAAATTGAATAACAAAAAGATATCTTTTATTCAAGATTTTTATTCGAGTTCAAAAGTATGTGTTAATGTAGAAATAAGAGACTCTATCGCTAAGTATTATTCACAAGAACTAAGCGATTTAGAGAACACTTTGGTTTACATATTAAATGGAGATTGTTCAGTTTGTATTGGAGATTTAATAGATCTTCTCTCGTTATTAAAAGACGCAAATAATACATTGCCTGTCACTATTTTGACAACCGAAGAAAATATAGTGTCTGTACAATATTATATATCTCGTATTAGGTTGAATTTCAAATATGATATATTTTACCAATGTACATCAAAAGATACTGATTGCCTAAGTTTTTATAATGGTTCTGTATTATTCATGAACAAGCATAAAATTGTAAATGCTTTTTCATATATAGATTTTAAATACGATCCTAATTTTGAATATTAATATGGTATGAAAGTCTTTTTAATTTGTATAGGTATCATCATTAATCTCTGTTGGTTAATCTCTTGTCAACCCGACCGGCTTGACATTGCCTTGGAACTGGCGGGCGAGAACCGGGCGGAGTTGGAAAAGGTGCTGGCGCATTACAAAAACGACAAGCCGAAATATAAGGCTGCCCGTTTCCTCATCGAAAATATGCCGCACTGGTACGGATACGAGAATGCCGCGCTCGATTCCATCCAATGCGTATTAGCAAAAATAGAACGGGAGAAAAGGCATAACGGTACGCCAGAAGAATTAGCACGCTGGAAAAATGCGCCCTTCTATTCCGGCAAGCAATATGATGTATGGACGATCAAGGCGGAATACCTTATACGCAATATTGATTTAGCGTTCAAAGTCTATCAGGGAAAAGCGTGGAACCATAATCTATCGTTTGAAGACTTCTGCGAATACATCTTGCCCTACCGGATTGCCGACGAACCGTTAAGCGATTGGCGGGAGACTTACTATAACTATTACAACCACCTGCTCGATTCGCTCTATCCGAATGGGACGGACGTAGTGGAAGCATGCCGCATCCTATCAGAAGAACTGGGGAAACGTGGCTATACTTATTCCACAGACTTTTCGACACCCCATCAAGCTGCCGACTTTCTATTCAAACACCGTGTAGGGACATGCCGAGAAGTGTGCGATGTAACGCTTTATGTCATGCGGGCCTGTGGCATTCCTGTGGCTACGGATATTTTCGTGTATTCACCCGAATACCAACAAAACCATACTTGGACCGTAGTACGCGATACAACAGGGCTTTTCATTCCATTCGAATTTAACGATTACCACGCGGAACGTGGTACACAGGCTGACGGACGAAAACGGGGAAAAGTTTATCGTTCTCTTTATGGATATCAGAAAGAGCCATTCGCTGGCGTGACAAAAGACAAAACCGTCCCTGCACTCTTTCGAGATCGCCATCAAAAAGATGTAACGGTAAATTACTTTGGGGAAAACAAAGTAACCCTAACTATTGCTGATGAAAGCGAGAAGTTCGTTTATTTAGGTGTATTTTCTCCTCAGGAATGGATACCCGTAGATATTGCTCGGACGAAAGGAAAGAGAGCCGAGTTCCACCATTTAGAACCAGAAATAATCTACCAACCTCTCTATTCAGATGGAAAAGAATATCGCCATGCAAGCTATCCCTTTTTATATAAAGCAGGTGATTCGACACATATATTCAAACCATCTGACCAGAAAGAAACAGTAAGGTTATATCGGAAAATGGGTTTGTTCCGCACGTTTCGTATTTGCCTGTATGAACCAATTATCGGTTCACGAATAGAAGGCAGTTTGAATAAAGATTTTACGAATCCTATTCTATTACACGAATTTACAGACACCTTACGCTCTAATTACTATGAATTTACTATGCCTACAGACTTGCCGAAAATACGTTATGTCCGTTATGTCTCTCCACCAGGAAAATGGATGGAATTAGCTGATATAGCGTTCTACGAAGATACTTTGAAAAAGGCTATACCGTTAAAACGGTTAAACGAATTACCTGCACGTCCGCCCAAAGAATGGTATGATGCTATAACAGATGGCAAAATCCTAACTTACTTTAATTCAAGTGATACCAGTTGCTATCTAGCATATGACATGGTAAAGCCCAGAAAGATTCAAAAAATTGAGTTTTATCCACGAACTGACGACAATTTCGTCTGGCCGGGTGATGAATACGAACTGTTCTACAATGACGGTACGGCAGGCTGGAAATCGTTGGGGCGACAAGTGGCGGATGAACGGCGATATGTGGAATACGAAGTACCCCGCAACGCCCTGCTTTGGCTCCGCGACCGGACGAAAGGACGCGAGGAACAGGTCTTTTTCATCCGAGACGGAAAACAAGTTTTTGTAACGGATTTGCCACGGGCTAAGTTAATAGGAGAATAAAATGATACTGAAGAAATGGATAGACCGCCTCTTGGACCTAATCCTCTGGGCGGCAGGGTTAGTGGCGTTATGGATTGCCGCGCAGGTGTTCCTCTTCGCCTCGTTCCGCATCCCGAGCGACTCGATGGAACCGACGCTGGAGGCGGGAGATTTCGTGTTGGTGAACAAGCTGCTGGTGGGGCCGCGGCTCTTCAACCTCTCGGAGGCGATGGCGGGTAAGCGGGTAGAAATCCATCGCCTGCCGGGACTGCACCGGATTGCCCGAAACGATGTGCTGGTGTTTCATTTCCCGCATCCCGAAACGTGGGAACGTATCGAAATGCACCTCCTGAAATACTACGTGAAGCGGTGCATCGCCTTGCCGGGTGACACGCTCTCCATCCGCCAAGGGCACTATCATATTGCAAACTACGACGGCACATTGGGAAACGAGGCTGCACAAAATCGGATGGAACAAATGGACGAAACGGATTTCGCATCAGATGTGTACGCCTGTTTCCCTTACGATTCTATCTTAGGATGGAATATCCGCGAGTTCGGTCCGCTCTACATCCCTCGGGCAGGAGATGAAATCGAGATGAACCGCACGCATTACGTGCTCTATAAGAAAGTGATTGAATGGGAACAACGCGGGACACTTGCCTACCGCGACTCGACTGTTTACCTGAACAACCGCCCGCTTTCCCGCTACCGTTTTGAGCAGAACTACTACTTCATGAGCGGAGACAAAGCTGAAAACTCGCAAGATTCGCGCTACTGGGGTTTGTTGCCGGAGGAATACATCGTGGGAAAAGTCTGGAAGATATGGAAATCCATGGATCCTTATACAGAGGAATTTCGATGGGAACGGTTTATGAAAGGAGTGAAATAGATTATGAAGCGGATCATAGAAATCGGTTGGCTTTTCATCGCCTCGCTCTTTTGCTGCGGGTTGGCGGTTACTCCGCTCATTTCGGATGGGCACTTAGCAGAGGGACTGGTGTCGGGGCGCGTATTTTGGTTTCACTTAATAATGCTGCTAGGTTGTATCGGATTGTTACTGGGTATTTGGCTTGGTAGAGGTATTCGGTTTTCGGGAGCAGATGTAGGAATAATATGTTATGGTTTGACGGTTTGGATACACTACGACGAGGCTGCAAACCTGGCACCCGAGAAATTACTCATGGGCGGGCAACTGTTAGTTTGTTGGTTTGCCTTGCGTGTCTTATTCACGCAGCAACGTTTGCTGCGCCCTTACTTATGGGGATTATGGTTGACCGTCGGATTAGGTGAAGGCATATGGGGGCTGGCCCAACTCTATGGATATACTGCTTCTAATCATGCACTGTTCAACCTCACAGGTACATTTTTTAATCCTGGTCCTTATGCCGGTTATTTGGCTATATTGCTTCCATTAGCCTTCCACGGGACGTATGCCAGACAGCATCTCGTACGTTTATTCTCATGGGGTAGCTTCTTTGTCATCTTGGTCGTATTGCCTGCCAGCATGAGTCGGACGGCGTGGTTGGCAGCTGCGACAGGCGGATTATGGGTGTTCGTGGCGCATCATAGGACTTCTATCCTGGCATATATCGCACACCATCGAACGCGTATGGCTTGGACAAGCGTCTTATTGGTTGGCTTATGTATAACAGCCTCTTGCGCGCTCTATCATTTCAAGAAAGACTCGGCAGACGGTCGTTTCCTGATGTGGCATGTCGCCAGCGAAATTATAGTCGATAACCAGGGTATCGGTACCGGCTTAGGCAGTTTCCCAGCCCAATATGCCGAAACCCAAGCGCGTTATTTGGAGACCGGTATGCCACAAGAACGATACGTCGCTGGTTGCCCGCCGTATGCCTTTAATGAATATTTGCAAATCGGTATAGAGCAAGGTATCATCGGATTGATATGCTTTCTCTTTGTTTTGGGTTATGCAATGTATCAAGGCACGAAACAACAAGCGTATGGTGCAGTGGGTGCATTGGGATCGTTTGCCGTATTCGCATTTGCCTCTTATCCGCTCCAATTGCCGGATTTTTGGGTATTACTGACGGGGGTAACAGTCTTTTGCATTCCACCAGAAACGACCGGAAAAGGTAAGAACCTGTGGACATGGACACAACGCATCGCTTTTACAGGACTCGCTCTTTTCGGAATCTACAATTTCTGCCAAGCGAAACTCTATTATGAGGCTTACCGTTCCTGGAACCAAGTCCGCTCGCTGTATCATAACAAAGCTTACCAAACAGCAGTAACAGGTTATGAAAGATTATACCCGTGGCTGGGGCATCGTCCGGAATATGTATTTGAAACGGCTCGGTGTTTGGAGGAATCAGGTCAAGCTAAAGAAGCTATTCCCTATTTGAAACGAGGCACGCAACTCAGTTCAGACCCCATGATGTATTACGTTTTGGCGCAGTGCGAACAAAAAATCGGGCGCTATCCGGAAGCCGAAACACACTTGCTACATGCCATCCGTATCCTCCCCGAGCGCATCTATCCCTATTATCTTTTGGTTTGGTTATACGCCGAACCGGATTATAATCATCCCGAGAAAATGTCTGCCGCCATTGATACAGTCTTACACAAAAAACCGAAGATTGAAAGTACAGCCATTCGCGAAATGCGAGGAAAGGTTCGGAAACTCATCCAAAAGTAAACAATTAATAATAATAAACAACAAAACAATATACACAAAGTCCATTGGGACTGATTTTGCACATATTCTTTGTTTATCCTTATTTTTCTTTTAACTTTGCGCCCAAAACAAGAATATGAACGATATAAAAACAGTATGCGTATATTGCGCGTCGAGTACAAAAATCGCACCGTGCTATTTCGAGGCGGCACGCAAATTGGGCGAAACGTTGGCGAAAGCGGGTATCCGTATCGTCAATGGCGCGGGAAATATCGGGTTGATGGGTGAGCTTTCGGATGCAGCCTTGGCGGCGGGCGGAGAGGTCGTAGGCGTCATCCCGCATTTTATGGTCGAACAAGGATGGTGCCACACGGGACTGACCGAGGTAATCGAAGTGCACGACATGCACACGCGCAAACAAACAATGGCCCGGCTCGCCGATGCAGTCATAGCCCTTCCTGGCGGATGCGGTACACTCGAGGAATTACTTGAGATCATCACCTGGAAGCAATTGGGATTATATCTCCACCCGATTGTCATCCTCAACGTAAAGGGATATTTTGATCCGCTCCTGGCTATGTTCGACCGGGCAATTGCAGAAAATTTCATGCGGACGGCGCATCGGCAACTTTGGGCGGTGGCTAAAGACATCCCGACAGCCCTTCACCTCATCCATACCCTTCCGGATACAGACCCGGCTGTGCGGAAGATCGCAAAAATCTGAATCAACGTGTCTGTGCATTCACGGAAGCTCCAAACAACCTGTTTCAGCTGTCTGTGCGTTCACAGAAGCTCAAAAAATCATTTTTCAACCGTCTGTGCGTTCACAAATGCTTCGCGCACCATTTTTCGGCCGTTTGTGCGTTCACAAATGCTCCGCGCAACATTTTTCGGCCGTTTGTGCGTTCACAAATGCTCCGCGCAACATTTTTCAGCCGTCTGTGCGTTCACAGAAGCTCTGCGCACTATTTTTCAGCCGTCTGTGCGTTCACAGAAGCTCAAAAAATCATTTTTCGACTGTCTGTGCGTTCACAGAAACCATTTCCGCCGTGCGCACACCGGGTTTTATCTCCCCGTGAAGCACCCAAACCTTCCCATTCCAGACTACACACACCGCGCCTGCCTTGGCATATTGGGGCGAAACATCTACTACGCGCCATACACCGGTAGGAATATGATAGGCCAATAATTCCGGATTGAAACGATACCACGCCACAGGATGTCGCAAATAGTTCGCCGACTCTTCTCGGATTGAATCCGCGCGGGCAGCATCTCCAACTTGCTCAGCCAAGTAAAGTTGACGCGGACGGTCCAGTGCATCCGCAAATCGCTGCCAATTCACCCCACCACCGAAGAGCAGGCATGTATCACCCAATGCCACACCATATCCACCTGTCAATGTGCGCGGTGAATCGGCCAACGGCAACACCTCCCCTACCCGCTCCCATTCTTGTTGGGAAATTGCGTAGCGTAACAAGTCGGCCGAAAGCTGCGGAGGCATATCCCGGTCGCCTGGCTCGAATCCGCCCGCCAGATAAAGCGCATCCGAGGTTGCCAGCAACACAGGTTGTACACGAGCCGCCCCTGGAAAAGCAGGAAGCGCCTCCCACGAGTGCGTCTCCAAATCCAACGCATAGAGCGTCCGCCCTGGCTTTCCTCCTTGATTTCCACCCGTTACATATACCTTTCCCTCCGCATAAGCTGCCGCGAAATTGTCCATCGAGACAGGAAGCGGAGGATAATCCATCCGTGCCAATCGGCCTGAATCCTCTATGCGTAAAAGATATACGGCACGCATCGCTCCGTTCGCATTCAGCCCGCCCAAACACAAGACTCCCTCAGGAAGCGTAATGCTGGTGCCATAAGCCGTCTCTTCCGGAAGCGAACCGACACACCGCCACGCTTGATCCGCCTGTTTTGCCCATACAGCCGTATAATATTGTTTTACACCACCCTCCGACGCAGGAACATCCGGGAAATTACATCCGCCTGCCAAGAGCAAATAATCCCCCGAAACACCCGCAAACGGAGCCGATACAGCCTGGGGTACATTTCCTGAAAAAGAGACGCCTTGCGCCCAACCGCAAGCAGCCAGACACAAAGCGTAACATAAACATGAAAAAGTGCGTATATTCATTCGTCGTCCCTCTTTTCAATGGTTTTCGGGCGGAGGCAACATACTTGCATCACCAAAGCCACAGCCACTACGCCACCCAGCAGCGCGAAGTCTGTCCCCAAATGACCGCCGTCCATCGATTTCCCTAAGAAAGAGGTAATCGCCGCTCCGGCAAAAACACCCGTCATATTCATAATCCCATATGCCGTCGCACGGTAGCGAGGCGATACAAATTGGCAAAGAATCGGCATATTGTTCGCATCGAACATGCCAAATCCAATTCCAAAACAGAGGCCACCGCCCAAAATCATCGGTAAATTATCACCAAATCCCAGCATAAGCAGGGCTGGAATAGTCAATGCCAATCCGATACCACCCGTATAAATGCGTCCTCGGATATTCCGCTGTGCCCATTTATCAGACAAAATGCCTCCAAAAATAACACCGACGAACGACGAGAAAGCAATGGTAAAGGTAGAAAGCGGACCGGCCTCTGCCATCTCGATGTGCAAATTCTCGGCGAAGAGCGTAGGCAACCAGTTCTTCGTCGCCCAGCCGGGTAAACTCGAAGCTGCGAAATAAAACAAAATCACCCAAAAGGCCACATTTCCCAATACGACACCTAAACCGCCAAAGAGATTACGCGCCTTCGTCCCGGACTCCTTTTTCTTCGGCGCATTCCGGAAGAATCCGCTCTGCACGTCATGCAAGAAAATAATCAACACCAAACTATATAGGATACCGACCAAACCAAAGCCAAAAAAGGTGGTTTTCCAATCGTAGGCCGAAGCAATCGTTGCACCAAATCCACCTAAGGCCTGCCCCATATAGAGGCCGGTCATGTGCAACCCGACCGCCAACGAACGTGTCTTTTCGGAATGTGCCTCTGCAATGAGCGACAAAGCGGAAGGGATATACAACGCTTCGCTAATACCCATAATCGCCCGCAGGATGTAAAGTTGATGAAAATCTGAGCAGAAACCCATCATCAAGGTCACGAACGACCAAACAAACAAGCTCCCCACGATAAGCCATTTGCGGTTGATGCGGTCTGCAATCATACCCGCCACCGGACTCATCAATCCATACACCCAAAGGAAAACGGCCATCAGGTAGCCGAAATAGGTAGCCGATTGCAACTCTTCGATGTCGACCATCATCGCCGACTTCATGGTGGATAACATCTGCCTATCCATGTAATTCAGCAAAGCTACCACCCAGAGCAATCCCACGACTACCCACGGATAATAACGGTTATAAACTTTCGTATTTACAGGCATAATTAGAAGCGATTACAACGGTCAAAAAAACGGATTGCCTCTAATTCCTGCCGCATAGCCGCCTCTTCTTCGTCCGTCATATTACGGAAGGGCGTGCGGTTTTTACCTAAGTCTAAGCCAATGAGCTTCATGATACGTTTACCGGCCACGATATTGCCCCGGTAATGGCAAATCACATTAATAACCTCCTGCGCAAAGTTCTGCTTTTCGCGAGCTGTTTCGAGGTCTCCTTGCTTCCACGCTTCCAAGATACCTACTAATTCACGGCCATTATAATTGGTCGTACCACCGATACCTCCTTGCGCACCGCCCATGGCGAGGCATGGGAGAATCGTCTCGTCCTGCCCATGAAGCATATCATACTTCCCGCCTTTATACAAGCGGCATTGGTTGTATTCGTAGAGGCTTTCGTAAGTATATTTAATACCGGCGAAATTGGGAATCCGTCCGTCTACCGCCTTCAAGAAGTCGAACATCGGCAAATAAGCCCCGTTGAATGCCGGGATATGATAGAAATAGAAGGGAAGGGAAGGTGCGGCCGAAGCTATCTCTTCGCAATATGCCACCAACTCTTCCACGCGTCCAACCTTGGGAAAAGGAGTCGCCATCGCCCCGATGCCCCATGCACCTATCTCTTGCGCATGGCGGGCAAGACGCCGACTCGACTCCACGCACGTACTGCCCACATGCACAATCACCTTGAACCCATCCGGCACAGCCGCCATCCAAGCTTCCGCCAACCGGATGCGCTCCTCGTCCGTAAGCAAATATCCTTCGCCCGAAGAACCATTGATGAATACCCCTTTCAAACCATTCTTCGCCAACATCGCCGCATAGCGGGGAATTGGCTCGCACGTCACTTTTCCGTCGGCATCCAACGGTGTAAACGGCGCATCGATAAGTCCTGTTATTTTTTCCATGATATCTAATTTTTGTTCGCTTACAAATTTACACAAAAAAATGCAGAGATATAAAAAAAGCCGCCCATTTTCATCGAAAAACAGGCGGCTTTTTTCAAATATAGGGATTTATTGCTCTACAATATCGGCAACCTCTATCTGGAATACCAATGTCGTGTAGGGTTTGATGGTATCTGTACCATTTACATTGCCATTCACGCCATAACCTAATGAATAAGGAATCCAGACTTCCCAGATATCCCCTTCATGCATGTGCTGAAGAGCCGTGCTCCAACCATCCACAACATCCGAACCTACGGTAAATAAAAAAGGATCGTCATCGTTTTCCCGCAAACGGGAATCAAACACTTCGCCTTGCGAGAGGACGCTATCGCGATTCTGAATGTAGTTTCCATTCTCATCCGCAATAAAGCAACCCTTGTAATAGCATTCCACTTGGCTGGTGTAGTAGATTTGTTCCGTACCTTCACCTTTCTTCAGCACCTTATAAAGAATACGGCCATTGTTGCTTTGGGAATTGATATACTCGATGCCCTCGTCGTTCGCCCGTTGTTCGAACGCATTGACATTCGCCTCCCTCCAGGCTTCATCCACCGGTAGATACCAAGAATTACTATCATCATCACTACAAGCCACCAACGCGAGGCCTGCTATCCACATCACTATGAATCGCCAATACTTCTTCATCTTCACTTATTCTATGATTTTTTTCAACAAACTTCTCATGCTGACCTTTTCGGAGATAATGTCGTGCAGCTTATCGATGGCTACGCGCTCCTGCTCCATCGTATCACGGAAACGAATCGTTACGCAATTATCTTGCAACGTATCGTGGTCTACCGTGATACAGTACGGCGTACCGATAGCATCCTGACGGCGGTAACGCTTGCCGATAGAATCCTTCTCGTCGTACTGGCAACGGAAATCGAGGCGCAACATCTGCATGATTTCTTCCGCCTTTTCGGGCAGTCCGTCTTTCTTTACCAACGGCAATACGGCCAACTTCACCGGAGCCAATGCTGCCGGGAGCTTCAATACCACACGACTCTCGCCATTCTCCAAGGTCTCTTCGCAATAAGCACCCGCCATCACGCTGAGGAACATACGGTCTACACCGATAGAAGTCTCGATAACGTACGGCGTATAGCTCTGGTTCAGTTCCGGGTCGAAGTATTGAATCTTCTTGCCGGAGAACTTCTCATGCTGCGAAAGGTCGAAATTCGTACGGCTGTGGATACCTTCCACCTCCTTGAATCCGAACGGCATCTCGAACTCGATGTCCGTGGCGGCGTTGGCATAGTGCGCCAGCTTCTCGTGGTCGTGGAAACGGTACTTCTCGTCGCCCAAGCCCAATGCCTTATGCCATTTCAAGCGTGTCTCTTTCCATTTCTTGAACCATTCGATTTCTTCGCCCGGACGAACAAAGAACTGCATCTCCATCTGCTCGAACTCACGCATACGGAAAATAAACTGGCGTGCCACGATTTCGTTGCGGAACGCCTTACCGATTTGCGCAATACCGAACGGAATCTTCATGCGTCCTGTCTTCTGTACGTTCAGGAAGTTCACGAAGATACCCTGCGCTGTTTCCGGACGAAGATACACCTTCATCGAGCCATCGGCAGTCGAGCCCATTTCGGTAGAGAACATCAAATTAAACTGACGAACGTCCGTCCAGTTGCGTGTACCGGAAATCGGGCAAACAATCTCGCAATCCAGAATCAACTGGCGGAGGTCTTCGAAGTTCGAATCATTCATGTCTTTCGAGTAGCGCTCATGGATTTCATTCCACTTGGCCTGATGCTCGAGGACGCGCGGATTCGTTTCGCGGAACTTCGCTTCGTCGAACGCATCGCCAAACTTCTTCGCAGCTTTTGCTACCTCTTTATTTATCTTTTCTTCAATCTTTGCCAGATGGTCTTCAATCAACACATCGGCGCGATAACGCTTTTTCGAATCTTTGTTGTCAATCAACGGGTCGTTGAATGCATCCACGTGTCCGGATGCTTTCCAAATCGTCGGGTGCATAAAGATAGCCGAATCCAAGCCTACTACGTTCTCGTGCAGGAGCGTCATGCTATCCCACCAGTATTTTTTGATATTATTTTTCAGCTCCACGCCGTTCTGACCATAGTCGTACACCGCGCCCAAGCCATCATAAATTTCAGAGGAAGGGAATACAAAACCGTATTCTTTACAATGTGAAACTAATTTCTTAAAAACATCTTCTTGTGCCATAATCTATTCTCATTTATATTTTTCCCAAATGAACGGTGCAAAGTTAAGTGATTTTTTCGTCCTCGCCGCCCTCCGGGCCATTTTTTTCGTCCTCGCGGTTCTCTTTCATCGATTGCCGGAACTTCCGGACGCGGGTATGTTCGCGTTGCAAGGCGTTCAGCTGTGAAATCAGGTCTGAAAAATGGCCATCGCTTTCGTAAATTGCTGCTGCATTGATTTGCAAACACACCGTGCGGTAGGCTTGTTCCAACTGAAGACGAAGTTGCATGGCCTTACCCGGTTCCTGCGCGCCCTGCTGTTGCGATACGGCATGGTCGTACGCATCATAGGTTGCACTATGCACCTGCAGACGCACTAACCAAACCTCCAACGCAAGTAACCGGCATACCTCTTCTTGCTCTTCCAACCATTTCGTCAAGATATGCAAGTTCGTGCTCCGCTCCGGTTGCGACAGGGCTGCCACATTGCCTCGTGCCGTAATCTGCTGATACGCTTCTCGTGCCGCAGACGCTACTGCCTCGTCGGGATGCCCCTGCATCGCCTTGACATACGCACGAAGCAGACGCCAAGCCTCCGTGCGCCGCTGGTCCGCTTCCTGGAGCTTCTGCACCCCGTCCCCTTTATCGCGGAAAATAAAAGCATTCAGCGCATCCGAACAGACTTGCAGCCGACGAATAGCTTCCATCAGCCGTGCATGGTGTGTTTCCAACGCAACAAACCATTCCACCACCTGCTGCATCATGGCATTCAGCTCGCGTAGCGGCACCTTTGTAATCCGAAACGGTTCAATCTGTTCCATATACCCTTCTTCCCTGATTATTTTCGCCAAAGATAACCACAATTTTCTTTATTTCAGTCTCAAATCCAAGCTAAAATCACACTTCCTTATGGATTTTTCAAAAAAAGAAGTATTCAAGAACCTATTCTTCTATCCTATTTCAATTAAAAAACAATCAAAGAAGTACTTCTTCAGCTATACATTTTATAAAAAACTATTTTTGCATCCCTTCCTGAGTTGTATTTCAAATGAAATAGAAACGAAGAAGGGTGTTTTGAGATGGAATTAAGCCATAAAGAACGTCTTAAAGAGGCATGACAGATTCTTTTCAGCTTCGTATGAGTTCCTTCTGCGCCGTGAAATAAGGGAAGAAACGGATGGAAAAAGGAATCACCACGAAGCGCATCAGCAATGCGATGGCCACGTATGTCAAAACATATTGTCCGATTTCGCCCGCAAAGGAAAAAACAAAGCGCAACGGGGCGACGAAGAAGGTATGGAAACCCAACACGATGAGCGAATAGCGGCCCAAATAGGAAATAAGCGGAAGACGCTCCAACAGGCGGCAAAAGATAAGCAACAGGGCGATGCCCGCAAAGCCTGCCGCGTAATGCACCAAGAAAATATCGCGTACCTCTTTCGGAAAAAGAGCGCAACCATAGACGAAAGCGAAACAACCCAGACAAAGCAGCCAGCCCGTGCGCCGACGGAAGAGTTCCTTTTCCTGCAATATCCAACCCTTCGTCGCATAACCCACGGCAAAGAAAGGCAACGAGGCCAATGAACGGTCCAGGTAATAGGGCCAGCGTTCGGTCACAGTCCACGCCGTCACCATCGCGCAACCCATAAGGAAACAAACCGTCAGCCGCCATTTCCAATTCCGAATCCAACGATGAAGCAGGAAAAAGAGGATGTTCACTTCGAACAGCGAAAGAAGGAACCAGATAGGGGAATTATAACCAATATCCTCGCCGCGCCCCAGCTTGAAGAAAATGTCACCAATCATGCCCCAGCGAAAAGGTTCTTCCAGCAATCCCTTTTCATAGAAATGCAGAAAGTGGCAAACGATGCCCGCCGCATAGGCTGTCAAGAAGAAAAACAGATAGGGGATGATTAATTTGTTTACCTTCTTGAGGGAAAATTCTTTCAACCCACTATATTCTTTGAAGAAAATACCCGACAAGAAATAATAGAGCGGCATATGAAAAAAGCGCAAGGCCGTCTCCGGCGTAGTTTCAAATTTATGGATATGAATTAAAACGACCAATGAAATGCAAAGCCCCTTCGCCAAATCAATGTATTCTACACGCCGTGTTGCCATTTCTTCCCGCTTATGAATTTATTTAATGACCATAATCTTCGTCACTACGCTTTCTCCGCCCTCTTCCGTCGCAGCCATCACCAAATAAATGCCAGAAGCCACACGGCGGCCTTTCGAATTGCGGCAATCCCACGAAACTTGTCCCCCTACGGAGCGCGTTTGGTAAATCAGGTTGCCTGCCACATCCGTAATCTTCACAGTCGAGTTGGCCATCAAACCCGTAATAATCACTTTGTCGTCGAAATCAGGACGCACCGGATTCGGATAAGCATGGATATTGGAATAATCCTCCGTTCCCTCGGTTGCTTCGCCTTGGTAGGAAAGGACGCCATAACCATCCACGGCAAAGAATACTTGGCCCGTCTGCGGGTCGACAGCAATGCTATTGACTGTATTGCTGGGCAGAGGCGAATTGTCTGTTGTAAAATTCTCAAGGACTTCCGTCCCGTCGGCATTCACCAAGAAAACACCGGAACCATTCGTACCTATCCATTTCTGGTTACTTCCATCTACGGCGATACAATTAACCCGCACACCGTTAAGGAGGTAATCCGATTCGTCGGCCAATACAATACGGTTAAAGCGCAGGTTCTCCACATTGGACGTATTATAACAAACGATAGGTCCCATATTGGTACCTGCCCAAATATTCCCATCTTTATCTTCTACCACCGAGAAGTATTGCGTTGCATTCAAGACATTGCCTTGCGAATCCGAAACGGAAGCATAATAATGCGACACATCATCCGACTGATCCGCTAACGTACCATTATCATCAAAAACATACAATCCAGGCATATTGGTAGCGTGCTGGAGATTCACGAATTTAAGCCCACGGCTCGTAATAAGGACTTTGTCTACAATAGGAGCATTGGCAATTTCCGTTGCAAACCCCAACCATTCGCCCTCGGGCGTAAGTACCTTCACCGAAGTGTTAGCATTACAATTCGTCATCCAGAGATTTCCCTCCGCATCGCGCGTTACACCGCCGACACGGACATACTGATTCGGGTTGGAGGAAGAAGAGGTTTCCAGCCCGCTATTCCCGGAATGATACCAATTGACGACTGTGTCCCCCTCCAATTCCAACACACCATTGCCATAATAGGCCACCCAGATATGATTCGGGTCTGCCGGGTCGATCTCTACATTCAGCGCATCCTGCATGAAAAGTCCTGTTTGGTCTTGTATCTTGGTCTCATCGTAATTTGTCCATTGTCCATTTTCATAATACATAATATAAGTGCGACGCCAATAACGGTCAAGCCACCGTCCGCCGCCCGTAACCCAAAGGCGCCCGTCATGAATCTTCAATTCCCAAGCATAATTGCTCTTGGGACTATTAATCGTCAAGCCATCTACCAGCACAGCATACGAACTTCCATTTCGCTGGATACCCTTCAATCCATCCGTACCACATGCTAACCAATAAGTATCTGCTGTATGCAAAAAGCTGACGTCTCTCAACGAATTGATACCAGAAATAGTTTGAAATCCATTCAAATCAGAAGCAATATAAAGCGTGCTCGTCGAAAAAGCCATCAATCGCCCATTTTCCACTTTCATCCCCGTGAGACCCGTATCGTAAAGCAAACGGCGCACCGAACCATCTTGCAGGTAATATACCCCGTTTCCACCCACATACACACAAAGCGTTTGTTGAAAATCCGCGATTTTACTTATTTCGTCCACTGCAAATTGGTCGGAAGATAGTGGATAATCCTGCCAATTCGCCCTATCCAACAAATTATCGCTCAACGCTCCCCTGCTAACGCCCGAATCGGTAAGGGCATACAAATAACCATCGATGACGCAAACCGAACGAACCCCACCAATACGGTACGTATCTGCTATCTCTCGCTTATTCAGGTTCACCACAAGGATACCAACCTCTGCCGACAAATAAGCATAATCACCATAAAAGTAAATATCATTGATAGATTTATTTTGAATCGAACTGTTGTTTTTCAAATAAGGAAGGTTATAAATGCCGTCTTCACCCCATAAATCAATATTTCCGTTATTATACGCAATGACCAATGAATGCAACGAAGCGTTATAACGCAAAGCTTTGATTTTATTATCACTCAAACCATTCTTTCTTGAATAGGTTGTAAGGCTCTGATCATCTTTTCCATAAACATAAAGCGAACTATCGGCCACCGCAAAGACATAATTATTGGTCTCTTCTACCAACTCTGTTGTCCGATAAGCACGGTATATTTCCCACTTATCAAACTGGGCAAATCCCGGTAAAACCCAGCAAATCCACAACAATAAGATTCCCAATCTTTTCATATCTATCCTATTTACGAAATACTTGCCAAGAATGCCCCTAACTTACCCACTGCTTGAGCCCGATGGCTTATTTGATTCTTGACATCATTTCCTAATTCAGCAAAAGTCTTATCATATCCGTCCGGCATGAAGATAGGGTCATAACCGAAACCACCCTCACCTCTTTTTTCCGTCGTAATTTTCCCAGAAACAATACCCTCAAACGTATATTCCTTTCCTCCTATTGTCAAAGCGATTACCGTACGAAAACGAGCTTTACGATTCTTTTCTCCCGCCAAATTTTGTAACAACTTCTTCATATTAGCTTCCGAATCATGTCCGGAACCGGCATAACGAGCGGAATAAACGCCGGGCGCATTATGAAGGACTTCCACCTCCAATCCCGTATCATCCGCAAAACAATCCATACCATATTTTTCTTGGAGAAAATGTGCTTTTTGCCAAGCATTTCCTTCCAATGTCTCGGCAGTTTCAGGAATCTCCTCTTGGCAATGGATATCAGCTAAACTTACAATTTCTATTCCATAAGGAGCCGTTATCTGGCGGACTTCATCCAGTTTGTGTTGATTATTTGTAGCAAATACTAACTTCATCTTCTTTAACTTTTTATATAGAGAAAGAGAATGTGTACCATAAAACATGTACACATTCTCTTTTATAAACGGATATAACCGCTATTTATTATAACTTATGGATAACTTGCATCATCTGTGCACCCAATCCAATAGTATAACCTTGAGAAACAAATACCACCCGATTAAATGTATCAGCAATAATAAATATGGGTAATGTATTAGCATGTTCCAACTTCATTGCCTTTACCATTTCTTGTTGAATCTTATTGCCCTTGTCGATGCCATACACAATGGTATTCGGTAAATTACCAAATTCTTTCGCATCAAATTTCTTATACCCCTCTTCATCTGGGAAGAGAAGTACCATCTTGCGACCCCAACTTTCGAGATCATCTTTCACAGCAGCTATATCACGCATGGCATGATTGGTCGGTTCCTGGCGCGCACCCAAAATAGCTACTACATAATAACCTCGTCCCGTTGTATTCAAAATACTCGTCTCTTCGCCAGCCTCAATATTGAAGTACTTATTTTCCGAATTGAAGTTTCCTATCACTTGGATATCATCTTGGTTTTCACGCATGGTCAAGTCTACTTTCGTCGTCTCTCCTGGCTTGATGGTAAAGAACACCAACTTACTCAAAACTGTACCACTTGCCATACGAGTACCTGTCACCAATACATACGAACCTGCATCCAGTTTCGTACCTTCCTTCAAGAGGTTACTCCACGTAGCACCACCTCCCATGTCTACATCACCTTCCCGATAGCTCAAGAGTTGCAAACGACCGTCTACAATTTTTGAAATCGTGAAGTGAGAATAATATTTCGGATCTTCCAGCGACTTGATTGGTGTATAAGAAGCTATCAAAGTTCCCGTTTGAGCCGTTGTTTGCTCTGTCGCTTCAAAATCAATGTCCTGAATCTTTTCACCCATCAGTTGCACTTTACCTGTCACTTCATCTACCCGCGCCGGAATACCCAACGCACGAGATAAAGCTACAAAGAATATCTTGCACGAATGCATATCTGCTACACGCGACTTCCAAACGCCTTCCGGGAAGATAGGAGCGGCTCCTAAGTTACACTCCGCATCAATACGAATATTCTTCTTTACCCAATCAACTAGTTTCATCGGATCTTCCTGATAAGCCTTTGCATCAGCTTCCGGAACGGCTTGCTGGAAGAAGGCTTTATAAGGAGTCAACATCTCGTTAGCGACACGTGGATTCCGTATATATTCGCTAAAAATCTTGTCGTCAACACCTTCTGCTTGATGACTATTCTTCAAATGGTCATCCAATACAGCTTTCGAAACATCACGAAGATCTTTTGCCGAGATGCGTTGAAGTAAATCCACTGCTGCATCCAACTGTCCTGCTCCGGCTGCTTCTTTCAAAAACGCTTGAATTGTCGCATAATTACCACGAGATCCTACCAACAATTTCGTAGCCAATTTTTCATCCTTCAAGCCTATCTCTTTTGCCAAAGCCGAAGCTTTTGATTCATTAAAGAAAGTAGCTACATACGCATTACGAATAGAATCTTCTTGCGCCATAAGACGTGTGTTCTCTTCGCGTTGCTCAGGTGTCACTTCCGGCAGATTAGCTTTCTCGGGTGGTGGAACAATATCAAATTGTGTCTCAAAATCAGCTGCACTCGACTTATCCAATGCAATTGTCACCTCTGAATCTGTACCAAAAGAAATTTTCCCAAAACCAAATTTACCCTCTTTTGAAGCCCATACTAACATATCGCCTTTACCAGCACTCAAGAAAGTTTCGCCTTCGATATTCGTATGTTTATTAGCAACCGTATAGAACTCACCATAATTATATACTTTAAATTCAACGCGAGCTTCTGATACAGGCTTATTCGATTCATCAACAATCCGCACCGTCGCTTTAGCCGATTCTGCATAATTGTCAATCACATTGATTTCTGTATAAATAGGAGTTTGTACCATGACCTCCTCTGGCCCTTGATAACGACCGAATACTTTCGTATGCATTAACATACCCCGACTTGCCGGCGCATTAAACCAACCCAAGTTCAATACAGGTTCCGGTTCGCATGCCCCTAAGAAGTACCATTTACCATCTACCCACGCTTCTACCCACGCATGATTATCGTCTGTATGAGCCCAACGCGGCGTATAAACTTGCCGGGCCGGAATGCCAACCGCACGAAGTGCAGCTACGGTAAAAGTAGATTCTTCGCCACAACGTCCATAAGCCGTCTTGACAGAAGCTAACGGCGAACTGGTACGCGCGTCAGAAGGTGTATAAATAACTTTTTCGTGGCACCAATGGTTCACACTCAATACCGCATCTTTCAGTGAAAGACCTTTTACCCGATCTTTCAATTCTTTGTAAAATACCATACGGCTTTCATCGAGGTTCTCATTGTTTACCCGAATCGGAAGCACGAAATGACGGAAAATGTCTTCTGGTATTGTCTTCCCCCAAGGCATTTCCTCGCGAGCTTGAAACGATGCCTTCACGTTCTGCAGGAAATAATCACCCGAATAATCGGCTATATCCCCCACTGGCATGTAGGCATAGAGAAACTCAAGAGCCTCTTTCTCTGCTGGGCTCATGGGTTGGTTAAACACTGCAAACAAATCGCCCTGCGTGAGGTCGGCTTGTCTGGCCTGCAGGTCAGTTTCGACCTGCGTCCTGTACGCTTCGTCTGTAATGAAGTGCGACGACTGATTCTGACAGCTCGTCCACATGAAAAAAACAGACAATAATAGAAGTAACTGCTTTTTGTTCATTTTTAGGTTAATGAAAGTGATTTGTGCAAAGATAGTAAAAGAAACAAAAGATAGGACGCTTTCGGACAAGAAAAATTGTATTTTTGCATCCGTTTAAGGAATAGGTTATGAAATATACATGGATTAGATGGATTTTTCTCATGTCTGGAATCATCGGATTAACAAGCGCATGTACTCTTCGTACAAATCAATCGCCCAACGAAATAGCCCTATTAATAGGTACTTATACAAATGGAGATAGTGAAGGTATTTATTCCTTTCGGTTCAATCAAGAAACAGGAGAGGCAATCGTGCTTGATTCTGTGCAGGCAGACAATCCTTCTTTCTTGATATCCTCCAGCGACGGGACACGAGTGTATGCCGTGAGTGAAAACAATGACTCGACAGACGGCGTCTCGACGTATGCCTTCGATAAAGAAAAAGGAAAGTTAAAGTGGCTGAACAAGCAACTCACAGGCAAAGCGCCCTGTCATATCTCGACGAACGGGCAAATCCTCTTGACCGCTAACTACGAAGGAGGGTCTCTCTTGCTTTTCCCCTTAAGAGAAGATGGATGCGTAGAGGCAGAAGGAAAAACTTATAGAGGTTCGGCAAGTGGAGTAGATAGCCTCCGGCAAACCACGCCACACGTTCATTGCTCGCTTTTCACCCCTGATGGGAAACAAGTCATTATGACGGATTTCAGTGCCGACCGCCTCCTTTGTTTTGACCTATTGAACGATAGCTTACGGTTATGCGACTCTGTATTCGTTGAGGCCGGTTCCGGTCCGCGTCACCTTACCTTTTCTCCTAACGGAAAACAGTTATATTTAATCGGAGAATTAAGCGGAAACGTTTACGTTTATGCCTATAAAGATAGACGTTTACAGGCGATACAAACCATTGAATCCGACGAAGTCCATGCACGAGGTAGTGCTGATATCCATGTAAGTCCGGACGGACGTTTTCTCTACGCCAGCAATCGATTGAAACACGACGGCATTGCTATTTTCTCGGTCAATCCTTCCGATGGGACATTGACTCACATAGGCTATCAACCCACAAGCAAGCATCCACGCCACTTCAACCTGACGCCCAATGGCAAATATTTGTTGGTGGCTTGCCGAGACGATCATGTAGTCCAAGTCTTCGAGCGCAATGCCGAGAGCGGATTGCTCCGGAACACCGGGCGAACGATTCAGGTGCCCCACCCCGTCTGCATACAATTCATTCTTTAAATAATCCAGATGATAAACAAGGTATTCAATAAAATAAAGGGACATCCGCACTTGACGGACGGGACGGCATATGCCATCCTCTTTACTATCGGGACTTGCCATTTGCTGAACGACATGATTCAGTCGGTCATCCCGGCCATTTACCCGCTATTGAAAGAGAAATTTGGTTTTACCTTTGCGCAAATTGGCATTATTACATTGGTATTCCAATTGACGTCGTCGGTATTGCAACCTTTCGTAGGCCGATATGCCGACCGCCATCCGCAACCCTATTCTTTGGCGATGGGCATGTGTTTCACGCTTGTCGGCTTGGTCTCTTTGGCTTTCGCATCTGGTTTCTTAGTGCTCCTCCTGTCTGTAGCGCTGATTGGATGCGGGTCTTCCGTGTTTCATCCGGAAGCTTCGCGGGTAGCACAAATCGCATCGGGTGGAAAGAAAAGCCTGGCGCAATCCATTTTCCAGGTAGGAGGTAACGGAGGAAGTGCGTTCGGGCCTCTGCTGGCGGCATTAATCGTCATTCCTCACGGGCAACACGCCGTAGGTTGGTTCGCACTGGCGGCATTATTAGCCTCCCTCCTACTCACGCGCATCGGCTATTGGTATAGTTTGGTATTGAATGAGATAAAGGAACATCACCGCAAGCGTATCTTTGCTCCTTGCGCGCTTCCGGAGAAGACAATCCGCATGGCATTGGGTATTTTGGTCTTGATGATCTTCTCGAAATATTTCTTCAATGCTTGCATGACGAGCTACTTCACCTTCTACCTGATCGAGAAGTTCGACCTCTCGGTGCAAGCCTCGCAATATTGCCTCTTCGCGTACCTCGCGGCTTTTGCGATTGGGACGTTGCTCGGCGGCTTCCTGGGCGACCGCTATGGGCGGAAATATGTCATTCTCTTTTCCATCCTCGGGGCGGCTCCTTTTACGTTGGCGATGCCTTATTTGAATTTAGGCTGGACAATCGTCATGGCCATCCTGACGGGACTTATCATCGCCTCAGCCTTTTCCGCCATCGTGGTGTATGCGACCGATTTAAAGCCGGATAAAGTCGGGATGATAGCAGGCATCTTCTTCGGATTGATGTTTGGACTGGGCGGTATCGGTTCAGCCTTCTTCGGATGGTTGGCCGACCGGACGAGCGTCGAATATATCTTCCATGTCAGCACGTGGCTACCTCTACTGGGCATCGTGGCCGTTTTCCTGCCGGATGTCCGTCCGAAGAAATTGTAATGAATGTATTTTATAGGTTTAACCACGATAAAATGAAACAGAAAATACTGATACAGCGATACGCATCGCCCTGTGGCGGATTGTGGCTCGGTTCGTTGGGCGACCAGCTTTGCCTTTGCAACTGGACGAACGAAAAACATCCAGGTCGCGTAGACAAGCGGTTACAAACCTTACTGAAAGCGGAATACGAAGAGGCTCCTTCTGATGTCACGCAAGAGGCCATCCGCCAATTGGACGAATATTTCCGGCGCGAACGGACCTCCTTTACGATTCCCCTACTCTTTGTCGGTACCGATTTCCAGCAAGCCGTCTGGCACGAACTTCTCCAAATCCCTTACGGACAGACCCTCTCCTACGGCGCAATGGCCAAGCGACTGGGAATACCGAAAGCGGTGCGGGCGGTGGCGAATGCGAACGGGGCAAATGCCATTTCTATCTTCGCGCCTTGCCATCGGGTCGTCGGGAGCGACGGTTCGCTGACCGGTTTCGGCGGTGGCATCGAGGCGAAACGCTTCCTTTTGGCGTTGGAACAGGATAAACTTGGATGTCTCTGTCGCTTGCGCTGAATTCATTACCTTCCCAAAACGTTGGAAATGCCATTGCGTCCACGCAAAAGGCTTCCAATCGCGTTGAAAATGGAATTGTGTACACACAATGGGCTTCCAATCACGTTGGAAATGGAATTGCGTCCGCACAATGGGCTTCCAATCACGTTGGAAATGGAATTGTGTCCACGCAATGGGCTTCCAATCACGTTGGAAATGGAATTGTGTCCACGCAATGGGCTTCCAATCGCGTTGGAAATGGAATTTGGTCGACCCGCGACCATTTCCAACGTTTTTCAAGCACTGATTTCCCCAAGCAAAAGTACTTCCGGCGAATCAGAAATGCGTGAAGATGCCTTTTTCGGTGATATAGGCCGTGACGAGCGATGCCGGAGTGACGTCGAACGCAGGATTGTACACCTTCACCCCCTCCGGCGCCATGCGGTGGGCGTAATGCAAGTCGGTCACTTCGAATGCCGGGCGCTGCTCGATGATGATATCTTGTCCCGTCGGCGTGTGGGCATCGAACGTACTCGATGGGCCTAAGACATAAAACGGGATCTGGAAATAATGCGCCAACACAGCTAATCCGCACGTACCTATCTTATTCGCCACGTCGCCATTTGCCGCCACGCGGTCGCACCCGACCATCACCATGTCTATCAGACCTTGGCCCATGAGCGAAGCCGCCATATTATCGCACACCAACGTAGTATCGATCCCAAACTTCATCAACTCGTAGGCCGTAAGCCGTGCGCCTTGAAGCAAAGGGCGCGTTTCATCGGCATAGACCTTCGGAGCCAATCCCAATTCCTGTGCCCGATAAATGGGAGAAAGCGCCGTCCCGTAGCGGGAAACCGCCAGATGCCCAGCATTGCAATGCGTCAAGATACGGCTTCCTTTCGAGATAAGCGACACGCCATGTTTTCCGATTTGCCGGCACATGGTAATATCTTCATTTTTAATCCGAATAGCTTCTTCACGCAAAACATCTTTCAGGCGAATGAAATCTTCCGGCTTTACTTCCGCTAAACCAGAAAGGGAATGGTGGAAAACCGAAGTCATGCGCTCTATGGCCCAAGCGAGATTAACCGCCGTAGGACGGCTGGCCCGAATCCGATTGGCAATCCCTTGGAAATGCTTCTCCAACACTTCAGGCGAAGTGATAGAAGCCGACGTACGGGCAAAGCAGACATAAACACCGAATGCAGCCGCCACGCCAATGGCCGGTGCCCCACGCAAACGGAGTTTCTGAATTGCCTCAATTAAATCCGCTTCCTTATCTATTGTCAAATAGACCTCTTTGGCAGGTAATTGAGTCTGGTCGAGGATCGTGATTGAATCCTCGTGTTCATTCAAAACCACGGCATCGGGCAAGACAAATCTCTTTTCTTCCATCTGCATTAATATCTTTTTTCTTCTTCTCCCAAATACTCTTTTTGCCACTCCTCGGCGCAATCGCATAACATCTGATACCACTCAGCTCCGAACTTCCGAATCAAAGGCTCTTTCAGGAACTTATAAACCGGTACATTTTCCTTTCTTCCCAAGATAACCGCCGCCTTGCACACATCCCAGCGATGATAATTGACCGCCGTATACAAACCATAATTCCCAACGCGAATCGGGTAAAGGTGGCACGAGACCGGCTTATAGAAATCGCATTTCCCGGCACGGAAAGCCTTCTCGATGGCGCAATAGCAACATCCTTTCTCATCGTAACACGTAAACACGCAATCCTTGTTGTTTACAATCGAAGTGACCAAATCGCCCTCTCGGTCCGTGTACGCCACCCCCTGCTTCTCGATGACGGCCTTCGCCTCCGGAGAGAGCTCCTCCCACACGACCGGCAAGACTTTCTCCAGCTCCTTCACCTCATTTTCCTCCAACGGAGCACCCGCGTCGCCTTCTATGCAGCATTCGCCCCGGCAAGCCTCCAAATTGCACACGAATTTCTCGGTTATAATGTCAGAAGACACCACAATGTCTTCTATCTGAATCATCATCGTCGTTAAATTGAAAATTAAAAACAAGGCACGGAAACGGCGGATAGCCACTTTTCTAAACCTTTTAGAAACTTTCCCTGCGTCCAGCGGGATTTTCTAAAGGCTTTAGAAAATCCCTCGGTTGTGCCATCCGCGAAATCCGCGCCCAATTATAGTTAATATGAAAACGATTTACTTAATCAAATCTTTGCCCGTCATGTCGCCCGGTTGAGCCATGCCCATGATATGCAAGATAGAAGGAGCCACGTCGGCAAGCACGCCGTTTTCTACTTTGGCAGCCTTGTTTTCCGTTACATATACAAAAGGAACCGGATTCAACGAGTGAGCCGTATTCGGCGTACCGTCTTCGTTCAAAGCATGGTCGGCATTGCCATGGTCGGCGATGATGATTACCTCGTAATCGTTTGCCTTAGCGGCTTCTACGGTATCGCGTACACAATTATCGATTGCTACTACCGCCTTCTCGATGGCTTCATATACACCGGTATGGCCTACCATATCGCCATTCGCATAGTTCACGACGATGAAATCATACTTCTGCGTGTTGATAGCTTCTACCAGTTTGTCTTTCACCTCGTAAGCACTCATCTCCGGCTTCAAGTCGTAAGTAGCCACCTTCGGAGAAGGAACCAAGATGCGGTCTTCACCCTCATACGGAGCTTCACGTCCGCCATTGAAGAAGAAAGTAACGTGTGCATACTTCTCGGTCTCGGCAATGTGGAGCTGCGTCTTTCCGTTCTTCGAGAGGTATTCGCCCAACGTATCCGCCACATTCTCTTTCGGGAAGAGGATATGTACACCCTTAAACGAAGCATCATACGGCGTCATGCAGTAGTATTGCAATCCCGGAATCGTATGCATACCCTGCTCCGGCATATCTTGCTGGGTTAATACGATGGTCAGCTCCTTCGCACGGTCGTTACGATAGTTGAAGAAGATAATGGCATCGCCTTCCTTGATGGTACCATCGAAGTTGGCATTGTTAATCGGCTTGATGAACTCGTCCGTTACACCTTCATCATACGATTCCTGCATAGCCTGAACCATATCGGTAGCCTGCTTGCCCTTGCCTTCAATCAGCAAATCATACGCTTCTTTCACACGTTCCCAACGTTTGTCGCGATCCATGGCATAGAAACGGCCTACGATAGAGGCAATCTTTCCTGCCGATTGTGCGCAATGCGCTTCCAATTGTTCAATAAAGCCCTTGCCGCTCTTCGGGTCGGTATCACGTCCATCCATAAAGCAATGAATGAAGGTATTCTCGATGCCATATTCCTTCGCAATGTCGCAAAGTTTGAAGAGATGTTCAAGTGAAGAATGCACGCCACCGTTCGACGTCAAACCCATGAAGTGAATATTCTTTCCATTTTCCTTTGCATACGAAAAAGCCGAAACGATTTCCGGATTCTTCAGAATGCTATTATCTGCACAAGCGCGGTTAATCTTCACCAAATCTTGGTAAACGATACGACCTGCCCCGATATTCAGGTGTCCTACTTCCGAATTTCCCATTTGACCATCCGGCAAACCTACGTTTTCACCCGAAGCTTGCAACTCGGAATGCGGATACGTTGCCAACAGAGAATCCCAATACGGAGTCGGCGTGTTGAAGATGACATCATCTTTCTTGTGGTCACCAATTCCCCAACCGTCCAGAATCATTAAAAGCGCTTTCTTAGCCATAATTCTTAAATTTATAATGTTTATCTATCGAATCTTTTTCCGCCCGCAAAATTACACAAAAACCAACAAATCTCCACTATCTTTTCCCTATTTAGCACATCGATTTGAAAAGCAGCTTACCTTTCCGGAAAAACATAGTTATAATCGTCGCCGATTACAGTTGTCAATTCCGGAAATTACGCCGTGAATTGGAAGATTTATGCCTACAAAAATAAGCCCCCATACACCACCAAAAGCAACACAATGATAATGAACAAAATCGTATTTCCCCAACGGATGAGGAAAGGCGGCATTTGCCCGATGAGGTTGCGTACCTTTTCGCTCCGGAGTTCGATTTTCTCTTGCTCTTCTTGTGCTTTGCGTTTCATTTCTTTATAACTATTCATGCGCCTAATTCCAATTGATTCTTTACTAAATGATAATAAGCACCCTGGCGGGCGATAAGCGTTTCGTGCGTGCCGACTTCGACGATGCGTCCCTTTTCCAAGACTACGATTTGGTCGGCATGGCGAACGGTGCTCAGGCGATGCGCTACGATAATCACCGTCTTGCCGCGATAGAAGTCGGTGAGATTCTCCACAATGGCGCGTTCGTTGTTTGCATCCAGCGAGTTGGTTGCCTCATCGAAGTAGAGAAATTCCGGATTCTTATAGACGGCACGGGCAATGAGGATGCGTTGCCGTTGCCCCTGACTCACGCCTTGTCCGTCCTGCCCGATGATGGTATTGTATTTCAACGGCAGGCGTTCGATAAACTCCTCCACATTCGCAATGCGTGCCGCCAAAAGCAGACGGGCTTTGTCGATATCGCCATCATCTACAGCAATGTTCCGCGCAATGGATTCAGAAAAGATATATCCATCCTGCATCACCGCCCCGCATTGGTCGCGCCACCAACGGAGGCTGAATTGCTGCAAGTCGTTTCCGCCTACGGTAATCGTCCCTTCTACCGGTTTATAATAGCCCAACAGGAGTTTGATAAGCGTCGTCTTGCCACTTCCGCTCGTCCCCACGATGGCGGTGATTTTTCCTTTCGGAATGGTAAGCGAGACATCATCGAGCACTTTGGGCGAATGGATGCCTTCGTATTGGAACGTAACGTGATTCAATTGGATATCCCGCTCTTCGCCCGTAAAGCCGGTGATTTCCCGTTCGGGTGTCTCTTCCTCTTCGCGCTGGCGGATTTCGCTCATCCGTTCCAAACTGATTTGTACGTCTTGCCAGCCATAAATGAACTGGACGAACTGTTCGACCGGTGCGTTCAACTGCCCGATAATATATTGGATGGCAAGCATCATACCTAATGATAGATTCCCATGAATCACCGCCGTAGCCGCCACGACCGTAATCACGATATTCTTCACCTCATTGATTAAGATGCTGCCTGCCTCTTGACTCTGCTGGAGCTTCATCGCCTCAATATTGGTTTGGAACAAATCCGCTTGGATGTCTTCCCACTCCCAACGGCGACGGCGTTCGCAGTTCTGGAGCTTGATTTCCTGCATCCCGTTCAATAGCTGCATCGTCTTGCTCTGGTTGCGTGCCCGTTGCTCGAAATAGGTATAATCCAGCAGGCGGCGTTTCTTCAGGAAGAGGAAAACCCATGCGGCATAAAACGCACTGCCGAAGAGGAATATCAGGAAGATAACCAGGTTATAATAGAGCAAGACGCAACCGAACACCACAAAACTGAAGGCCGAGAAGAGCACGCTGAGCGTCTGTGCCGTCAGGAACCGTTCTACCCGCTCGTGGTCGTCGATGCGTTGCAGCAAGTCGCCCACCATCTTCGTGTCGAAGAACGCCATCGGCAGGCGCATCAGCTTAATCAGGAAATCGGACAGCAGCGAGATATTCACCCGCGTACTAATATGGAGCAGCATCCACCGACGGATAAAATCGACCGATGCGCGGCTGACCACCAGCATCAACTGCCCGGCTAAAATCAAGTAAATCAGATTCAGGTTCTTTCCTGCTATACCTTTATCCACAATCGCCTGCGTCAGAAACGGGAATATCAATTGCAGGATGCTGCCCAGCAGCAAGCCCAACAACAACTGCACAAAGAACGGTTTATAAGGCTTCACATACCCCCATAGGAAGCGGAACGGCTTCGGCATCTTGCGCCGCTCGTCCGGCTTTTCGTAAAAGGCAGGCGTCGGCTGGAGCGCCATCAGTATTCCTTTCTCCTCGCCCCGCGTCCGTGTGCTAATCCACGCATTGCGTACGGTCTCTTCGTCCAACCGTAACAGATTCTTGGCCGGGTCGGCAATATAAAACATCCGGTCGCCGTTCCGCTTCGTCTTCACATCATAAAGCACCACAAAATGCTCTTGGTTCCAATGCAAGATACAAGGGAAAGGCCGCTGCTCCACCACCTTCTCCAGCGTGATGCGCCCGCAGACCGTACGGAACCCCAGATACTCCGCCGCGTCGCTCATGCTAAGCAGCGAAACACCTTCACGGGTAACGAGGCACAACTCCTGCATCGTTTCCGCCGAATACTCCTTCCCGTAATATTTCGCAATCATGCGCAGGCAAGTCGCCCCGCACTCCATCGCGTCGGGCTGTTTGATATGGGGAAATGGTTTCATTGTTTTATGTTTATATTAGTCCATAACACAAATATTTCTTCTTTATTTACAAATCGGCCTGCAGCAACACCATGTTCGCAAAGGTAACCGGCTGTCCCTGCGCATCCGCCACGCGCCCTTTGAGCTGCTGGGCTTCCACAGAAACGGCCGTTAAGAAAGCGGCTAAAAGTAAAAAATACTTCATATCTGTCTTACTTTTTATTTTATATTTAATCTTCCTTTCCTATTTCCGTCGACACCAGACGTAGTACTACGTTCGATGCAAACGTAGCTCTACGTTCGGAGGTGACGTAGCGTTACGTTCATGCCAGACGTAGTACTACGTTCGGTCGAGACGGAACTTTCCTCAGAGGCGGTTCACATCGTCTTCCACTGTACTCTTGCCTCTGTACTTGCTCTTTATCTTCTGGTTGAAGCGGTAAATGAGGCTGATGGAATAGTTCCACATGTTGTAATCTTCGGTTTGCGTATAGGCCACATTGCCGGTAAGCATCCGCTCTTTGTATTTCGTCGTGCGGAAAATGTCGTAGGCATCGAGGCTCACGCTCAGTTTCTTGTCGAAGAAATCCTTTCTCAGCGTGAGATTCAGCATCTGTACCGGTTTGGTGAACTTGACTGCCCCGTTATCACCCGCGCATCCGCCACGCGCCCTTTAACAAGTTCTTGTCCTTTTGCGGTAAAAGCCATCAAAAGAGCAGCTAAAAATAAAAATTGCTTCATATCTATCTTCTTTTTTGTCCTACATATTCTTCATTTCTTCTAACGAAGGTCTTCGTAACGTTGCAAAGGGAGGCTTCGCTACTGCGATACCGGTTTTACAACTGTATGCCATTTTCCCGGCTTCCCTGAATCACATTCTCCAGTTTTATTTTTTTCTTCACATTCTTTCGGAATGTATAGCGGATTAATATCCAAGGCCGCCACGAGAGGTCTTGCATCCTCGACGCGGAAAAGGACTGGTACGTGTCGCTATACGTCCATACATCTGTATGCTGCGGATTGTTCATATATTGAACTGCAGCCGAGATGTAAAAGTTGGGTGCGAAGTTATAAATCAATTGAAGGTATGAATAAGACGGCGTATGGAAAGTGGTCTTCGACACAGCCGTGTACGCCTGATTCTGGTAATCGATGCAATAATCCAACGACCATTTCTTGTACTGCGCAAAGAAGCCACCGCCGCACGCGAAATATTTCCGCGCGTCCTGCCCTTCGTAATAATTCACGCCATGACCGGCATATACATAGGCGCGTCCCCAATCACCCATGCGGTAACTCAGTGTGCCGCTTACCGATAATGTCTGGTATTTCCCGGCATTTCGGTACGTGCTGATATAGATATCCTTTTCGCTATACCCATACGGTTCGACAATATCGTTGTAAAAGGTATATTCGAAGGAGGGCGTGATGTAAAATCCTTTCTTATTCCATGTATAAGAGGTGCTTAGACGATGTAATTGTTCGGGTAGCAAACCGGGATTTCCCCGCGTGACGACTAACGAGTCGGTTGAGGTGTTATAGGGGTTTAACTGTCCGATTTCCGGCGCATGGTTCGTCAGACGATAATCCCATTGCCACGAATTGCTATTATTTATGGCATAGGTTCCACTCAAAGCGGCACGCGGTTTGACGTAATGGCTCGTTTCATCGCCCGCTTTCAGCCAAAATCCTTCCACTCCGGCCGAGAGCATATAATAGAATTTATCCACTTTCCCGCTGTATGCACCATACACGTATTCGCTCCATTCGCGATGCTTAAAGATAGGATAAAGGCTTGTGGTTTGGTTGATTTTGTCGTTCACATAGCGCGTTTCACTGCCTATATTCAGACTATTCGCCTCCGTCACATCCCACGTATAATCCACATTCAACGTCCCGGAGAGGCGTTGGTTGTCGAACTGGTAAATATTCTGGTACCGCCAATCTACGTAGTTTTCATTCCGCTCGCCCTCGTTCGTGTTCCAATTCTTATTAAAAGCAAGCGTGGTTTCCAGTTTTTTGTTTTCAGCAAAATCATGCTTATGGTAGAGCGTGGCAGTCACTAAATTGGATTTGTCGCGATTGTCGACGAAATAATCGAACAACTGCTCCTGCTCGTCTGTTTGTCGGAAAGTCCCGTCACCGGTCGTGCGCGTCTTTTTATAGTCGTTCGACGCATAGATGTGGAACGCTAAATAATCTTGCTTGGAAGGCATCCATTTAAACAATAATTCACTCAAAAAGCGGTGGTTGTCACTCCGGCTCTTGCTGTTGTTTTGTTTGAAATAACTGGCACCTTGTTGCCAGTTTTCTCCAGCTCCGTGTCATCGTGGTAGGTATATTCTCCTACGCCTCGCCCATACAAAGAATAAGTGGCATTTCCCACTTCAAAATAGATGGCTCCCATGCCCAGGCGCAGGGGGACATCATGCCGCGTCATGACCTCGAAATAACGATAAGGTGCGCGTTTCTCTTTCAATTTGATATTTACAATATGTTTGGCACCTGTGCGGAGGTAACGTGCGCTTACGACATCCATCACCTCGACCGATTCAATGTCTTGCGGGTCTATCGGGTCAACGTTTGCATTCACTGCAATCCCGTTTACCAAGATAAGTGGTGTGGAACCATCTTCCATCGTGATTTTTTTCAAGGCATTGTTTGTCACCAAACGTGGAATTTCCTGTAGGGCCAAATAAGGGTCGCCACTTTTCTTAGCCTTTTCCGAGAGGAAGAAGCGTTGCCCCGTGGCCGTCCGTTCCACCCGGTCGTTTCGATTGGCGGTGATTTCCACTACATCCAAATTTACGTTCATCTCTTTTTCGAGGATAAAATCAAACGAAGTATCGCTTACTATTTTACGCTCCTTTTCCTCTATCGATGTGTATCCAAAGGCGGCTATTTGCAAGCCATACACGTCGGCCGGCACATCCCGGATTATGAACTTTCCCAATTCATCCGCCAACGTAGCTGCATAAATCGAGTCTGCCTTCAGCAACACCACCTGCGCACCCGGCAAAGCTTCATTCTCCGCATCACAAACCGTCCCGGAAAACACATGCTGCGCATGGGCTATCCACGTTCCGAAAAGGAGAAACAAAAAAGAGATACATATTTTCATCTTGTCTAATTTTTACATTCGTTTATATTATAAATACGCATCTATTTTTAGAAAGGTTGTATATCCCCTAAAAATATTCACTCTTTCGAAGAGTTTGAATTCCAAATTTCTTTTTGTATTAATTGATACTTAAAGATATACATCAAAAATTCTTTGTTACCCATATTCATTGCATCAAATGTACAAATTCGTTCGCCTTTATGTGCCATTAGTTGCTTATTACAAGGGCCTAAACACGCTGGAAACCATTTACATTCTTTACAATAATCAGGAACTATATCCTTGAACCAAGGAGTAAGTTTTGAGATATTCCAATTCCTCTGCTTCCATATGTTCTAAAACTTTAATAGGAAGCTCCATTAGATCCTTCATATGCTCATTTTTACTTATCATACCTACTCGTAAGCTTTTCGGTCTCCGCTCTTGTGGATTACGCAGCCACAAGTCCTGCATTATTTTGTGCCGGCCATAAAATAATCAGATTAATAATGAATTATCGAACATCTGGAATCCAGATATATTCGTCATATTCTTCAATATAAACCCAATATCCCCCTTTTAGGGCTTCCATTTCACTTTGAGATATTACCTCTAAATCTTTTTCGTCTATCATAATCTTCTTATTTTTAATTACACTGCAAAGTAAAGTCGGTTACATAATAAAATTCTCATTTTATTCTCACAAAATCCTAATATTCAAAGAAAATTATTACTTTTGCCCGAAAAGATAACGGAATGAAGAAAGCGACATACATATTTATAATAGGTCTTGTAGCATTATTTGTGTTGCAATCTATTTGGATTATAACATCTTATAATGCAGAGATAAGGAAAATTACTTCTGATGTAGATGAGATGTTAACACATGCTATTCAGGTTGAAGTAACTACACGCAGGATAGGAAATTATAAGGACAAAGATAATCCGAAGTTTGTCTCTAAAATAGTTAAGATGCCTCCCAGTATAGAAGAAATGAAAAAAGAAGGTTTGGATACAATTTCACTTAAAGAAGCCCAAAGTAAATATCGGAGAAACTATGTCCGAAATATTCACACAAACCTTGCAAGATAATCTCATTAAAAGAGGATTATTTATCCGAATGCACACTTTAGACAGCCTTTTCCAGTCTAATTTGGCGGAAGCAGGGCTTTCGCAAGTCCGTTATACTTTATATTTATATGATGCGGATAAAAAGGTGAAAGAAACGGTGGGCACGGAACAAGCCTATTTATTTTTGCCGTATGCAAAGACTGATATGAAACCCATTGGGACGAAGGGACAACTGTTCGTTCAAGGGAAAATGCAAATTCCACCTGCAGCCGTATTGCAACAGATGGCTTTTATTTGGATAACTTCCGTACTAATGGCTATTCTGCTGGTTTATTGCATGTACTATCAGTTTATCGTTTTGCAACGCGCTAAACGTGAATTAAAAGAACGCGAGAAAATAGTCCATGTAGCGATTCATGATTTGAAGGCTCCTTTAATCAATGTATTTACCATTGTGGATTACCTGGAAACGCACACAAAAGACGCGCAATTGCTCGATTTACTATCCACAAAGTAAGAAACGAGTACAAGGTTTAGTGACGATTATCGAATCGATGCTCAGCGTATTAAAGCGACAAAACCGGCTAAACATATCCGAAGTGAATTTACCGGAGACAATCCGGCAATGCGAACAAGAGGTAAAATCATTGTATCCGCAAAAGAAATACCATTTTGAAATCTTGAATCCGGAAGGAATTAGTTATTTTGCTACAGATGGTGTCCGCGTTGCTCGTTGCCTGCGCAATTTGTTGGAGAATGCCTTGAAATATTCCGACGAAGGCGTAAAGATTACCGTTTCATTGAAACATATGCAAAACCGGATCCAAATTGCTGTGCGCGATACGGGTTGGGGCATTCCCAAGAAAGCCCAAAAACGGTTGGGCGAACAGTTTTACCGCATTGAAAATAAGAATAAGCCTGAACGAAAAGGATTAGGTATCGGACTGAGCAGCGTCATATTGCTTTGTAAAGAACTGAAAGGCCACTTTGCTTTCCAAAGCGAAGAGGGGCAAGGTTCTGTCTTTTATGTAGAATTAGGAAAAGTAGGATGATATGGGGAAGAAGGTATTATTTGTAGAAGACGATATGCTGCTGGGTTCTTTGATTACACGCGGATTGGAGGAAGCTGGCATGGAGGTCTTGTTTAATAATTCTTTAATCAACTTGCGGCCTAACGTCATTTCTTTCCAGCCGGATTTGATTTTGTTAGATTTAGAAGTAGGATGCCAAAACAACCGAGAAGCCATTCCTTGGTTAAAGGCTGAATTCTCTACGGTAAAAGTGTTTATTGCTACATCGCATACGGAAGGTGAAGAGGTAAGCGCATGCCTTGCTGCCGGAGCGGATTATTACATCAAAAAGCCGTATCAGATACAGGAAATCTTAGCCCTTATCCAACGATGGATTCCGGATGCCAATGCGGAAACACAACCTGCTCATTACACGTTAGGAAATTATTTGCTGAATATAGAAACCCATGCGTTGGTATTCCGTCCCGAGCAAAAGGCAACACAATTAAAACCCAAAGAATTTCAATTGCTGTACCTGCTATTGGAACATAAAAACCAAGTGGTCAATAAAAATACCATTTTACAAAGAGTATGGAAAGGAGATTCGGCAGATGATAGCTTGAACAATTGCATCAGCGCTTTGCGAAAAGCGTTAAGCCAAGACGAACAGGTGAAAATTGAGAACCTGAAAGGGGTTGGATATTTGCTGAGAATTTAAATTCATACTTTAATACCTTCGTAATCCTGTGAAGAGATCCTTCATAACGTTATGAAGAAGGCCTTCATAACATTATGAAGTGAGGCTTCACTACTTTCTCATCATCTCCATTATTTCACCAACTGGAAATCCAATTGTTTACGGGCTAAATTGGCATTGGCCACGCGGATGGTGATGGGGTCGCCCAGCCGGTATTGCCGTTTCGAACGTTGGCCGATCAGACAATAACTTTTTTCATCGAACTCGTAGTAATCGTCGTTGAGGTCGCGCATCGGGACGAGGCCTTCGCATTTGTTGTCATTCAATTCGACGTAAATGCCCCATTCTGTCACGCCCGAAATCACGCCATCAAACACCTGCCCGAGCTTATCGCTCATGAATTCCACCTGTTTATATTTGATGCTTGCCCGCTCGGCATTGGCCGCTACTTGCTCCATCGCCGAACAATGCTCACAAAGCTTCTCGTATTTCTTTTTTACCACGCTTCGCCCACCCGCCAAATAACGTTCCAACAAGCGATGCACCATCATGTCCGGATAGCGGCGAATGGGCGACGTAAAGTGCGTATAATAATCGAATGCAAGTCCGTAATGCCCTATGTTATCGGTCGAATATTTGGCCTTTTGCATCGCTCGGATAGCAACGGTTTCGATAAGGTTTTCTTCCGGTTTGCCCTGCACCTCATCCAGAAGCGTATTAATGCCTTTCGAAATATCTGTCTTCTTTCCCTCCGTGCGGAAACGATAACCAAACCGACGGATAAAGGTGGCGAAGTTCTCCATCTTTTCCGGGTCGGGTAAATCATGTACACGATACACAAAAGCTTTCGGCGTTTTTCCACGTGGAACTTTACCCACAAATTCCGCCACCGTACGGTTCGCCAGCAACATAAACTCCTCGATAAGTTTGTTCGCCTCTTTCGAGACTTTAAAATAGACACGAAGCGGCTTGCCCTTTTCATCAATTTCAAACTTCACCTCATACCGGTCGAAATTAATGGCTCCATGGATAAATCGTTTAGCCCGAAGTTTTTGCGCTAAACTATTGAGAGCAAGAATAGCCTCCTTACAATCGCCCTGCCCTGTCTCGATGACCTGTTGCGCCTCTTCATACGTAAAACGGCGGTCGCTTTTAATCACCGTCCGGCAAATACGGGAATGGATGATTTCCGCTTCAGCATTCAGCTCGAATATCGTGGAAAAGCATAGCTTCTCTTCCTTTGGGCGAAGCGAACAAATCTGGTTGCAAAGCCTCTCCGGGAGCATCGGAATGGTACGATCGACAAGGTAAACCGACGTGGCACGTGATTCCGCTTCTTTATCAATGATGCTTTCCGCCTTCACATAATGCGTTACATCGGCAATGTGCACACCCACTTCCCAATTTCCATTTTCCAGCTGGCGGGCAGAAAGGGCATCGTCGAAGTCCTTTGCGTCTTTCGGGTCGATGGTGAAAGTCAATACCTTGCGGAAATCCTCACGGTCTTTCAAATCACTTTTCGAGATTTTTTCCGGAATACGGTTAGCCGCCCGTTCTACATTGGCTGGATAACGGTAAGGCAAACCAAACTCTGCTAAGATAGCGTGCATTTCCGTATCATTATCACCCGATTGTCCTAAAATATCAATCACCTCGCCCAACGGATTCTTGGCATTATCCGGCCATTCGAGGATACGAACCACCGCCTTTTCGCCGTTCTTCCCGCCATTCAATTTATCGCGCGGAATAAAGATATCGTTTGCCAACGTACGGTCTTCGGTTATCAAGAAAGAAAGCCCGTTTTGCACTTGGAGTTTACCCACGAAGACACGCTCTTTCGATTCCAAAATCTCGACTACTTCACCCTCAGGTTCTTGGTTTTTCCGGCGGGCAAAAAGCTGGACACGCACCTTATCGCCATCCATGGCATGCGCCGAATCACGTTCGGCAATAGCTACCGCCACGCTCCCATCGTCGGGAAGGAAAGAATTACGTCCGTTGCTCCGGCGTATAAACGTACCTATCAATTCCGTCACCACGCGATTATATTGATAACGCCCACGATCCACCTCCTTCAAAATACCACTCTCTTTCATTTTCTCCAGCAACGAAGCCACTTGGAGTTTCTGCACTTGGTTTTCGGCTCCTATCTGCTTGCTCACCTGCTTATAATTCATAATTAAGCCCGGAGAACGTTGGAAAGCCGTCATGACAAGACGCAGCATCTCTTTCTTTTTCATTCGTTTGCCATCGTCTTTCGTCCGTTTATTTTTCTTTTTGCTATTCTTTTTTGTCATAATCCAATCGTTGTATAAAGTTTGTCAGCTCGCTAAAAATAGCGAGATAAGATATATCCTTCCCTACAAAGGTAGTATGTTTTCTCCAATATTCTCATGCTTTCTCCGTTTTTCTCCCGATAAAAAAGAAAAAACACTTATAAATGTGTCCAATTACAGGCATAAATGTGTCCGTTGACGCCTATAAATCCTACATCTATAAACGATGAATTTTTCACTCTACAGGAAAGAATGCATATACTTTTTCTGGGCGAAAATCCTAACTATGTCCGCCATATCTCCGAAAAAATACCTAACTTTGTCTCTTCAAAGCAGAAAATCGAAAATGAGCATACAGATAAAAGAAGTAACAACGCGTAAAGAACTGAAGCAATTCGTGAAGTTCAGCATCGATTTGTATAAGGGCAATCCCTATTACGTTCCGTGTTTGATTGAAGAAGAGATGATGACGCTGGACAAGGAAAAGAATCCGGCATTTGAAGTGTGCGACGCTATCCTATTCCTAGCCTATAAAGAGGGGAAAATAGCCGGACGCATTGCTGGTATCATCAACCGGGGAAGTAACGAGGCATGGGAAGAGAAACGCGCTCGCTTCGGGTTCGTGGATTTTATTGACGACGCGGAAGTAGTGGATGCCTTGTTTAAAGCTGTTATCACTTGGGCAAAAGAAAAAGGCATGACGGAATTGCATGGTCCGATGGGATTTACCGACATGGACCATGAAGGCATGCTGATTGAGGGTTTCGACCAATTAGGCACGATGGCTACTATCTACAATTATCCCTATTATCCCAAACACATGGAGCGGATGGGATTCGAAAAAGACCAAGATTGGCATGAGTTTAAGATATTCGTCCCGCGCGAAGGTATTCCGGAAAAACATCAACGCATCGGCGAAATCGTACGGAAGAAATATGGATTATCTATCCGCAAGTTTAAAAACAAAGAAGAGGTCATGCCGTATGCCCATAAGATATTTCATACGTTGAATGCCGCCTTCGAGCCCCTTTACGGCTTTTCGGCTTTGACAGAGAAGCAAATCGATTATTACATCAATATGTATATCCCGATGTTGCGTTATGAACTGGTGACGGTCATTACGCGGGATGCAGACGATGAAGTGGTCGGATTTGGCATTTCGCTTCCCAGCCTCTCGAAAGCGATGCAAAAGGCAAACGGACATTTGTTCCCATTCGGATGGATTCATCTATTAAAGGCATTAAAGTCGAAACCCAAAGTAGTGGATTTATACCTGACCGGCGTTTTGCCTGAATACCAAAGCAAGGGTGTAAATGCACTTCTGTTCAACGATTTGATTCCAGTCTACAACCGATTAGGTGTAATCTATGCTGAAAGCAATCCGGAGTTGGAAAACAATAATGCCGTACAAGCTCAATGGAATTATTTCAAGCGCGAACATCATAAAACGCGGCGGGCGTTTATCAAGAAAATAGACAATTGACAATTAAAAAAATAAATGGATAATGAGCATTTGACATTTGATTCCAACTCCGCTTCCTATAGTGATGAAGACATCAAGACGCTTGATTGGATGGAGCATATCCGCCGGCGTCCGGGCATGTATATCGGAAAGCTGGGTGATGGAAATTCGGCCGACGATGGCATTTATGTCCTCCTGAAAGAGGTATTAGACAATTCCATTGATGAATATATGATGGGATTTGGCAAGACCATCGAGGTCATTGTGGAAGAGGGTACCGTATCCGTGCGCGATTATGGGCGTGGCATTCCATTAGGTAAAGTGGTGGATGTATCGAGCAAGATGAATACCGGCGCGAAATACGATAGTAAAGCTTTCAAGAAGTCCGTGGGATTGAACGGCGTCGGTATCAAAGCTGTTAATGCCCTGAGCAGTTATTTCCTCATCACCAGTTATCGAGACGGGGAATGCAAACGGGTGGAATATAGCAAAGCCATTATCACGGAAGAATCGGCTATTCAACCGACGGACGAGCCCAACGGTACTTCTACCTATTTTATTCCCGATAAAGATATCTTCAAAAACTACGAATACAAAGACGAGTTCATCGAACCGCTATTAAAAAATTATGTATTCCTCAACTCCGGTCTTACGATTCTATATAACGGGAAAAAGTTCTATTCCCGCCATGGTCTGGTCGATTTGCTCAACGAAAATATGACGACCGAACCGCTTTACCCCATCATCCATCTGACGGGCGAAGACATCGAAGTCGTCATTACACATAGCAACCAATATGGCGAGGAATATTATTCGTTTGTGAACGGACAACATACCACGCAAGGCGGTACGCACCTCTCCGCGTTCAAAGAGGCTATCGGGCGCGTCGTCAAGGAGTATTACAATAAGAACTTCGAATATGCCGACATCCGTGCGGGTATCGTAGCGGCTATCAGCATTAAGGTAGAAGAACCTGTGTTTGAAAGCCAGACAAAAACCAAACTGGGTTCCAAAGATATGGGACCTGACGGTCCGACCGTAGCTAAATTCATCAGCGATTTTCTCAAGAAGGAACTGGATAATTACCTACATAAAGACGCGGAGACTTCGGATATCTTGCTAAAAAAAATACAGGATTCGGAAAAGGAACGCAAGGCCATCGCAGGCGTGACGAAACTGGCACGCGAACGGGCAAAGAAAGCCAATCTCCATAATAAGAAACTGCGCGATTGCCGCATTCATCTGAATGACTCGAAAGGAGATAAGACGGAAGAAACGAGTATATTCATCACCGAGGGGGATTCGGCCAGCGGTTCCATCACCAAGAGCCGCGACCCCAAATTCCAAGCCGTGTTCAGTCTGCGGGGAAAACCGCTCAATAGTTATGGTCTCACGAAAAAAATCGTGTATGAAAACGAGGAGTTCAACCTCTTGCAAGCGGCTTTGAATATTGAAGATGGATTGGATGGATTGCGTTATAACAAAGTGATTATCGCGACCGATGCCGATGTGGACGGGATGCACATCCGCCTCCTGCTTATCACATTCTTCCTTCAGTTCTTCCCGGATTTGATTAAGCAGAAGCATGTCTATATCCTGCAAACGCCGCTCTTCCGCGTGCGCAACCGGCAAAAGACGATTTATTGTTATAGCGAGGAGGAGAAACAGGCGGCTATCAAATCGCTCGGCAAGAATCCGGAAATCACGCGCTTTAAAGGATTGGGGGAGATTTCGCCCGACGAGTTCCGTCATTTTATTGGTAAAGACATCCGCCTCGACCTCGTCTCAATGAAGAAAGAAGACGCCGTCAAGGAGATGCTCGAATTCTATATGGGAAAAAATACGATGGAAAGACAGAATTTCATCATCGATAATCTGGTCATCGAGGAGGATATTATCACGTGACACGCTAGAAGCGTTGCTTCTTCCTTCACGCTACGCAGCGGCATGCTAGAAGCGTTGCTTCTTCCTTCACGCTGCACGGCGGCATGCTAGAAGCGTTGCTTCTTCCTTCACGCTACGCAGCGGCACGCTAGAAGCGTTGCTTCTTCCTTCGCGCTACGCAGCGGCACGCTAGAAGCATTGCTTCTTCCTTCACGCTACGCAGCGGCACGCTAGAAGCGTTGCTTCTTCCTTCACGCTACGCAGCGGCACGCTAGAAGCGTTGCTTCTGCGATAAAACAGAATAGAAAAGAAAAAAATAGAAAAACAGATGAAAACAACAGATAAGAACCTACACGGACGCATCGCGCTTTTCCCCGGTTCGTTCGACCCCTTCACCATCGGGCACGATTCGCTGGTGAAGCGCGGACTGACGTTGGCCGACCGGGTGGTCGTCGCCGTAGGCATCAACGAGAAAAAACAAAATTATTTCCCGGCGGAAGAACGCTTGGCAGTTATTCGAAAACTTTATGCGGACAATCCACGTGTAGAAGTACGTAGCTACCAAACCTTGACCACCGATTTGGCACACGAAGTAGAAGCAGATTTCATTCTGCGCGGCATCCGTTCGGTTATCGACTTTGAATACGAAAAGACCATCGCCGATGTCAACCGGACACTCACCGGCATCGAAACCGTTTTCCTGCTTGCCGAACCGCAATACGCGCATATCAGTTCCAGTGCCGTGCGCGAACTCTTATTTTTTGGAAAAGAGGTTTCTGCTTTTCTGCCTGAAAGAATGAAAATAGAAGGAACACATATTTTTCTAACATGATATGAATATGAAACGCATTATTTTACTCATCTTTTTAACGGGCATCGCCTGCGCTACGGCATGGGCGCAAAAACCGGATATGGAAGCGCGCAAGCTCCAAATAGCGCTTTATGCCGTGTCGAACTTATATGTCGACCCGACGGACGAAACGAAACTGGTGGAAGACGCCATCACAGGTATGCTGGAAAAACTCGACCCGCATTCTACTTATACGGACCCCGAAGAGACAAAAGAACTGACGGAACCTTTGGAAGGAAACTTTGATGGTATCGGTATCCAGTTCAATCTCCTCACCGATACGGTGTATGTCATTCAAGTAGTGCCGGGCGGTCCTTCCGAAAAGGTCGGATTGATGGCTGGAGACCGCATCATCGAAGTAAACGACACCGTAATTGCCGGCGTGAAAATGAAAACGACCGATATCATGAAACGACTCCGCGGACCGAAAGGATCGGAAGTACGCATCAAAGTGAAACGAGGCGGCGAAAAGGAGCTACTCGGCTTTACCATTACGCGTGGAAAAATCCCAGTCTATAGTATCGACGCGGCCTATATGGCAGATAAAAATACAGGTTATATCAAATTGAACCGCTTTGCCGCTTCGTCGACTGACGAATTTCGCGAAGCTATGAAGAAACTGGAAAAAGAGGGAATGAAAAACTTAATACTCGACCTGCAAGGGAATGGCGGCGGTTATCTGAACATCGCTATCGAATTGGCAGACGAGTTCCTCTCGAAAGGCAAACTGATTGTTTATACGGAAGGCACGAAACAGAAAAGGCAAGATGCCATTTCGACCCTCAAAGGCGATTTCGAAGAGGGACGCTTGGCCATCTTGGTGGACGAATCTTCGGCCAGCGCAAGCGAGATTCTCGCAGGTGCCGTACAGGATTGGGATCGCGGCGTGATTATCGGCAGGCGCACTTTCGGGAAAGGATTGGTACAACGTCCCTTGCCGTTGCCAGACGGTTCGATGATTCGACTCACCGTCGCCCGTTATTACACACCGACTGGACGTTGCATTCAAAAACCATACGAGAAAGGCAAAGGGGAAGATTATGCCCACGACCTCATCGACCGTTATAACCGGGGTGAGTTGATGAGCGCAGACAGCATCCATTTCCCAGATTCGATGAAATATCAAACGCTCCAGAACCATCGCACCGTATACGGCGGAGGCGGTATCATGCCGGATGTATTTATCCCGATCGACACGACCCGTTATTCGGATTATCACCGTGATTTAGTCTCGAAAGGATTGGTCAACCGCGTGGCGATGGATTATCTCGACCAGCATCGAAAAGAACTCATGAAGGCGTATAAAAAGCCTAAAAAATATAAAACGGAATTTGAAGTAACAGATGAAATCCTCACCCATCTCCGTGATTTGGCCGACGAAAAAGAAATCGCCTTTAAAGAAGAGGAATACAACCGCTCGCTCCCGCTCATCAAGCTCCAGATAAAAGCGTTGATAGCTCGCGATCTCTATGAGATGACGGATTATTTCTACATTATCAACGATGTGAATGAAAGCTATCAAAAGGCATTAAACATAATGAAAGACGATGCGGCTTATAACTATATTCTCCGTCATTCATAACGGTAAATTTGTCAATCCATAATTGAAATGTATTGGACTCTGTTTCTGACGTTCGTTAAAATCGGTACCTTCACCATTGGCGGAGGCTATGCGATGATTCCGCTCATCGAACGCGAAATCGTAGACCGCGGTTGGCTCAGCAAAGAGGATTTCTACGACCTCTTTGCCGTCACCCAATCGTTGCCAGGTATTTTCGCGGTGAATATTTCTATTTTCGTAGGCTATCGGTTACGAAAGAAAATGGGAGCCGTCTGTTGCGCATTAGGAACGATTCTTCCCTCTTTCCTGATTATCTTGGCCATTGCCCTCTTCTTTACCCATGCTCGTGAGAACGAATGGGTAGAGAAGGCTTTCAAGGGACTGCGCCCGGCCGTAGTCGCATTGATTGTAGTTCCTTGCCTCACGGCGGCTCGCTCAATTAAATTAACGCACAAACAACTGGTGATTCCCGTCGGGGCGGCCTTGCTTATTTGGCTCGGTGGTATTTCTCCGGCTTGGATTATCTTAGCTGCTATCGCTGGCGGTTTGTATTATGGATTAAAAATAAAGAAATGATTTGGTTCCAACTATTATACGTTTATTTAAAAATCGGCATTTTAGGATTCGGCGGAGGTTATGCGATGCTTTCACTTATCCAAGCCGACGTGGTGGACCGTTACGGATGGATTTCGCTCCAAGAGTTTACGGATATCGTAGCCATCTCGCAGATGACACCCGGCCCGATTGGCATCAACAGCGCAACCTACATCGGCTATACAGCCATCCTGAACGCTGGTTATCCGCCCGAAATCGCCATCCTCGGTTCAGTGCTGACGACTGTTGCTGTCTGTCTGCCGTCGTTTCTTCTCGTGTTGTTTATCTCTTACTATTTCGCGAAGTTCCGTCACAACCAATATGTAGAAGCAGCGTTTCTCGGACTACGTCCCGTAACTGTCGGACTCATTGCCGCTGCCGCACTTCTTTTGATGAACCACGAGAATTTCATTGATTACAAGAGCTTCCTTATCTTTGCCGCCGCTTTCATCCTCACGTGGAAATTCAAGGTACATCCCATCCTTATGATATTGATAGCCGGCGTAGCAGGGATTGTGTTGTATTGGTAAAATTATAAAAAAAGGAGACTTGACGGTCTCCTTTTCTTTTCGTTTAATAATTCTGCTTCATCGGCTCGAAGAACGATTGCGGATGCAAGCAAGCGGGGCATTTCTGCGGCGCTTTCTTCGATTCGATAACAAATCCACAATTGCGACACTGCCAGAGGATGGCTTCGTCACGCTCGAACACCTTCTCGGCTTCTACGCGAGCCAAAAGCGTGCGATACCGTTTTTCGTGCTCAGCTTCTACTTTGGCAATCATGCGAAAAGCCGTAGCAATTTCGGTAAAGCCCTCTTCATCGGCTACTTTCGCAAATTCCGGATACATTTCCGCCCATTCTTCGTTTTCGCCTGCCGCAGCAGCAGCCAGGTTCTCTTTCGTCGTGCTGATGATGCCAGCCGGATAAGAAGCGGTGATTTCTACCATACCGCCTTCGAGGAACTTAAAGAAACGTTTTGCGTGTTCTTTTTCCTGTTCGGCCGTTTCCATGAATACGCCGGCAATTTGTTCATACCCCTCTTTCTTGGCTACGCTGGCAAAGAATGTATAACGACTTCTGGCCTGCGATTCGCCTGCAAACGATTTCAACAAATTCTGTTCGGTCCGTGTACCTTTGATGCTTTTTTCCATGTTTCTCTAATTTATATAAGTTATTAAATCTATTTATTTCGCTTTATCTTTACAACAGACAAAGGTAAGGATTAGTTTTAGAAAACGCTTCTTTTTATTTCCTATTTATTTTTATGAGGCGATAGAGAAATTCAATGAATGTCTCAAAAGGAAAAGAAAAAAGGAACGTTCCAGACGGGAGGACGCCTTCCGAGGGTCCCATTTGTAAAGTTTCGTGCAAAAAATAACCGACGTATCGGATTTCTCCGTATCTTTAGCCGCTGAGAATGGTGATAAGACTTAAATAGATATGAAAATAACTTTTTTGACCCCGCCGTCGTTAGACAACCATAAGCCCGCCGAACGCACGGCTGGCTGCACGCGCGTGGTATATAATATGGTAAATATATACGAGCTAACCGTAGCCGCGTTGTTGGAGAACACCGGCGAGGATGTCTGCTATCGAAACTTTGTATTGGAGAACGCCACATCAGAAGCCTGCTTTGACTTCCTTCGCAAAGATGATAGCGATGCCTATTTTTTCTGGACCGTGAATTTGTCTATCCCGACGGATACACAGGTGGAGCGATTCATTCATCAGCAGAATCCCGATGCGTGGTGTATCTTCGTAGGTCCCGGCGCTACCTATTTCACGGAATCTCTCCTGACGCATCCTAAATCCATTGTCGTACGTGGAGAACCGGAAGAGACCGTGCGTGATTTGGTCGAACACCTCCGAAGCAAACAATATTGGCAAGGAATCAAAGGTATATCCTACCGAGACGAAGAATCGGATACGATTATCCATAACGCGCCGCGCCCGCTCATTCAAAATCTGGATGAACTGCCCTTCCCCGCAATTCATTTCGTCAATGGCTATGAGTTTTTCAACCCAAAACTAAAAGTCGCGCCTTATATGGCGATGGTAACCTCGCGGAACTGCCCGTTCCATTGCATCTATTGCGTGCCGAGCTCGCTTACCTTCGCACGAGAGATTGAATACAAAAAAGCACATGATGGGAAGAAACCGCCTGTCGGTTTCCGGTCAACAGAAAACGTCATCCAAGAAATCGAACTACGCGCCGCACAAGGGTTCAAAGCCATTGGATTCATGGACGATAATTTTATCGTAACTGAAAAACGTCTGCAAGCAATTGGCGAAGCGCTGAAGAAGCATGGTATCATCTGGGGTTGCCAAGCGCGCGTTGATGCCATCACCGAAAACACGGCGGCTATGTTGAAAGAATATGACTGTAAATATGTGGATTTAGGAGTCGAGTCGTTCAACAACGATATATTGAAATATATTAAGAAAGGTATTACTGAAGCACAGATTTACGAAGCCATCGCGTTGCTGAAACGCTACGACGTGCCGGTCAAGCTGAATATCCTCATAGGTACAAGTCCATTGGAGACGAAAGAGACCATCCGCGAGACACTCCGTAAAGCCAAGGCGTTGAAGGTAGACCAAGTCATGTTCAACATCGTCTCTCCCTTCCCAGCGACCGAGTTCTACGAGTTGGCGAAGACGAACGGATGGATTGAAGGAGGCGAGTATGTGCCGACAGACGTACAGCGCAATTCTATTCTGAACTACCCTAATCTCTCCTCCAAACAGATGGAGCAGCTCTTGTTCTGGAACAACTTCCAGTTCTTTCTGTCGCCAGCCTTTATCTGGCACAATATACGGAAGTTTTCCTCTTTCCGTGAGTTTCGTGCGGCCGCAAAAGCATTATGGATTAAACTATTTGGATAAAGATGAAAGAACTGAGCGTCCTATTGATTACATGGAATTCCGAACAGTACGTCCAATCTTGCCTTAATTCCTTGTTGAATGCAATCGAAGAGGTCGATTATGAAGTCATTATGGTGGACAATGGTTCTACCGACCAAACGTTAACTATCCTTGAAACGTATGTATCGGAGCGCATCAGCCTTTATCGCAACCCACAAAACTTGGGTATAGCAAAGGCACGCAACCGAGGATTGAGACTCGCTACCGGTCGCTTCATTTGGATTCTCGACATTGACACCGTCATCGAGCGTAGTGCATGGACAGGCATGTCTGCCTTTATGAATACGCACCCGGATTGCGGTATCTGCGGCTGTAAACTGTACAATTCGCTTGGACAGGTACAAGAGAGTTGCCGCCACCACCCTACCGCACGTTACAAACTCTTCAACATCTTACACGCCCTGCTGAAACCGATACCTTTCCTGAAGCAACTCGACCGGCAGATTGTCCGCCTCAACGAGTCGCAATTCTACCACACGCAGATAGCACGCAACGAACCATTCGAGGTAGAGTACGTTATCGGCGCGTGCCAACTCATCCGGCGCGAAGTGGTAGAAGACATCGGACTGCTGGACGAACATATCTTCTACGGTCCGGAAGATGCCGACTATTGCCTGCGGGCAAACCGTGCAGGATGGCGCGTCTATTACCTACCCAACTACGCATTCCAGCATGATTATCAGCAACTAACCAACAAACGGTTCCTCTCTAAGATGAGTTGGCTGCACCTCAAGGCGCTACTCTACTTCTTCATTAAGCATCGTCGTTTCTAATCACTCGAATAGACAATACTGACTCACCCGAACGAGCGACTTCCTTACACGTCCGATACCTTAAAAGGGTCAGGTATGATACCCCATCGAGTTCAGGTGCAGCACACCATCTGGATCAGGTTGAACACCCCACCCTGATACGGTGTTTCTCATTCGAATAAAGAATGTGGCATTATACGAACAAGAAAGGGTATGTTACACGTTCGTGCACACACCCTTGCCTATCTAAACTGGTGAACAAATTCTATGTTTTTATCGGGTCGAACCCTTCGCCATACACGCCGCGCGTAGGTGTCTGAGAAATGAACGCCTTTGGATCGATACTCTTGATAAAGCGGAAGATGGTGACAGACTCAGACTTGCGAACAATCACCAGCAACACCTTGATAGGCTTCCGCGTGTAGCCACCATGCCCGTCGAGGATAGTACAACTACGATCCATATCACGAATCACGCGGTCACATATCTCTTCATATTTCTCTGAAAAGATGAAGAACTGGACGGACTCGCGGTTACCATTCACGATTTGATCTATCATGTAATTGCTGACAACCATCTCAACAAACGCGAAAACAATCTTCGTTACATCGTGGAAGAGAAAATAGGAAGAACCGATGATGAAGAAATCCAACATCAGCATCGCACGGCCGATGGAGATGTTCTTATACTTCGTAATAATCATTCCAATAATATCGGTTCCACCCGTACTGCCATTCGATGAGAAAATCAATCCCAACCCAGCTCCACAGAGTGCACCACCGATGATGATGGACATAAAAGGTTCACCTTCGATGATAGGACCATCGAGTACATTTTCGAAAAGCGACAATGAAAGCGACAACGCAAATACGCCAAAGATGGTCTTCACCAGAAATTTCCAACCTAATATCTTCAAGGCTATAGCCAAGAGGAAGATATTAATGACAAAATAAGAGACTGAAACCGGAATCGTCTCAGCAGATGCAAAGAAAATCAACGCACACAGACCACTCAATCCGCCCGTTACAATCTCATTCGAGAGGATAAACCCATTGAAGCCGAAACCATAGAGTAACGTTCCAAACAGGATGACTGCATAATCCCGCACTTCGTATTTGCGTAATTGTGATTTGATAAAGCCCATAATTGTATAATTAAAAATAAAACACAGAGGCACAGAGACACGGTACCTATTAAATTTTTCTGTGTCTCCACGTCTCTGTGTTTAAAATATTACCCTAAAACGATATTGACAATTTTTTTCGGTACGACGATGACTTTCTTAATACTCTTACCTTCAAGCCACTTCGCCGAATATTCATGTGCGAGAGCTGTTTTCTCGACCTCTTCCTTCGACATATCTGCCGGAAGTTCAAGATTGAAACGCACTTTACCATTGAAAGAGATAGCGTAGTTCGCCGTATTTTCAACCAAATACTTCTCATCATACTGCGGCCACTGAGCATCGCATACAGTCGTATCGTGTCCTAACTCATGCCACAACTCTTCAGCGATATGCGGAGCAAATGGAGCTATGACGATAACCAACGGTTCAAGGATAGCCCGTTTCGTGCATTTCAAGCTACTCAATTCATTTACGCAAATCATGAAAGCACTGATAGAGGTATTATACGAGAAATGCTCAATGTCGTACGTTACTTTCTTGATGAGCTTATGCAGCGACTTTAGCTCCTCGGCTGTCGGCTCACCGTCTGTTACCTGCAACGTATCCTGATTGCCATAGAACAACGCCCAGAGTTTCTTTAAGAAACGATGCACGCCGTCAATGCCATTCGTATCCCATGGCTTAGATTGTTCAATCGGACCAAGGAACATTTCATACAGACGCAATGTATCCGCGCCATACTTCTCGACAATCACATCTGGATTCACCACGTTGAACATCGACTTCGACATCTTCTCGACCGCCCAACCACAAACGTACTTGCCATCCTCCAAGATGAATTCGGCATTATTATATTCAGGACGCCATGCCTTGAATGCCTCGATATCCAACACATCGTTCGATACGATATTCACATCCACGTGGAGCGGCGTCACGTCATACTGATCTTTCAAATTATAAGAAACAAAAGTATTCGTGTCTTTGATGCGATAAACAAAGTTAGAACGCCCTTGAATCATACCTTGGTTAATCAACTTCTGGAATGGTTCTTCCTTGACGCTAATTCCTAAATCATGCAGGAACTTATTCCAGAAACGAGAATAAATCAAGTGACCTGTCGCGTGTTCCGTACCACCTACATACAAATCGACATTCTGCCAATACTCATCCGCCTCTTTCGAAATTAACGCCTTGTCATTGTGCGGGTCCATGTAACGAAGATAATAAGCCGACGAACCAGCGAAGCCTGGCATCGTATTTAATTCCAACGGAAACACGGTCTTATTGTCGATGAGGCTGTTGTCCACAACTTCACCTTTCTCCACATTCCAAGCCCACTTCGTTGCATGCCCCAAAGGAGGTTCGCCGTTTGCTGTCGGCTTGAACTGGCTTACTTCCGGCAATTCAAGCGGCAATTTACTCTCGTCAATCATATATGGCATACCGTCCTTGTAGTAAACCGGGAACGGTTCACCCCAATAACGCTGGCGAGAGAAGATAGCGTCGCGCAGGCGGTAGTTCACCTTCACACGACCTAAGTTGTGTTCCTTTACATATTTCTTAGTAGCGGCAATCGCCTCTTTAATCGTCAAACCATTTAGATTCAATTCACAATACGGTGTAACGCCTGCCTTGGGAGAATTCGTAACGATACCTTCCTTGGCATCGAAGCTCTCTTCCGAAACATCGCAGCCTTCCACCAAAGGGATAATCGGCAAGTTAAAATGCTTGGCAAAGGCATAGTCGCGACTATCATGCGCAGGCACCGCCATAATTGCACCGGTACCATAGCCAGCCAATACATAATCACTAATCCAAACAGGAACGGCATCGCCAGTAAACGGATTGATGGCATACGATCCGCTAAACACACCCGTTACTTTTCGGTCTGAGATCCGCTCGCGCTCAGTGCGTTTCTTCGTACGGTCGAGATAAGCCTCTACCTCTGCCTGCTGTGCTTCAGTTGTCAATAACGGAACTAATTCGCTTTCCGGAGCCAGCACCATAAAGGTAACGCCGAACATTGTATCGGCACGGGTTGTGAAGATGGTAAATTCCAAATCACTATCTTTTACCTTGAAACGCACCTCAGTTCCTTCCGAACGACCAATCCAGTTACGCTGCGTTTCCTTCAGCGAATCCGTCCAATCGACCGTATCCAATCCATCCAACAAACGTTGTGCATAAGCCGATACGCGCAAGCACCATTGGCGCATCTTCTTTTGTACGACTGGATATCCACCGCGAGCCGACACACCGTCGATGACCTCGTCATTCGCCAGCACCGTACCCAGCTCGGCACACCAGTTCACCATCGTCTCGCCCAAGTAGGCAATACGGTAGTTCATCAATATCTCTTGCTGCTCTTTTTCACTCTTTGCCTTCCATTCGTCTGCCGTGAAGCTCAGCTCCTCCGTGCAAGCCACGTCCAACCCCTCCGTACCTTTCTCTTCGAAATATTCGATAAGTTGGCTGATAGGTTTCGCCTGCTGGCAACCATTGCAATAATAGCTATTAAACATTTTCTGGAAAGCCCACTGCGTCCAATGGTAATAATCGGGGTCGCAAGTGCGTACCTCGCGGTTCCAATCGAACGAGAAGCCAATTTTATCCAATTGTTCGCGGTAGCGGTTGATATTATTTACGGTCGTAATCGCCGGATGTTGTCCTGTTTGAATCGCATACTGCTCGGCAGGCAAACCATAGGCATCGTATCCCATCGGATGCAACACATTGAAGCCACACAACCGTTTATAGCGAGAAAAAATATCAGAAGCAATATATCCAAGCGGATGCCCTACGTGCAAACCAGCTCCCGACGGATAAGGGAACATATCTAATACATAATACTTTGGCTTTTCGTTAATCTCTACCTGATAGACCTTGTTGGCGATCCAATACTCACGCCATTTCTTCTCAATGTCTCTGAAATTATATTCCATATTTGGTTCAACCTTTTTATATATTCTTTTTAGCTTGCAAAAGTAATGATTTTATCGCACATATAATAATATATTACAACCCCAAACGAGCCGAGATCTCCAACATACGCCGAATGGGACGCACCGCCCGTTCGCGTATTTCTTCGTCTACTTTAATCTCAGGTTGTTCCGTCAACAAAGCCTGGTAAAGCTTTTCCATCGTATTCATACGCATAAAATTACATTCATTGCAAGCACATGTGGCATCTTCGGGAGGAGCTGGGATAAACAATTTATCCGGACAAGCCTTACGCATTTCGTGAAGCACACCACTCTCGGTAGCTACTATAAAAACATTGTTTTCCGAAAGTTTGACATGTTTCAGCAATCCAGCTGTCGAACCCACATAATCCGATATTTCTACAATGTATCTACGACACTCTGGATGACATATTACCTCGGCAGACGGATGTGTTTCCTTCAAGGCCAATATCTTTTCCAACGAGAATTGTTCGTGTACATGGCAAGCTCCATGCCATAACAACATGTTCCGTCCCGTTAATGCATTGATGTAACCTCCTAAATTCCTATCCGGACCGAAGATAATCTTCTCTTCTTTCGGGAGGCTTTCCACGATTTGCCGCGCATTGCTCGAAGTAACCACAATATCCGTCAATGCCTTGACCGCTGCACTCGTATTGACATACGAAATAACCGTATGCCCTGGATGCTCTTGAATAAAGCATTCAAACTCGTCTGCCGGACAACTGTCCGCCAACGAACAACCGGCTTTTTCGTCCGGCACCAGCACCTTCTTTTCCGGACAAAGAATCTTGGCCGTTTCACCCATGAAATGCACACCGCACATGACCAATACATCCGCATCCGTCTTTTCCGCCCATTGCGCCAACGCCAAGCTATCTCCCACAAAATCGGCTATATCCTGAATCTCCGCCTCTTGGTAGAAATGCGCCAAAATCACTGCATTCTTTTCTTTCCGAAGTTTATTTATTTCTTCCCTTATATCCATTGCCTTATACGTTTACAATTACCTTGCAAAGGTAGATATAAATCGCGATTTATAGGCTCGCGCGATGAGAAAATGCTTTCCAAAAACGTTGGAAATGGAATTTCTGACAGAAATTTCACTTTCAACGAGATGGGAAGCCTAATTTCCAATGGAAATTCCATTTCCAACGTTTTGGGGTCTATTTTTACTTTTTATTCTATCCCTCGAATTCACCAGTTAAGATATTCACAACATCATTATATCTATATCTTTTTTCTCTTTTAATTTTAAAACTAAAAAAGATGATAATATAAGTCGGTTGATGGTGTTAAAACTTTTCGGATATTTTGTTTGGTAGTTTAGTTATCAAACGAAGTACCCTCTTTTTCCTATATTTATAAACAAGTTATTCATCTCCTTAAATATTGGAAAAGAAATATTTGGATAGGGTAAGAAAGGATACGTTTATAAACCGGATGTGAATAAGAAAAGAGGCGGTAAAGCAGGAAAAAGTAGTGGAAAGAGGACGTGAATAGTTCGTCATAAAAATGTGGACAGTTTATTTGGAGATATAGAAAAGGAACATGTATAGGTAAGATTACGGATTGTGCAAGGATTATTTTTCATTATCTTTGCACGAGTTTTAAATAGGTTATTAACTCTTATGACAAATCTATGAACGATGCGCAAACTAAAAGTAACTGAACTGAACAGATTGACACCGGAAGCTTTCAAGGAGAGCCGGAAAATACCCTTGGTGGTGGTACTTGACCATGTGAGGAGCTTGAACAATGTAGGTTCTGTTTTCCGTACCTCGGATGCTTTTCGTGTGGAAGCTATTTATTTATGTGGTATTACGGCTTGTCCGCCTCATGCCGAGATTCACAAGACAGCTTTAGGAGCGGAAGAAACGGTCGATTGGAAGTATTTTAACGATACGTTGGAAGCGGTTGAAAACTTAAAACAAACAGGCTATACGGTATGTGCTATCGAACAAGCGGAAGGTAGTGTAATGTTAGATAACCTCTTGTTGGATAAAAACAAAAAGTATGCAGTGATATTGGGAAATGAAGTAAAAGGTGTTCAACAAACCGTGGTGGATAGGTGTGATATGTGTATTGAAATCCCCCAATATGGGACGAAACACTCGCTTAATGTCTCTGTGACGGCTGGCATTGTAATATGGGATTTCTTTCAACAATTAACCTGTTTATAAAGCTCCGCTTTCCACTAAGAGGACAATTTGTTCGATTTGTTTGTCTTTTCCCTGTGGGTCATATTCCATCTTAAGGCTCGCCCCAAACATACCGGCAAATAGGTTCCAAAATCCTGCCCGAAAAGGACCGAGGAAAGCTTTGACCAGTTGATAACTGGATTGATTGCATTCGCGGTCAATGAGTTTTATCAATAATTTACCTTGTGAAAAGGTAAGTTTTTTCAGTTGAGGTTTGTATTCTGCAAAGAGTTCTTTTTCCATGCGTTTGAGATGCGCCTGTCGGTCAGCTTCATCCGGCATGGTTTCGATATATTCGTATGTTTCGATAAGCGTATCGTACACCATCTTGGCATAAGGAAGCGTTTTCTTCACGTCGCGTACTAATTTCCAATAGCGAGCTGCTTCGCGTTTATTTCGAAAACGAGGTTTAGGAAACACATAAAGCGAACGCAAACGGATAACCGCCAAAGTATCTTTTCCTTCTACCGTAGCCCGGTAATATCCTTCAGGCAATACGTTCATCTTCACAGGAGGTTGTTGTCCTTTCAGCGAAAAAGAAACACATCCTAAGAAGATAAAAAGGAAGAAATGTAGGATTTTACGTTTCATAGGGCGCAAATTTAGCGACAAAGTTGAGAAAGTATGCACAAAGAACGCTAAGAATTATTTATCTTTGCAATCAGAATTAATAACTTCAAAACCGTAAGGCTATGAAAAAATGTATTTTTATCTTCGAAATCATTTCTCTATTTTCTTTGGGAGCAACCAATTCGTTGCGCATATCTGATATGCGTTCCGGTGCAATGGGTGGAAATGGCGTCACACTTTCTTATCTTTTCAACCCTGCCATGCTCGAGTTTTCCACAGGTTCTGTTCTTTCTATTGATTATTTTAATCGTTATGCAATAAAAGAATTAGGGACGATTCAGGGAGGTTTTCAATATCCAAATTCTTATTTATCAACGGGTGTTCAAATCGTGTCGTTTGGTTATGAACAGTATAGGGAAAACTTAGCACGCGTGGCTTTTTCCAAACGTTTAAATGCACAGTGGGCTTTGGGAATTAGTTTTCAATATGCTTGGATTCAATCCGAATTGTATGAAGAATCACCTTCACGTCTTTCTACAGATATAGGAATGGTGTATAGTCCGGTTGAAAATTTACTTATAGCTGTTTCTATGCGTGATTTACCCTCTATTCGTTTATCAGTTAAAGATAGAAGTATCAATAATTTTCAATTATATAATGTTGATTTTGGTATTCACTGGTATGTTTTAAACAACTTGTTAATAACAGGCTATGTAGGTATAGAAGAAAATATTCAGGTACAGGGAGGATTCGGTATGGAATATTATGTTTGGGATTATTTCGCCTTGCGTGGCGGCATACAGGCTCATCCTTTTCTTCCCAGTTTCGGGGCAGGATTTCGATGGCAACGCTTCGGAGTCGATGTTATGGCTATTTGGCATACGACGTTGGGAATTAGTTCAGGTATAGGTTTGTCTTATTCTTTTTGATGGGAGGAGTGTAAAATGCGGTTCATAAGTATGTGTATAATCTGGTTTATTTTTAGTGATATGATTCATGCTCAGGAATCTATTTTGGTTGATAAATGGAAAGAATATATTGAAGATTGGGCAGATGATTCGGAAAACGAAGCGCAATTGGAAGTTCTTTATGCCGACCTTTCGAATCTTTCGGAACATCCATTTGATTTAAATGAAGTCACTGGTGAACAACTGGCTCGTTTGCCTTTCTTGACAGATTATCAAATCGCGCAGTTCTTACGTTATCGGAAACAGGTGGATAGGTTAGTTTCTATTTATGAATTAAAAGGAATTACGGGTTGGGATTATCAAACCATTCAACTGGTATTACCCTTTGTGAGAGTCGTTGAAAAAGGGGTGGAAAAACGCGGGATAACGTGGAAGAATCTGTTGAAATATGGACATAATGAATTATTACTTAGATATGACCGATGTTTACAATCAAAAGCAGGATATGGTTCATTTTCTGATTCTATCTTGGCGAAATATCCAAATCGAAAATACTTGGGCGAACCTTTTTACCTCTCTTTGCGTTATGCGTATCAGTTCGACGACCGTATTCAGGCGGGTTTTGTGGCAGAAAAAGATGCAGGTGAACCTTTCTGGACAGATGTACACAAGGGGGTTGATTTCTATTCTTTTCATTTTCTACTTAAAGAACAGAGGGTGTTGAAAACTCTAGCTTTGGGTGATTATAAAGCTTCCTTCGGACAAGGGTTGATTGTAAGCCAAGATTTCACACCGGGGCGTTCCGCTTTGGTGGCGCAAGCCGAGCGAAGGAATAATGGTTTTCGGCGGCATTATTCCACAAATGAGCAAGATTTCTTCCGGGGTGCGGCGGTTACATTAGCTTGGAAAGAGATGGAAGCAAGCCTTTTCTATTCATATCGGAAAGAGGATGCGGCTATCGAGCGGGATACGTTTCCTTCCATCCAAAGTAGTGGATTGCATCGTTTACGCCGTGATTGGGAGAAAAGACGGGCGTTAAATGTACAAGCCATGGGCTTGAATCTTCGCTGGGCTAAGCCTCATTTCCATGTGGGGATAACGGGACTTTATTATACGTTCGGGGGAAAAGTTTTTTATCCTCAAGAAAGATTAGATAATCGGTTTGCTTTCCGGGGCAAATCCAATTTCAACATCGGTGTGGATTATATGTGGAGAAATCGGTGGGGGAAGCTGTATGGCGAGACGGCTATGTCTCGGAATGGAGCAATGGCTACTTTAAATGCATTACTTCTTACGCCTGCCTCTTATTTTTCTTTCCTTGTTTTGCACCGGTATTATGACCGGCGTTATCAAGCTTTGTTTGGAAATGCGTTTGCTCAGAATTCGTCGGTCGAGAATGAACAAGGTATCTATTTGGGATTACAATGGACGCCTTTCGGTCATTGGAAAGTTTCGGCGTATGCGGATTTTTATCGTTTTCCTTGGTTGAAGTATCAAGTGAATTATCCTTCGACAGGAAAAGAGTATATGGTACGATTGGATTATACGCCGAATGAACAACTCGCTGCTTATGTACGCTATAAACGTAAAGAGCAGGATGAAGTTGGCAACACGGAGCGTATGCGTGGGCAGGTTTCGTATGTATTAAAGCGTGCTTGGTATCTGCGGACAGCGGTAGATATGAGTTTGGTATCGGGGGATAAGGGTTGGCAAGTGTCGCAAAGTGCGGGATGGAAACCTCCGCGCGTGCCTTTTCGCATGGATTGGCATGTGGCTTGGTTCCAGACCGATAGTTATGCTACTCGTATTTATTCGTACGAGAAGAATATCCTCTATGCGTTCTATATGCCCTCTTTCTATGGGAAAGGCGTGCGGGCTGCGCTGACTTTCCGGTGGGATATCACCCGCTACTTGATGTTTTCCGGCAAGATAGGGCATGTTTGGCAAATGGATCGTGTAACCATTGGAACAGACGCTGAGCAGATAGACGGAAACCAAAAAACGGATTTATCTCTGCTGGTGCGGTACAAGTTCTAAGAGAAAGACGTATCTTTGTCTGGCTTTTGCTTTGATTTAAATGTAAAAAGGATATGTTGTTGTTTGATGAAATTATTTACGGACCGGTGCATAGCCGCCGGTTGGGGGTTTCGCTGGGCGTGAACCTGTTTCCGTCGGATGGGAAGTTGTGTACGTTTAATTGCGTGTATTGTGAATGCGGATTCAACGAAGACCGTCGTCCGCACAGCCGGATGCCGCGTCGCGAAGAGGTACGCGAGCAATTGACCAGGAAACTGGACGCGATGCGTGCGGAGGGGCTGCTTCCGGATGTGATTACCTTTGCCGGAAATGGCGAGCCGACGCTCCATCCGGATTTTGCAGGTATTATCGACGACACAATAGCTATCCGTGACCAGCATTGTCCTTCGGCCAAGATTGCGGTGCTTTCCAATTCGACCATGCTCGACCGCGAGGATGTTTTCCAAGCTCTTTGCCGTATCGAAGATAATATCATGAAGCTTGATTCGGTACTCGACGCGCGGATTCGCCAGATTGACAATCCCACCCAGCCGGGATTTTGTTTCGAGAAACTGTTGAAAAACCTCTGCCGCTTTGAAGGGAATGTGATTATCCAGACCATGTTCCTGCGTGGCGAGCGCGACGGCGTTTCGCTCGATAATACAACTGAAGAGGAGATTGCCGGTTGGCTCAATGCGTTGAAGCAAATCCGTCCGCGGCAAGTGATGATTTACACCATCGACCGCGAGACACCGCTCAAGTCGCTCCGCAAGGTCTCGCCCGAGGATTTGGACGCCATCGCGGAGCGGGCACGCCGCGAGGGGTTCGACGTTACGGTGTCGTATTGAGGGAGCAATCTGGACAGGCAAGAACGATCTTCCGCAAACCGCCGGAGGCCTCTTTTGTTAAAGAATGATTTTCTTTTAAGCTCCGGAGGCCTCCTTTTGTGAAAGAACGTTTTTCTTTTAGCTTCCGGAGCCCTCCGGCGGCTTGCGGACAATCTTCTTCGGCTTTCCGGAGGCCTCCGGCGGTTTGCGGAAGATCGTTCTTGCCTTTAAGAAACGTTCCTGTTTATTGAAAACGATGGTTTTATATACGAAAACCCCTTTTTCTTCCGTTAAGTAAAACAGCATATAGAAAAATAAGAGGACAATGAAGAAAGACAAGATACTTTGGGCAGACGACGAGATTGATTTGTTGAAACCTTACATTCTTTTTCTGACGGAGAAGGGCTATGAGGTAGTGCCGGTCGTGAGCGGGCAAGATGCAATTGACTTCTGCCGCGAACAGACATTCGACATTATATTCTTGGACGAAAACATGCCGGGGTTGACTGGGCTGGAGACTCTTTCGCACATCAAGGAAATCGCGCCGAATACGCCGGTCGTGATGGTGACGAAGAGCGAAGAGGAACGCATCATGAACCAGGCCATCGGAAATAAAATAGCCGATTATCTCATCAAGCCGCTCAACCCGAACCAGCTATTGTTGTCTATCAAGAAGAATGTGCATAAGAATGTGATTATTTCGCAGACCACGACCGAAAGTTACCAGCAGGAATTTGCCCGCCTTGGCATGCGGATGCACGATTCGCTGACGGCCGACGAATGGATGGAACTTTACAAACGTATCGTTTATTGGGAACTGGAACTGGAAAGCAGTACCGAGGGCGCGATGAAGGAGATGCTCCTCATGCAAAAGGAGGAAGCGAACAATGCCTTTGGCAAGTTCGTGAAGAACCATTACGAAGAGTGGATTATGCATCCCGACGACCGTCCGCTGATGAGTCCCGACCTCTTCAAGAAGCGTATCTTTCCGCTTCTCGACGCGGGCGAGAAGGTCTTTTTTATCTTGATTGATAATTTCCGGATGGACCAATGGCGCGTGGTAAAGGATTTGCTGGCGGAATTTTATACCTTCGACGAGCATCTCTATTATAGCATCCTCCCGACCGCTACGCAATATGCTCGCAATGCGATTTTCTCCGGACTGATGCCGGTACAAATCGAAAAGCTCTTCCCCGATTTGTGGGTCGACGAGGAAAGCGAAGAGGGTAAGAACCTGAACGAGGCACCGCTCATCCAGACGCAAATCAACCGCTTCCGGAAGAATTATACCTTTTCGTATAATAAGGTCTATGATTCGAACTACGGCGAGAAGTTGCTTGGTATGATTCCTTCGCTCTTGAAAAACCAACTGAACGTGATTGTGCTGAACTTCGTTGATATGCTTTCGCATGCCCGTACCGAGAGCAAGATGATTCGTGAATTGGCGCAAAGCGAAGCGGCCTACCGAAGCCTGACCCGCTCGTGGTTTCAGCATTCCACGACATGGGAGCTCTTCAAACGCATCGCTCGGACGGGATATAAAGTCATCGTCACGACCGACCATGGCACTATCCGCGTCGATACGCCCGTCAAGGTCGTTGGAGACCGCAATACGAATACCAATCTCCGCTACAAGCTGGGGAAGAACCTCAATTACAATCCGAAGGAGGTATTCGAAATCCGCAATCCGGAGCGCGTGGGGCTGCCGTCTCCCAACCTGAGCACGAAGTATATCTTCGCTACCGGCCAGAATTTCTTCGCCTATCCGAACAATTACAACTATTACGTCTCGTATTATAAGAATACGTTCCAGCACGGAGGGATTTCGATGGAAGAGATGATGATACCGTTTATTTTAATGGAAGCGAAATGAAAAAACTCCGTCTCTCTGTCTCCGTGTTCCAATAAATCATTACTTTTGCGTGTCAAATAAAAAGCGTATGCAAACGATTGAGATTAAAAGCTTGGATACTATCCGGGAAGCCGCGAAAGCATTTGTGGCGCAGATGGACGACCGCACCGTGTTTGCTTTCCACGGGAAGATGGGAGCGGGAAAGACGACTTTCATCAAGGCTATTTGTGAGGAACTGGGCGTGGAGGATGTGATTAACAGCCCGACCTTCGCCATCATCAACGAGTATCGCTCTTCGACGACGGGCGAATTGATTTATCATTTCGACTTTTACCGCATCGCCAAATTGGAGGAGGCGGAAGATATCGGGACGGAGGATTATTTCTATAGCGGCGCCCTGTGCTTCATCGAGTGGCCGGAGAAGATAGCGGATTTGCTTCCGGGAGACGTGGTAGATGTGACGATGGTAGAGAACGAAGACGGCACGCGGACCGTCCGCATCGAGTAACGCATGGCGCCTTCCGAATATTTTATCCTGATTCTTTTCATCGCCTTGGGGCTCTTCTCGCTTGTAGCGGCTATTTGGAATATCGATTGGTATTTCCAGACCGACGGCGCGCGGATGTTCGTCCGGCGGATGGGGCGAAACGGGGCGCGGGTGTTTTACGCGCTCTTGGGTTTGGCGCTCGTGGCGTGTGGCGTGGCAGGTTTTATTATTTGGTGAAATGAAATACATGGATATCCATACCCATGGATTGCCGGAAAGAGAGACGGGCGAAGCGGTGTATTTCCTGAATCGCATCGTGGGAAAGGAGCGCTTGTCCGACGAGCCGATGCACATGCCTTTTTCCGTCGGGATTCATCCTTGGTATATCGAGGGCGACGGCCGGGCGCAGTTGGAGGCGTTGTGGAAGGTCGCACGTTTGCCCGAAGTCTGGCTGATAGGCGAGGCCGGGTTGGATAAAAACAGCCCTGATTTACCGTTGCAACAGACTCTTTTCGAAACGCAAGCCCTCTTGGCGGAAGAGCTGCGCAAACCGTTGGTAGTCCATTGCGTCCGCGCGTGGCAAGAGCTGTTGGGTTCTTATCGGAAATTGCATCCTTTGTCGGCTTGGATTATCCACGGGTTCCGTGGCAAACGGGCCTTGGCGGAACAGTTGCTCAACGCGGGATTTTACCTTTCCTTTGGCGCGCATTTCCAAGCCGAAGCGTTGCAGGCTGCCTATCCACACCGTTTTTTCCTCGAAACGGACGAATCCCCGCTTCCCATCCAAACGATATACCAACACGCAGCCGATTCCTTGTCGCTCCCGGTCGAAGAGGTCGCGGAACAGGCGGAAAGGAATTGGGAGAAATTGACAATGATATAATCCTTTCACCTTATCTTTTTAAAGAAGGAAGAAAAAGGCGTCCGACAATGTCGGAAAGCTTCCCAGTCTTCCGGAGAAGGATTCCGACAATGTCAGAAAGTTTCCCAGCCTTCCGGAGAAGGATTCCGACAATGTCGGAAAGCTTCCCAGTCTTCCGGAGAAGGATTCCGACAATGTCGGAAAGTTTCCCAGCCTTCCGGAGAAAGATTCCGACAATGTCGGAAAGTATCCCGGCCTTCTGGAGAAAGAAATCCATTGCGAATTTACCATCGGAAAAATCCTTTGTGATGGGTTAATATTTGAAACTTCCGCCACCCAGGAACTCGCGCAAGAGCGACGTCTTGGGCAAATCCTCCTCTTGGATGTAATTGAAATAGCGAAGGAAACGAAGCAGGCGGTAAGCCTCGGCATTGGCGGGCGAGTTCTCCGGGACGTTCGCAAGGATAGGTTCGGCATATGGACGAAGGGCCGCCAGTTCGTAGAGCATGGCGCTGTTGAACATCGCGTCGGCCTGCTCTTGGTAGGGGAAAATCCAGCGGTCCTCGCCCCGGCGCACGCTCGACCAGCGCAGGATGGTCTCTTCGGCCGAATAACCGCGGAAACGGTAGTCGCGCACGATGCGGCGCAGAAGGCGATTGTCGGTCGTCGGAATCCAGTTGTGGTTGTCGAGCGAAATCGTGGTCAGCGCCGAGACGTATACATAATATTTATAAGAGGCGTCGATATAGGAGGTAAGTTCCGGGTTCAACGCGTGGATGCCCTCAATCACTAAGATGGAGTTCTCTTTCAGTTTCAATTTCTTTCCGCGATAGACCCGCTTGCCGCTTTCGAAGTCGAACGAAGGCATGTCAATCTCTTCACCGGCGATGAGGCGTTTCAAATCAGCGTTGAAATAAGGGAGGTCGAGGGCGTAGATAGATTCGAAATCATATTCCCCCTGTTCGTCTCGCGGCGTATCTTCGCGATTCACGAAATAATCGTCGAGCGAGATACCCACGGGATGGAGCCTATTGGTGGCCAATTGTACTTCCAGGCGTTTACACGTAGTGGTTTTGCCCGACGACGAAGGACCGGCGATGAGGACGATGCGCGTACCCTGTTTGTATCGCTCGGCGATTTGTTCGGCAATGCGGGCGATTTGCTTTTCCTGCATGGCTTCAGAGACGAGAATCACCTCGGAGGCGTGCCCCTGCTTGATAGCCTGGTTTAAATCCCCCACGTTTTCCAAATCCAAAGCATGGAGGAGCGTAAGATGCTCTTTGTAGACTTCATACATTTTGTTTTGGATGATTTTGGGAGCCAATTGCGTCGGGTCGTTCTGCAGCGGGACGCGAAGCAGGGCGCCATCCAAATAGGGTTCCAAATCGAATACCGGGACGTAACCAGTCGAGGGAACCAAGCTCCCGTAGAAATAATTCACATACCCGTCCAATTCATAATACGAAGTATAGAGCATGCCGCTGGTCTCGATGAGATTGGCCTTGTCGTGCATGCCTACCTCGCGGAAAAGCTGGATGGCGTCGGGTGTCCGGACTGTATGCAAATGCAACGGGATATCCGCCTCGATGATTGCCTGCATTCGGTTCCGAATCCGTGCCAACATCTCCGCATCCGCCTGTTGGCCGTTATGGATTCGGCAATAGTAACCGCGCGAAATGGAATGTTCGATAAACAAATCTGCCTCCGGATATACATCGTGCACTGCCTTCGAAAGAATATAACAGAGCGAACGTACATACGTCCGCATACCCGAAAGATTCGTATAATCTACGAACTCGATGTCTTTTGGGCGCCAGCAGACATACGTCAGGTCTTCCGTCTTATTATTTACTTGCGCGTTCATCGGACAGTAGGGAAGCGGTTCGCCTACGAGCTTATAAATGTCCAACAACGTCGTGCCGATGGGTACTTGGTAGCTTTTTTGCGTATTCTTGCAATAAATCGTGATGTAGTCTGTCATGGAATTTTAACTTTTTCGTAATTTTGTGCTACTAAAATAGGAATATTAATCGGATAAACATCCACTTAAACGTAAATTAAATGGAATACTCTTTTTTTGACCTCTTGCGCTTGATAGGATCATTGGCCTTGTTCCTATACGGCATGAAGATTATGAGTGAAGGCTTGCAGAAGCTTGCCGGAGACAGCCTTCGTAAAATTCTGACGGCTATGACCAAGAATCGGGTGACGGGTGTGTTGACAGGTATGTTGATAACCGCCTTGATTCAATCCTCTTCCGCTACTACGGTAATGGTAGTTAGCTTTGTAAATGCCGGACTTTTGACGCTGACACAATCCATTGGCGTCATCATGGGAGCCAATATCGGAACCACCGTGACGGCCTGGATTATTTCAGCATTGGGCTTCAAGATAGATATATCTGCCTTTGCATTGCCCTTGTTGGCCTTGGCGCTACCTCTCTTCTTTTCAGGTAAAAGTTCTCGGAAGTCGGTCGGGGAGTTCATTTTCGGTTTCTCTTTCCTTTTTATGGGATTAGAGGGATTGAAAGCCAATGCGCCAGACTTAAGTGCGAATCCCGACATGCTGGCTTTCGTCCAGAACTATACCGATATGGGTTTCTTCTCGATTTTACTTTTCCTTTTTATCGGAACGGCATTGACCATGATTGTCCAAGCCTCAGCAGCTACGATGGCGATTACCTTAATCATGTGCGCGAATGGGTGGATTGATTATCATTTAGGCGTAGCTTTGGTTTTGGGCGAGAATATTGGCACAACCATTACGGCAAACTTGGCTGCTTTAACGGGGAATATTCAGGCACGAAGGGCCGCTTTGGCGCATTTGATGTTTAATGTCTTTGGCGTCTGTTGGGTATTGGTGGTTTTTTATCCGTTTACGGCAGGCGTTTCTTGGTTCGTCGAAAATGTAATGCATGTGAGCGACCCATCTGTTGCTGTATCGTTTAAATTGGCTGCATTCCATACCGCTTTTAATATTAGCAATACATGTATTATGATTTGGTTTGTAGGCTTGATTGAAAAAACAGTGTGTGCTTTTATCAAAGGAAAGCCGAAAGACGAAGAATACCGGCTGCGCTTCATTACGGGTGGTATGCTTTCGACGGCCGAACTTTCTATCCTGCAAGCCCAAAAGGAAATTGTCTTGTTTGCCGAGCGGACGGCGCGCATGTTCAACATGGTCAAATCGCTTCTGTATGAAAAAAACGTGGATACGTTTACGAAAACCTATAGTCGCATCGAGAAATACGAAAATATCAGCGACCGCATGGAGGTGGAAATAGCCAATTACCTGACGCAAGTTTCCGAAGGTCGCCTGAGCTCGGAAAGCAAAGAGGAGATTCGCGTCATGCTTCGTGCCGTAAGCGAGATAGAGAGCATTGCTGATTCGTGTAACAACTTAGCACGGACGTTGAAACGGCGCAACGAATTTAAATCCTCTTTTACGCCTGAACAAAACGAGCATGTCGAACGGATGTTTTCTCTTGTAGGCGAAGCATTGGAGCGGATGAACATCATCTTCCATAAATCTGAACTGACACACAATGATATCAATGTCTCTTATAACATCGAAAATGAAATCAATAATTACCGGAATCAACTCAAAGCACGCAACATAGAGGATATTAACAACAAGCGTTATCAATACCAAGATGGTGTGTATTATATGGATATCGTGAGCGAGAGCGAGAAATTAGGTGATTATGTGGTGAATGTAGTAGAAGCATTAATAGACAAACGGATTTAATTATTTGTTATCTGTTATCTGTTTTTACCACATATAGTGTTGTTTTAATTCTTGTCTTAGCTTTTGGGTTTGCTGGTGGGTTACTTTATCCATCCAAGCCCAAAAGCGAGGGCTATGGTTCATCTCGCGCGTATGACAAAGCTCATGCAGAAGAATATAATCGATTAGATGCCAAGGAAGTTGCATTACGTGGCACGAAAGGTTTATGTTTTTCCCTCCCGAACAACTTCCCCATCGCGTACGGCTATTGTTGATGCGCACCGATTCAAATTGGAAACCATGTTTTTTGGCTAACGATTTCAAACGGGAAGGCAAGTACTTTTGGGCATCGTGGCGTAGGGCGTTTATTAATATCTGGCGTAAATCCTTTTGTACCTCCTCGTCTGCAAAGTTGGTTTTCAGCGGACAAGTAATGAGCAATAATCCTCTTTTTTGGAGAATGTAGTATTCTTTTACGGGGCTTAAGACGATATTGACTTTGAATGTTTCTGTTTCAATACGACAACTTTCGTCTATGAGAGGAAAGGTTACTGTTTTATCCAGTTTTTCTCTTAGCTTTTGTTTGTTGCTTGTGATTAAAGCCAGCAATTCTTTTTCGTTGCCTTGTTTGGGCATAACGCCTACGACTTTTCCTGATTGAATCTTTACGATATAACGTTTCGCACGAGGATTCGTCCGGATGATGACCTTACCTAAAAGGTTGTCTTCGATGTACTTTTCCATTTTTTTCTTAGAATTATTTTTCAAAGGTAAGGCTTTTTCTGAAGAAAGCCTTGGCTTTTCAAATAAAATTAACGAGAATCGAAAAGAAATATAACGATAAACGAAAACGATTCTAACTATAAATGGAAATGATAATAACTATATTTTTTTCGGTTTTCAACTTAAACCTTTTTTGTCTTTCGCTTGTTTTACTTATACATTAAATGAAAAAATATGATGCATAGTCCGGAGAAAATATTGTTTGCGAGCTCAATATTATTGATATTGAGCGTATTTGCAGGAAAGGCAGGGTATCGTTTCGGGTTGCCTTCGTTGTTGTTATTTTTGGGTATTGGAATGGCGTTTGGAAGTGATGGCGTAGGCATTCAGTTTGACAATGCTAAGGCGGCACAGTTCATAGGCATGTTGGCTTTAAGTATCATTCTGTTTTCAGGCGGAATGGATACGAAATTGAAGGAAATCAAGCCTGTAGCTTCGCAAGGTGTGGTATTGGCTACATTAGGAGTATTGTTAACAACCTTTCTAACAGGTGGTTTTATCTATTTGATATGTCATTATTCAACAGAATATGCGACATTGACTTTGCCCGAATCGCTTTTGTTAGCAGCGGTAATGTCTTCTACTGATTCGGCTTCGGTATTCTCTATTTTGCGCAGTAAAGGCGTATTGTTGAAAGAAAATCTTCGACCGACGTTGGAATTGGAAAGCGGAAGTAACGACCCGATGGCGTATCTTTTGACACTCATCCTTATTGCTTTTATCCAATCGGGCGGAATGAGTATAGCGGAAGCGGCATGGATGTTGGTACTGCAATTGGTGATTGGGGCGATTGGTGGCTTCTTGTTGGGAAAGGTAGCGGTTAGGATTGTGAATCGAATTAATGTAAACAATGCATCGCTTTATCCTATTTTGATTCTGGCATTTGCATTCTTGACTTATTCAGTGGTGACTCTTTGTAAAGGGAATGGTTATCTGGGAGTTTATATTGCCGGGTTGGTATTTGGCAATTCGAAGATAATTCATAAACGGAGTATCGGTACGTTCTTTGATGGTTTTACTTGGTTGTGGCAGATAGTAATGTTCCTTTCGTTGGGATTGTTGGTTAATCCGCACGAGTTGCTTCCTGTGACGCATATTGGATTGGGAATAGGTATCTTTATGATTGTGATAGCACGTCCGGTGAGTGTCTTCCTTTCGCTCTTACCTTATCGGAACTTTTCGTGGCGGGCGAGGTTGTACATTTCGTGGGTTGGATTGCGAGGCGCGGTACCGATAATCTTTGCCACTTATCCTTTGTTGGCAGGTATCGAACATGCGCAATGGTTCTTCAACATCGTTTTCTTTATCACCATTTTGTCTCTTTTGGTACAAGGGACAACGGTAACATACGTGGCTCGCTTGCTTCATTTGATAGATAAACCGGAAGCCAAAGAGGAATTTGGTATGGAATTGTCGGAAGATATTCGAAGTGTGATGAGCGAAATAGATTTGACACCGGAAGTTTTGGCACATGGAAATCGGTTGATGGATTTGAATCTACCGGATCATACATTGGCAGTAATGGTGAAACGCGATGGACGTTATTTTATTCCAACGGGTAAAACCGTTCTTAAAGCCAATGATAAATTACTAATGATATCAGACGATGATAAAGCTCTTTTGCAATCTTACGAGATGCTGGGCGTTAAAGATTATACATTAAAACAGAATTAATCATAGGCGGAAAGCCTTTATATCTATTCTATCAACAAACCCGGGCGCCTTGCCTGCTGTGTAGCAAGCAAGCGCCCAAAAACTTGTTGATTATTTCCTTCAAAAAGCTGAATCTATTAGAAATTATTGCAAGCTCAACGTGCCTCCTTGGTATGTGAGTGTGTATATTTCCCCAGCTTGTGTGTCAAATTCTAACTTTTTGCCTTGATAATGTATTTTACAAGGACCTCCCGAACCAGAATGGATAATTGCCTTCACCAGGTTATTATCTTTCCAATATATGTCGACAATGAAGTTACCTCGTGCACGAACTCCTGTCAATTCCCCTTCGTGCCAGACAGCCGGTAATGCAGGGAGTAATTGGATAAAACCGGCATGGCTTTGGATGAGCATTTCTGTCACACCTGCTGTTCCACCGAAATTACCATCTATTTGGAAAGGAGGATGCGAATCCCACAGATTATGATTTGTACCATTCTTTAAGAGGTTACCATAGAGTCGGTAGGCACGGTCTCCATCTTGCAAACGAGCCCACTGATTTAGTTTCCAACCCATACTCCATCCGGTAGCTCCATCTCCGCGATGTTCCAATACGACGCGAGCGGCATGTGCCAGTTCTGGAGTAGTTACAGGCGAGATAGTTCGTCCTGGGTGAAGACCATACAGATGATTTACGTGGCGATGTGCATCACGTGGGTCGTCTATATCTACAGACCATTCCATTAGTTGACCATAGCGTCCGATTTTGTAAGGAACCAAATTGTTTAATACATCCTGCCATTCCTTACGCTCCGCATTATCTACTTGCAGTATCTCACTGGCGGCAATGGCATCTAACAGAATTTCCCGGATAACGCCATGCGAGAAAGTTGCTCCTTCATCAATTGGTCCGTGCTCAGGAGACGTAGATGGAGCAGCCGTATAAGTTCCGTCCGGTTTATGCCACAAATAGTCGACAGCAAATTGGGCTGCTCCCTTAATCATGCTATAGGTATCTTGTAGGAACGCTTTATCTCGTGTATAATCGTAATAATCCCATATATGGGTAGCCAGCCAAGGTCCTGCAACAGGAGAAAAGTTCCATGACATATCTTTATCTCGCAGAGGAGAAGTAAATCCGAAGATATTCGAGGAAATGGAAGTTGTCCAGCCTCGTGCACCAAAGTATGCTTGAGCCGTTCGTTCTCCTGGTTTTATTTGTGTACGGATAAAGTCTATTAGCGGCTCTTGACATTCAGCTAAATTCGTAGGGCAAGCTAACCAGTAATTCATCTGGATATTGATATTATTATGGTAATCTACTCGCCAAGGTCCGTCTACATTATTATGCCATACACCTTGCAGATTAGCAGGTAAATTACCGGGTCGCGAACTGGCTATCAAAAGGTACCGTCCAAATTGGTAGTATAGTGCTTCCAAACCATAATCTGGAGCGCCGGTACGGTAGCGGGCCAGTCTTTCTAGCATAGGTAAATCATCTGGATTTTCCCACGAAGGATTTAACGTCAGCTGTGTACGACTAAACAGATTATTATAATCTTGATAGTGCTCATCCAACAGTTCGGAGAAGGTCTGTTCTTTAGCTTTATCCATCCATTCTTTTGTCGTTTGTTTTGGATCGATACCTACATACGTCTTTGGATCCTTAAAATCTGGGTCAAAGTTCATTTTATAATCGGTATCAGCCGTAACGAGGAACATGACTTCATCTGCATTTTCTACAGTCAGGAGTCCCTTTTTATCTGCTTTTACTTTACCTCCCTTAGCTATGGCCTGTATCCGCACTACGTATTCCATCTGATTATTATCCAAACGAGCTATAAAACAAAGTCCGTTCTTTCCATCTACTCGAAATTTTCCTTTCGATACAGGATTGGGCATATACGTAAACTGTAGATTTTGCTTTCCTTTTTCTGAAGCCGAAAAGCGCATTACCAGCATGTTTGAAGGATAGGAAATAAAATATTCCCGTTTATAACAGGTTGCTTGGTGGCAAAAACTTACTTTAGCTATAGCAGAATCCAGTGAGAGGGAACGCTCATAATCCGTTATATCTTTCTCCTCTATTCCTGTTTTTATGCGGAATTCTCCGGCAGTAGTAAAACTACCGAATCTTGACGGCTCTTCCCCATCCGATTCATACGCTACCACACCATTAAAGTTATCCTGTGTTAGCTGCGCAGCCTTTTTCTGGTCTCCATTCATAAAGGCTTGTCTGATTTCCTTTAAAATAGCAGCAGATTCTTTATTCACATTCCAATAATAGGAAGCTCCTTTCGTGGTATTGGGTCCCCCACGCCAAAGTGTCTTTTCATTAAACGTAATTCGCTCGGTAGCAATCGAACCTATTATATTAGCCCCCAGGCTTCCATTACCAATAGGGAGAGATAGGTCTTCCCAGAAACGATCCTTATTTTGTCCCCCACTACCTGCTGTAATAAGCTTTTCCTCTCCTATCCAGACTGTCTCTGCTTCCGGATTGGGTTGATTAAACCAGATACGCAATCCTTTTGGATAGCTGGCATACAAGTTAGCACTAATTGCTAATAAAAGACTCACTGTCACTAATAACTGTCTCATCGGTCATTCTTATTATAAAGTTTGCATACATACATTTAACATAAGTGTGCGCCTCCTTTGTAAACATCGGAGACACACACTACAAACTATTAACCATCTAATCTCATTTTATGAAGACATAAAATACGAATAGTCTTAATTTAAATTCGCTTATATCAGTTTGATATATTGCGGGTAGGTCACTACGACAGGTTCCGCAAGCGGTGGATTACCCTCACCATTATAATAGGTTTCAATACGAAACGAATAATTACCCTCTGTCAAATCAGACACCATACGAAATTCTATACGCGTATCCGTATGTAAGCTAATAGATTCGGTTTTTATTTTTTCATCTATTTCAGAATCAGGCCATTTCAAAATTAAATCGCCTGGACCATCTCCTGCTGCATTCAAGAGATACAGATTTTTCCCTTCTACTACTGTCATTGCATCTCTTTTAATCTCGAGTGGGTTATCTGGATTTCCACCCTCCTTTTGGTAAATAGCCGTAATTTCTGGCGTCTTTACTTCCGGAGTAGGTTCATCCCCTTCATCTTCTTTATCATTCATAACCGTTTGTCCTAACACCCGCTTTTTATAGCGCAGGATAAGCGAATTCTGTTCAGCAACAAAGTCCGCATATTCCTCTTCCCCTTCTACCAGGATTAACGCATTAATCATTTTCATTAGCGCACGATAAGCCTTATCTGTAGCAGTCCGCGCTTTTCTTACCGCTCCTACTTCCCGCGACTTATTTTGTATATCACGAAGTTTAATAAGTGAGGCAGTCTGTTCATTGGCTTTCTCCAGTTCATTTACCACTTCAGTAAGCGACAAAGCAGCCACCTCATCTACATATTTTTCCTTCAAATCCCCTACAAAATTACGCAAATCGCCTGTCAGCTTATCCAATTGCGATAATGTATTAATCCGATAGTCTTTGATGTGTTGCATTAACACCTTAGCAGCTTCTGCCATAGCAGGAATAGTAATACCTACCATCGCTTTTACAGCAGTCCGATAACTTCTGTATACATCCCCTCTCCATTTATCTGAGGCCACAATATCATCTGTACTCAGATTTTTCATAGAGGTTTTATATACTCTATCCTCTTCATTATATGAGCCTTCATAAGGTGTCAGCTGTTTCGTACATTTAGAGGATACTTTCTCATGGCCTTTAGCCCTTTCCAATGTTGTGTAATGGAACTCTGCATGAGCACCATTTGTCAACGCTTCTAATTTTAATCCATTAATTTCACTCATGTTTTGATATAATTTTTGTTAGTGCTACAAAGATAATAATCTATTTCAAATATAACAACTCTTTTGCTGATAAAATATTTGTTAAATATTTAGATAAGCTGAATAGCTGTTTATTCAATAAACCCAGATATATTTTAATAGTAGCCTAAAAAATCATATAATCTACTCAAAGTAAATAGTATAAATAGAAATAAGATGAAGTTATCTACCTACGATAAATGATTTCGCTATTTATGAAATGATACTATCAACCCATGGTAAATAGCTTCGCTACAAATATAGCTATATCATCAACCTATGGTAGACAATACCAAAATATAAAAAAGTATATCATCAACCTGCGGTAAATAGTACCGCTATAAATATAGCCATACCATCAACCTGCGGTAAATAATAACACTATAAATGTAGCGATACTATCAACCCACGGTAAATAGTACCGCTACAAATGTAGAGATACCATCAACCCCAGGTTCTTGTTTAATTATTTTTGCAATTGCTCCTTTTTACCAAAGCCTATTTTCTCCAACCAAGGAAAAACCCATTCATTTTTATAGTAATGATTAGCCGGGTCTACATTCACCAGCTTAAAATAACTATCACGGTCTAAGCCTTCGGGAAGGCTATCGAGCTGATGACGCACGGTCGGATCTGCAAACTTTGCATAATGATGCATTTCTACCTGGGATGGATGGCCACTCAGCTCATACGCTCGTTGTACCAACTCAAAGTCACGATCCAGACCGCCTTCCGTGAGTAACAAAGGCCGAGGTGCCAGTGCAGCCACCAAATCCGGAAAGTTAAAATATTTCCAGAAATTTGGAATCAGATGGCGAATAGAATTAGGAAATGGACGACGTCCATCAGCCATCGGATAAGTCATGACGCACGCCCTTTCCTGGGTTTGGCAGAGAAAATCATTATATATGAAACCATAAATCGACGGGTCGAGCACACCCAGTACCATCAGCGGTTCCGTCCCCAACGAAAAACCACTTACCAAAATACGTTTTGCATCTATATACGGCTCCTGTTTCATCCAATCCAATACCTGTTTATCTAAAAAAGCCGCATATCCCAAATAGCTCCAACCCATTTCCAATAGCATACGCGAGACTACATCATAATCAAAATCTCGCCCCCGGTCATACTTCTCCAGGTCAGACGATTCGCCCGCTGCTGGATTATCCACGGCTACAGCAATATATCCCCGCTTTGCAAAACTACGCGCCATCGCTACCTTATCCGATTGATAATTATCATTTAATAGCGGAACTATCCCCGGCTCACCAGCCAATCCCTCTTTACTCATATTAGCCCCTGGGATACAGAATACCGCAGGCGTCGGCTTTTCGATAGAATCAGGACGCAATACTAAAAAGGTACAAACCGCTTTGGGCAATGGATAAAACTCCCACTTTTCCAATACATAGCCGTCGCGGGGTTGGCGAGAGATACAGATAGGCGCTTGCTCCGGCTGATAATCCGGAAAACACATCAAGGTTTTCATAGCTTCAGCTACTTCCCTTTGCCAATTTACCATCTCTTCACGTGTAAAATCTGGACAAAACGCCAAGCGAGGCTTCAGGTCTTTCATCAACTGATGTGCAATGGCATACGAACTACCCAAGCGTCCGTCTGGGCGAGTTGACCGAATGACAGCTTCTTCTGCTGGGTTCCAACTATCCTGTGCCCGCAATCCAGTTAGCGACAAGAGGGCACAACAACCAATTAGAAGTGTATTTTTCATCTTATCTATGTATGTCTGGTTAATACAGACACAAATATAGCGAAAAATACCTACTTACGGACTACCTGGAAACGATATTCTTGCTTTACATTGATACTTTTTAAAGTAGGATAGACACAATCGGCAGGATTAACCTCCTTCTCAAAGTAAATCGGCACATCCGCCGATTCCAATCCCTTGATGCGGATTACCAACGGATTCACATCCGCCGCCTCTTGTAAACGGTCTACGCTAACAATCCAATCCGTTCCGTCATAATAAGAATCAGCTATTAATTGTTCATTTTGATAAAAGTTAGCTACATCACCCCGGTAATCGATATACAAGCGCGTCTCCTCCTCCCCTCCTACCGGACGTGGTACATAGGCTTTATATACAGCCAAATGCTCTTCCGGAGCATATGACAAAGGCGAACGTTTAACCTTGGCTATTTGCGCCGGTTTTTTATCCGACGAGAGCCAAGTTGCATCCGTATTCCATAGGATACGTTGCCCGTTCTTAAGCAAGATTTCCACCTCAGCCGCGATAGGTTGCTCCGTATGAAACGTAACCGTATTCAAATTTGTCGTTAATAGCTTCGTTACATTCGCCAACTGATAATCACCCGCCAGATGAGATTCTATTTGAGTTCCATTTATTTCACACGACGCATGGCCAATAGAAACGTAGCGTAACTAGGCCTCCTCTATTTCCGAGAAGGTATGCATACAAAATACGCGGGTCAGCTCCTCTCCTATTGCCGGCGCTATATAATCAGCTTCAGACAAAGGAGATACCATCTGTATTTTAGCCCTCAGATTTCGCGCTTCACCTTGAAAACATTGGGGAGCCATAAAACCGCCATTTTGGAAGAACGAAACCTGTGCGGAAGGCGATTCATCTATCAACGTTATGTTACCCTTATCCACTATCAAAGCAGAAGACGTAAGAGCTACGAATTCCTTCCCATCCAGTTCCCCTTTCCAAATTTGATCCGATTCCTCCTCTGTTAAAGTAACCAAGCGTACCACACTCTCATCTGTCTGCTTAATTTCCACCAGGCAATCCCTCCCCGCATCCAACGAATGGATAAAATACCCTTGCTTTTCCTTTTGGCAAATACCCTTGCTTGTTTGAATAGCTGCGATATTTTCTTCCGCTAAAGCATATTCTGCTGGAATAGCATCATCTTCAAAGAAGAAATAGGTACGATTCTTTCCCTCTTTCACCCAGCAAACAGGTTGCGCCGTAGCATATTTCAACTAAATACCCCCTAACTCCAGGTTGAAAGGCCAGAAAAAGTAAGTACCACCCTTTACTGTTGTCTTCTGGCGCGGCATACGGATTGTCTCCTCCTTCAGCTTGACGGTAAATTGAACCTTTTTGTAATCCTCCCTATCATGTTTATACAGATAATTTGAACAGAAAAGATAACCTTTCTTCCCATCGGAACGAACCGCCCATTGCAAATTTTCGCGCTTTTGATTCGAGGTAGGCAGATAGGCTACCATCGAAGCCAAATCCGTACCCCAATCATTCATAAAGTAATTATATTTCTTTACCTCTTGCATCACAGTGCCTAACGTTCCGTACTCTCGGATGGGAGCCTGATAATCATAACTAACACGTGGTCCAGATGATTGCATCGTAGTCGCTTTCCCTATAGGGTTCGTTCCGCCGGCATACATGTAATACCCCATTAAATTGGCACCGCATCCCAGACGAAGATTAATCATTTCGCCAGCCATCTCTTCCGGGACTACCGCACGTCGCTGGTAAAAAGCTGTCGTACCGACACCAATTTCGCAGGTAAAGAAGGGAGAGTCATTACCCTCGCCACTCAGTGACTCTACATCTCCATCCAATTTGATAATATCCGTCCCAATATTATCCGACAAACGATTATAGGTAAAAAACTCGAAGTTTCCTGTCGGGATTTCTTCTTTGCCATGCGCTGTCCACGGAGCTTCGATATAAAAACCAGCGTATGGGATAATCTCACCCTTCGGATATTCGCTATCCATCCAATGCGTCATAGAATAAATCGGTACGTCGAAACCTATATCTACTGCCATTTGCTTCAAAGTAGTCAGGTGTGGAATGATCTGTCCATGTTTTACATATTCATTTTCCAGTTGAATAGCCATAATCGGACCTCCATCCTTATAAAGCAACCCACGTACCTGCTCAAAAATAGATTCGTACCATCTTCGGCTATAGGCTAAATAAAGCGGGTCGTTCGAACGTGTCTCTAAGTTTGCATTATTCACAATCCAGTCCGGCAAACCACCGTTACGAATTTCCGCATTGCAATAAGGTCTGATACGAAGATGGACCTTTAATCCTAATTCGTCGCAAAGCAAGATAAAACGGCGAAGGTCCAAATTACCCTTCCAAGAGAGCTCGCCCTCAAACTCTTCGTGTAAGTTCCATATACAATAAGTAGCAACAATATTAATCCCCGAAGCTTTCATCTTCAGTAAAGCATCCCGCCAATAACGCGCATCCATCCGATTATAGTGGATTTCTCCCATGACAGGCAAAAGAGGCACTCCACCCTCTTCCATATACAAATTATTTACCCGAATTTCCTTCCCAGTTGGCCCCGGATTTCCCAAATTCAAATATTCAATTTCCGGATATTGGACTTGGGATAAGTCTATTTTATGTTGGGCAGAAGCACTCCCTACCGCCAATATCAACATACAAAAAAGTGTTTTTCTGTTTATCATCTTTTTCTTCTAATGAGTATGCAAAAGTACACTATAAAATAGATGGGTGTCAATGGACAAAATTATGTTAGAGTTGGATAATCTTACGATTTAGCAATACATTCGCCTATAATCCATCGAAACGCTTTTTTTAACGCCTCCCAACATAAATCAACCACCCTTTCCTTGGTGCTACTTCTATTTCATCGCCCATAGTCCAAGTCTTATGCTCTTGGAACGTTGAGATTTCCGGAGCAACCAAAGGTTCAGATAGGTTTACCCCTTTCAACTTCTTCTTATCAAACACCAAACGGACCCTCTTTACCTCGTCCGTGTAGTTGCCGATAGACAATAAGAGGCGATTATCCTTTTCGTATACAGTCACTTTGACCGCATCGTCCGTCGCTTTCACAGGTACATCCTTTTCCCAATAACCTATCATCCGGGAATCGGCTATGCCAAACTCATCCCATATCTTCCAGATAGGACGCGGGTCGCATATAACGCCTTCCGTAAACCAAGGATGCCGAACCGTCATTCCATACTGCATACCCAACCATTTGTTTCCGCCCCGATGCAACATATCGCCCATCAATCCATACGGGATACCCGACGATTCCACCAACCAGTTGGCCGGCGTCATTTTATCGTAAATAAAACTCTCACCAAACCATATTTTATCTACATACGGGAAAAATTCCATATACTGGTTAGCCGGTCCTTTCGAGAACCCGGTATTCGAATGCAAGTCGATAATGCAACCTGGCTTTACCTCATCCATGGCACGGCGCATCCGTTGCAAAATATCCCGGCCAAAGGAAACATCGTCCAGATAAATCCCGTCAATATCCAGATTCTTTACCATCCAGCGCAACCCCTCTATATAATAATTGTACCACCGGGAATTATCTTCCGTAGTAAGTAAAGCCGCATCGGCCGTTATAGGCATATCGTTCTCATCAAAATGCTGATACCATTGGGGCGTATAACCAGACACCAAATGCTCGCGGCACCAAGGGAAGCCGCCGCCATCGCCCCCACGTAATATTTCCGTGCCCAAGCTCCTGATAGCCCACAATTCCGGAAATGCGCTGGTCAATTCACGCAACGTATAATACAATTTGACTTTGCAGCCTTTCTGATGCCATTCCCGGATAAAAGGTTTCAACGTATCTGTCACCAAGAACGGGTAATTGATGTACGGATTATATTTATTGGCATGATGGATATTGATAATCTTAACACCAGCCTGCACATCCTCGTCCGTAGGTCTCGGTGCCGCGCCATTGTGATAATAGCGGTCTTCGAACTGGCTTTTATGATTCAAAGGCTTAACCGGCGTAACCGTCAAGGCAAAATCAAACCGAATCGTATCCGATGCCAGCAAATGCCGTGCCCCGCTATACACCGTTACCAACGTCTGCTCCTTTTCCTGCTGAATCCGGAACCCGCCTTTCCCTTCGTTGTCCCAGCTCTTGGGATAAGCCGGACGATACGCATTCAACAAGGGACCTGAATAATTACTTCCGCGTAATTCGCAATGGATGCCGGCGTGGGCATTTCCTATCCAAAAACTATCAAACGGCCATAGCTAATTGGCCTGTTTATTGACAGGTATCGACACGCCATGATTATCGACAGTCGTCACCGGCGTATTCCATTTGCCATCATAATAGGCAGGCGTATCCTGCCCCGGAAGTCCTGCTCCCAAGAAATAACTCCCCACGCTATTCTTTACTGGCAATTCCAACCGGATATCCTTGATTTGTAACTCTCTTTTCGGAACAATGGAATAGACATAATTCATCCATCCGTCAAACTCCATCCGAACCGTGCAAGCTATATCCATATCCGCATCCCCGGCTTTCCAAACGGCAGATACATGGGTTGAAGCCTGTTCCTCTAATTGATACCGGGCCTCATAATGCTTTATCCCCTCCGCTGTTTCTACTACGAAACGAACCGGAGACTCCAAGACAGGAGTATCCCAAGCTGTCACCTGCTTCGGCAAAAGGCTCTCCTTATCCAACGCGACTTCGCGTCCCAAACAAGAAAAAACGGAATTGCGGAATTGCACAGCCTCATACGGCCGTGTCACCTCGTCTGCCTCGCCCAAAGTAGAATTTAACCAACGCAAACGGCTATGTCGCCAAGGTTCGTTATCGCCCCGGTCGGCCAGCACATCTCCTTCGATGCATATCGCAATCTCCTGCTTCTGTTCCCCTTGCTCACTTTTTATGGTAATAGTGCCAGTATATGTTCCCAGCTGTACATTCTGCGGTATATCCACTCCAAACCACAAAGGCTGTACGCTATCCCGTGCTACCGTAACCTGCTTTCGGAATGGTTTGCCCTGCACATTTATCCCTTCGGTATTAAAACAAGTAATGGCAGAAGCGGGAATACGTGCTTGCCCGGAGACCAAGTCCGTTGCTTCGTAAGTCAGTCCGCCCAGCACCGCATCCGGACTCCACACTCCTATCTGGAAAGCATAATACTCATTTGGCTGCGCACCTCCCCGGAATGCCTCCCCTTGCTTATGCTCCATCCACCTCTGAGGTAAATAGTGCTTCATCCGAATAGGATATTTACGGTCTTCCGGAAACAGATAAAACGCCTGGGAGCAAGTTTTACGGTATGCTTCCGTCTCCGCTTCCGTCGCAATTACCTCCATCGGATAAAAACTATCGAATGCCGTGCGAGATTCAATCCGCACCACCTCCGCCTCTTCCGGTTGCCCCGTTAATGCGTCCCAATTGGATTGTAAGACAGGGCTGTCCGGCAAATAATCGCCATAATAAGCCCCGTAACCTTTCTGAACCGTATATGGCAAGTAATAAAAATAGTAAGTCCCGGCCTCCGAAACCGGTCCGAAGAGGATACGGCATTCCTCGTTATCAACCTTCACCTTCTTGACGTTCGGAATCGTATCTCCAGTTTCCGCATTGACAAGCAAAAACCGGCGGCTTTCCGGCGATTTATCCGGACGACGCCATTCCATATCCAGACTTACCACCGAAGCCGCCTTCGGGACTTCCAGCACCGCCCGATGATTCCCGAAACTTTCTGCCCAAGGCATAGCAGCCGTTCCATACACATACTTTCCTTTCCCTGCATCCGTCTGAGCTGCCGAAATGTAAATGTATTTTAGTACAATAAAGATGATCAGGTAAATTTTTGTTTTCATATTTTGCTATTTATACTTTTATTTAAAACTTAATCTGTAACCATCCTGCAAAATCACCATCTTCCGCCAAATAAGCATCCAAGTACTTCGTTCTATTGGCATCATAATTCAAATAAAATTCATTCCCTGAATCAGAATAATTTGCTACCAAGAAAGTAATTCCTTCAGGAAGGACCCAAGCCCGGAGATGTTGCTTCCCGTTCGATTCTATCGTAAGCGTATCTCCAGCTTCAGAAATGAACCGCCCTTTTATCAGATGCTGTTTCGTCGACCTGAAATCATTAGAACCATATTCATTTCCATCCTTATTGAACCCATGTTTAGGAATTGTCCTATCCAACAAATAATTCGATTGGGTTTCCGGATAGAAAGTTTTTGCTGTCCCTTCCGTACGTCCAATATGATTCTCTGGGTAAACACTCCATAAGCCTTTTCTCTTCCACCACAATGTATTATAGCTCTTAGGAAGGGTAAAACCAACGCCTATCTGCCGGATTTTATTACCTAATTTTGCCAAGTTCAACACATAATTCACCCTCATCCGATTCATCCCATCAAAATGATATTCCAATTCCACCGGATTATCGCCATATTTGCCTCGGACTATAATCACAATCCCATCCTCCTTATCCTGCAACGTTTCCGACAAGAATGTCCAATCAGACAGAGGAGCAGAAGCAAAATGAGCTTCACCTGTTGATTCCTGCGGGATATAATCTATCACCTCGTTTTCTTTCAAATGGGGAATCGCGTACATATTCAATCCTCCGCTTATTATCTCTTCTCCTCGCTTCCGTATGGAAGACAAGACTCCCGAATTGCGATTAAATACATATTGAATATCCTTAGAACAAATCACATAAGTAGAATCTGTAGACATAACTTTCACATTTCCTTTCCTTAATTCAGGCATCAGATAATAAGCACGATAATACCTCGGTACATTCCATCTGGATATTTCAAATCCACGGCGGTCTTTCATTATTAATTCGAGCGTATCGCCCCTCATAATATGCGGAATACACAATGTACCTTGGTCTCCGGGAGCAATATCGGCTGAAACTATCCCTTCTTGATTCCCATCTTTCCAAACTATATCCACTTGATTTGCATTCTGTATATTATAACGATTTTCCAAAGCCACGAATGTATTCCCGCCGGATATTGAAAAGTTCTTACTCAAAACGACCAAAGGAGCATAACCCATTTTCATGTGCCAAAATTCCGGCTTTTCCCGACGGAAACCATCAACAACGCCCCACGGACCATAACCACACGGTTGATTTCCTTCAGGATAAAACATCTCATCATTACAACCCCAAATACCCAAACCGGCAATTGAAGGCGATTCCTGCATAAAATCCACGAAATACTTTAAGTAATCACCCCACATATCCCGTAAACCCGGATCTGTGATATTTTCTGACGTATTATAACAATTCAAATGCAATGCCTCCCCAAACGTAATAGGACGAAAATAATTTTCAAAAGCCATCAATCCTTTCCAACCCGGATAATGTTTCGTTCCTATATCCGTAGCCTTAATGATTCCATGCGTTTCAGAATGGGAAAACTTAACCGGAATTTGAGGAGTTTCTTCTTTCGCAAACAATAAACAAGGATAAAACTTCGGACTCCATACACTTTCATTTCCTAACGACCATATCAAAATGCAAGGATGTTCCCGGTCTCTTAATAACATAGAGGTAAAACTATAAAAGATTTGTCGCATTCGGTCATACGTATCAGGAGCAGATTCCCAACAAACAGGAGCTTCATCTTCCACAAAGATACCATATCTATCACACAAATCCAGCATATAGCTATCCGGCGTATAATGGGAAGTACGAATAAAATTACAATTCGCATCACGCAATTGTTTTATATCATCATGTAACAATGCCGTATCTTTCAATGCGCGACCATCGTAAGCTCTTATATCATGTCGTGCAACACCTCTCAACTTCACAGGAGCATTGTTTACATATAACACATTACCCCGCTTTTCAATCTTCCTAAAGCCAATATTTTTCTTCAATACTTCTGTTTTTACCCCTTTATCCAATAAAGAAACTTCTACTGTATATAAAAAAGGTGTTTCAGCATGCCACAATACAGGATTCTTTATGAGAATCGTGTCCATATCTTTTATCGGAAAGACCTGATTAAATACCTCTTTCGAAGACAAAGATAAACCTTCTATGCCTCGCTCCTTAATCGTTACTTGTATTCGGGTATTTTTCATGCTCTTCGATAGCGATGTCTGTATATTTACATAGCCTTCATCCAGATTCTCCGACAACGATGCTCGGCAATACAAATTATTTATATGCTTTTGAGGTAATGCGATTAATTCTACATTACGCAAAATGCCACCTACTTGATGCTTGGCATAATGAGATATTTTAGAAATATCACTTGCCAATGATTCACTCCGCACATAAAGCATCAGTTTATTAACTCCCGGTACTAAAAACGAAGTTAAATTCATCTCAAATTGCGTCATGGAACCTTGATGCGTACCCACCAAGCGACCATTCAAATATAATTCACACTCACTTTCAACCGCTCCAAAACGTATCAAAACCTCTTGTGTACTCCAATCAGAAGGAAGTTCAAACTCTTTATAATAACCGGCCCATCCACCCGGTTCTACTTTAAACGACTCCATGTACCATTCAGAAGGTACAGAAGTAGGAGACCACTCCTTTCCCGGATGTTGGATTCCATCCCTCTGTTCCTTTCCCAAACTTGCAAACAACCATTCTCCACACAAGGAAACAACCGGTTGTTTCACATCTTTCACCCAAACCGGGACCGGCGTATGCCTTACGCTTATATCCCGTTTTAAATCTACATAAACATCTTTCGCTTGTTCAGAAGTAAAAAGCGAATCCTTGTGATAAGCATTCGCACAAACACTTACCACAAGGAATAATAATATACTTACGTATCGCATCATCTTTATTTACTTTACCTTAAACCGATACTCTTGCTTCACCTCAATCCCGGAAATCTTGGGATAAACGCAATCGGCTGGATTGACATTCTTTTCGAAATAGATAGGTGCGTCGGCCGATTTCAAACCGTCAATGCGAATAATGATCGGATTTACATCTGCTGCTTCCTTCAATCGATCCACACTGACAATCCAATCCGTACCATCATAATAAGAATCAGCAACCAATTGTCCGTTTTGATACAAATTCGCTACATCACCCTGATATTGAATGTACATACGCGTCTCTTCCTCCCCTCCTTTCGCACGCGGAATGTTCACTTTATACAAAGCCAAATGTTCTTCAGGAGCAAAAGCAGCCGGTTTCTTTCCTGGCGAAGTTACTATCCGCACCGGTGTTTTGGTTTCAGAGGTAAGCCAAGTTGCATCCGTATTCCAAACAATTCGTTCGCCATTCTTGAGCAAGATTTCCAACTCTGCGGCAATGGGTTGGTTGGCGACGGCAAATACAACACGGTTTTCTTTCGTATTAATCTGGGAAGTTACGTCTGCCAACCAATAATCGCCCGCTTGATGAGCCTGAATTTCCTTTCCATTGATAGCACACGAAGCATTTCCGGTTGATGCGTAATGCAAATAAGCACGTTCCACATCCGAGAAGGTATGAAGCGTAAACGAACGCTCCACATCTTTTCCCTCCGACGGCATAATCCATTCGCTTTCCGCCAACGGTGCAAGCGAATGATACGTCGCTTTCAGGCTTCTCGCTCCACCTTGGAAATTCCTTTCTTGAAATTTACCTCCCTTATAGAAAGAAATCTCTGCCTGCGGAGCATTGTCAATCAAGGTCATCTCATCTTTATCTACAATCAACGAAGAAGTACTCAAAGCCACAAACTCTTTCCCCCGGATTTCGCCTTTCCAGAGTTGGTCAGACTCCTCTTCTGTCAAGGTTACGAAACGTACTTTCTGCCCATCCGCTTTCGTTATCTCAATCACACAATCTGTTCCTGCCTCCAATTGATTAACGAAATAACCCTTCTTCTCCTTCTGGCAAACACCTTTCGATACGGTTACATTCTTTATGCCTTCACCAGCTATGGCATATTCACCTGGAATCCCGTCATCCTCGAAGAAGAAATAGGTCATATCCTTACCCTCTTCCAAAGAACAAACAGGTTGTGTAGTCGCATATTTCAACAAGACATCGTCCAGATTCTGATTAAACGGCCAAAAGAAATAGGTACCACCTTTCACTGTCGTCTTCTTTCGTGGCATACGGAAGGTCTCATCTTTCAATTTCACGGTGAATTGTACATTCTTAAAGTCATTCCGCTCGTGCTTATACAGATAATTCGAACAGAAAAGATACCCTTTCGTCCCATCCGAACGAACCGCCCATTGCAAATTCTCCCGGTCTTGATTTGAAGTTGGCAAATAGGCCACTGCAGGAGCCAATGCCGTCCCAAAGTCATTCATGAAATAATTGTATTTCTTTACCTCCGGCATTACTTTTCCTAACGTACCGTATTCACGAACAGGAGCTTGATAATCATAACATACACGCGGACCTGACGATTGTGTCGTAGTTGCCTCTCCTACCGGATTCGTGCCGCCGGCATACATATAATATCCCATCAGATTGGCACCACATCCCAAACGCAAGTTAATCATCTCACCAGCCATTTCCTCAGGAACAACCGCACGCCGTCCATAGAAAGCCGTTGTCCCGACACCAATCTCACACGTAAAGAAAGGTGAATCATTATTTTCTCCGCTCAACGATTCCACTTCGCCATCCATTTTGATAATATCTGTCCCAATATTATCCGATAAACGATTATACGTGAAGAACTCGAAATTACCCGTTGGAATTTCCTCTTTCCCATGTGCCGTCCAGGGAGCCTCAATGTAAAAACCGGCATACGGAACGATTTCCCCCTTCGGATATTCGCTATCCATCCAATGCGTCATCGTATAAATCGGTACATCAAAGCCTATCTCGACCGCCATCTTCTTCAAAGTTGTCAAATGCGGAATAATCTGCCCTCGTTTCACATATTCATTTTCTAACTGAAGTGCCATAATCGGGCCTCCATCCTTATACAACAAACCTTCTATCTGCTTATAAACAGCCTGATACCAACGTCGGCTATATGCCAAATAGAGCGGGTCGTTCGAACGCGTCTTCAAATTTTTGTTATTGACAATCCAATCCGGCAAACCTCCATTCCGAATCTCGGCATTGCAATACGGACCAATACGCAAATGCACCTTCAAGCCCAATTCCTGGCAAAGCATCACAAACCGGCGCAAGTCCAAATTTCCTTTCCATGAGAGTTCACCCTCAAACTCCTCATGCAAACTCCAGATACAATAGGTCGCCACGATATTAATCCCCGATGCCTTCATCTTTAGCAACGCATCCCGCCAATAACGCGAATCCATCCGGTTGTAATGAATCTCACCCATCACAGGAAGTTGCGGTACGCCGCCCTCATCCATATACAAATTATTCACCCGGATTTCCTTCCCCGCAGGTCCTGGATGTCCCAATTTCAGATATTCAATCTTGGGGTATTCCACACGACTTAAATCAATTTTGTATTGGGCCGAGGCACTCCCCACCGCCAATAACAACATACAACAAAGTGCTTTTTTGTTCATAATATTCTTTCTTTTATTTAGTTGCAAAAATACATATTAAACATATTGATAAAAATAGACAAAACATTGACGGATTTGGATAATCTTACGGTTTGGGGGCTTTTGTTGATAATTTTAAAGGTAATACATATTCTTGTTCCATGTGAATGTTACGTATTACGGGTTGTAAACAATCTGTACGGGAAATATTTTTTTCGAAATATATTCCAGAATCAATTGATTTTAATCCATTAATACGTATAGTTAATAAGGGATTTTCTTCAATTAATTTTGTGTATCGATTTAATCCAATTATCCAGTCTGCGCCATTAATAAATACATCGTGAATAAGGTGTTGTCCCAAGTATGCATTGGCAACGTCTCCTGTTGCATTGATATAAAGTCTAGTAGCTATATCAGGACACATATTAGTAGGTAATGCTACTTGAAATACAGCTAAATGTTCACGATCATCATATTTTGTAAGTTTGTGAATTGGAATTTCAGTTTTTACCGGAGTGTGTCCATCTGTATCATACCATAACTCATCTGTATTCCATAACCAACGAGTACCATTTGCTAACAATACTTCTATTTCAGCCGTTATCCCTTCTTGGGTATTGCCTGTTTGAAAACAGATTTCATTCATACCAATGCGACAGGCTTTTGATACATCTGCATAACGATAACCTTGATAGTTAGAAGTTGCTATTTCTTTCCCATTGATAAAGACTTTCGTTTCTTCTGTAGCTTGCATGCGCAAATAGGCATGTTCGATAGTCGACATGCTGCGTGCATCGAAAATACGCTTCACAATATTTCCTTTTAAAGGACGGATACACAAAGCTTTTTCCATTGGAGGCACAATTACAGCTTTTGCTTTTCGTGAAATATATTCTGATGAATAAGTTTGGGTTGTAAACTTCCCTTTAGTAAACAAATCAATGGTTTGACTCGGATTTTCTGAAGCAATAAAAATGTCATTTTTATCGAAATAGATAAATGATTCGCTTAGACTGACAAATTTTTTCCCATTAACTTCTCCTTTCCATATATAGTCCGATTCTTTTTCTGTGAGTAAAGTGATGCAAATGGATGAACCATTTTTAGCCTTTACTTTAATTTGGCAATCTTTTCCGGCTTGTAATTCATCAACAAAATAAACATCCTTTAAGCGTTTTACTTTTCCATTTAATGCTTGGACATCTTGTACATTTTCTGTTTTGAAACAAAATTCGGCAGGAATGCCATCATCTTCGAAAAAGAAATAATAACGTGTATCATTTTCGTCTAAATAACAAATCGGTTGAGCTGTTGCATATTTCAGAATAATACCTTGTAAATCCAGATTGAATGGCCAAAAGAAATAAGAACGGTCTTGAATCGTTACTTTTTTATGTGGCAAACAGATTTTTTCTTCATTTAAATCCAATTCAAATTGTACGTGATGATATTCTTTGCGTGGATGTTTGTGTAAAATATTAGAACAAAATACATAACCACTTTTTCCATCTGTACGGACTGCCCATTGTAAATTTTCACGATTCTGATTTGTTATGGGTAAAAAAGCACGTTTTAATACCAATTGACTACCAAAATCATTCATGAAATAATTTAATTTTTTTGCTTCTTTTAAAGCTACCCCCATTTGTCCAAACTCACGAATCGGAGCTTGGTAATCGTTACTTATTCGAGCTGTTGCACGAGCCGTTGTATATTGTTCGGCTATGGGATTCGTTTGACCTACATACATATAATATCCCATTAGATTGACGCCACATCCCAAACGGAGATTGATATTTTCACCAGCCATTTCTTCAGGTACTACGGCGCGGCGCATATAATAATTAGGAGAACCAAGTCCCATTTCACAAGTGAAATACGGAGAATCGTTGGTTTCATCGTCTAATGTTTCTACCTTTGCATTTGTTTTAATAAAATCATTTCCTATATTATCTGATATTCGATTGTAAGTGAAGAATTCTTGATCAGTAGTAGGATTCTCTTTGTTGCCAAAACTAATCCAAGGGGTCTCCAGATAATATCCTGCATAAGGAATGATTTCCCCTTTTGGATAATCACTCATCATCCAGTGTGTCATGGAATATACAGGTACGTCGAAACCTACTTCTATGGCAATTTTCTTTAGAGCCATCAAATGAGGTATTACCATTCCTTCTGTTACATATTCGTTTTCTAATTGAATGGCAACAATTGGCCCGCCATCTTTATATAATAAACCTTTTATTTGGTTGAATAAACTCTGATACCAATATCTTACATAGTTCAAATAAAGAGGATCGTTTGTACGGGGTTTTAATTTTTTGTTGAATTCTATCCAGTCGGGAAAGCCTCCGTTTCTGATTTCGGCGTTGCAATAGGGACCTAGTCTTAAATGTACTTGAAGCCCTACTTCTTGACACAATTCTACAAATTTACGTAAATTGTTCCTTCCACTCCAATCTTGCCTTCCTTCAAATTCTTCATGAAGGATCCATAAAGTATACGTAGATACAATATTAACTCCAGAAGCTTTCATTTTCATTAAAGCTTCTTTCCAGTAGCGTTCGTCCATCCGATTATAATGGAATTCTCCCATTACTGGAAGTTTCGGTTTCCCTGCTTCTTCCCAGTAAAGATTGTTTATTCTGATTTCCCTACCTTTTGGTCCCGGATTTCCCAATTTTAGATACTCAATCTTAGGACATTCAATACTACTTAAATCAATTTTGTATTGGGCAGATATATTCCCTGCTACCAATAACAACATACAACAAAATGTTTTTACGTTCATGATATTCTTTCTTTTTAAATTTGTTGTTTATAATACTTTTATGAACCTCTTCCCCAACACTCTCCCTATCGGTAAGATTGAGGGCACGGCGTATGACCCTTATACCGTTCCATTTTCAAAACTTTTTCGTACCTTTGAGGCGCAATAAGCCTCCTTTCTGTATTAAGTTCGACAATATGGAGGAGGAATCCGGGGAGTTGCCAGCTTGCTTTGACTGCGAATCAACATAAAGCTGCAACTCCCTTTTTCCAATCTCTTTCTTTAGAAATTCTGCTTCACTACCTCAGGAAAACAAGGTGGAGTATTTGCCTCGTCTTCCTTGGTAATGCTTCCAAGGCACTCTTGGTAATACTACCAAGACACCCTTGGTAACGCTTCCAAGGCATCCTTGGTAACACTACCAAGACAGGCTTGGTAATGCTTCCAAGGCATCCTTGGGAAATTTTAAACCAACGTTACGTTGTAAGTCAGTGTACGCGGAGTCTTCAGCACGGTACCACCATCCGAGAAATAAGTCTCAATTTCCAGGCGATACTTGCCCTCGGCGAGGTCATTCGGCACGTTGAATACCACGCGGGAGGGTTCGTTGTAGAGGACGTCGGTCACAACCGTCGGCACTTCCAGGTCGCTGACCAGCCGGATTTCGTGCAGCGTCACACCGTCCTTCTGCACGCATTTGACTTTCCGTCCGGAAACCTCTGCCGCATGGCCGCGGATGAGCGAACCGTCCGTCTTGCTCGACTGTAAGTCCTTGACCTGCAGTATTACGGCACCGCCCAGCTCCTGTTTTTCCACAATCTCAAACTTGACTTCGCCCAACGCCTCGCGCAAAAGCGCCGTACCCGACACGTTGATAGAGAGTTGCACGCCCTCGCGCGGTTCGCCCTTCGAGTTGAAGACGCCCGAAATGGAGGGTTTGTAAATAAAGTACTCGCCGGCAAACATGTTGCCATTCAGCAACATCTCGACGATTTTCTGCTCTGCCAGTTTCTCGATGTGCTCGACCGTTTCCGGGCGGTACTCCGTGCGCTCGATGGAAATCTCGTTCGCCACGTCCGCAAACGTCTTCGTACTTCGATACTTCTTGATAGACGCCGTGTAATCCTCTTTGTCATCCACGGTGATGGTGTTTTCACGCAGCGTAAGCGGCCACATGAATTCACGGCCTTTAACAATTAGGACCATAATGTTACGAATTTAGAATGTTTATAAATCTGTTAATTAACTCACTGTCTAAATAATCATTGTTTTCGACTGATAAGGAATTTGTTTTACAAAACGTTTTCCGTTCATTACAATTTCTATCGAAGGATTGCCCTGATGCCTGTCGTTTTTAATAACAAGTTTTGTTATTTTGGCATCCTTCCATTCCATGTCAATTTCAAATCCGCCACGGATTCGCAATCCGTAAATATGTCCGGAAGGCCATTCTTTGGGTAAAGCTGGCAATAATTCTATGACCATCAATCCTTGTTCGTTCAGGTTATGAGATTGCGCTAGCATTTCGCATACGCCAGCTACATAACCCATATTGGCATCAATTTGGAAATTTGTGCCTCCACTTAGCAGATTGGGGGAAAGTCGCTCCATCGATCGTCGGATGAATTCGTATGATTTTCCTGCATTCCGCATTCTGGCCCAGAAGCTAATTTTCCAGGCTAAGTTCCATCCCCCGCTACTGGGTCCCGGCTCGAAAAGTTCAAGCGTCCTTTTTACAGCTTGGATATAATCTGGATTGTTTTGTGCAATTAAATGTCTTCCTGGATGAAAACCAATTAAGTGGGATAAATGATTTTTATTATACCCTTTAGGTCTGTCCAATCCAATTTCCATCCATTCTTGTATTTTCCCTTCTGGGTCTATCCAATAGGGTCGGGTATGTTGTAGTAAATCTTTTGTTTTGTAATATAAGGCATCCCTTATACCCAACGTATCACAGGTAGCAATGAAGTTCAAGAACAATTCCCCGTTCAAAGCAATATCTTCTGCGGATTCTTTAGCGCAAGAACCTTGGTATCCGTTCGGAGTGATAAAATTCGCTTCCGTAGAGACTGCATACGGTGGAACATAGAACCCTTCTACATCTTTTTGTAACCAATCAACAAGAAATTCAACAGCTCCTTTCAAGATAGGATATGCCCTTTCTTGTAAAAATACCTTATCCTGCGTATATAGGTAATGCTCCCACAAATGCATAGTTAACCAAGTTCCTCCCCCTGAAAAATTAGCCCAACAAGGTTCTCCTTCATAATTACCCACGGGAGCGGATTGCCTCCATAAATCAATATTATGATGGGCTACCCAACCATTACAGCCATAATTAATGCGGGCTGTTTCTTTTCCTGTTTGGGATACTTCTTGAATCAAATCCAATAACGGCTCATTACATTCAAATAAGTTTGTAGGCAAGATAGGCCAATAATTCATTTGTGTATTGATATTGACTGTATAATTGCTACTCCAAAGCGGACGAATATTTTCATTCCAAATGCCTTGTAAATTTAAGGCTTGTGAATGGGGCCTTGAACCGGAAATGGCTAAATATCGTCCCATTTGAAACGCCAATACAGGTAAATAGTTATTTTCTCCTTTTTTAAAACTATCAAAATACATTTCTATGTATCGATTATCTTCTTCCTCTCCAAGAGAAAAATCCAATCGATTAAATAATGTTTGATAATCAGAAATATGCGTATCTAAAAGTGCATTATATGTTATTCCTTCCAGTTTTTCCAAATCATCATACGTTCGTTTTTTACAATTAGCCCCTTGTACGGAAGGTGATTTATCAAATCCATTAAAACTTGTCCGTGCAGCAAAGTATATAGTGGTACTCGTTGCATTTTTGATTTGTAGTTTGTCTTTAAATGGAATAATTTTTCCATCAGTCTCTGCTATTTGTAAACATGCAGTGTAGTTCATGCCTTTTCCTTCATCGAGATTGTCATAAACAACAGGATTTTCTGTATTTAGATAGTTAGGATCAACATGCTTTGGCGCTTTTCCATAAGCTTCTATTAGATTATCATTTATAAAAACTTTCCGTTGGTGTTTTCCAGATATACCCATATTAAAATTCAATGCACCAGGTTTATCAGCCTCTAAACGGAGAACAATTACTTGATTAGGAAAACTGGAAAAATAAGAACGCTTATAAGTAACGTCTCCTATTTTGTAAGAAACTTTAGCTATAGCTCTATTTAAATCCAATTCCCTTACATATTCAGTAGGTGTACCATTCTCTTCAAATGCAATATCTATATTAGCCAATGGTTGGTAAGACTGATTGTATGGACCTTGCATTTGCTTAGCCAGCTGATCTGCTAACTGATGTTCTCCTTTTCCTAATGCTTTCCTAATTTGGGGTAATACATCTTTGGCTTTTGGATTATTCCAATTTTTAGGCTCTCCAGACCAAAAAGTATCATCGTTGATTGATAATTTTTCTTTAAAGACATCACCATATACCATAGCTCCTAACCTACCGTTCCCTATAGGTAACGCTTCTCCAAAATTTGTTGCCGGATGTTGATATTTTAGGACAAGGGAATTTTCAGAATAACAAGGTGTAATCACATTTCCTAAAAAACAAATGATTAGATACAACAATTTACTATATTTCAGTGTAATCATAATATAGCTTAAAAATTTAGTCGTTTTTTTGAGGATCCAAAAGGAGTATCTACTATCTCCTTTTGGCATCCTTAAAAAATAAATATATTACTTATTGAAGCTATCTATCCGAATGGTCCAATCAGCCTTATCTCCATTTCCAGCGGTTACCGTATAAGTAAACTCCCTTGCCGAGAAATCAGACGGAAATTCGCCCATGACCGGTGCGTTGCCTACCGGCGTAATGCGGGCTGCTGTCGAGGCATCCACATTGATTGCCAATGTGCTTAACGAGACTTGGTTGCGAATCTCTTCTGTGAATACATCTGTAGCAGCGGGTACCGTAATGGTGCAAACCGCCTCTTGGGCGGTAGCATCAATACTGTTTTGCACACTCATTTCCATAACGTGCATTTGCTGGTTGGTTTCATCCCACCAACGATATTCGAACCGTACGTTCGTGATTTCGTTCAAGTCGTATGTTTCTAATTCATCCAATCCGGCTTTCAAGCACGACGTGTTCATCAAAGCCAATGCGATAAAAGTCAAATAAATATATAACGTTTTCATTTCTATTGTTTTTTAATGATTACCAACCTTCATTTTGATCCAACGACGGATTATTCACACGTTCGCTTTCCGGAACTGGGAATAAATAACGCTTCGTCGTAAATACACGTTCGTTGAAAGACCGCTGGTCTGGCAACTCGATGAACTCGAAGCTCTTTCCATCTTCTGAAATACTTATAGCCTGATGTGTCTTGGTCAACTCTTCCACAATCGGTTTTCCATCGGCTTTGCCCCAACGCAAGAGGCTCCAATAACGGTCTCCTTCGTGTACCAGTTCGACGCGGCGCTCGCGCTTATAGGCTTTCCAAGCTTCATCCGAAGTCAAAGTCGTAGGGAGTGCAGGCAGGCCGCCATGTACCGTGCGGGTTTTGTTGATGTATTCGATAGCTACAGGGATATTGTTTTGCCGTAGCATGACTTCCGCATAATTCAAATACGAACGTCCTAAACGTAACACAATGTAGTGGTAATTCGTTGGGTTTGTATTCAACAACGGTTTGGCTGTATAAACGCCTTTGCGGTAAATATATCCAGTGATGGAAGTACCCCAGATAGAACCTACTTTGCTACCCCAATGCAAGTTGCCTTTGTCACGCATGGTAATAAGGCTGTTGAAATACATGGAGGAATCTTGTACGATCGTCGCATAAAAACGGGCATCCCTGTTTTTATAGATCGCTTGCGATACGTAACCGCCGTGCTGCTGGTAATTTTTGTAATAGCTGGTTTCATCCCAGTCCTTTGCCGTACCGTCTTCGTCGATTACTTCATATTCCGAAACCAAATCTGAGGAAGGGAACATAGCGATCCAACCTTCAAAGGCATCATTTAAATCTGGCGTAGCAAAGTCAGTTTTTTTATCATTGGATTGGTTCGGCACCAAGTATTGCATCCATGTAGCATCAAAATTCGTGTTGTTTTCATGACGCCATTGTGCCAATATGATTTCTTTGGAACCTTGCGAATGGTCGAAATCATTGAATAGGCTCTCGTAATTCGTATCCAATTCGTATTGCCCCAATGCAAAGAGATTTTCACTTGCCTCTTTTGCAATGGCATAATATTCATCTTGTCCGTTTTCGATGTAGGCTGCCCCGTGCAAAGCTACTTCGGCCATTAAGGCATAAGCTGCGCCTTGCGTTAACATACCTGTTTCTGCTGTAACGGGAAGATCCGGAGCAGCTTCTTGCAAATCTTTCAAGATGAAGTCATACGTATCCTTCACTGTATTTGTTCGGGGTAATTCCATATTTTCTTCTGGGGCAAGTACTCGATCGACAATCATCAGTTTTCCAAACAAACGGGCACGGCTAAAATAAATCATCGCACGCTGCATCTTGGCTTGTGCAATCAAATACGCTTTGTCTTCTTCTTGGAAAGTTGTATTTTCAGCCATCTTTTCTAATGTTAGATTACACTTGCGGATGTTTTCGTACACGTCGCCTACTTTATCGTCGCTGCCACCGCCACGTGGATTCCAACCAACATCAAAGTAGCGGTCTATTTGCTCTTTGTTAACGTTTGATGCGGTTCCATCATCCTGAATCACATCATTGTCTGTCCATTTATCCTCCCAAATCAATGTGCCTGTAGCATAATTCAAAGAAGGATATAAGAAAGATTGTGCTAACTCGACGCTTTCCCAAACTTCATTTTCAGTATAAGCATCCAATGGCCCTTTATCCAAAACGTCACTACATGCCGTACTGCCCATTACCAAAGCTACGGCCATCATTGTTTTTACTAAGCTCTTTTTCATACTCGTTTAAAATCCTACTGTTACACCTATAGAATATGTTCTCTGTACCGGATAGCCTCCATTCGTTGAAGTGGTTTCCGGGTCAAAATAATCTGATACTCCTGATATCGTAAATAGGTTGGCTCCTGTCAAATTTACTTTACATGCCGTCAACCAATTGACATTTTTAAGCAATTTGTATTTGAAGTCGTATTCCAACGTCAAGTTCTTCAGGCGAAGGAAAGAAGCATTCTTCAACCAGAAGGTAGATTTTTCCTTATTGTTTTGTCCATTAACATTGGCATCCAATGAGATTCTTGGGAAAACAGCATCCTGGTTATCTTCTCGCCAATAATCCAATTTATAACTTTGTACTACATCTTTTGATGCTGTACCTTGTGCTGTGACCCCCATTTCCATATGTCGTTTACCTGTTCCATAGAATAAGCCGGATAAAGTAAATCCTTTGTAAGATAAAGTAAAGTCAACACCATAGGTGAAATGAGGTGTCGAAGGCATGCCTACGCGAACTTGGTCTTCACTATCTATTTTGCCATCACCATTGATATCTTGATACATGATATCGCCCATCTTTGTCTCGGTAGAAGCCAAACGACGCGGATTGCTTAATATTTGTTCTGCACTTTGGTATAATCCATTATCGATTAAACGGACATCATAATAATCTGTCACATGTGTGCCTCGTTTCCATGGATTTAATGTTGTAGATTCGGCTTCATCTTGGTTCTTTACATACAAATTGTTGTAGTAGGTCATATTTGTACCCACTGAATAATAGAGTCCAGAAGGCGTTTCGTCTGACCAACTCAAAGAAAGTTCAAATCCTTCGCGACGCTGTTCTGTATCTGATTTGATTTGAGGAAGTTCAGCACCCAATGGCTCGGAATATCGGTCTTTCGGACTAACTAAACCTCCTTTTGTCACATAAAAGAAATAATCCGCAGAACCTTTCAAACGATGATTGAAGAAAGCAGCATCAATACCATAATTCAACGAATTACGCGTGTACCAGCTTAACAATTCCGGTGAAGTCAGTTTACCTTCATTAAATCCAGGCTGTAGATTTCCGCCGATAACAATCGCATTTTCTGATAAATTGTATACAGACAAATAACCAAATCGGTTTACTCCTGTTTCGGTTCCCATTTGCCCGTATGAACCACGTAGTTTCAACAAATCAATATTCTCTCGCTGAAGATTCTGGAAGAAAGGTTCTTCCGTAATGTCCCAACCTAATGCTACGGATGGGAAAAATCCCCAGCGGTGCCCTGGCGCGAAGTTGTCGGAGCCATCATAGCGGAAGCTACCTTCGATATAGTAGCGGCTGTCGTAATCGTATTTTACACGCCCGACTAATCCCATACGTCCGCCTTCTTCACCCGTTCCATAATTTTGCATACTGGTACTCGAACCTGCAAACAATTGATCTACGTTGGTAGAAAGATAGTCACGGCGTGAAGCCCAAAATTCGGAACCATTATTTTCTGCAGCTGTGAAAACGAACTTGGCATCAATCGAATGGACATCCGCAAATGTATTCAAATAGCCTGCGCTTAATTCGAAATTGTAAGAGTCTCCAAAATAGGCTTCCTCCTTTAAACTGGGTTTCTCTACTTCCAACAAAGAGCCATCTTTATTGTATTGGGGGGCGCGTGCCGTGAACGTTTTCACGTGTGAAGAGTTCAATCGATAGTTGAACATGGTTCCCAATGTTAATCCTTTCACCCAAGGAAGCGCCCAGTCTGCCGTGAATTGCATGTTTACGTACATCCCGTCGTTCTTATAATATCCAGAACGTTCATCCATTTCCATCATAGGGTTATCAGAGATGGTGGCTAATGTCCCGTCCTCATTATAAGCTAAATCTAATGGAGAGCGGTTCATTAAGTGATCCCAAATAGAAGTATTGTCGTATTGAGGTCTTTTTCTTTTTTCATACGCTGCATTGACATTAACACCGACTTTCAAACCTATTTCTTCAAAAGTCGTATTAAGATTACTGCGTAAATTATAACGTTGATAGTTCAATGCATCTGAAGTGTACAAACTACCTTGGTCGAACATACCTAACGAAATATAATAATTTACATCTTTCTGATTTCCTGTTAAGGATAATGAGTGACGATATTCAGGTGCAAAACTCTTTAGTCCTAAATCATACCAGTCAGTATTCGGATAGGTATAGGGGTCAGATTGATTCCGGATAATCTCCATTTCTTCTTGACTAAACTGGTAAAATTCTCCGTATCCGTCATTCTGAGCAGCTTGGTTTTGAACACTTGCGTATGTATACGAATCTACTTTATCTGGCAATATGGTAGGTTGACTGTATTGGGCATTGAATGTATAGGTAATAGCCCGTTTACCTTTTTTACCTTCTTTTGTTTTTACTAAAATAATACCATCAGCAGCACGAGATCCATACACAGCTAATGAAGCTGCATCTTTCAATACTGACAAGCTTTCTATATCATTGGGGTTTAAAGTCTGAAAATCCCAAGCTTCACTGATGACACCATCAATTACATAAACAGGATCTCCGCCACCACGAATAGAAATTTTCGGTTCTTTACCTGGTTCTCCACCTTGGTTTTGAACAATTACGCCTGAAGCTCGTCCTTGCAATGTAGATGTCACATTCGCAAATGGTAAGTCTTGCAATGTTTCACCCTTTACCGAAGTTACTGCAGAAACCAACTTTTTAGCTGAAGTCTGCCCATACCCAATCACCACTACCTCATCCAGTGCTTCCGAATCTTCGCGCAACTCTATCGAGAAAGAGTCTTTGCCCCTTACGGCAATATCTTGCGTATTAAATCCTATATAAGAGATTTGCAACACGCCATCTTCCGGTACTTCTAATGTGAATTTACCATCCATGTCGGAGATGGTACCGTTGGTAGTGCCTTTTACTACGATATTTGCACCAATGACCGGGATGCCTTGCGGGTCGATGATGGTTCCGGTGATGGTTTTCAGTTTCCCGGTAGGTGCTTTTTGTTGTGTAATCTTGCGCACCACGATATTCTTCCCTTGAATGTCATACGTCACGCTTTGTCCGTCCAATATTTGCTGGATGACGGTACGCACATCATCATTATCCGCAGAAACGGAGATACGTTTCTGTGTGTCCAAATCTTGCGAGGAGAAAACAAAAGAATAACCGCTCTTCTTTTCCAGTTCATCCATCGCTTGTTTCACGGTTACATTACTCATTTTCATGGCAATGCTTTGTGCGCTTATTGTTCCGGTCAGGCAACAACAAGCAACTGCCGCACATACGGCTTTTCGAATACAAGTCATAAATGTTAGATTTTTTGTGATTAAAAACTTTTGATAACGGACCTTTCCAAGAAGAATTTATACTTTTGCATCATCTTCTTTTGGGTCCTAATCCCAATACCATTAGGCTAAAAGATTTTGTCGAACCGGAGAATGGGCCAGATTCTTCGGTTCTTTTTATCTTGCCTTTGCTTTGATTCATGTCTGTTCCTGTTTCATGTTTTTCTTTGTTTCATGGTTCTACATCCAGTTTATTATTCTCGATTTTTACTTGTTGGCAATCGGTTGTTCGTATCAATTGCTCCAAGTTCGTTGCTTTCTTTATTTGGAATAAATTATCTGTGATTTCCAATCCTTCTACGGATTTGGCGGAAATCGCATCTTCATTGATTAATTGAAAACGGTTGTTTTGAATACGGATATTCCGATGGACGCAACCTTCGTTCCGATCGTTTTCCGGAGCGATGTTAATAACCGGCGTACCGCATTCAATGAACCGGTTATTGCGAATCGTTATATCCTTTACTTTTCCAGATTCAAACCAGCTTCGTCCATCATCGGCAATCAAAACACCGCTCATTTGCATCCGGAAGAAGGTGTTGTTTTCTATCAGCACCTTGCGTTGGGTGGTTACTAATATGCCACGGGTTGGAATTCGAGCAAAATAGTTACCACGGATGATGACTTCTGGTGTATAAGTTATGTTTTCCAATAATAATGCCTGTATTTGTCGGCATTTATCGTTGATATTTTGGCTGAATGTAACGATGATTTCCCGGGAGTTCTTCATCTCAGTCTCTTTTACCTCGGCGCTTGCCACGGGAAGTAATGTATGCGCGTCGATAAATTCTACTTCATTGCCGGGAAGGAAAGATTGGAAACCATGCGTTTGCGGATGCATATAGCGGACAAGCACTTGGTTTGGAGCCAACCATTTCTGGACAACTAAATGTGTGCCGTGTACGTTAATGGGGTCGTCGTGAGCTCCTACGAAACGGGAATTTTCAATCCGGATTGTCCCTTTGCATCCAGAGAAATGGGCGAAGTCTGCAAATCCGGCACATGTCCGTCCGCTTCCTGCTTCCGGTTCAAAAGCCAAATGGCGATAGGTTATATTCTCCGACATCTGGCTTAGCACGCCGAAATTACCCAAGAAGGCGAATTGCACCTCTTCAATCGTTATATCCTTGCTATATTGGATTAATCCGCACACTTCATCACGGATACCGTCGCGCATCTGGAATACTTCACCCACAAAAGCTTGTGGTTTCTTTTTGTATTCGAAGCGAAGCACGCCCGGTTCTATTTCGGTTGCTTGTTTCATATCCGAAAGGGGAGACCATCCGCGCCATGTAATATCCTTTGTCGAATCATATCCTTGGGCAATTCCTCCGTCCAATTGCCAGCTATCGCCTACGAACGCAAACTTTCCATCCTTGATTTCATAACGGGATTGCGGATGGATGCGTACTTCCATGTATGTATCGCCTACTTCGCTTACCGTCAGTTCCGGGACGGTCGGGTCGGCCGAGGTGACGGTTAGGTTCCGTAGGGTAATGTCTTCGCAATGGTCGATAACGAACGTGGTAATTTCACCATGGCCTACCAATCGTGCGCCTTGTCCATCAATCGTGATGTGCTTCAGGTCTTTCAGCCAAAGCCCGATATGTTTCGTTTGGTCCGGGTTCTCTTGTTCGGACGTAGTATTAGAGGCGTAATACACTTGCTGGGAAGCTTTTGCCCGCGAGAGGTGATAATCGCGGTTCTGCAATTCAATCACGACCTCCTCGCCGGCATATTTCCGAGCCTCGTCGATAGCCGCTTGTAGTTTTTGTGTCATATCGCCCGTTTCTGCCGGGACAAATATCCGCTGTTCTGCTTGGGCTATGCCCCATATCCAACAACAAATTCCTATAAACCAGAATGTTTTCCTCATGATATTGTTTTGTTTTATATTTTGTTATTTCATTTCAATATAATTGTATCTCCTTTTACGACATAGGATACGCGGCCGGTCGACGACAAGATATTCAGCACGTCGTATATACTATGTGTCTGCCGATTGAAACGTCCGTAGAAACGAGCCGTTTCCAATGCGGGATTCGCCAGTATGATTTTTACGTCGTAATACCGTTCCAGTTGGGCTGCGATGTCGGGAAGGAACTCTTCGTCGAATAGCAGCACGTCGTCGGTCCATATCTTTGCCTTTTCTACCTCTGCCGCGATGATTTCCATTTCGCCGGTTGCCTTGTTGAGTACCATCTTTTCCGCGGGCGCCAGGTAGCGTGTTTCCATGGGTTGCACATGGTTGTCCAGCGCTACTTTTCCCTCCAGCAAATCGACTACCGCCGTTTCATCTTCTGGGTAGTTACGAAAGTTGAATTTCGTCCCGAGCACCGTCACATCCAGTTCGCGTGTATGGATGGCAAAGGGTAATTTCGCATTCTTTTTCACTTCGAAGAAACCTTCGCCCTCGAACTCCAAACGGCGGTCCGTCATGCCAAATCCTTGCGAATAGACCATCCGTGAACCGGCGTTGAGCCATACTTCAGTCCCATCGGGCAATACCATTTTGGTTTTCGAGCCCAACGGAGCCTCCACTACGATGTCGGCAAAGCTGCGTTCCATCTGCCGTCCACCTTGGTAGTAGGAGGTAACGGATACAATGACCAGCAATGCCACGACTGCTGCCGCGTAGTAGAACCATTGCTTGTACGGCCTTTGTGCGTGTTTCGTTAAACCTGTCCGTTGTTGGAAACGCTCGTAGGCCGCCATCGCGTCGAATGGCGTCGTGTTGTCGGCTGTTGAGGCGGCAAACCAAAGTTCCTCGTCGGTTGCCTGCGTAGGATTTTCGTATGTATTTTTTTCGTTATCCATAATCGTCTTTGCATGTATGACAAGCCAATTGTATTCCCGGGTAGTGAAGGTACTCATTTTTTTTCGAAGAAATTGAAAAATTTTTCGGGTTTATGCTTTTGGCGTATGATGGGCTTCTATTTGTTTTTCGCTGAAAAGGAGAATTTTTTACCGGAAATGGTTTTGCAGTTCTTGCAAAGTGAATTTTGGCTTCCGGAACAGGCTTTGCACGGCTTGCAAAATGGAATTTCCTCCACGAAACAGGCTTTGCACGACTTGCAAAATGGAATTTCCTCCACGAAACAGGCTTTGCACGACTTGCAAAATGGAATTTCCTTCACGAAACAGGCTTTGCACGGCTTGCAAAATGAGATTTGGTCGACCAAATCCCATTTTACACAAAATAGAAAGTCTTCCCGTGCCTCTGGATGGTATTCCTACTTTCTTTCCTTATACCGGCGTGATGCCTTGCTCGGCAAGCAATTGCAGGCTGAGGTCTTTCAGTTTGAATTTCTGTATTTTGCCGCTGCCCGTCATAGGGAATGCATCGACAAAGAAGATGTACTTCGGGATTTTGTGACGGGCGATTTTTCCGCGGCAGAAGTCCTTCACTACGTCGTCGGTCATCGTCGTGCCCTCTTGCAGGATGATGAACGCGCCGACCTCTTCGCCATATTTCTTCGACGGTACGCCGGCTACTTGCACATCTTTCACGCCCGGCAGGTGGTAAAGGAACTCTTCCAATTCGCGCGGGTAGATGTTTTCGCCACCCCGGATAATCATGTCTTTGATGCGACCCGTGATGCGGTAATAGCCCTTCTCGTCTTTCACGCCCAGGTCGCCGCTATGCAGGAAGCCGTTCTGGTCGATAACCTCGACGGTCGCTTTCGGATTCTTGTAATAACCCTTCATGACGAGGTAACCCTTGCAACACATTTCACCCTGTTCGCCCACAACGCATTCTTCGCCCGTTTCGGGATTCAACACCTTGACTTCCGTGAAAGGATATTCCTTGCCGACCGTAGTGCAGCGCTCTTCGAAGGGGTCTTCGATGACAGAGTGCGTCATGCCTGGCGAACTTTCAGTCAGGCCATAGACGCTGGTGATGTGCGTAATGTGCATCTTCTCCGTTACCGCGCGCATCAATTCAATCGGGCAAAGCGAGCCGGCCATGATGCCGGTACGGAGCGAAGTGAGGTCGAACATCGAGAACATCGGATGATTCAGCTCGGCGATGAACATGGTCGGGACACCATACAAAGCCGTGCATCGTTCCTTATGGACAGACGCCAAGACGACGAGCGGATCGAACTTCTCGACCATGACTTGCGTTGCGCCATGTGTCAAGACGGCCATCGTAGCCAATACCACGCCGAAGCAATGGAAAAGCGGGACGCAGCAGCAGAGTTTGTCCTCCGGCGTATAGTGCATGCCTTCGCCCGTGAAGTAACCGTTGTTCGTGATGTTGCGATGTGTGAGCATAACGCCTTTCGGGAAGCCGGTAGTCCCGGACGTATATTGCATGTTTACGACATCGTCCATCGTAACTTTCGCTTTGGCCTCGTCGAGCTTCTCGTCGCTGATGTTCTCGCCCAGCAGTAAGAGTTCCGGCGTATTGTACATGCCACGATACTTTTCCTGCCCGATATAGACCACGTTCCGCATTTCCGGGAAGCGTGTACTACGGAGGTAACCACGTTGTGAATTGCGTAATTCGGGGAGCATGGTGTAGACCATGTCGATGTAGCTACCGTCGAAGACACCGTCGGTGATACACATCGTATGGATATCCGCGTTCTCGACCAAATATTCCAATTCGTTCTGTTTGTAGTTTGTATTGATAGTGACAGCTACGGCACCAATCTTGGCCGAAGCATAAAGGAAGGTGAGCCAATCCGGGACGTTGGTCGCCCAAATCCCGACATGCGTCCCATGTCCTACGCCGATAGCCATCAATCCTTTGGCCATGCAATCCACGCGATAGTTGAATTCCTTCCAGGTGAAACGCAAGTCACGGTCCGAGTAAACGATATATTCTTTGTCTGGTTGTTTTTCCGTCCAATATTCCAGCCATTGGCCGACGGTTTTATTCTGTAATTCCAGCATACATTTTTCTCCTTATATATTATTAATAGGGTGTATAAATGACACCTAAGATACGCGCTGGCTCGTTGCCTGCCGCATGTACATGATGCGAGACGATGGAATCATAGTAGATACTATCCCCTTCTGACAATTGATAAGTATTTTTCCCATAAAGGATTTCGATACATCCTTGCAGGACATAGATAAATTCTTCGCCTTCGTGTGAGGAAGGAGTAAACGCTTCGCCTGGAGCTGAAGGTGCTACTTCGATGAGGAACGGTTCCATGTGGCGGCCCGATTTATCTTCTGCCATCGAATAATAGCCCATGTGCTTGCGGCCTTCTGTATTGTTGTTGGTAAAGCCGATGCCGTCGCCAGTTAAATCTCCTTTGCGGCAAACAACTGGTCCCAGTTGCGATTGATCGTCTAAGAAGGTACCTAAACGTACGCCCAGCACGCGCGCAATCTTGATGAGCGGTGCCAACGACGGGAAATCCACGTTTTCTTCGATACGTTTGATTTGTTCTACACTTAGGCCAGAGCGTTCCGCCATTTCTTCTATCGACAATCCTTTCGATTCCCGGATATGTTGGATCTTTGATCCGATGATTTTGTTGTCTTTCATTTCGTATTACTTTTAATTTGACGCCAAAAGTATATAAAATATTTCGATTTGCAAAGAATGTGTAGGATTTTGCGCGAATGTATTTTTATGTAGTTAGGTTATTCAGAAATTTGTATCTTTGTCTACAATTGAAATGGATGGACACGATGGATAAGCGGGTAACAGAAGAAATGGTCAGTAAATATAAGATGTACTTGCGATTGGAACGGTCTCTTTCTGCTAATACTATCGCGGCTTATCTGGATGATTTGGCGAAGTTGTTGCATTTCCTTGAGGAAGAAGGATTGGAAGTGCGCGAGGTGACTTACGAAGACTTACAACAGCTGGTGGCTGGATTACATGATATTGGGATTCATCCACGCTCGCAGGCTCGCATCATCTCAGGTATTAAGTCGTTTTATAAATTTTTGTTGATAGATGGTTATATCCAAACGGATCCAACGGAATTGCTGGAGACACCCAAAGTAGGCATGAAACTTCCGGAAATCCTCTCGGTGGAAGAGATAGACCGTATCTTGGCTTCTATCGATTTGACTACGGCGGAGGGTCAACGGAACCGTGCCATGCTGGAAGTATTGTATAGTTGTGGATTGCGCGTTTCGGAATTGATTTCGCTCCGAATTTCGGATATTTATCCCGAGGAAGAGTTTATTCGTGTCGAGGGAAAGGGTTCGAAAGAACGCTTGGTTCCAATTTCCAAAACGGCACTCCGCGAGATTCAAAATTATCTTTATTACCGAGGCGAACAGGTTGTGAAACGAGGTGCGGAAGATATTCTTTTCCTCAATCGGCGAGGTGCCCCCTTGACACGTGTGATGGTCTTTATCATCATTAAACGGCAAGCTGAATTGGCAGGTATCCATAAAAATATCAGTCCACATACGTTTCGTCATTCGTTTGCTACGCATCTCTTGGAGGGTGGTGCGAATTTACGGGCTATCCAAGAAATGTTAGGGCATGAAAAAATCACTACGACTGAAATCTACACTCATATTGATCGAGAATTCCTTCGGCGGGAAATATTGGACCATCATCCGCGTAACCAAAATTACAAAGGAGGGTCGGTATAAACGATACTTTCTCGTTCGGGAAGGAATAGTCCATTCGTTGTCTGTTTTACCCGTGAGGAAAGGGTATATGCATCATGACAATAAACGATACGATGGTGATGAAAAACAGCTTCTTTCAATAACATGGTTTTCTCGTCGTACGAAATGGTTGGTGAAAGATCGTAGGCTGAGATCCATTCGGGGGAAAGACTGGCAAAGAGCGGAATCACATCACCAGCAAAGACAAGCGTTTCTGTATCGGTCTCTACATAAGGTACAATTTGTCCTGGCGTATGTCCATCAGCCAGACGAAGCGTGAGGTGTGGGTAAATCAGCTGGGTGTGGTCGATAAGCTTCAGCATTCCGGCATTCTCTATGGGTTTCATGTCTTCAAGGAAAAACGAATTGCGTTCCAGTGGATGCGGTTCATGAAAATTCGTCCATTGCGGTTTGCTAACCCAATGGATGGCATTGGGAAATGTAAGTTGCAGCTGGTTGTTATCGTCTCGGTAAGTACAACCTCCGCAATGGTCGAAGTGCAGATGCGTTAACACTACATCTGTAATAGTTTCCGGTTTGATACCCAGCATCTGGAGTTCTTCTTGTATGTCTTTTAAACCAAAGAAACGATAATAAGATAAGGCTTTTAGGTGTTTGTTACCAGCTCCAGCATCTATTAAAATATATCGCTCACCTATTTTTACCAGCATCGAACGCATAGCTAAAATGCAGCCGTTCTGAGCATCAGATAAATACTTGCGGTTCCAAGCTGTTTTCGGGATAGCTCCGAACATGGCTCCGCCGTCGGCATAAAAATATCCTGTATCAAAAATGGTTACTTTCTCCATAATTCATGAATCTTTCTGCAAAAGTGCAAAATAAAATTGGTATATGTTGCAGAAAATCGTATTTTTGCAGGCGAAATTCATAAACAGGAAAATAACTTTATACAGATAAGAATATGATTAACTCACAAGACATCAAGAAAGGGACTTGTATCCGTTTGGACGGAAAGCTTTATTTTTGTGTAGATTTCCTGCATGTAAAGCCGGGAAAAGGAAATACAATTATGCGTACGACACTGAAGGATGTAGTAAAAGGCTATGTGATTGAACGTCGTTTTAATATTGGTGAAAAATTGGAGGATGTACGCGTAGAGCGTCGTCCGTACCAATATACATACCGCGAGGGCGAACATTATCATTTTATGAATCAGGAGACATTTGAAGATGTCATCATCGATAAGGATTTGATCAACGGTGTGGATTTTATGAAAGAGGGCGAAGTGGTAGATGTGGTATCGGATGCTTCGACAGAAACGGTGCTTTATGCCGATATGCCTGTAAAAGTACAGCTTCAAGTAACTTATACCGAACCGGGTATCAAAGGTGATACAGCTACTAATACCTTAAAACCAGCTACGGTAGAAACGGGAGTTGAGGTGCGTGTTCCGCTCTTTATTAACGAAGGAGAGATTATCGAAGTCAATACGCAAGACGGTTCATACGTAGGTCGCATACGTTGATACGGTTTTATACGATATTTTTATATTTTGAAGAAGCTATTCCACTCAAAACAAGGAATAGCTTCTTTTTATTGACAAGCAATCTTCTTTTGGCGATTAATAAATGAGTTATAAAGAAGGAGTGGACGACACAATGATAACTAGGGAAAGGAAATAAAAAAGCCGCCCCATTTTACAACGGGAACGGCTTTCCAGTTATGAGCTCTATACAAATTAATTACTTTCTGATATTTAGCTCGCGGATGATAGCACGATAACGTTCAATATCAACCTTAATCAAATAATCTAACAAACGACGACGCTTACCGACCAACATTTTCAAGGCGCGTTCAGTAGCAAAGTCCTTGTGATTCTTCTTTAAATGCTCCGTTAAGTGGGAGATACGATACGTGAACAAGGCAATCTGGCTCTCAGGAGAACCTGTGTTCGTAGCCGATTTACCATACTTTTCGAACAATTCTTTTTTCTTTTCTGAATCCAAATACATGGGTTTAATACTTTAATAAATTAATACTATGTTATTTAAGCGAGTGCAAAGGTAGGTATTATTTTTGAATCTGCAAGTATTTATGCCAAAAAAATTCTCCTTGCAAGAATTGAATAATTGTAGTAATTTTGCGCCCAATAAATTTGTATTCAATGCAAAATATCAGAAACATCGCGATTATCGCGCACGTAGACCACGGGAAAACAACACTCGTGGATAAGATGTTATTGGCTGGAAAGCTTTTCCGTGAAGGGCAAGCTGAGCCGGATCAGTTCCTCGACAGCAACGACTTGGAACGCGAACGTGGAATTACGATTCTATCCAAAAACGTGTCTATCAATTACAAAGGGTACAAAATTAATATTATTGATACGCCGGGGCACGCAGATTTTGGAGGAGAAGTAGAACGCGTATTGAACATGGCGGACGGTTGCTTGTTGCTGGTAGATGCTTTCGAAGGCCCGATGCCGCAAACGCGCTTTGTCCTTCAGAAGGCTATTCAAATCGGATTGAAGCCGATTGTAGTGATTAATAAGGTAGATAAACCTAATTGCCGTCCGTCGGAAGTGCAGGAGATGGTGTTCGATTTAATGTTTAGTCTCGATGCGACCGAAGAACAACTGGATTTTCCTACTATCTATGGTTCGGCTAAGCAAGGTTGGATGTCGGATGATTGGCAAAAACCAACCACAGACATTACCGCTCTTTTGGATGCCATCATTCAGTATATTCCAGAGCCGCAAACATTGGAAGGTCCATCTCAAATGTTGATTACTTCGTTGGATTATTCCAAATATGTAGGTCGTATTGCTGTAGGTCGTGTACACCGAGGCGAATTACGCGAAGGGCAGGATATAGTGCTCTGTAAACGAGATGGCTCGCAGGTGAAGTCGCGCATTAAGGAGATTGATGTGTTTGAAGGTTTGGGGCGTACAAAAGTGCGTTCGGTGCAATCAGGTGATATTTGTGCTGTGGTTGGTATCGAAGGATTTGAAATCGGTGAAACAATTGCCGATGCGCAAGAGCCTGAAGCTTTACCTACAATTGCCATCGACGAGCCGACTATGTCGATGCTCTTTACTATCAACAACTCGCCTTTCTTCGGTAAGGATGGCAAATTCGTTACTTCTCGTCATATCTATGAACGCCTGCAGCGTGAGTTGGATAAGAACTTGGCTTTACGGGTGCGTCCGACGGATTCAGCTGATTCTTGGTTGGTGTATGGTCGAGGTGTACTACACTTGTCTGTGCTCATTGAGACTATGCGTCGCGAGGGTTACGAGTTGCAAGTCGGTCAGCCACAGGTTATCATTAAGGAGATAGATGGTGTAAAGTGCGAACCGGTTGAGCAATTGACTATCAACTTGCCGGAAGAATGTTCCAGCCGTATTATTGATATGGTAACGAAGCGTAAGGGAGAAATGACTATGATGGAGAGCAAGAACGGACGGATGCACCTGGAGTTCACCATCCCGTCGCGTGGTATCATTGGATTGAACAATGCTGCCCTGACGGCTTCTGCCGGTGAAGCTATTATCGCTCACAGGTTTTTGGAGTACCAGCCATGGAAGGGTGATATCGAACGCCGTACGAACGGTTCTATTATTGCCATGGAAACGGGTACGGCATACGCTTATGCATTGAATAACCTCCAGTCACGTGGTCGTTTCTTCATTGCTCCAGGCGATGAGGTTTATGCCGGTCAGGTGGTAGGTGAGCATACAAAGGAGAACGATTTAGTGGTGAACGTTACTAAATCTAAGAAGTTGACTAACATGCGTGCCTCAGGTTCAGATGAAAAGGTATCGCTTGCACCGCCCGTTGTCTTTAGCTTAGAAGACGCATTGGAGTATATCAAGAATGATGAATACGTGGAGGTTACGCCGAATTATATGCGTATGCGCAAAATCATCTTGGATGAAACAGAACGCAAACGTGCATCAAGATAATCATCTCTAAGTAGGATTTTAAAAAACACAGTTGTCTTTACCATAAAATACAACTGTGTTTGCGTCAAAAGACAGTTGTGTTTAGCCATAAAGACAACTGTCTTTTTTCATAAATACAACTATGCTTTGGAAGAGGGTCAGTTATGTGTTCAGAGAGGCATGACTGATTTTTTATAACATGGAGCAGCATTTGAGTGGAAAAATCCATCTCCTATATACGAAGACTTAATTAAAAAAACACTTTAATTTAAAAAGGCATGAAAAATGGATTACTGTTTTGGCTGGAATGCTTATATCCAGTTCTTTGGCTGCGCAAGTGTATTTGCGCAATGATGGTTTACAGGCGACGGGAGTTGCAAACGATGGTACAGCCGTTGGCCTATATGGAGAGAATGGTTACTATTATCTGTGGAATCCACAAAAGAATCAAGTGAAAAACATAGGAGGCATTACTGCCGGAAATGGGTTGGGTGGATTTGCGACTATTTCTGCTGATGGTAAGTACGTTTCGGGATTGACTCCTATAACGCGGAAGGTGGAAACTCAAATGGAGCGGATTCATCTGACAGATGACGAGAGTTTTACGGTAACGGATATTGTACCGGTAGGGACGATGTTGTATGCTATTACCAAATCAAAACCGGATGGTGGAAATGGTATGATTTTAACCAGTTCGGATAATGGGAAGAATTGGAAAAGGTCGGATGTGAATTTAGCGGGAGTTGGTTTAGAAACAATATCTGTATTGAATGATTTTGTATATATTGTGGGAGGACATGCAGGCGGGTTGTTTGCTACTGTCAATGGTGGAACGACATGGTCTGTTTTACCTCAGGCTATTGCATCAGAGTCTGTAGAGGTTTACCGTTCAATAGATTTCCGAGATGAGTATCATGGGATTGCTGTCGGTTTGCTTCAGGGTGGCAAATCCTTTATTTATCATTCGCCAGACGGTGCAGAAACTTGGGAGAAAATAGCATTCGAGGTGGAAGGTACGCCTGTCTCTGTTTGCCATACGCCTAATGCGTTTTTCTTAGTAACAGATAAGGGGAAGATTTATAAATCGGATGAGAGTGGAGTGAATTGGGAAGAAATAAAAGACGCAAAGAACTCTTTGCGTAAAATCTCTTTTGGGGATGATAAAGTGGGCTTGGCAATTGGAGACAAGATTGCCTTACATACGACTGATGGTGGAGTGACATGGGATGAGTTGGCTCTTCCTAAAGCCTCTTCGTCGGATTGGTATGATGTGAGTTGGAAAGATAATAGAACAGTATATATCTCTGGTTCAGATAATACAGTTTGCTTGTCGGAAGATGCTGGCGAGACATGGAGTGAAGTGCAATCAGATTATACACAAGACAATACGGATTTGTATGCGGTATATGCAGGAAATGCTTTGGTGTTGGCTGGAACGCAATCTAATTTTTATCGTCAACGATTCAATGATGAAGTGAAAGTGTACGAAATGGCCCGTTATAATAATGATTTGGAGCAATGGCAACCGTTGGGTAATTTAGAGTATATAGATAAAACGGACGGAATTATAGGGGCAGGTTATGCTGTGTCACATGATGGTAAGTCGATTATCGGGAATACATACACCGTATCAAACGAGAATACTTCTTCTGCACAAATAATCACACATGCAGTAATTTGGAACGAAAAAGATGGTTTGGTGGATTTAGGTAGTAAATATGCTTCGTTGGGGCGTAGTGCGCGAGCCGATGCTGTGAATAGTGATGGTACTGTAGTTGTTGGTTGGCAGGATAAACGCGGTCCATGGAAAGCTGCTGTTTGGCGTAAAGGAAATGATGGTAAATGGAGCGAAGGAAAACCGATTTTGCTGGACCCTTCAATGAGCGAAGAAGTAGAAGAAAACCAAATGGATTGGGCTATGGCTGTATCTCCGAATGGAAATTGGATTGGAGGAAAAGGACGAGTAACCAAAACTGGACCTCTTTCAGTCAGTACAACACAGCATCAACTTAGCGAACCATGGATTTATAGCGAAAAGACTGGTGTAATCCAATTGGGCATGTTGGATGATGCACCTGCAGAAAGTGGATTCCATGGATATGTTAGAGGGGTAAATAACAATGGTACAATGGCTATCGGTTACTTTATGACAAGTGATTTGGTTAGCGATTATAATATGTGGCCGTTTATTTGGACAAAAGACGAAGGCATACAAGACCTGAATAAATATGTCCAAAATACGTTGAAACAGGATTTAGGAACAGTTCATTTAGTCTCTGCTTTGTCGATGTCTGAAAACGAACGATTTATTTCGGGGTGGGGCGTTGATACTTCCGATGGACAAATAACGGCATTCGTTATTGACTTATCTGGAGCTGTTACAGCTAATGAATCTGCTGATAGTCAATTGGAGGAAATAAAGGTAACTTACAATCGGACTAATCAATTCTTGCAGGTAAATGCTCCGGCGGATATAGATGCTACATTAACCTTATATGATATGCAAGGAAAAATAATCAAGACGCAAGCGGTTGTTTCTTCCGAAACATTCATTTCTGTATCTAATATCCCGGCAGGAATCTATGTTCTCCATTTTGTCTCTTCTGATGGGAAAAGTATAAAAACAGAGAAGTTGAAAATTGCAGACTAATCTATAATATTAAGAGGCGAGAACGGCATAAGGTGGTTCTTGGCTCAGTAGAAATTTAGTGGGAATATACATATAGTTTTGCAATACGGAATAAGAAGAACTTCTTGTCTGCAACCCCTCTGAGGTTTGCTCTGAATAGTTTGATTTTAGCGTTGAAAGACTCTGCCATCGCATTGGA
>NZ_NFJB01000079.1 GCF_002159645.1 Parabacteroides sp. An277 | reverse complement strand
CAACATGTCAAAGATCTTTTTTCGTGGAGAATAACGGATTCGAACCGTTGACCCTCTGCTTGCAAAGCAGATGCTCTAGCCAGCTGAGCTAATCCCCCTTCCTTCAGCGTAGTCCCAGGCAGAGTTGAACTGCCGACCTCTACATTATCAGTGTAGCGCTCTAACCAACTGAGCTATAGGACTGTCAACTTTGCCGGTCGCCCCAGCTTCCTTCTCGTCTCCTCTGTTTTCTTTCCTTTATATCTTTTTACATAACCAACCTGTAGTACAAACTACCAATGAACCGATACCCCCTCGGCATCCCTGCTCCAGAAAGGAGGTGTTCCAGCCGCACCTTCCGGTACGGCTACCTTGTTACGACTTAGCCCCAGTCACCAGTTTTACCCTAGGCCGCCCCTCGCGGTTACGGACTTCAGGCACCCCCGGCTCCCATGGCTTGACGGGCGGTGTGTACAAGGCCCGGGAACGTATTCACCGCGCCATGGCTGATGCGCGATTACTAGCGAATCCAGCTTCACGGAGTCGAGTTGCAGACTCCGATCCGAACTGAGACGTGGTTTCGGGATTGGCGCCCTGTCGCCAGGTGGCTGCCCTTTGTCCACGCCATTGTAACACGTGTGTCGCCCCGGATGTAAGGGCCGTGCTGATTTGACGTCATCCCCGCCTTCCTCGCAGCTTACGCTGGCAGTCCCGTTAGAGTCCTCAGCTCTCCTGTTAGTAACTAACGGCAAGGGTTGCGCTCGTTATGGCACTTAAGCCGACACCTCACGGCACGAGCTGACGACAACCATGCAGCACCTCCGTGGTGGCTATTGCTAGAATGTCTGTTTCCAAACACGTCCACCACCGTTCTATCCCGGGTAAGGTTCCTCGCGTATCATCGAATTAAACCACATGTTCCTCCGCTTGTGCGGGCCCCCGTCAATTCCTTTGAGTTTCACCGTTGCCGGCGTACTCCCCAGGTGGATCACTTAACGCTTTCGCTCGGGAGCTTACTGTCTATCGCAAACTCCTAGTGATCATCGTTTACTGCGTGGACTACCAGGGTATCTAATCCTGTTTGATACCCACGCTTTCGTGCTTCAGCGTCAGTCCCGGCTTGGCAAGCTGCCTTCGCAATCGGGGTTCTGCGTGATATCTATGCATTTCACCGCTACACCACGCATTCCGCCTGCCTCAACCGTACTCAAGCCATCCAGTTTCAATGGCGCCTCCCCCGTTAAGCGGGGGCCTTTCACCGCTGACTTAAATAGCCGCCTACGCACCCTTTAAACCCAATAAATCCGGATAACGCTCGCATCCTCCGTATTACCGCGGCTGCTGGCACGGAGTTAGCCGATGCTTATTCGTACGGTACTTGCAATAAGGGACACGTCCCTCACTTTACCCCCGTACAAAAGAAGTTTACAAACCATAGATCCTTCTTCCTTCACGCGACTTGGCTGGTTCAGCCTCTCGGCCATTGACCAATATTCCTCACTGCTGCCTCCCGTAGGAGTTTGGTCCGTGTCTCAGTACCAATGTGGGGGACCTTCCTCTCAGAACCCCTATCCATCGTCGCCTTGGTGGGCCGTTACCCCGCCAACCAGCTAATGGAACGCATGCCCATCCTACAGCGGATCGCTCCTTTAACAAATATTCCCATGCGGATCCCCTGTTTTATGGGGTATTAATCCGACTTTCGCCGGGCTATCCCCCTCTGTAGGCCAGGTTGCATACGCGTTACTCACCCGTGCGCCGGTCGCCGACTC
>NZ_NFJB01000078.1 GCF_002159645.1 Parabacteroides sp. An277 | reverse complement strand
TTGCGTAGGTCTTAGAATTCTGTGTGCCCTAATACTCACTTATCCAGCCAATTTCAGTTCCTCAATCGAGTCGAAATACTGCTTCAGGAGCCATTCTTGCGCGAGGGTTCTGATACGCGATTGCCGCATCTCCTCCGGCATCCAGGCTCCCGAGGCCGGTTTCCATCGCTCGAACAGGCTGATTGCGTGGTATTTCTCCTCGCGGGTGTTGCGGATAATGCCGCGCTCCTGCAAGGTCTGGTAAACCCGCACGCTCATCACGCGCTCCATCGACCCGCTCTCCTTGTAGCGACGGAACGAGTTTTGTAGGAAACGGTTCTCGGCCTGGAGGTTATACGCCTCGCTGACCGACGGCAACGCCTTCTTTTCAGCTTCTACGGCGAGCTTGGCGCGGTAGCGAAGGTCGCACTGCTGGTAGCCGCGCAACCACTTCGTGATGGTCCGCCAATTCAGCCCAAAATATTCGCCGAACTGCCCTTTCGCGCCGAGCTCGAAACAGATACTAATTTCGCCCAAACGCAGAAATGGGTAACTTTCGTACAAGTCCGCCGTCACCTTGCCCGCCATCAACGTCAGCTCGCGCGGCTCCGGCACCTTGAATCCCATTAACATAGCACACTGTGAGATGATATCCACCATCTTATCGCTTACCACGTTGGCATTAAGCTCGTTAATAGCCAGTTGCTGTAAAACCAATTGTAATCTTTCTTCCGTACTCATTCTAATTTTAACATTTTACGCGTCATTATTTTCGCCTCTTCGCACACACGCTGCATTTCGTCGATTCGCGAAACCGGTTTTGTTTGGGGGCGCGAGGCCGATTGATTTCGTGCCAAAATCCCTTCTTTCGTTTCGAAATTCAGGCAACGCCACCAATTCTGGAAACGCCGCTTGTAATCGTTCGCATTTAAAATAGTTTCCGTATCACCAATCGAAACAATATGTGTTTCAAACAATTCCATCGTGCCCGGAAGCCGCCGCAACGTTTCTTCTCTGCCTTTTCCGCAAAGCATTGTAACTGCATAAAGCCATTCTTCGTCTTTTTGCCAATCTGGACGGAATGGATCGAAAACAGGTAAAAAGTTGTAATTCATTTTTTCTTCGCACGCGCTACTACTAATAATAATATCTACTTTACTTTCCTCTACTTTACTTTCCTCTACTTTACTTTCCTCTACTTTACTTTCCTCTACTTTACTTTCCTCTACTTTACTTTGTTCAAAAATGTCGACATTTTTGCCGTTTTTGCATACATTTTTCCGATTCAAACCCACATTTTGGGCAGTTGAACTTTTCTTGGAAATATCGATTAACAAATATTCAGTATGCTCTATTTCAACGGTTTTCCTTCTTGATGCAGCCGCAAAGAAGCAAGTCTGAATCCGTTTTGAGGTCAGAATTTAGTATTTTTCGAACATGATTGGTTCGAAAACAAACTCCGATGTTAAAGTTTGTATAATCTGATTTATTTGCCGCGAATTGAAACGCGATCGGAACGACGCCGTAAACACTTTATACGTCTTTTCGTTCCATTTCATGTAAAACCCGTTTTTGTAAATTTGCGCGAAAAGCTTCAAGACAACGGCAGCCGCTTCCAAGCCGTAATTGTTGATTACGACCGCAATCTTGTCGTTCTCGAAGAAATTCACGTCCAACGGGAAATATTGTAAACCTTTTATTGTCATTGCCATTTTTTCTTTGTTTCTTTAATGATTATTTCTTAAATTAATCTTTCGTAAAGCAGGACGGTGAAACCGTCCAACGATGCTTAACCGTCTGGTGGCGCGAAGCGGCACCTGCGGTATCAATCTCCTGTTCCTGAGCGACCTCGAAGGGGTCGAACCTCCTGGTGTTCACCTTGTTCGACCCCGCTGGGGTCGGGATTGTGGGTATCGTTCTTACCGAAGGTGACGCTTCGCATCACCCTCGGTTAAGCATGGTT
>NZ_NFJB01000077.1 GCF_002159645.1 Parabacteroides sp. An277 | reverse complement strand
GGAGAGTGTTGGGGAAGAGGCTCATAAAAGTATTATAAACAACAAATTTAAAAAGAAAGAATATGAAAAAGATCATATTATCAGTGGCTGTTGTTGCAACAGCGGCTATTGCTGGATGGAACTACCAGCAGAGTAAACAGGAAGTTGAGTTGTCAGACTTAGCATTAGAGAATGTAGAGGCATTGGCACGCAATGAAGGTGATGGCATGACCGATTGCCCTAATGGATGTTTAACAGATTCTGGTATTTGTTTCTGTTATGGTTATCATCCATATAAAGAAGCGTCATGGTAAATCCATGTTAGCGTTATAATTAAAAGTGTGTACCAAAAGTTGTTGGAAGAGGTATCTTTTCAATGACATTTGGTACACTTTTCGATAATCTTAATATTGCAATATATCAGACAATGAAAAAGTATATAGGTTTTATTATCTTTGCCAGTCTTTTGCTGTCTATGTCAAGTTGTAAACAACATGACAAAGGACATCGTAAATATTACGATGCCGGACAAAATGTTATAAAAAAGAAACAAGATATACATGAAATTCAAATAGAAGATGTGGAGATTTCCAATTTTGGAACACCATATATATTAAATGATTATTTAATTATCAGTGATTATAATTCATTTGATAAACTGATACATATCTTCGATAAAAACACATTTAGATATATTACAAATGTAGGGCAACAAGGACAAGGTCCTTCTGAAATAGCCAATATGGGGAAAATCATTTCTGACAACGAGCGAAATATATTTTATGTAATAGATCATGGACATCAAAGTCTGTTAAGTTTTCCAATGGATAGTGTTTTATCAAATGAATTTTATGTTCCACAGAAGAAAGCAGGTATAGATCAAACCGAATTCCCTTTTATGATGCAATATGAAAGCGATACACTGTCTTACGCTTTATTTATGCGTGTGTTAAATCCAGGAGATTATACCCCCGTCGTTGCCAAATGGAATATGCAGACTGGAGAAAGGGAATTCATGCCTTACGTCGGCCATCCAGAAGTAGAAAAAAAGCGCGTGAGTTTTGCTGCATCTCCTAAATATAATCTTTATACTGAAGTCTATTGGTATCATGACTTGATAACTATTTGTACGTTAGATGGAGAATTGAAGTATAATTTGTATGGTAAAAATTGGGATAATCGAAAATCGAACAAAGAGGCATATTTTGATCAAGTTGCTTTTTGTAAAGACAAAATAATTGCCAGTTATTGGGGAGACAGAAGAATGTATAATCGGGATGGAGGACAACATGTTCATTATCCGGATAAGTTGCTTATATTTGATTTGGAAGGTAATTATATTTCTACTTTACAAATCGGATATTCAATACTATCTTTTTGCTATGATGATGAAAGTGATAGATTGATATTTGCTTTTGACGATGATATACAATTTGGCTATTTAGATTTAGATGGCATTATTTAATTTGTGACCTGCATGAAAACATATTGTTTGCTGATAGTCTTATCTTGTTTTTCTTTTTCTTGCATTTACAGAACAGAAAAACAGATAGGACTTTTAGTCCAAGAATGGCAAGGGAAAGAGATAAAATTTCCAGATAACCCTATCTTTACTCAGTACGTGAAAGATACTGTTGATTATCAGATTTCTGTATCTGATTATAAAATAGTTATGTATGTAGATTCCATTGGATGTGTAAGCTGTAAACTTCAATTATCACGATGGAAAGAATTTATAGGCCAAGTGGATTCAGTTTGCAATAAAGACATTCCATTCCTCTTTTTCTTTCAGCCGAAAGATAATCAGGAGTTACGACGTATTTTGAAAATTGACAACTTTTCTTTACCCGTCTGCATCGACACAAAAGACCGCTTCAACAAATTAAATCATTTCCCCAGCGACATGATGTTCCAAACATTCCTGCTGGATAAAGACAACAAAGTGGTAGTTATCGGCAATCCGATTCATAACCTAAAAGTAAGGGATTTATACCTACAAAAGATTGCGGGTATAACGGTGAGTGAATTACCTGA
>NZ_NFJB01000076.1 GCF_002159645.1 Parabacteroides sp. An277 | reverse complement strand
AGAGGATGACATGTTCATCGTTTTTTCATTCAACCTTCCCCACCAACGACAAAGTGAGCGATTCCCCCGGCACATTCCCATAAATCGTGACGGTACGGTAGAAATCGCCAGGTTGTTCGGCTTTGTAATAGACCGTTAGTGTAGCTGTTTCGCCTGGGGCGATTTCTTCCCAATCTTGTTCGGTGGTCGTACACTCGCAGGATGTAGTGATACCTTTCAATTTAAAGATTTCCGTACCGTTATTTCGTAGGATCACTTGTTGCGCTTTCGTTTCTTCTTTACCCACTATGCCCATATCATATTCTTCTTGGTCGGTGGCAATGAAGGTTTCAGACAATTTATTTATAGTTATACCCGCAATCTTTTGTAGGTATAAATTCCTTTCTTTTAGGTTATGAATGGGATTGCCGATAACTATTACCTTGTTGTCTTTATCCAGCAGGAACGTTTGGAACATCATTTCGCTGGGGAAATTGTTTAGCTTATTGAAGCGGTCTTCGGTATCTATACAAACAGGAAGAGTAAATTTGTCACGTTCCATATTGTAACTCAATTCTTTTTTGTTTTCTATTTGAAAGAAAAACAGAAAAGGTATGTGCTTATTGCAAACTGAATCCACTTGGGCCATAAATTCTTTCCATCTGGGCAGTTGAAGTTTACAACTCATACAACCCATAGAATCTACATATATCACTATTTTATATCTTGTTGCTGAAGTCTGATAATCTACCGTATCGTTGATAAAACGGGTAAATATTGGATTTTCTGGAAATTTAACCTCTTTACCTTGCCATTTTTTGGTCAAATGTTCCACATACTCTTCTTTTGTTTCATGACAAGCGCAAAATAAAACAGCACACAATAATAGTAATGTTTTCATTCTTTTGGTGATTTGATTTGTAAATCAATTCCTGGTTCTAAGAAACGATATGTTATATTGTCTTTGTTTCTGATATCAAACACGATAGGGTAGATGTTCTCATTAAATTGTTCTGATAAAAAGTCATTATCTAAATCTAAAAAGACATTCTTTTTGTCTTTTATATCTTTTCCAACGCGTAGTTTTATCGATTTGATAGAAGATATGTTAGTAAATATAAAGAATAAATCTTGCCGCTCTTTATTATTCATATAGAAATCTTCAGCCTCTGAGATACAGCCTGAACATCCTTCTTCTGGAATAATAATAATGAAAGAATACGAACCGATAGGATTATTATCCAAATCCTTCAATTTGGCTTCTACTTGTCTGGTATAGTCTTTATTTAAACTGCAGCTAAATAGAGATATCACACTCCAGAATATAAATATAATACGCTTCATTTCTTCTTTTTTACTTTAAATGTTTTGAATCTCATGATATCGTCGTTATCAGAAGGAATTTGTATATGGATTCCTTCTTTTGAAATAAAAATACGGGCTGACCAATATACATATTCAGGCAAATCTACTAAGCCTACTTCTTGGTAGTTTTTATCCAAAATAATAAACTGCAATTTCTTATTATAAGGATTTTCTTTATTGCTTTTGTTTATCTCTGTAGGTAATGAAACAAGTCTATAGTAGAGTTCTCGTTCCCTATCATACAACAAGGCACTGTAAACAGTATTTTTCATGTAATGTTCAAGTTCCTTATCTTGGCTATAATCTCTGGGATCAAGATTACGTGCTATTGGTTTTATACCGTTTCCATTCTTTAAACCTGCATAATAACTTATTATATATCCATTCAAATCATTGACAAAAATAGAATCGCTTGCCGGATAACTTACAACTATTTCATCTTTTTCATTGACTGTATAATAAATCATTCGTAAGTTAAATCCCCATTGTCCTTTATGATATAACTCAGGGTATCCATTAGTTAATTCGAATCTTTGTTTGTCTAAGTCATATAATACGGTTGATGGCATATTTTGTCCTGTTTCTTCTGTCCCTTCTTTATGCCATTGGAATCCTGTTAATACTAATTTATCTTTGACAATTTGAATGGGAGAACTTTCACTTGGTAAAATGGATGGTAAAGTTATCCCTTGTTTATAAAAATCATCTAAATCTATGGGAATCCGCTGCAATACATGGGCATTGAGATTGGTAATATACAACATTCGATTCCAATGATGGTGCAAATATATGAGGGAATCTTTTATGCAGAAACTTGATATAGTACCTACACCGTTACTTCCTTCTTTGTCAAAGTATATTTTCTTTATGAATTTCCCTGTATTAAAATCATTAATAGTAATGCTATTATCCGGCTCATTTATGAAACAAAACCAATCCTTTTCAGATATGTATTGAAAGCTACTGGATGTCTGAATCGTATTTTCGTCTAACACAAAACATTTATCCTCCAATTCTTCCAGCTCATAATCATTTCTGATTTTGGATTTATTGTCAGCACATTGGCAGAAACAAACTAATCCTATCAATAAATATAAAAACGTTTTCATTTTTCTTATAAGAGGGATGTACCCTTTAAAGATACATCCCTTTTTGTTTTAAATGGTTCCACTACAAGCACTTCCAGACATGCTACTACTTTCAACGCAGACATCTTCTGATGAATTTACTTTTTTTACACAAACTCCCTTATTTAAAAGAGTTTGTGAACTTACTTCACAACCAGCAAGGGCTTCGACATTTTCTATTGTCAAGTCCGATATTTCCACATTTTTCTGACTGTGTAAATAATTAACCCCAGCGATAGCCGCTGTTGCAACAACAGCCACTGATAATATGATCTTTTTCATATTCTTTCTTTTTAAATTTGTTGTTTATAATACTTTTATGAGCCTCTTCCCCAAC
>NZ_NFJB01000075.1 GCF_002159645.1 Parabacteroides sp. An277 | reverse complement strand
CCAAAACGGCGGCTACCTACTCTCCCACTGTTACGCAGTACCATCGGCGTGACGGGGCTTAACTTCTCTGTTCGGAATGGGAAGAGGTGGATCCCCCATGCTATAACCACCTTAATTTCTTTTCTTATCCTCGACCTTGCGCACGACCAAAAAAACTTCGCTTCGCCTTTCTTAGCTTGGACTAGCAACCCTTCCGGTTTCGGAAAGTCTCGGGCTATTAGTACTGCTCGGCTACGCCATCACTGACCTTACACCTGCAGCCTATCTACGTCATCGTCTTTGACGACCCTCTGTGGAAATCTCATCTTGGGGTGGGCTTCGTGCTTAGATGCTTTCAGCACTTATCCCTTCCAGACTTAGATACCCGGCCGTGCACCTGGCGGTACAACCGGTTCACCAGCGGTCTGTCCAACACGGTCCTCTCGTACTAGTGACAGATCCCCGCAAATTTCCTACGCCCACGATAGATAGAGACCGAACTGTCTCACGACGTTCTGAACCCAGCTCGCGTGCCACTTTAATGGGCGAACAGCCCAACCCTTGGGACCTTCTCCAGCCCCAGGATGTGACGAGCCGACATCGAGGTGCCAAACCCCTCCGTCGATATGAGCTCTTGGGAGGGATCAGCCTGTTATCCCCGGAGTACCTTTTATCCTTTGAGCGATGGCCCTTCCATGCGGAACCACCGGATCACTATGCTCTAGTTTCCTACCTGATCGAGTTGTCTCTCTCCCAGTCAAGCGCCCTTTTGCCATTACACTCTGCGACCGGTTACCAATCGGTCTGAGGGCACCTTTAGAAGCCTCCGTTACGCTTTTGGAGGCGACCACCCCAGTCAAACTACCCACCATACAGTGTCCCCGCTTACCGCGGGTTAGAACTCAAACAACAAAAGGGCCGTATTTCAACGGCGGCTCCACTAATACTGGCGTACCAGCTTCTTTGCCTCCGGCCTATCCTACACATCCGTTGCCCAAATTCAATGTAAAGCTATAGTAAAGGTTCACGGGGTCTTTTCGTCCCATCGCGGGTAATCGGCATCTTCACCGATACTACAATTTCACCGAGCTCACGGTTGAGACAGTGCCCAGATCGTTACACCATTCGTGCAGGTCGGAACTTACCCGACAAGGAATTTCGCTACCTTAGGACCGTTATAGTTACGGCCGCCGTTTACTGGGGCTTCAATTCAATCCTTCGAGTCACCTCTAAGACCTCCTCTTAACCTTCCAGCACCGGGCAGGTGTCAGGCTGTATACTTCATCTTGCTATTTCGCACAGCCATGTGTTTTTGTTAAACAGTCGCCTGGGCCTATTCTCTGCGGCTCCGCTTGAGCGGAGCGTCCTTTATCCCGAAGTTACAGGACCATTTTGCCTAGTTCCTTAACCGTGAATCACTCGAGCGCCTCAGTATTCTCAACCCAACTACGTGTGTCCGTTTTAGTACGGGTGATTGCAGCATATGCTTAGCGGTTTTTCTCGGGAGCTTGATTACATCCTTTTTGCCTTGTGCATGCACGCGGCATACTATCAGGTTCCGCTCTCAGGGTGGATTTGCCTGCCCCGATCTTCGCGTACACCCTTCAACCGGCTATTCCGTCAGCCGGCCGGATTGTCACTTCTCCGTCCCCACATCGCTCCTGCAATCAGTAACGGAATATTAACCGTTTCTTCCATCTGCTTCGCCTTTCGGCTTATCATTAGGCCCCGACTTACCCTGATCCGATTAACGTTGATCAGGAAACCTTAGTCTTTCGGCGAGGAGGTTTCTCACCTCCTTTATCGTTACTTATACCTACATTTGCTTTTCCAAATGCTCCAACAGAGGTCAACCTCCATCTTCGACGCTTTTGGAATGCTCCCCTACCATCCTCTTACAAGGATCCACTGCTTCGGTAAATGCTTTATGCCCGATTATTATCCATGCCCGATCCCTCGACTAGTGAGCTGTTACGCACTCTTTAAATGAATGGCTGCTTCCAAGCCAACATCCTAGCTGTCTTTGCGATCAGACTTCGTTTTCTCAACTTAAGCATTATTTCGGGACCTTAGCAGGTGGTCTGGATTCTTCTCCTCTCGGACATGGACCTTAGCACCCATGCCCTCACTCCCGGTTCTTCTATTGTACGCATTCGGAGTTTGTCTGGACTTGATAGGCGGTGAAGCCCTCGCATCCAATCAGTCGCTCTACCTCATACAATATAACACCGAGGCTGCACCTAAATGCATTTCGGGGAGTACGAGCTATCTCCAAGTTTGATTAGCCTTTCACCCCTACCCTCATCTCATTGGAACACTTTTCAACGTATATCCATCCGGACCTCCAGTTGGTGTTACCCAACCTTCATCCTGGACAAGGGTAGATCACTTGGTTTCGCGTCTACCGCACCTGACTTGACGCCCTCTTCAGACTCGCTTTCGCTTCGGCTCCGTGAGTCTCCTCACTTAACCTTGCCAAACACGGTAACTCGTAGGTTCATTATGCAAAAGGCACGCCGTCACACCTTCCGGTGCTCCGACCGCTTGTAGGCAGACGGGTTCAGGGTCTTTTTCACTCCCCTGTTCGGGGTTCTTTTCACCTTTCCCTCACGGTACTGGTTCGCTATCGGTCTCTCGGGAGTATTTAGCCTTACGGGATGGGCCCCGCTGGTTCGCGCAGGATTTCTCGTGTCCCGCGTTACTCAGGATCCCACTAGGCTTCCGACTCAATTCGCTTACGGGGCTTTCACCCTCTCTGGCCGCCTGTTCCAAGGCCTTCTGCTTTAAGTCTTCTTGCCATCTCGTGGTCCTTCTACCCCGATGGCGCCGAAACACCATCGGTTTGGGCTCTTCCGCGTTCGCTCGCCACTACTTGCGGAATCACTTTTGTTTTCTTCTCCTACGGGTACTTAGATGTTTCAGTTCCCCGCGTTCGCTTCCCTATGCCGGGATGACAGGCCTCCTGCCTGCCGGGTTGCCCCATTCGGATATCCGGGGATCAAGGGTTATTTGCACCTACCCCCGGCTTTTCGCAGCTTATCACGTCCTTCTTCGCCTCCGAGAGCCTAGGCATCCACCGTCTGCCCTTACTTACTTTCTTCTTCCTGGCACTTCGTGCCGGATTGATAGTCCTTCAGCTTCTTGCTCTACTCGTTTTTTTTGTCGTGCAACATGTCAAAGATCTTTTTTCGTGGAGAATAACGGATTCGAACCGTTGACCCTCTGCTTGCAAAGCAGATGCTCTAGCCAGCTGAGCTAATCCCCCTTCCTTCAGCG
>NZ_NFJB01000074.1 GCF_002159645.1 Parabacteroides sp. An277 | reverse complement strand
TGGGAGTACAATACCGGCAAGTATGTTCAAATAATCGTTTTCCATACTGCAAAATAAAGGTTTGTTCTTCAAACTAACAAATTTATCCCCACTAAATTTCTACTGAGCCTGGTTCCTCTATCATTATCTAAATGTATGGAGATACATAAATAAAAAAGAGAGGCGCGGATTGCGTCTCTCTTGCTCTTCCTCTTGGACTTGAACCAAGGACCCTCTGATTAACAGTCAGATGCTCTAACCAACTGAGCTAAGGAAGAATGTTTATTTTGTGCTCTTCTTCTTGGACTTGAACCAAGGACCCTCTGATTAACAGTCAGATGCTCTAACCAACTGAGCTAAAGAAGAATGTTTGTGCTCTTCCTCTTGGACTTGAACCAAGGACCCTCTGATTAACAGTCAGATGCTCTAACCAACTGAGCTAAGGAAGAATTTTTGCTTTTCCAGAAGCCTTTCTGAAATTGCACTGCAAAAGTACAGCGTATTTTCGGAATATGCAATATATTTGCAGAAAATTTTCAAGGAAAATGAAAGTATTAGGATTAGGCAATGCGCTGGTGGATGTCTTGTCGCAGTTGGAAAGTGATGATATGCTGCGACTTATAGGCATTCAAAAGGGTGCGATGGATATGATTACGGAAAAGCAAATGGGTATCATCCGGAAGTATCAAGAAGGGTGCAAAACGACGAAAGCGCCCGGAGGTTCGAATTGCAATACCATGCGGGCGATTGCCTTGCTGGGTGGCGAGTCCGGATTTATCGGGAAAGTAGGTGATGATGACTTGGCGCGTTTTTACGAGCAGGCGATAGAGGCGGCAGGTGCGGATTCGTGGTTACTTCGTTCGAATGGGCCGAGTGGTTCGTGTACGGTTTTTATTTCGCCGGATGGAGAACGGACGATGGGGACATTCCTTGGGCCAGCTCCAACGATTCGTCCGGAAGAGATTACGGATGAAATCCTTCGCGCGTACTATATTATATATATAGAAGGTTATTTGGTCGTCAACGAGGCTTTGGTGCGCGAGACGATGGCGCGGGCGAAACGTCTCGGATTGCGTGTGGCACTCGATCTCGCCAACTACAATATCGTGAATGCCTTCAAGCCGCTTTTGCAGGAAATTGTCCCGCAGTATGTGGATATCCTCTTTTGCAATGCCAGCGAGGCGGAGGCGTTTACGGGCGAGGAACCGCGGGCTGCAATCCGTTCGTTGGCTGGGCTGGTAGATACAGTTGCCATCACGCTCGGGAAAGAGGGAGCGCTCATTGGGCATCAGGCGGATGTTTTCCAGGTGGAAGCGGAAGGCGGAAAGCCGATAGATACGACAGGTGCGGGTGATAACTTCGCAGCTGGATTCTTGTATGGTTTGTCTGTCGGGGCGACGTGGGAGCAGGCGGCGCGTATCGGGTCGTGCTTGGCGGGAGAGGTCATCCGCGTCATCGGTCCGCAGATTCCGGCCGACAGATGGGAACAAATAAAGTTAAAAGTGAAGTCTATTTTGGCATAGGCCTACAGGAAATACGTACTTTTACACGCTTTTATAAAGAACAGAAGAATGCAACGTAAGAATATTTTGGCTTGGATAGGCGCTTGTTTCTTGTCGGGACTGGTTTTATTCCCCGCGCAAGCGCAAGAGAAGAAGGATAACCACTTCGAGGTGAGCAAGAATTTGGAGATTTTCAATGCCGTCGTGAAAGAGACGGAGATGTTTTATGTCGATACGTTTGATGTCGAGAAGTCGGTGCAGCGTGGTATCCGGGCGATGCTCGGCGGCCTCGACCCGTACACGGAGTATATCCCGGAGCAAGAGATGGATGATTTCAAGCATCTCGTCACGGGCGAATATGCGGGTATCGGATCCTATATCCGTCAGCGCAACGAGCGGGGACACGTCATGATTGTCGAGCCCTTCGAGGGTTCGCCGGCAGCCGAGGCGGGCCTCAAGGCGGGGGATTTGATTATCGCCATCGATACGACCGAGGTCTCTACCTTTACGAATGATAAGGTGAGCGAACTCCTCCGCGGCGTGCCTAATACAAAGGTGACGGTTACGATTCAGCGTCCGGGCGAGAAGAAACCGCGCAAGGTGGATATCATCCGTCGGCAAATCCAAGAGAACCAGGTCACCTGGTATGGCGTGAAGCAAGATAGTATCGGCTATATTTACCTCAAGAGCTTTACCGACAAGAGTGCACAGGAGGTGAAGGAGGCCTTCCTCGATTTGCGCGACAACCATCATATCAAGCAGCTTGTACTCGATTTGCGCAACAATGGCGGCGGTGTCCTCGAGTCGGCGGTGCAAATCGTGGGCATGTTCGTCCCGAAAGGTAGCGTGGTGCTTTCCACGAAGTCGAAGCATCCGCAGATGGACCGTACTTATCGCACGTCGAGCGAGCCTATCGACACGGTGATGCCGCTTGCGGTGCTTATCAATGGCAATTCGGCCTCGGCCTCGGAGATTGTCTCCGGCTCGCTGCAGGATATGGACCGTGCCGTGCTCGTCGGCCAGCGTTCGTATGGCAAGGGGCTCGTGCAGTCCACGCGCGACCTTCCCTACAACGGCAGTCTGAAGGTGACGATTAGTAAATATTACATCCCGAGCGGCCGTTGCATCCAGCAGCTCGACTACACGCACCGGCGGGCCGATGGTTCGGTGGCGGCGATTCCGGACAGCCTGACGCACGTGTTTTATACCTCGAATGGCCGTCCGGTGCGCGATGGGGGCGGTGTCCGTCCGGAGTTTGAAGTGAAGGAACCGAAGCTCCCCACGATGCTCTATTACCTCGCGGTCGATACTGCCTTCTTCGATTTTGTGACGAACTGGGCGCAGCAGCACAAGGAAATCCCGCCTGTCGAGGACTTCTCGGTGAGCGACGCCGATTTCGAGGCCCTGAAAGCCTACGAGCGGGAGAAGGGCTTTACCTACGACCGCCAGAGCGAGAAGGCACTGAAGAACCTCAAGGAGGTGGCTGAGTTCGAGGGCTATCTGGAGGGCGATACGACGTGGTTCAAGACGTTGGAAGCGAAGCTCACGCCCGACCTCGACCGCGATTTCGACCGCTTCAAGACGGAGGTGAAGAAACTCCTCGAGACGGAAATCGTGAAGCGTTATTATTATCAGAAGGGCGAACTCCTCGCCGGGTTGAAAGACGACGATGTGCTGGCCAAGGCGCTCGAAGTCCTTTCCAATCCAGCGCTTTACCGAAAAACTTTGACAATTGAGAATTGACAATTGACAATTTCCTTGTTCGTAGGGGCGGAATGTTTCCGCCCTTATGTGTTTCAACGGGTTATTTATGGGAAAACAATCAGGCACAAAAAAGGGCGGACACACGGGTCCGCC
>NZ_NFJB01000073.1 GCF_002159645.1 Parabacteroides sp. An277 | reverse complement strand
AAAAACGATGAACATGTCATCCTCTAAAATTTGTGTGCTACTCATCCAAGAAGTATTTTTGCATCGGAGCAGAAAAAGAGGGAGTTGCAGCTTCGATGAGACTCGCAATCCTGATAAGCTGGCAACTCCCCGGATTCCTTCCTACATTAATAATATAATAGGAAAGGAGGAAACAGCGCCTCAAAGGTACGAAAAAGTTTTGAAAACGGAACGGTACAGGGTCACACGCCGTGCCCGCAATCTTACCGATAGGGAGAGTGTTGGGGAAGAGGCTCATAAAAGTATTATAAACAACAAATTTAAAAAGAAAGAATATGAAAAAGATCATATTATCAGTGGCTGTTGTTGCAACAGCGGCTATCGCTGGATGGAACTACCAGCAGAATCAACAAAGTGTTGAATTGTCAGATTTAGCCATGGAGAATGTAGAAGCGTTGGCCAATGGGGAAGGTGGTACAGGTTGTAGATGGAAAAGGGTACAAGACGAATTCGGATGTACCTATCACAATTGCGTCTCAAATGGAGATGGCAGCAGTTGTACTTGTGGTAGTACTCAAGGATAAACTTTAGGAATTACAGAAGGATGCCAGAGACATATAAGTTGTCTTTCGGAGAAAAGAAACTTTAAGCTTTGGCAGCTCCTTCTTTATCAAAAAACAATCGATATGAATAAATTAGTTACATGCTGTTTCATAAGCATGGCAATATTATTATCGGCCTGTACCTCGAATGGGAAATATTCGAAAGACGCACTTTTTCCATCAGGGGATTATATGTCAGTTTCCCATAAAAAAGTAAAATTGTCGTCTATTTTTCCGCAACATCGTTTGATACCATTAGAAACAAACGATGCTTCGCTCATTGGCGGACGGGGAAACAAAGTTATCAAAAGAGATTCGTGCTTTTATGTAGAGTCTAACAACGCTATCCTATGTTTCGACAACAACGGCCGCTTTCTTCGGCGGATGGCACATCAAGGAAGCGGACCGGGAGAATATGCAGAAATAACAGACTTTGACGTCGTTCCTTCGCCGAAAGGAGGAGCAGAATTATGGATTTCAAGTGTTTCCGGCCTGCAGATTTACAATGCTGCTTCCGGAGATTTTATGCGTAAAATGAACATGAATAAATCTATCCATCAATTCCGTTATGTAAATGAAAATACGGTGCTGATCATCACCTCCGACGATTACATATTCCATGTTTGTGACATGTCCGGTCATATCCGGAAAGATTTTTATGAAAAAGATTTGGCTAATTCTACCCATAAATTCAACCAATTCTTTACATATCAAGGAAAGGTTGCTTATCAATTAGGAGATACGCAAACAGCCATTGTTTACGATCCCGAAACAGATGATTGTGATTTGCAGCCTATTTTACAACCCCAAGAAAATGTACTTACACCTGACATAAGCCGCGATTATTATGATAAATATGGCTATCTGGAACAATACGAACGATTAGGGAACTCTTACACGCAACTGTCTACGATTCGCGCAATGGGTAATGATGCCATTTTTACGTGGATTGCTCCTGAAAGAAATTATCTACTTACCGTGTTTAGTTCTTCCGGTTATAAGACTGTACCCTTTTCGGCAATCGAAAACGATCTCATTCCGACCAGTACTAATTTGTTTCTGGCCACAATAATAGCTTGCGAAAGTGATCCAGCTTCTACTTGGTTATTCCAGATACCAGCAGAGTTTATCCAACAAGAAGGCGTGAACAAGGAAGATAACTTTTGGCTATTAGAGGTAAGTCTCCGATAAAATACACTATTTACAAACAATTTAAAAGCAAAGAAAATGAAGAATTTAATTCTCTTATTTGTTGTCCTAACAACAGCGGCTATTGCTGGGTGGAACTACCAGCAGAGTAAGCAGAAAGTAGAGTTGTCTGATTTGGCATTGGAGAATATAGAAGCTCTTGCAAGCGACGAAAGCGGTAGTTCTCGCTATCAAACAATGGGATATTGTACACCAAGTGATTTAAATTATATGTGTACAAGTCGGAAAACAGCAGAAGCATGTAGACGTCATTGCCCATAATAATCATTTTTAATTAGCATTAGGGTCGCCAGGTAATTAAATTTTACCTGGCGACTTAACCACAATTTAAACATTAAAAAGGAATCAAAAAATGAATATTATCAAATGGAAAAATATACCGATTCTGTTGGTATATATATTAATCGGTTGTACATCTCAGCATGAAGAAACTGAAGCTGACTTATCATTTTCAAAAGATGCAATTTACCATTTCAATAAAGTAGCATTATTCAAAAGTAAAACAGTTATTCCATTAGAAACAAAGGATGATATACTAATTGATAGATATCCTTCTTTACTTTTAGATGAAGATTTTTTTATCTATTCAAAAAAGAATGGAGGCAAAATTCTTCGTTTTGATCCAAATGGCAAGTTTAAGAATTCTATCGGCCAAGTAGGTAGTGGACCAGAAGAATTTGTAGAAGCCACAGATATAAATGTGGATACAGAAAATAAGACTATAGATATATTAGCATTGAATGCTATTTATGAATATACCTACACAGGAGACTTCATAAACAAAATACAGATAGAACAACCAGCCTTTTCTTTCTATAAAGAAAGTAAAGAGCTTTATTGGTTATATGTAGGAAATAATGTGTCCTACAATGATTTCAGATTGTTTAAAGTGAATGATAAAGATGAAATATTAGATAGTTATCTAAAAAATAAATACAACTTATTGCCAATCTCAGAAACTAACTTTCACAAGACAGGAGATTTATTAACGTTCCATGAAAGTTTTAATAATGATTTATATATGATCGCAGAAGGGAATATAAAAAAGGTACATACTGTTTCTTTTGGGAATATGAACCTAAATCTGGATAATGCACCTAAAGATCCCATAGATTTTATTTCATATCTAAACCAAAATCATTACGCAATGGTCAGAAATTATTTAGAGAATAAAAACTATATATATTTACAAATTTCTGAGCATATACCAAATAGCAATGAAAATAAGTTTTACCATTGGTTTATCAACAAAAAAAATCATACAAATACAATAGTAGAACAACCAGCAAATATTCCTTCCGATTCCTATTTATATGCACCACAAGTATTAACAGCAGATAATAAATTGTATTTCTTAGGATATATATTAGAAAAGGAAGATGATGAGATAATAGGAGAAGAAAATCCATCTGTCGTAATCGTCAATATCGAAAACTTGTAATATTTATCAAATATGATGAAGAATCTTCCAGCTATATTGTGTGCTTTATTTTTATTATTGTCGTGCCAAGAAAGTAACAATGAACGTATTTCTCGTTTGGTAGAAGAATGGCAGGGAAAAGAAATAAAATTTCCTGACAATCCTATATTTTGTCGTTATGCGAAGGACACAATAGATTATCAAATACCAAATTCAGATTACAAAATAGTCATGTTTGTGGATTCTGTAGGATGTGTAAGTTGTAAACTACAATTATTGAGATGGAAAAATTTTATTGCTCAAATAGATTCAGTCAGCAATAAGCACATACCTTTTCTGTTTTTCTTTCAAATAGAAAACAAAAAAGAATTGAGTTACAATATGGAACGTGACAAATTTACTCTTCCTGTTTGTATAGATACCGA
>NZ_NFJB01000072.1 GCF_002159645.1 Parabacteroides sp. An277 | reverse complement strand
AATCTCTCATAATAAGAAACAACCCCTCACCCCTGCGGGGAGCTCCCCTAAGGGCAGGGGAGCTTTTCAGTTACTTCCTGATAATATTTCCCTATTTTGATACACCCGCTTAATAGATGCATTGGCCAGTGTTGTCAAATTCGGTCGCATAGCTGGGCGAGCTCATCCGGAGATACGTTCGAGGCGATGATGACCCCTTCGTCGTTTATCAGGAGATTCTTGAACCCCTTCTCCAGCCCATAAGTCCGGAACAGGTCGGAATGCCGACCTTCCGCTTCGTGCAATTGCGTGGTTCCTACGAGTTTGTCCGTCCGGATAGTCCCTTCGAATACGGACGAGGCCTCGTCGAACGAGATAGAGTACATAGCTACCTTTCCTTTCCCGGTAGCATTCAAACGGTTTACTTTGTTCCAGAGCAAGACATTCCGCGCACGGGATTCGGCATCATAAGCCGCCCAGAAATGGACAAGCGTGTAACGTCCGTCCGGATTTTGGAAATAGATGGCCGGTTGGCCCTTTCCGCTTAATTCAATCCTTGGCGCCAAGTCTCCGGGATGAACCCCTTCGACTGGTTTCGCATCCCGGATGCCGACCGCCGAAACGCCCGACAAAAGGACGGAAGCCATGAGAAAATAAGCTTTTAGCTTCATATAAATACATTTACGTTAAACATAACCACCATGCGGGGGATAGCCCCCGCCTTCCTCTCTTTATCCCTAAAAAGATGGGGCGGCTCCTGATTTTCAGGAAATAAAAAAAGCTTTCCACATTCCGATAGGAAGAGGCCAGCTTTTCTAAAATCGGGGGCAAAGATAAGGGTATATCGCATAAGCGACGCTTGCCTTACGTCAAAAACATCCTCATTGACAAGATTTTTTAGGGCTTACGAACCGCTTTTTAAGAGAATATCCTACTTTTGCAAGCGATATGAAAGACAAATTTACCTACATGACGACGGCTTCCCTACCGGGATTGATATCCTCGCTGGCCGTCCCGACCATTATCAGCATGCTCATCACCGCCTTTTACAACATGGCAGATACCTATTTCGTGGGTAAAATCAATACGCAAGCCACGGCGGCCGTAGGCATCGCCTTCTCGGTCATGGCCATTATCCAGGCGTTGGGGTTCTTTTTCGGGCATGGTTCGGGGAACTATATTTCGCGTAAATTAGGGGCGAAAGATACGGGCAATGCCGAACGGATGGCATCTACGGGGTTCTTTTGCGCGCTCCTGGCAGGGGGTTGCGTGACGTTCTTCGGCCTTCTCTTCTTGACGCCTATCGCCCGCATACTGGGTTCCACGCCGACCATCCTGCCCTATTCGGAGCGTTATTTGGGTATCACCCTACTGGGCGCCCCCTTCATGGCGGCTTCGTTGGTATTGAACAACCAGATGCGTTTCCAGGGGAATGCGCTCTATGCGATGGTAGGGATTACGCTCGGGGCGGTCCTGAACGTAGGGCTCGACCCTTTGCTTATCTTTACCTGCGGGATGGGCATCCAGGGGGCGGCCATCGCCACGGTATGCAGCCAGATATGCAGTTTCTTCCTGCTCCTGATGATGGAACGGCGAGGGAACAATATCCGTATCCGGTGGCGTAACTTCACGCCTACGCTTCCGATGCTCAAAGAAATCGTACAAGGCGGAACCCCTTCCCTCTGCCGGCAGGGGTTGGGGAGCTTGGCCACGATTTGCCTCAATGTCTCGGCGGGAGCTTTTGGGGATGCAGCCATCGCCGGCATGTCTATCGTGACGCGCATTTGCATGTTTATCAATTCGTTTATTATTGGTTTCGGACAGGGGTACCAACCCGTGTGCGGATTCAATTACGGGGCAGGGCTTTACCGGAGGGTGCGCGAAGGGTTCTGGTTTTGTGTCCGCTTCGGTACCCTTTTCTTGTTGGTGTGCGCTGTGTTAGGATATATTTTCGCCCCCGAGATTGTAGAACTCTTCCGCAAAGGAGACCCGATGGTGACGCAGGTAGGCACGAACGCCCTCCGTTGGCAACTCATCTCGCTCCCTCTGAGCGCTTGGATTATGCTCTGCAACATGATGCTCCAAACCATCCGCCGGCCTATTCCGGCCACTATCTTAGCGGCTTCCCGCCAAGGACTTTTCTTCATTCCTTTCATTTGGCTCCTCCCCATCTGGTTAGGGTTGCAGGGAGTGGAGATGAGCCAAGCGTTGGCGGACGTCTGTTCGGCTCTTTTGGCCATCCCGCTTGCAGGCAAAGTCTTGCGGGAGATGAAGGCGAAAAGCAATTCCTGACGTTATTTCCTGCCCCACCACCAGAAAAGGAATCCGGGAAGGAAGAAGAGCGCAGCTGATGCCAAAAGCGCCGCACGGAGCGAATAGGTGTCGTTCAGCCATCCTACGAAAGGGGCTACCCCGGCAAACATCAGGCGGATGACGAAATTGCGGATGGAGAGCACCGTGGCCCGCATCTCCGAAAAGGTCAGTTGGTTGATGTATCCCTTCAATACGGGGGTCGCCAAGCCCCGCACGATATAAAAGAGGAACAAGACACCCAGCCCTGCCCACGTCAGCTGGAAGGCTAATGCCACATATCCGCCCGCCACCATCACTAAGATGAACCCGTTCATGCGTGCCATCCCCCACTTACGTTGAATACGGTCCGACCCCAAAGCCGCCACTCCGACCGTCAAATTCAACACCGTCCAGATGATACCGAACCATTTCGTAGGTGTATTTATATGCATCAAGAAGGGCTGTACGAACCATGCCATCGTGAGCGTAGCGGCTCCGATAGCGCCCGAATAGAGGATGTTGCTGCATAGCGCCCGGTCCGTGACGAGCGAATAACGGATAATACGCGCCATCTCTTTCCAGGGGTTCTGTACCTGCCCTACGCGCGTAAACTCTTGAAGTGAAAGCGCCGCAGGTATCCCCATGAATGCCACGCACGCCTGGGCGTAGAACGGGTAACGGAGGGAACAGACGGCCAAAAGCCCCCCCAGGATGCCAGCCGTCGCTTCGGCAAAGTTCCCCACCATCGTCATCCGCCCTTCGTAGCGGAAGTATTCCCCTTCGCGCTTATGGCGTAAGAGCGTATCGTATAGCAGGGCCGAGTCGGCACCATTTACCAATGTCTGCCCCATGCCTAAGAGCAATTCGGCACAGAGAAAAGCGGCAAAAGTCGATGTGAACGAATAGCATGCGTACCCACCAAAGAAGAGCAAGCAGCCTAACAGCAAGCATCGCTTCCTCCCCCATACGTCTGCCAAGTATCCCGACGGTATTTCGAGCGCTACGGCCGCTACCGAATAGACACTCTTTAGGACGAACACGTCGTGCAGGCCCAGTCCATGCTCCTCATAAAAAAGGACGATGATGGGCATCACAAGTGAAAACCACTTCGACAGCTTGACCAGATAAAGGGCGATAATGTTCCGGTTCATATTTCTAATTTAATAGCATGACGCTGCAAAGGTAGTTCTTTTCACTCAACGAAACAAAGATAGGTAAATTTTCGCACATTGCCATGGAAATAATGGGAACCAAAAGGTTAAAAATACAGAAACAACTGATTCTCAATTCTAAAACTTCACAAATGGCCTGTCATGTTCGTTGCTTTCTTTCCTTACACTTACAATTCTTACAAATGACAATTAGCTTTTTTGAGATAATGCTTTTCCCCCGGCTACCCCTAAGAAAAAGAGTTATAATATATATATAATATATATAATATATATATTATATATATATTATAAAATTCTACTCTCTCTTTTTCGCGATGCCATTTCTCCTAAAAATTAATTGTCATTTG
>NZ_NFJB01000071.1 GCF_002159645.1 Parabacteroides sp. An277 | reverse complement strand
GCGTTGTACTAACCTTCGTAAGATTTAATCAAGAACTTATTAATCAAACATTTTTGTATAATTAAAATTTTAAATCTTATGAACAAAAAAGTACTTACGCTTTGTGCGGCGATGCTACTTAGTGGCTCGCTTAGCATGATGTATGCAACTAATGTGAATACATTAGCTGATTTTAAAGCTGATGCTACGACACACGTAGTTGCCAACGCTGAGGACAATGTGATTACTTTCTTGAATGATATCACATTGGACGAGAATACACCTTATTTGGTTATCGACCAAAGTAATGTATTGATTGATGGTAACTATAAAACGCTGAATGGTCGTTTGGTTATTACAGGTGAAAATGTAACAGTACGAAACTTGACCATCAATAATACAGTTAAGACGAACACAGGTTCTTATACAAAGAACGCTATTACAGTAGTTGCTTCTAAAGTGGCATTGACAAACAACACGATTAATTGTGCAATAGCAAAAGATGCAACTGATGGAGCTATGGCTAATGGTATTGTTATTTTCCCAACAGCTGAGAAAGTATCATTCAATGTAAAAGGAAATAAGATTAACAATGCCAATTCTGTAGCAAATACAGACAACTCTATTTCTACAGGTCTTATTATTGCAGAAAGTGTAACTACAACTGGCGATTCTAACAATACAAGCAGTACAATACAAGCTGAAGCTATTAAGGATTTTGATATATCTACAGTTTCTGACAACAAGTTCAAGAATTGTGCAGTGGATTACACTTATTCGACATGGGATGACGAAGCTGCGTATTCAACGCATTTAGCACATATAACTCCTATGGAAAAGAATTCGGAACTCACTGCTAATGCCGTCCAAGAATATATGAATTCAACTCAAGAAGTAGTATTCAACGGCTCAAGTAAAGACTTCCAAAAGGCATTAGGTGAAGCTACTGTTACAAACGATGTAGTTGTTGTATGTAATGACGCTAACTTGCTTTATGGTGAAGTAAAAGCTCCGGATAACGGTAAGCCTTCGAATATTGTGGCTGATGGCCAGACTTCTGCAGCAGAAGCAATGGGTGAAAATGAAGATTATGCTTTATTGAAGAGCCTCAATGAAGATGATTATTTCATGTTCGGTTTCTATAGCACAGGAAGCAATAGCTATTATGTTGTAGGAGCTGATAACAAAGCTGTAGTTTTTGATGAGGACTACGCGACAAATCCTGAATATTTGTGGAAGGCTGAAGAGACAGTTGTTTCTGGTATCCATCAATTTACTTTTACAAATAAAGCTACAGGAGAAAAGTTGGTGACTCCGGCAGATGGTAATTCTACAGGTAAAGATGGCATCTTCACCACAGTAGGTAATACGGGCTATAACAATGGTTTCGTATTAGAATTGGATGGTGTGGATTTGGACAATCAGAATAATAAATCATACTATTGGGGTCTTTACGAATCAGGAGCTAAGTTCTTTACAGCAGATTTCTTGAGTAAGAAATTGGGTGATGGTTTTGATATTACTATCTATGATCACCAGTCTGGTAAGAACAGCAACTTGCAAGGAAACGCTCCTTTTGCTGGTATCTTGAAGCCGGTGAATGAATCAACTGATGGTGAAACGTTCCGATTGATGAACGGCAATAAATACGTTGTATTGGATACAAAAGACAATTGGTCTGAAAGTGGAACCGGTGACGATCTGCCAGAATATGGTTACAAATTCAAACTTGTTTCAGCAAAAGATTTGAGCGATGACAGATACGAATCTTGGTTCCAAGTGGCTTACAAAGCTGGTGAGAATACAGATAAAGATGCAGATGCTATCGCTAAGACAGAAATCGAATATATCACGGTAGGTGGATATTATGTATCTACATACAACAGTGCTAAGAAAGATTATTTGACAGTTTCTTCTAATAAGGATAACTTGGCTGTTATTAAGTTTGGTGGTTCAAACTTGGTTAAGGGCAAAGATCTGTTGTTGGGCTATGTAACTATCAAGGTGGCTAATACTTATAAGAAAGATTATAAGGATGTCATTGGTAAGTATATTGGTTCTACTCAGCGAGAAGATAGCTATTTGGATGTAGCTGCCTTGGATCCTCAGAATGTAGATTTGACGAAACCGGAAGGACAATGGGCTGTTACCTTGGCTAACGCTTCTGATGATGCGTCTCTGTATACATTTACCAACCGCGAGTCTCATGCTTCATTTGACATGACGCTGTATAAGACAGACGAGAAGAATGTTTACGCAGTTGCAAGTTATGTTCCATTTGATGCAGATACATTGCGTATCGAAGCCGTTGACGTAAAGGCTGGTTTACAGATGGACGGCTACTTCAATAAGACAGCGACAGAAGTACAAGACCATGTATATACTATCTCGGCTGCTTCTGCAGTAGAAGGTGTAAATGATTTGTATACGGCAGAAAACCATGCTGGCAAACACTTGATTGGTTTAACGGCAATCGCAGAAAATGCGACGGAATGGATTCTGAAGCCTTATACAAGAGCTACTACAAAGAACCGTGAATATACAGATTCTGTATATGTATTCAATAACGTAACTTATTACGATGCAGCTAAATCTGCTTATAAGAACCGTGTGGATACATTGGCTATGATTCCTTATGAAATCATCAATAGTGCAAACAACGAACCGTTGGTTGAATGGGGAAGCGAAGAGTCTTATAAGTGCGAAGATGCTAAGAATGCAGAAGGTGATTTCTTCGTAATCAAAGAGAAGAATGGTAAGTATAACTTAGTAAACATCACTAAGGGTGGTTCTACTTATTCTGTATTCAATGAAGAAACTGGTAATTGGGACACATTTATCCATGAAAATGGTGAATGGAACGCATGGGATAGCAAATTGCATGCAGCCATTACTACGGCAGACGGTCGCATCAAAGACGAAGGTGTTTATGAATATGTAGCAAACGACATGTTCAATGTAACAGAAGTTGCAGCACCGGAATATCGCCAGGTTGCTATGGGCGACACAATCCGCATCTATCGCAATGATGACCCGGCAGATGTATTGTATGAAAAGGGTGAATTCTTCGGAACTCCGACTTCAATGCAATTCGATGCAGCTAATCCAGCATTGTTCGTAGATACTGCTTATGTAAACCGTCCGGGTAACAACCGTTGGGAATATCTGTTGGCTGTAAATGCTAAACATTGGGAATCTAACTTGGAATGCAACATTCCGGGTCACCCGAAACATGAAGCTGACACAACAACTGGCCGCTTCTTGGTTAACTTGATGGATTCTGCTTATGTATATGGTGAAACTCACGTTCACGACAATAAGTTCATCAACGATGTAGATGGTGAAGATTTCGCTAAGTTAGGTTTCGTAGAAGGTTATCATACACATGATACATTATATTTGAAACGTCCGAACGGCGAATACGATGCAATCGCAATGGATCGCGAAGATGCAACTCATAGCCTTGCTAAGTTTGCATTCCGCTATGTAGATAATGAAGAAGGTTCATTCGTAATTGAAACTGGTCGTAAGGATTGGAATGGTGGTGAAGCTACTTCGAAAGTGAAGAAAGGTTACTTGAAGTGGTTGAACGGTACAATTGTAGTTGTAGATGATATCGAGAAGGCAGAAATCTTCAATTTGAATGCTGACGAAACTCGTACTCCGACCGCCAACGAATCCATCACCGCAGAAGGTGCAGTGAGCGTAACAGCTACCGACGGTGCCGTAGTTATCAAGGGTGCGGAAGGCAAGAACGTAGTAATCGCTACGATCCTTGGCAAGGTAGTTACTAATGAAACTATCAATAGCGACAACGAAACAATCGCCGTACCAGCTGGTATCGCAGTAGTTTCAGTTGATGGCGAATCGTTCAAGGTTGTAGTTAAATAAATGAATAGAAATAAGTTCATAACATTATAAATTTAAGTTGTTAATAAATAGTTAATAAGCTGCTCAGTGCCCCTCGCGAGAGTCGCCGCAGCCAAAGAAATACGTTAGTATTAATATTAGA
>NZ_NFJB01000070.1 GCF_002159645.1 Parabacteroides sp. An277 | reverse complement strand
AATACTAACGTATTTCTTTGGCTGCGGCGACTCTCGCGAGGGGCACTGAGCAGCTTATTAACTATTTATTAACAACTTAAATTTATAATGTTATGAACTTTAGTTCAATCATTTAACGACTACCTTGAACGATTCACCGTCTACCGAAACGACTGCGATACCTGCCGGAACTGCGATCGTCTCGTTATCCGAAGTAACCGTTTCGTTAGCTACGACCTTACCCAAGATGGTAGCAATCACTACGTTCTTGCCTTCGGCACCACGGATGATTACGGCACCGTCAGTTGCAACTACAGAAACTGCACCTTCTGCGGTGATGGATTCGTTGGCGGTAGCTTGGAGTTCGCTATCTTCCATTGTAAAGCGTTCTGCTTCGTCCAAGTTCTGAGTTACTACCAAGTTGCCATTTACCCAACGTAAGTAACCTGGAGTTACTTCCTTAGAAGCTTCAATCCAATGCCAGTTACCATTGTTGTCTTCAGCATAATTCCATTTCTTGTTGTAACCTAAGCCTGTTTCGATCACAAATTCATTATCTGTTTCGTCAATCATCTTGAACGCAAACTTAGCGAAGTTGAAATCAGCATTACCAACAGCTACTTTAGAAGTGATGTCACCAGCTTCGTTTGTAAAGAAGAGCGTATCATTCTGGTGGAAACCATCCACGAACGCCAACTTCGTTTCGCCATTGTAAGCAAATTTGTTGTTGTGTACGTCCTTGTTTGCTTCCGCAGAATCAACCATGTTCACCAAGAAGCGGCCGTCGATGCGGTCTGTGCGAACAGCGTCAGCGCAGTGGTCAACACCGTTTTCTTCACGCCATGCTTCTGTATTGTGTTCGTTATTGTACGGGCAATACCATTCGTTAGACAAGTTCGGTTGAACCATCAACAAATACTGGTAAGCATAGTTGCCAGCACGGTCAACATAAGCAGAATCTACATACAATGTCGGGTTGATATCCGTGTAAGCTACGCGGTTGCTGATACCCGCAAATTCGCCAGCTTCATAGATTACTTCGTCATTGTTCTTTACGCGAGAAAGGATAATGTTCGAACCTTGGTCAACCTTCTTATAAGTCGGAGCAGTAGCTTTATTAATGACGAACAAATCGTTTGCAATAGCTTCATACAATTCAGCATCTTTCAATACACCAGTCTTAGAAGTTGTACCGCCGATAATCTTAGTGCCATCAATCCACAATTGACTTGCATATACTTTGTATTCATCTTCTTTCATTGCGCCTTCATCTTCTTTCGTCAAGTTTGTACCCCAATTGTAGCGATTGTAAGAAACTAACTCATTACCTTCATAAACTGGGACATAACGATAAACCGGCACAATATTTACAGTACTATCTTCGCTGCCTCCAATCAGTTTGAATGCTACACGAGTTGCATCTACTTCTGATTCTTCGCATACATAGTAAGCATTACCTTCTGATTCCGTATAATTCTTACCATACAGATATTCATTCGTATCCGTATTCTTTAAGATGTAAGTCGGAATCTTCAATGCTGTATTCGGTGCATAATAATCATCTTCATAATCAGTAGCCGTTGTTGTTACCCAATCATTTACCGGAGCACCTACATAGTAAGTAATCGGAGTTTCAACTGTTACTGTATCCGGAATCAAACGAACTTTATCGTCACCATTATCCAATAACATGACAGTCGGCATTTCGATGCGCCATTCCGTAACCTCTTCACGATCGAGACCAATGCGATGTTTGTCCGTATGGTTCTCTACTACATTTAAGTAAGAGTCATCCAGCAAGTTCATCGCAATGTTATACGTATTAGCATTCAATTCAGCAGCCGTATAGCGTCTAAATCCATCTTCAGACTTGTAATCTGTAACCGGCTTAATAGCTAACGTATCTGTACCAGCTGAAGTTACGAATGCAAATGTTGTAGCATCAATCTGATACAAAGCACCGTTATTAAAGAACGTTGTGTTAGCTCTGTTATTCTCTCGATTAGTTACGATATAATCATCATCAGTACTATTGTAAGTGATAGCAAACTGTCCTTCCGGTTTCGTCAAGTCAATATTTTCTCTATCAACCCATTCAACAGCACCACCTTCTCCTAAGCCTAATACTTTCTCGAAGTGATTGTCTGTAAAGTTATGGTCTACTACATAATCATCCGTCTTATTAATAACTTCGATTGTATAGTAAGCAGGTTTCGTCAACCATTCTTTTGCATCTACCAAAGAACCGGCGTTCAATTTGATGATAATGCCATCTTCAATTAGATCTTGAGATTCAGCAGCTACCAATGTAGCATCTTCACCATCTGTTTGACGACCCAGTAACAAATCGTAATAAACAGCGCCATCAGGTTCATTTACCGTACCCGAAATCTTGATATCTGTGATGTTTGTTACTTCATCACCTGTTTGATTAGGCGTATAAGCAATACGGAAGTCTGTCAAATAAGGATTATAGCCCTTGCCCAAAAGCTCATTATCCTGAGCATCATCCCATTCTTTCGGAGTGATTGTGGTTAAAGCGAAGCCATACTTCTTTCCACCGAAGTGTAAAGGTTCCTTCGTATTGATAGCGATGATATTACCTTCTTCATTTACTAACATGAAATGTTCTTGTGTCTTCTCATCTACATAAGTAGCTTCACCGTTAGTATATGAAACCGAACGAACTGGGCGCAATTGACCTTTCAATTCACCTGTTATATCGATTTCCTTACCTTTTTCATTCTCATAAGTAACTTTCAGTGTAAAGTAATCGCCATAACGGTCAATCAATTGGTTCGCAAATACGTATGTTTCTCCCAGTTCACCCAAACCAAATTGGGTAGCTTCACCTATTGAAGAAACTTCCTTCAAATCAGAACCGTCGAAAGCAACATAACCTCCGTCCACACTTAATGTAACAATACCATCCGCAGGTAAAGCATATTTGTCTTCATTCCATGTAATATTATTAATGGTCACAAATTTACCACCAATTGCCAATGGTTCATTATCTGCATTCAGCAAACGAAGTTCGTATGTAGATTCAGAAGTAGCAACTTTACTGATTTTCCATACAAATTCCGGTGATTTACTATATATGGCCGGTTCCAAATCATGGTTGATGGCCACGCTTCCTCTCGCAAATAAAATAACTTCATTTGCATCTTCCTCTGCTGCATCAACTGTCCCCACAAAAGGAATAGGAGCGTTTGCAACCAATAAAGAAACAGAAGCAGTAGGAACACCACTAATAACCAAAACTGTACCATTCATGGATACAGCCTTCGGAGAAGTAGCAACGGTATAAGCTTGGTTCGTTGCATCCCAATCTAAAAACAAACCTGTTGCCACATTCTTATAACCGCCGTTGTATTCAACCCAAGCGTAATCAGCTTCGGTAGCTTCGGTCGGAGCTGTCGACGACTTTGTAATGGCACCGTCAACCACTCCCACATATTCGCTTCCCGAATACAACAAGAATGTACGAGATTCGCTTTCAACATCAGCGATGTTCTCTCCTGTAGGAGCGTTAGGAGCTTCCATATACAATTGGAAAGCTGAATAGTCGCCTTGAAGCTTTGCAAAACCTTTCGCTTGTTCACCCTTGTCACTACGGGTCAAATAGGCATTCTTTACCAATACATTTCCTGTTTTATCAGTTTTCCCTAAAGCTGTTTTGATTGTAACTAAAGTATTGTTTTCATTTGAAGATACAATCATAGTTTGCTTATAAGTAGCATTTTGTCCATTTTCTGTTGGGTAATTTGTGAAGAAAGTGCTTGATGCAGTGTTTCCCCAAGCATAAATGTTCTTTCCATTATACTCCAAGCTCCAGTTATTGCCATCTTTTACAAAAGTAACTTTGCTTTTAGCAATATTTCGGCTTGAGTATTTAGCAGTGTTCACTGTTTCATAGCTGTTGCCATCAACAGCATTAAAACATACTACAGAATCTCCTTCTGCCGTACCAAGGATGTAAGTTCCACCATCCAATAACAGCGAAGGGTCTGTAACTTTTACAAGCCCTGTCTGCGCTTGGATAGCACCACCTGCGAGTAAAAAACCCGCACATAATGTAAGTACTTTTTTGTTCATAAGATTTAAAATTTTAATTATACAAAAATGTTTGATTAATAAGTTCTTGATTAAATCTTACGAAGGTTAGTACAACGCACCCGGCTTTG
>NZ_NFJB01000007.1 GCF_002159645.1 Parabacteroides sp. An277 | reverse complement strand
TGGGAGTACAATACCGGCAAGTATGTTCAAATAATCGTTTTCCATACTGCAAAATAAAGGTTTGTTCTTCAAACTAACAAATTTATCCCCATTAAATTTCTACTGAGCCAATGAATGGGGTTTGCCGATATGTCGATATGCAAGATTCTCAAGGTATTGTGGAAAAATGTCTTGATTTTTCTTTAAAATATTTGTTGAATTCAAATTTTATTCCGATATTGCGTGCATTTAATTAAAAACATAGGATTAATGAATACAAAATATCTTTTAAAGGCAGAAGATTGGTTTGCCCAATTTAACAAAGAGTTCTGTTCTTATATAGAACAGATGTACATATTGGAAGAGGCAGGAATGCTGATTTTTAATCATAAAAAATGAATGACCAGTTAAAACGCAAGGGAATAACGTCCTTTATTCCATATTTAAAGTATTTCTGGCATGAAAATGCGGAGGGGAAATACTTTGAATTTCTCGATTGGGAAGATGTTTGCCGATTGTATGAATTTAATGCAAATCTTCAGGCGTTGATCAGTGCCGCTATCGCTAAAATTGAAGTGGCTTTTCGCGAACAAATTACGTATAGTATGGAGCAAGTTCATGGAGGGTATTGGCATTATTTGGATTCATTATTCCAAGAATCGACCAAGAACGTCTTGCGTGATGGACAGGTTGTGGAAAAGTCCGCATATAAAGAGATCCATAGTTTTGTACGGAAGTATTTTAAGCAAGGAGATAGGCATACATTTCGTGAAATCATAGAAATGTTGAGTTTTGGCCTGTTGTATCGTATATATTCATGTTTGAGACCTTGTAGGGAAAAGGAACTTATTGCGAAGGGATTAGGTATCTCTTCCGTTTCTATTTTCACTTCCTGTTTTTATGTTTTGGTCCGTTTGCGTGATGATTGCGCACACCCGGGAGTCATTTGGAATAAGAATTTCAAGCCACCCAAGCATATCCTACATTATTCCCAAGGGTATACATGGTTAAAGGAGGTAGAGAAAGCACGGACGGACAAGCTTTATTACCGTCTTTGTTTGTTGAATTACTTTTTACAAATAGTTGACTCTGAGTATAATTTCACCGAAGATTTGTTGTGTTTGTTGGATAAGTATGGGCAAGTGATTTCTTTTCCTGTCATGGGATTTCCTGTGGATTGGGAAGAGGAAAAAATGTGGAGTAAACCTGATAGCTTATGACCTTCGTATCCTAAGCTGAGACAGGCAGCCACTGCATCGGCTACGGGTAATGTGCGTCCCGTTTCAGATGAAAATGATTGATAATTAAGTGGAGAAGATGGTTTGGGGGGCAAGGCTGTGAGGGCTTGACATGTGCAAATGATATAGAAATCCATTCCGGCCAACTGCGTGGCGGTGGGGAATCCGTGTAGGGTGATTCGGAAGTTGTATTTTCTTAAAATCACCTTCTTCGGCAATCGGTAATCCCAATCCGTCCCGATAATCGCCGTCTACCCAGTCGACAGTATCAATCCGTCAGGAAATGCACTGTCGATTCAGTCGACAGCCCGAATCCTGCCGGAGAAGTACTATTTCCGGCGGGGACAGTACTTATCCTGCAGGATTAGTGCTATCCGAACCTCGGACAGCACTTATCGGGACGGATTGGCGTTATCGGAGATAATGAGGGCAAATGTTAACATACCTTAGTCCGGAACAGAGGCTACCTCAGTCCGGAACTGATGTACCATGAGTCCGGAACTGATGTAGGATGAGTTCCGAACTTAGCTTTTATTGGTTTTCTTCCCTGAAGCGGACGGCATCGGTCAGCCCGTAACTACTTTAATCCTCATCTTGCAATTCGGTTCGCCTTGCAAAATGGAATGGCAGAGTTTCACCTGAAAATTCCGCCCTTTCCAAAGGCTTTGCAAAGAATAGAGGACACTCTGACGGGAACATTCACAGAGTAAAGGCGTTGTGACATAGCCTTTCTTACACAAATGGCAAGTACATTCCAAGAAGGTAAGGTAATAGACTTTGCCTTTCTCTACGACCTCGCCTTTTACTCCCGACAATCCATTCGCCAGCTGAAAGAAAACATCCATGTCCCCTCCAGCATCCTCATAGAGTTTCCTATAAATGGATAGTGTGCCGCCATCCACACAGTTCTTGCCACATTCCGAGAAGAAGGCACTCCGCTGCTCCGGCGAGAGGCAGACTATGCCTTTCTCAAATCCTTTGAACCAATCTGATAGTTCCATAAATATCAGATGTTAGAGTGAGAAAATTCGCCGTTAATCCAGAAAGTGGCTTCCTTACCAATGAAGTGAAGAAGCACATAATTCGGGTCACTCGGTCCGCCGGGGAAATGATAAGCAAACCAGTCTTGCCACATTTCCTTGCGGATGGCATCGTCCGTGATAACCTCTACCGTTCCGCGTAGGGCAACCCCGTCTCCGTAATGGTCATAACAAAGACCTGCCTTGTTGTTTGCCTTAAAATCATTGACCTTTACAGAGTCGGCACTTGTCGCCATCCATACCTCATGAAAACCCTTTGCTCCAATCTTGGACATCTGCACAGGCCGAGGATAACCGTTGGCATCAACGGAAGCGACCGTCACGTTCTCGCATTGGGCAAGCAAATGGGTTGCTTTTTCCGTCAGTGTCCGTTCGTCTTTTTCTTTCCACCGTTTCAGGCGCGGGAAGTATTGGAGCATTTGTTCTTTGGCCTGTATGGGAGTTAGGTTACATCCAGCCTGTGCATTCCATTAGTCTAAGAATTGCAGGCAGAACTCAATCATTTGTCCCATCGTGAAATCCTGGGTAAACACGCCGTTCTTGTAACAATACATGCAATAATCCTCGCTGCGGCTTCCATCAGCATGGGTCCCTCTGTTCTCATTGTTCAGGGGCATGCCGCAACTTTGAAAAAATTGTTGTTCCATATATATATCCTATTTAATGTTAATACCTATCACATAATTACCTTTACCCGAAAATCATCTGCCGAGCGAATGCGTTCCACCAACTTGCCCTTGCGTACAATCATCAGGTCGCCTGCCTGCAGCTCACGTTCCTCGTCGTTGTATTTTAAACGGAATCTGCGGTCATCTGTCTAATCTATATTAATTTTCCATTATCAATTGTCCATTGTCCATTACCACAACGTAATCGGCTCTGGATATTCTATTACCAACGGACTGCCGCCGTCGTAGGTTTCGATGCGAACTTTATATTGTCCTTCTGTCAAATCTGGAACCATCGTAAATTCACAGCTGGTTTCTGTAACATTACTGATAGTCGCGGCCTTAATCCATTCGATATAATCTTGATCATTGACGAGCCCGATGACATGTTCTAACGTACCGTCTTGTCCTTTCAGCGTAAATCCTTGATATTCTACGGCAGTTTGTTTGCCTCGCTCAATGCGATGCGGATTTTCCGGGTCGCCCTCTTCCTTTTGGTAGACGGCTGTGATTTCGGGTGTGACAGGTTCATCTGGAGTATCCGGCGTATTTGTTCCTTCATTATCCGTTTTTCCAGAGATAACGCCATCTCGAATTAAAATCTTTTGTAACTGAAGGAGATGAGCATTGATTTGTGTAATCACCTCGCCCAGCTCTTCTTTGGTTTCAGGCGATTTGGTGACGAGTTCATTTACCTGATAAATCGCATTAATGGCCGATACCAAGGCTTTAAATGCCTCGTCCACCTTGGGACGGATGCTCTTCATCGTCTCAGAAGTCAAACGGCCCAACGCATCAATGGAACGGCTACTATATAGCACATTAAATGCCTCATTCTTTTCTTCCAGAAGTGCCACAGCATCTGTTAGCCCTATTTTGGCTACGTCGGCTGCATTCTCTTCCGCTTTTAATTTGCTCACGAAATTGGCAATCGATCCCGTCTCTTCCACATAATTCATATCATAGGCATATTTATGCGGTTTAAGCAGATAATCTAACCGAATAGCTGCTTCTTTTGTCTCTTTTACAGGCGAATGGGCTGCAGCCGCAATGCTCATGGAAATAAAAATAAATACTTCGCCACGTTCCTGGTCTAATGCCTTTATTTCAGGCGTACTCAGGAAACCTTGGCTTTTTGAATAGCAGGCATCCTCCACATCGCAACCATTCGCATAGGGAGTATATACCGACTGAAAACCATACTTTTGGGCCAACTCTGGCGTTACTTTTTTCAGCACGTCGCGCCCCAATTGGTAATGTTCCCCATGACGCAACCGATACAATGGAAATGAAATGTTGATTTGGTCCATAAGAAAGTTATTTTTAAATGGTAATTAGTTGATTAGTTTAATAATGTACAAATATAGCTATTATTTTCTACCTGACAAAATATTCAATAAAAATTTTCAAGAAAAAATTTCCAAGTCATTAAAACTTTTGGCCAGGCGATTACAAAAGTTTCCGTCCTTCCGGAAGTTCCGGCAAGGTGATTACAAAAGTTTCCGCCCTCCCGGAAGTTCCAGCAAGGTGGTTACAAAAGTTTCCGCCTTCTCAGAAGTTCCGGCAAGGCGATTACAAAAGTTTCCAGCTAAAAAAATTTTTTTTTCACACCAGAAACAAAAGTTTCCGAATAAATAGAGAATGGGAATGTCGGAAATTTTTATATAAATAGAATACATTATATAGAGTGTATATAGACTGCAAATGCCGTTTCACATCATACAGTCGGTTACGCATAATTGGACGGTTTCACTATCCAATTCATACTTTCAATGGAGATGAATACGAAATTCTTCCCGGAATATTTGCACTTTCCTGCCGGAATTTCGACGCACATGAACGTCCGAGTCAAGACATTATAAAAAAGGCCATCCCAAATAAATTTTGAGACAGCCTCCATTCTAAAATAGAATTAAAATAGCAGAGTTTTTTTATTCCCATTCAATGGTTGCAGGCGGTTTTGAACTGATATCGTACACTACGCGATTCACGCCTTTCACCTTATTGATGATTTCGTTGGATACTTTAGCCAAAAACTCATAGGGGAGGTGTGCCCAATCTGCTGTCATCGCATCGGAAGAGGTCACAGCACGGAGAGCTACCGTATTTTCATACGTACGTTCGTCGCCCATCACGCCCACTGAACGAATAGGGAGCAGAATGGCACCCGCTTGCCAAATTTTATCGTACAAGCCCCATTCGCGCATCAACGACATGTAAATATCATCGGCATCTTGGAGGATGCGTACCTTTTCTTCGGTGATATCGCCCAAAATACGGATGCCGAGTCCGGGACCGGGAAATGGATGCCGCTTGATAAGATGTTCCTGCATACCCAATTCGAGACCCACGCGACGTACTTCGTCTTTAAATAACAAGCGAAGAGGTTCGACCAACTTCAGGTTCATCTCTTTAGGAAGTCCGCCTACGTTGTGGTGACTCTTGATGGTTGTTCCCGTGATAGAAAGCGACTCGATTACATCCGGATAAATAGTACCTTGCCCCAACCATTTGATGTCTTTCAGTTTGTGAGCCTCTTCGTCGAATACATCAATGAATCCTTTGCCAATGATTTTGCGTTTCTTCTCCGGGTCCGTTACGCCAGCTAATTCGCTATAGAATTTTGCTTTTGCATTGACGCCAATTACGTTCAATCCTAAGTGTTCGTAGTCCCTTAAAACGTTTTCAAACTCATTTTTGCGCAAGAGCCCATGGTCTACGAAGATACATGTCAGGTTCTTGCCAATAGCTTTGTTGAGCAATACGGCCGTCACCGACGAATCCACGCCACCCGAGAGAGCCAGAATGACTTTGTCGTCGCCCAGTTTATCTTTCAATTCAGCTACGGTCGATTCGATAAACGAAGCAGGCGTCCAGTCTTTGGCACATCCGCAAATATGCAAGAAATTGTCGAGTAGTTTGGTACCATCTACCGTGTGGAATACTTCCGGGTGGAACTGTACCCCCCATGTTTGTTCTCCCTCCACGCGATAGGCTGCATTTTTCACATCATCTGTGCTGGCAATGATATGGAAATTATCGGGCAATTGCGTAATGGTATCACCATGCGACATCCAAATCTGAGAACCTGGCTGAATACCATTGAAAAGCGGATCGTTTGCTTCGATAGTAGTCAGATTGGCACGTCCATATTCGCGTGAGTTGGCTGGTTCTACTTTGCCGCCCGACGTATAAGCGATGAATTGTGCTCCATAACAGATACCTAATACGGGGTACTTACCGCGTATTTGGCTCAAATCTGCCTTGAAGGCATTCTCGTCGTAGACGGAATAGGGACTTCCTGACAGGATTACGCCTTTTACGTCGGTAGCCTCGTGCGGAAATTTGTTGTAGGGCACGATTTCGCAGTACATATTCAACTCGCGGACGCGGCGTCCGATGAGCTGAGTGGTCTGCGAACCGAAATCAAGGATAATAAGTCTTTCGTGCATGCAATTATTAATAATTATGATTAATGAAGTGAGGCAAAGGTACGGAAAATATTCCAGATATTTAGCGTATCGTCACTAGAAGTTTATCGATTGCTTGTTCAGCATCCGGTTCGCTCTTTAATAATTGAACAAATCGGCTTCCGATAATGCCACCCGACGCGTGACGTGTCGCTGCTTCGTAAGTGGCTTTATTGCTGATGCCGAAGCCTACAAGACGAGGATTCGTAAGATGCAGGTCATTTATCTTCTGGAAGTAGGCTTGTTTCTGCTGGTCAAAACTTTGCTGGACGCCTGTCGTGGCTGCACTTGATACCATATAGATAAAGCCAGAGGTATGCTGGTCTATCTGGCGGATGCGGGCTTCGGATGTTTCGGGTGTGATGAGCATGACCATTTTCAATCCGTATTGGTCGGCCAGCGGTTTGTAGTCGGCCAGGTAGTCGGCGAAGGGAAGGTCGGGGATGATAACGCCATCTACGCCTGTCTCTACACACGACTGGCAGAAATGTTCGAAGCCATATTGCATGATGGGATTAAGATAACCCATAAGAAGTACTGGCATTGTGATACCTTCCGCCCGCATCGGACGGATTTGTTCGAAGAGGCGTTTCAGCGTGATGCCGTTGCGCAAGGCTTGAGTAGACGCTTCTTGGATTACGGGTCCGTCCGCCATAGGGTCGGAGAAGGGAATGCCGATTTCCACCAGGTCGATACCCTTCGTTTGCAGCGTATGCAAGATGGGCAGTGTATCGTCGAGTTTCGGATAACCTGCCGGATAATAAATAGATAAGAGATTCTGTTGTTTTGTTTCGAATAATGTGGTGATACGGTTCATTGTTTTTAGTTTTTTAATGAATTAATAAAGTGTTGTAATAAGAGTGTATCCTTGTGTCCGGGACGGGTTTCGAAACCGCTGTTGAGGTCGATACCTATCCATTGCGGGTGGTGTAACGTCTGAAGAGTTTGGAGGCTATCCATCTTCAATCCTCCGCTGAGGAAGAAGGGGATTGAACCGTGGTAAGTCTTGAGAATAGACCAGTCGAAGGATAGCCCTGAGCCTCCGTAGCCCGGACAGCGGGTGTCGAACAGGAAATAGTCTGCAACGGCTTCATATCGTGCCGTCTGTTCCATATCGGCTTCGTTGGCGACGGATATCGCTTTGATGACCCGGTAGCCTTCTGCTCGTAGGAAAGCGCACATCTCCGGGCTTTCCTCCCCATGTAGCTGGAGCAGGTCGAGCGCGAAACGACGGGCTGTAGAGCGGATGTCGTCTAAAGACGCATTCACGAATACGCCGACCCGCTGGATGGTTTTCGGCAAAGCAATGGTTTCTCCCCGGAATCGCCGCGGTGACTTATCATAGAAAATAAAACCCATCCAGTCGATACCGCACGAAGCCACCTCCTGGATATTTTCCGCCTCACACATACCGCATACCTTAACGAGCTTCTCCATTTTCCAAGGTATGAATGAGTTCGCGAAGTTCGTCGGCCGGAGAGACTTGCCGCATGAAGTATTCTCCAATTAGAAAACCTTCGTAGCCCATTTGCCGTAACTGGCGAATGGTTTGCGCATCTTTGAGTCCGCTTTCAGAGATGAGGACGGGTGGGCGTTCCATTCCGGCCAATCTATTCTGGATGACTTTTGCCCGCTTTTCCGCTTCGGAAAGTCCCGTTTCGAAAGTACGAAGGTTGCGGTTGTTGACGCCCAACACCTGCACATGCTCGTGGAGGCAATCCAGCTCTTCAAGGTTGTGTATTTCGAGCAATACTTCCAATCCCAGGCTGTTGGCCAGTTTCGCCCACGTCCGACAATCCTCTTTTGATAGGAGTGCGGCGATAAGCAAGATGGCATCTGCTCCAATCATCCGGGCTTCGTATACTTGATATTCGTCTACGATGAACTCTTTATATAATATAGGTACGCGCGAGGTGGTCTGCCTGGCCCGCCGCACGTCTTCCATCGAACCTCCAAAGAAATGCTTGTCTCCCAAAACAGAGCAGGCCGAGGCGCCGTTCTGTTCGTACTTGGGTACGATGTCGCTGACCAGCGCGTCTGGGGCAATCCATCCTTTTGAGGGGCTCTTTCGTTTGAACTCGGCAATGATACCCGTGCGGGATGCCCTCAACGCGCCGCTGAGCGAACGCACGTCCCGCCTCGGTTTCTTGGCCAACGCATGGTGCATCGCTTCTACGGGCAATTCCATTTTCCGCTGCAAGACTTCCGCTTGTTTCTCGTCTCGTATCCATTCTAATATGTCTTTCATATCCCAATCGTTGTTTTAATGATGCGAAAGCCACCGTCCCAGGGCGACACCCACCCTTTACTTAGGGCGATATCCTCTCCTTACTTAGGGCGACCTCCGCCCTAACATAGGGGAAGCATCTTCCCTCTATCGGTAAAAACGCCTTTCCCAAAAGCGGAGCGGTTCCCGGCGGCTTCCTTTCGTTTGTTTTTGAATTTATTTATTGTAAATACTTATGCTTTTATGTAATACGTCGCGCGCCCGTCCGCTGAAGAGAGAATTTCGTGCCTCTTCCAGACATTCCGCCACGCTCTTTTCCGGGCAAACGACCCGGATGGCAAACGCGGCATTGGCCAGGACACAATTCAACTGCGCTTCGGTTGCTTCGCAGCGGAGTACCCGGTCGAACAGGCGCGAGGCCTCTTCCGGAGTTTGCCCTCCTTCCAATTCCGATTCCGTGCAACGAGCCAGCCCAATCATCTCCGGTGTGTAAAGTTTCTCCCGGTTTTTCATGACGACCTTGAACTCGCCGGTGAGCGATATCTCGTCGTATCCGTCCAGGCTATGCACAATCGCGTAGCGCGTGGAGCTGTCTTGGTACGTGTAGTTGTAAAGGCGCATGAGCGGAAGATTATACACTCCCAGCAATTGGTAGGCTGGAAGCACTGGGTTTACTAACGGACCCAGCATGTTAAAGAAGGTACGGACGCCGAGGTTTTTCCGTACCCCCGCCACGGCTTTGAGCGCGGGGTTGAAGAGGGGCGCGTGGAGATAGGCAAAGCGGCATGCCTCGAGCGAACGGCGATGGAGGTTCACGTCTGTCGTGAAATGGAGTCCGTGTTGTTCCATCACGTTGCTGGCGCCGCTGACCGACGTGGCGCCGTAGTTCCCGTGCTTGACAACCGGATAACCAGCGCCTGCGACAATCAAGCAAGCCGCCGTGCTGATGTTGAAGGTATTCTTCCCATCTCCTCCTGTTCCGACAATGTCGAGCGGTGTATACTCGGAGAGATCTACAGGAAGACGCATGTCGAGCAGGGCGTCGCGAAAACCGGCCAACTCTTCCGGACTGATATTGCGCATGAGGAATACGGTGATGAGGCTGGCTACCTGCGCTTCGGTATATTGGCCTGCCGTGATAGACTGGAGGATGCGCCGCGCCTCTTCCCGTCCGAGATACTGGTGCTCGAAGAGCCTGTACAATATATCTTTCATATCTTGTTTGTTTGAATGCTTATTTCATTTCTAACCAATGTTGAATCATCTCTTTCCCCTTGGGCGTCAAGACGGATTCAGGATGGAACTGGATGCCGTATGCAGGATAGGTACGATGGCGGAGTGCCATGATGAGTTGGTCTTCCTCGTCCCGAGCCAAGACTTCGAGACAAGAGGGGAAGTGTTCGTCGGAAACCACCCACGAATGGTATCTCCCGACGCGGTACGATTGTCCCACTTGTCCCAACAGAGGATTGTCTGCAGTTACACGAACTGTAGATTGCACGCCATGGAAGACGGATGAGAGGTTCTGCAACGCTGCCCCGAATGCTTGCCCGATGGCCTGTTCGCCCAAGCAAATCCCTAAGATAGGTTTCGAAGGCGCATAGGTTTGGATTAACGGTAAGAGGATGCCTGCCTCTTCCGGAATGCCGGGTCCGGGTGAAAGAATAATCTTATCGTAGCGGGCCACCTCGTCGAGGGTGATTTGGTCGTTCCGGTGGACCTCCGCGTCTGCGCCCAACTCGCGCAGCAGGTGAAGGATATTGTAGGTAAAGGAATCGTAATTATCAAATAGGAGTATTCGCATTGTTGTATGTATTTAAGTTAGTTCTTCAATGATTCAGCTAAAAGGATAGCTCGTTTGAGCGCTCCCAGCTTGTTGTTCACTTCTTGCAGTTCACGCTCGACATCGCTTTTCGCCACGATGCCGCCTCCTGCTTGGTAATAGAGTACATTGCCCCGGCTGACAAAAGTACGGATGGTGATAGCTTGGTTGAGGTCGCCATTCAACCCAATGAACCCAATGCAACCACCATACGCACCCCGGTTCATGCCTTCAATCTCCGTAATAAGTTGCATGGCTCTTACTTTAGGGGCACCACTGAGTGTCCCTGCCGGGAAGGTGTCGATGAAAGCCTTGATGGGGGAAGCTTCAGGCAAAAGGTCTCCTGATACCCGCGATACCAAGTGGATAACATGACTATAATATTGTACTTCCTTGTAGAAGTCCACTTGTACATGGATGGCATTCCGGGAGAGGTCGTTCCGCGCCAAATCGACTAACATGACGTGCTCGGCATTTTCCTTCGGGTCTTGACGGAGTGCTTCGGTTCGGCGTTTATCTTCTTCTACATCGCCCGTGCGGAAGGCAGTACCTGCGATGGGGTCGATTGTCGCATGCCGTCCGACGACTTTGCAATGCGTTTCTGGCGAGGAACCAAAGATACGGAAGCCCCCGAAGTCGAAATAGAAGAGGTAAGGCGAGGGATTGATACTTCGTAAGGCGCGGTACACCTTGAAGTCATCTCCGGTAAATGCTTGTTCAAAACGGCGGCTGAGGACAATTTGGAATACATCGCCCCGAAGGCAATGGCGGATGCCGGCACGGATATGTGCGCGGTGTTCATCGTCCGAGAGGGGAGAGTATTCTTCGCCTTCGCGCTGGAAGTTGTAAGAGGCATAATTGCGGTTGTTGATGGCTGTCTCTATTTCATGTAGTGATTCGGATTCGCCCGGTGCCAACAGTTCGACAAGGGTCAGTTCGTTACGAAAATGATCGAAGATGATGAGGTATTTATACATTATATATAATAGGTCGGGCGCGTCGTTCTCTTCGTGGTGTGATTCCGGGACAGGGATAGGCTCGAAATACCGGACTGCGTCGAACGCTGTGTAGCCGAAGAGTCCGCACCGCTCGCTCAGTTTACCCTCCACGTGGAAGCGGGATAGGAAATTATCCAACGCATGTTCGACTCGGAAAGTCGTATTCAGTGGTATATGTTCCTCTTGTCCGTCGGGAAAGCGCATTTGGCATTCTCCTCGATTGATACCCACTGACGCTATTGGACAGAGGGCAATAAAGGAGAGGCTGTTCTCATGCCCATGGAAGTCGGAACTCTCCAAAAGGGCTGATTCCGGATAGATATCCCTTACCTTGAGGTAAATGCCGACGGGTGTTTGAAGGTCGCCCAATACCCGTCGAGTTGCAGTTTGATACGTATAAGTATTCATAGCAAATGTATTATTGAGGTTGATATTCGTACATGAATTTCAGGTAGGTGTCCATGTCTTTATCGCCTCGTCCAGAGACGGTCAAGACAACCACATCCTGCGGATTAAAGTGAAGTTTCGGAAGTGCTCCCAATGCATGGGCACTTTCTAATGCGGGAATAATACCTTCGAGGCGCGTCAACAGGAAAGCAGCTTGAAGTGCCTCGTCATCGTTGATGGCCAAGATGTGTGCCCGATGTCGAGCAGCCATATTCGCATGCATAGGTCCTACACCCGGATAATCTAAGCCTGCAGAGATAGAATAAGGTTCCTCTATTTGTCCGTCTTCATTTTGTATCACCAAGGTACGTGCTCCGTGAATAATACCCTTCTTGCCTAACTGGATAGTCGCTGCGCTCTTTCCTGAAGTGATACCCAGCCCACCAGCTTCGGCAAGGACTATCTGTACTCGGAGGTCGTCTACGTAATGGTAAATGGTCCCGGCTGAGTTGCTCCCTCCACCTACACAGGCGATTAGGTAATCAGGGTAATCTCTCCCTTCATGTGCCAAGAGTTGTTCTTTTATCTCTTTGCTAATGACCGATTGTAGTCTGGCTACCATATCGGGATAAGGATGTGGCCCCATAGTAGAACCAATAACGTAATAGGTATCCACCGGATGGCAACACCAATCGCGGATGGCTTCGTTGGTTGCATCCTTGAGCGTCATATTACCCGACGTGACTGGGACGACCTTCGCACCCAGCATCCGCATCTTTTCGACATTGGCTCGCTGGCGTTCGACGTCTGTTTTACCCATATAGACTACGCATTCCATATTCAGCAATGCACATGCTGTGGCTGTAGCTACACCATGTTGCCCGGCACCTGTTTCGGCAATAATCCGTTGTTTTCCCATTCTTCGAGCGAGGAGGACTTGCCCTAAGGCATTGTTTATCTTATGTGCTCCTGTGTGATTCAAGTCTTCTCGTTTGAGGTAAATTTTGCATCCATATTGTGCACTGAGCCGACGAGCCAAATAGAGTGGGGAAGGACGCCCTACATAATCTCGAAGTAGCCGTTGATATTCCGATTGAAAACCTTCGTCTTCGAGGATTACGAGGTAGTTTTCCCGTAGGTTTTCTACGCATTGATAAAGGATTTCTGGGATATATGCCCCACCAAACTCCCCATAATAGCCGTTTTCATTTACTTGGTATGTTTCCATTTTTTATTATGAATTATAGTTTGCTGTTACATGTCTGGGATAAAAAAGAAAAGCGGTCCGTCGCAAGTGCGACAGACCGCTTTATCCTGTTTCTTTATCCAGTTATATACACGCGTCTTCGTCTCTTACGACCTTTTGAGTTGCAAGCGACGCCACCAATAATAATATTGTACCTTAGAGGTGGAATACGTATGTATATTGTTTGTTCTCATTTTTCTTTTTATGTTATTCTGGCAGCAAATGTACGCATTATTTTACAATGTGCAAATAATTCGCCTATTTTTTTGAGATATTTTTTCTGGATGTTCTTTTTTATCGGCAAATGCAAAAAGCCCCGGGACTAATTGCCCGGGGCGTCCATTCACTAATAAAACATATTGAATCGGGCGATTCGCATCGGCCTTAATTCTTTATCTTAAATACCTTATCGCCTATGCGGACGATGTAAATGCCGCGGTTCAGCGAGTAGGATTGCATGCCTTCTTGCTCTGCGCTCTTCACGATGGCACCGTTCATACTAACAATCATGACCCGCTCGTGGTTCGGCGTATAGACATAAATAGTTCCCTCTTTTGCATACACCTTCGCGCCTTCCACGTCTTCGATGCCGGTCGGTTCCTCTTCTATTTCCAGTATCGCGTCTAAGGCTTGGATATAGATGTCGGAATAGATGTGCTTGATGATATACTCACCTGGCTGGACACCCTCCAGCGGTTTCAAATCCTGCCACCATTTCTTGAGGCCGCGTTTATACTCGAAGGTAAAGCCCGTTGTATCGCACTTCTCTTCTACCGTCAGATACACGCTTACTTGTCCGCCTTCGATGACCGAATCCTTGCTTAATTCCAGTTGCAGACCTGGGCAGACGGTATCTATATAAATATGGTAATACTTCTTGGGGCGGTCGATGTGGATGTTGTCGTTGGTGTTGTCGTTATCATTACCTTTTATTTCTACTTCAATGACTAAGTCTTCATCACCAGTAGTCGGCATTTGGCCTTCATTCGTCAACTTTTCTGATCCTACTTTCATCTCATAATTGCTTGGTAAGAAAGTAGTACTTTCACCAATCTTGAATGAAGAACGTTCAATCGTTACCAAATAAATATTATCTGTACCGTCTTTCTTTTTCACCGAAGAAATTGTACCATTTACTTCTGGAACTTCACCTTTTACTAAGCCGCGAATACCTCTCATTTCTTCAAAATTCACCAAACTTTCCACGTCATCGTTTTCTTCCAGTTGGTTTAATTCATCCAAAGTGGTTACTTCTGCTTTAAGCAAAATATTCATTTCGCGCTGTTTAACTGTAATTACTTGGTCTGTTCCTGCCAGTGTATATTTACCTGTTTGTTTTGGATCCAAAGTAAAATCGAATAATGCATCATTAATGGCTTCAATAGTGATATTGCTATATGTACCAGCATCTTTTATGGGCAAAGATTCTGTATCATCATCTTGTGCTGTTTCGGGATTTGTTCCCTTATTATAAGTATATTGATATATGCGATAATGTTTCCCTTCTCTTAATGTTGCAGATTCTTGCAATGGATTGTCCATAATGTCTTTTGTCATCTTTACATCCAATACCCAATCATCCATTTCTGTTCCGCTTGTACCATTATGAAGTTGACCATTATAAACATGATCTTTATTCAAATCTACGGATGCCGAATTAATCATATATTCATCTACAATAATCACATTAATGGTTGTTTCCTTTTCTTCTCCATCATCTCCCAATTTGACTTTGGCTTTAATAACAATCTTTTTATATGTATCATTGTCTTGCAAATTAACTTTGCCTTGTAGTTGGTTCCCTTCAAATTTCAAGTCTGTAAATTCACTTGGCGTTGTAGTACTACCATCATAAGTGGATAGGCTAAAAGTCAAATTATTTACATTGAGATCTGTTGGTACATACTCTATTTCCGGTGTATAGTCACCTGTTTCTCCTGCCCATGTGGTACCTGTTCTTACGGTAATATCCATTTCATTATCTACCCAGACAGCGTCATATTCATAAGGCGTTAATGAAGTTGGAGGTGTTGGAGGCATTATAAACGTAGCCTTTTCTTCTTTTATTGGTACGATGGTAGTAGCATCCGCATCATACCACCCCAAGAACAAATGATCTTGGCTGCAACTTAAAGCTCCTTCTGTAAAGCTCATGTTTGCGCCATAGTAATAATTTCTTCGATTACCATATTCTGTTTTGCTTGTAATAGAATGGCTCTCTTCAGAAAACATATTTTCATCCAGCTTTACATTATAGGCATAGAATTTAGCTTCATCGCTTATCTTATATGGATAATAAAGTTGTGTTCCTTCGGGCATTGTAACGGTACCTTTGTTTGTGTAACCTTCTGCTGGTTTTTCAGGTTTAGACAATCCATCGAAATAGTTTGTTTCATCAACCGTTAATTCGTTATTATCTGTAGTACTAACTTGAGTATTTCCACCTTTTTCTGCATTGCCTATAATAATGTTAGGATGATTATAACAATTAGCACCTGTCCCAATGTCATCGCCTTTTGTAGAATAAGCTTTTACATTTCCGCCTAATATAATGATGTTATCAACAGTTCCACCCATGCCGCCTCCAATGCCGGCACCCCAGGCATAATCGTTTCCATTTGTTCCATTATAATCTTCCCCTTTGTCATTCGACCAGCAAGCTGCTTCAATAGTACCTCCTTTGATGATGATAGTACCTGATGTTCCTTTTCCGTCAGGGTCATATCCACCACCAATACCGGCTGCTTGTGCGTCTACTTTATTTCCTTTTGATTCGCAACGTGCTTTAACATGGCCACTTTCTATAATGATTGTTCCGAAATTTGGTTCTATTTCATCTCCTCCAATGCCTGCGCCATTGGTATTGTCTGTGCCTGTATTACACAACGAACCGGCTTCCAAACTATTTTCTCCGGTATCTGGACCCGCTAATATCAATGTAGCTCCGGGCTTTACATTAATACCTGCACGTTCGGGACTACTCCAAAACTTATTCTCGCCTTCCCAATTCAAGGTAACAGTAGTACCTGAACCTATTTCGAAGGCACAACGATTTCCATATTTCTCGTTTCTACTTTTCCCATCCAAATCATTATTCAGCTGGACATTTGTTTTTACGTTCTTTACCGTAATAAAAACATTGTCCAGATCTTCCTTTACAATGATTTGGACATTGCTATTGTCCGGTTCAGTCGTAGCTTTATCTGAAATTTCATAATAACCATTCGCGGAAATAACCAATTTATTTCCTTCTTTTTCTATATCCCCATGCGTAGCTTCCCATCCATTTCCGCTTTTCTTTCCATCTGTACCGAAAGAATTGCCTTCAATTCCAGTAATCTCAATCTCCTCTGGATCACTATAACTCTGCCCCCAAATCGCATTCCCGGCCATGGCCAGGAATGCGAACACTAATGTAAAAACTTTGTTCTTCATATACATATAAATTTAGTTGTTTAATAAATAGCTTGCTTGTGCATTTACCTACAACTAAACGGGCACAAAAAAAGTGCGGGCGAGTTGTTTATTATCTGAGGAGAAGGTATCGGCAAACACCTACAAGATCAATAATGAAACAATAGCCCGCACTCTATGCTATAAGATATATTTCTTCCTTTCAGGGAAATAAAATATAGCATGAGTGCAAGCATTCTTTGTTTATTATTCTGATCTTGTAAAAATTTTGCCGATTTTTCTCGCTCAAGAATAATATCGTAAATGCTTTAACTCAATATGTTTCCGATGAAAGACTCCGCTGAATCTTATCCGGATGCCGCAAATATAGAAAGGATATTTGGAATAACCATAAAAAAGTGAAAGAAAAATAAGATTTTGGTAGGAATGAAAAGAAAAAAAGAATGCGATGAAAACTTGTATAGGTAACTATATTTTCTTTACGTATCGACGATGTTTGTATATCTTCAGACTAAAGATATACAAATATCGACGATATTTATACAAACATCGTCGATATGCGAAGAAAAGAAAACGGAGTAAGAAAGTTTTCATACCGTGTTCCCAACTTTCTGCCCGGCTCTTTGCAGTTCATGATGTTACAATTTCCATCCAGCCATGTTTTCCTGAATGTTCCATAAGTGTGCATACAGCCCTTTCTTTCGGATAAGTTCATTGTGCGTACCTTCTTCCTGTATCTGCCCGTTGTCCAGAACAATGATCCGGTCGGCGTTCTGAATGGTTTTAAGTCGGTGGGCAATGGCTATCACGGTACGTCCTTTGATGAGCGTGTCGATGGCTTTCTGCACTTCCACTTCGTTTTCGGGATCGAGGGAGGCGGTCGCTTCATCCAGCAGAATGATTGGCGCGTCTTTCAGAATGGCACGGGCTATGGATATGCGCTGCTTCTCACCGCCCGACAGGGTGCAGCCTCCTTCGCCTACCATCGTGTCGTAGCCTTGAGGCAAGCGCATGATGAAGTCGTGGCAACAGGCTTTCTTGGCTGCGGCGATGATTTCCTCCTCCGTCGCGTCGGTTTTGCCGAAACGGATGTTGTTGCGTATCGTGTCCTGAAACAGGTAAACATCCTGAAATACCATGGATATGTGGCTCATCAGGCTTTCGGGATCTGTTTCATCCATCGGAACATCGTTGAAGAAGATACGCCCTTTCTGTGGGTCGTAGAAGCGGGCGCAAAGCTTCATTACTGTACTTTTCCCGCTTCCCGAAGGACCGACAAGAGCCGTCAATGAGTTCTTGGACAATGTCACATTTATATCGTGTAACACTTCTTTGTCCTGATAAGCGAACGATACGTGTTCGAACCGGATGTCGCCAGCCACCGGAGATTGCCGTTCCCCTTTCATTTCCGGTTCGTTCATCAGTGAAAGGATGCGTCCTCCGGCAATGGAGAAATAACGGAACTCGGTGAAATTGGTCAGGGCGGAAGTCAGCGGATCGAACACACGGGAGCCGACCACGAGGAACAGTACGAATACGAGTATGGAAAGCTTGCCCCCTAGCAGAAGATAAGTTCCGCACAGAACCATCATCGTCAGTCCGGCACGAACCACTGTGATACTTAGCAAAACGAACGGACCTAACAAAGCTTCCTGGCGGATGCAGGCACGGCGAAGCTGGGCAAAGGCATCACGCAACCGGACGAAACGGTCGCCCAGCAGGTTGTAGGCTTTCATCGCCCGGATGCCTTGCAGGTATTCTTCCAACCGGTTTCCGGCATCTATTTTGGCTTGAATCTGCTTGCCGCTCAGTTTCCTTTGTACGCCAGTGCTTGCCCACAATACAAGCATGGCAAGCGGAAGCGCGGCAAACATGCTGACCGCCATTCTCCAGTCTATCCAGACCAGCGAGGCAAAAGCCAGTACGGGCATGACCACGGCCCCCATCAGCTGGGGCAGGTGGTGCGAGATGCCGGTTTCCGCCATCATGAAGTCCATAATAAGCATGGAAGACAAATCGCCGGGGTCACGTCTGGACAGGAAGCCCAGCGAAAGTTTCCGCAGATGTTCCGCCAACGACAGGCGTCCCGATGCGCTCATTTCGTAGGCTCCCCGGAAATTGGCGCGATAGGATGCCCGTTCCGCCAAAGCCATGACCAGCATATAAACAACCATAATAGCGAATATATACCACAGGCGGGTGGTGTCAAGCGGCTGTCCGCTCCCGTCAAAAGCACTGAAGATGATGCGTACCGCTTCAATAGAGAGGCAGAACGGCACGATATTGACCAAGTTGGCAAGCATGGTGTATCCGACTGGCTTGTAAAGCCGTTCGGTATGTCCGATGGTAATGTTTTTGATTGCGTTCATATCTTGTTCTCCTTTTCAATTTTTGTTCAACGTCCAGTGGTAAGCACTCGTATAGGCATCCCACATATTCTTATATACACCTTCTGTGACGGACAAGACTTCGTGTTTTCCGCACTGCGCCATCCGTCCCTCTTTCATGACGATAATCTGGCTTGCGGAAACAACGGAAGAGAGGCGGTGCGCTATCACGATGACCGTCTTGTCTTTTATCAAAGATTGCAAAGCCATCTGCATCTTATACTCGTTTTCCGGGTCGGCGAAAGCCGTGGCTTCGTCCAGCACCAGTATCGGCGCATTCTTCAGGATAGCGCGTGCCACACATATCCGCTGGGCTTCGCCTCCGGAGAGATACACACCTTTATCGCCTATCCGTGTGTCGTATCCCTGCGGCAACCGCTCAATGAAGTCATGGCATTGGGCGGCCTTGGCTGCGGCTATCACTTTTTCCTGCGTGGCAGTGGGAGAGCCGACGGCAATGTTCTCATAGAGCGTGTCGTAAAACAGGAACGTGTCCTGGAATACGAAAGACACCATGTCCATCAGCTTCTCCGTGGCTATCTGGCGGATGTCCACGCCGCCTATGCGTATTTCTCCCTGTTCCACATCCCAAAAGCGGGGAATCAGATTGGCTATCGTAGACTTGCCGCTTCCCGAAGGACCGACAAGCGCCGTTATCTCTCCTTGCGGTGCCGTGAAGCTGACATCGTGCAAGGCTTTCGTCCGCGTGCCCTGTTCCGTGTTTTCGTAGGAGAATGATACATGGCGGAACTCCACATCGTAGGATGTAGGTACTTGTGGGTGCTCCGCTTCCGGTACAGGCTTTTTTCCCAAGATGCGGTCGATGCGTTTTACACCCTCATCGATGTCGCGCGTGTTGCCTCCTAAAAAGGTCAGTTTGTAAACGGGTGAAGCCATGCCCGGTCCCATGATGATAAAGAACAGCCATACCACAGCCAATGATAGCGACTGCGGACTGGCCTGCATCAGCAGGATGCCCATGGGGAGAATGAACGTCACCATCGAATTGAGCAGAACCGTAAAGGCGATCATCCCGTTCTGGTAGGTGTCGCAACACTTCAAGGCAAAGGTCTTATATGCCTGGATTTCGGCATTGAACTGACGGAACGAACGGACACTTTGCCCGAATATCTTGACCACGGGCATCCCCCGCACATACTGCACGGCGGACGCACTCATCCGCTCCTGTGCGTCGTAGTAGATGCCCATAAACTCCCTTGCCCTCTTGCCCATGAAATTAGAGAATTGAAGAAACAGACTGACCACTACAACCACTAGGCATACGGCCGTCAGCCACGCATCTAGCGAAAAGAAGATGGCAAGCATCACCGCCACCGTGGCTACCACGTTCACTAAGTCCGGAATGGTATGGGCGATGAACCCCTCTATCTTTTCGATGTTCTGGTCCATTGTTTTCTTGATGGCTCCGGTGGACGTGTTGTTCAGATACCCTAACGGAAGCCTGCCGATGTGTTCGGACAGGCGGACACGCAATCCATAGAGTATGCGGAAAGCCGCAATGTGGGAAGACATCAAGGCGGCATACAGCAATACCAGTCCGCCGACAAGTCCCCCAAACGCTATCCATCCCCAACGTATCATGACGGCTCCGTCCGAAGCGGCGGGATTTCCTCCATGTGTCAGCAATTCTTTTAAAACTTCATAAACCGCCCAATAGGGCACGAGCATACACACCGCGCTGCCAGCAGACAACACGCCTGCCATGACGAGCAGCCCTTTCTTCTGTCCCGCTATCTCGAACAGCCGGGACAGACCTTCTTTCTTTTTTGTTTGATTCATTGTATATTATTTTGATAGGATTTTATATCCGAGTAATGAACTGAATTTATAACATAGCCAAGGAATGCGCCCTAATACTTGTCCGAAGAAGAATCCCCAGCGTGAGCGGAAAAACTTCATGTAGTTAGCTTGTTCGATGAGTTGCAAAGCCGGTTCCCATTGTTCCACCAGATGTCCATCGCTCAATCCCGAACGGATTTGCGCTTCATGATGGCGGAGTGAATCGGGCTTTACACCATGCCGGCTCATCATGGTGCCACATACGTCAAACCACAACTCTCCACCTCCGAAACGGCTTGCCACGTGATGCAGGAAGCTTTTTACCTGCTTCTCGTAAAAATACATCAGCACACCTTCCACAATGAAAATAAATTCCGCATCGGGATGTTTCCGACGTAGCTCGTCCATCCAGTCGGTTTCCAGTAAGGAAGCTGCGATATAAACATTACCTGTCTGTTCGGGTATCAATTCCCGACGTAGTGCCATGACTTCCGGCAAGTCCAAGTCATAAAAAACAGTTTTGGGGTTGCCGATACGCTGGAAACGGGTATCCAATCCGCACCCTACATTTACGACTACCGGACGGGGATGCGTATCGATAAACCGTTTTACGGCACGGTCGAAATACCAGCCGCGCACCACGCAGCCCACTTCGCTCAGCTTTGCCCCATCGAATTGGGAATAATCGTATTCCAAGCTGTCTGCCAACCGTTCCGCTGCCTTGTCATCCAAAATGGGATTGACACGGCGGCTTTCTTTCGCTCTCATGTATAGCGGAATGAGCAACGTCTCCGCCACAATGCTCTTAAATTCGTGTTTCTGTTTCATTATATTGTAATTTAATAGTAAACGTTTCGATTGAGTGAGAGCAAAGCGAGTTTACTTGCTTTGCCGAATGTGAGAAAAGTGCGCAAAAGCGAACGATATTCAGAATTGTTCATAAAAAAAGGAGGAAACCTCCGTGAAGATTTCCTCCTTACCAACCGTTCTGATGCGGTTGAATGTTCGTATGTACGTTGTCTGTATCTCATATCTTGATAATAGCCCTCCAACCTTGGATTTCAAACAGGATATAATCGTGCAAAATAGCCTCCATCTCTTGCCGGGGTACGGAATGCATCAATAGCTCCTCGAACATCGTGAACATCCATACCGTATGCAAATGAATGATAAAATCGGACACAGCCGTATTGATTTCGGGATGTTTCCGCTGCATGGACGCGAACCACGCCTTAACCAATTCCGTGGAACGGTCGGTATAATTCTCACGGAAGCGTTCCAATGAAGAACCTTGCGCACGGAACAACAGTATTTCCATTAGCGAACGGTGTTTGTCTATAAGCGAAACATATTCGTCAATGCAGGATTTCAGGTATTTTTCCGACCGCATCATCATAATATCTTCGCCCCGTATGCCGTGATGCTCCTGCAACATGGCTTCCAAGGCATACAAGACCGGACGGACCACTTCACGGAACAGCTCGTCTTTGTTCGCAAAATAGTTGTAGATGTTTCCGACCCCAACTCCTGCCAGTCCGGCTATTTCGCGTATGGAAGTTTTGGAATATCCTTTCTGTGCGAATTGCTGTCTGGCAATAGCCAATATACGGTCGCGTATGTCTTCTTTCAGCATTTGCATGGATAATGTACAATGTTACTGTTTTTCCCTTGTGCAAAAATACAGCGCTTGAAATTGTCCGGCAATACCTACTTTTAGGGATTTTATAGTGTTTCGATTTATGCATAAGTATAATTAGAGAGTTTATTACCTATGAATGTCTGCGGAAGTAACTATATTTTTCTACACACATAGTTATTACTTGGAGCAATGCTCGTTTCTTTTTCTTACCTTTGTCTTTAAATGAAAAATAGAACATAAAGACCATGAAAGGAATGAAGTATTGGCTGGGCGGATTGCTATTGGCGGTAAGCCCGGCGGCGTTGGAAGCGCAAAAAGCAATGACGGTGCAGGATTTGGCGGCATGGGAACGCATCACGGGGCGGCATGTCTCGGATGACGGGGCGTATGTCGCCGCTCAGATATCACCGTGGGTGGGTGACGCTTCTGTGCGGATTTATCAATCGGATGGAAAGGAATGTGCGGCGTATAAACCCGCTTCATCGGTGGAGTTTTCGGCCTCATCGGGTTGGGCCGTGGTGAAAGGGATACCTTCGAAGCATACCTTGGATTCGCTGAAGGTAAAGAAGGCGAAAGAGGAAGAAATGCCGATGGATAGGCTCTACATTCGTGATTTGAAACGCGGGGCGGAGTCGGTGCTCGATTCAATCCGAAGCTATCAATTGTCCAAAGAGGCGGATTGGTTGGCCTACCAGCGTGGGCGGAAAGATTCAACGTTATATGTTGTTTCGATGGATGGAAAGAAGCGGGAAACATACGGAAAGATAACGGATTATGGTTTTGCTGAAAAAGCGGCGCAGCTCTATTTCGTCTCGGTCGAAACGGGGAAAGCGGGATTGTATGTCTTGGATTTGAACGTCGGGAAGGCGGTGCAAGTCAAAGCGGGCGACGGGGATTTCCGACAAATGGCATTCGACGAGGGTGGTACGCGCCTGGCTTTCCTCTATGCCGAAAAGGATTCTATTGAAAAGAAGGCCGCACTTTGGTTGGCCGAGAAGGGAAAGGCGCGGGAACTGGTGGCGCGTGGTGCCAAAGCATTACCTCGCACATGGGTGGTGAGTCCGCATGGCACGTTATCTTTCTCGCGAAACGGAGAGCGGCTTTTCTTTGGTACGGCGCCTTGTCCCGTCGAACGTGATTCAACGATATTGGATACGAACTTCCCGAACGTGCAAGTTTGGAGTTGGAATGAGCCAGTGCAGCATACGGTGCAAAACTTCAATCGGGAAGAGGATTTGAAACGTTCTTACCAGGCGGTCTACAACCTCCAGGCGGGGAGTTGCTTCCAATTGGCCGATACTTTATTGGAACAGATTGAACTGGGCGATGAGGGGAACGCGCCGTGGGCGTTGCTTTCGGCCTCGAAACCCTATTTCGTCTCTTCGATGTGGGAAGGACGGACGCGCTACGATACCTATCGGGTGTCGCTTGATACGGGCGAAAAGACCTTGTTGGCGGAGGCGGATTATCGCATGTTCCGGCTCTCTCCGGAGGCTCGTTATGCGTTGGCTTATTCGGAGATGGATAGCAGTTGGTATAGTATCTCGTTGGCGGATGGAAAGGAGCATCGCCTCTCGACGCCGCACACCTTCCGTGCATGGGAAGAGGAGATGGATGTGCCGGATTATCCTTATCCTTATGGCGTGGCTGGATGGAGCAAGAGGGATGCGTCTGTTTTGCTTTACGACCGTTACGACATTTGGCAATTTGATCCGGAAGGGAAATCGGCTCCTCGGAACTTAACGCAGAATGGACGCGCACAGCGTCTCTCATACCGGTTGCAACGTTTGGACGAAGAGGAACGTGCGGTTGATATGAACACGCCGCAACTTCTTTTGGCGTTCGACGAACGAACGAAAGGTTCTGCCGTTTATCGTTGGAAGGCGGGGCAAACACCGGTCAAGTTGATGGGTGGCGCTTATCAGGTAGGTAATCTCCAGCGGGCGAAGAAGGCGGACGTGTTGCTTTTCTCGAAAGAGAGTTTTGCGGAATATCCGGATATCCGTTGTACCGATTCCTCTTTTAAGCAGGAAACGCGCCTTACTCATTTGTGCGAGCAGCAAGCGAACTATAAATGGGGTAGCGCGGAGTTGGTCTCATGGGTTTCGTTGGATGGCGATACGCTCGAAGGCGTTTTGTATAAGCCGGCCGACTTCGACCCGACGAAGCAATACCCGATGTTGGTGAATTTCTACGAACGGAACGCGGAGACGCTCTACGAATATCACATCCCCGAACCGCACCGCTCGACTATCGATTATCACCTCTACCTGAGCAACGGATACGTGATATTCAATCCTGATATTCGTTATAAAGCATACGGACTCCCGGGTGAGGATTGCTTCAAGTGTCTGATGCCGGGTGTCATGAAGCTCATCGAACAAGGATTTGTGAATCCTCGGGCGATTGGTGCGCAGGGGCATAGCTGGGGTGGTTATCAGGTAGCTTATCTGGCTGCACGGACACGCCTCTTTGCGGCTATCGAATCGGGGGCGCCGGTGGTGAACATGTTTAGTGCGTATGGTGGTATCCGTTGGGGTTCCGGGTTGAATCGTTCGTTCCAATACGAGCACGGACAGAGCCGTGTGGGGGGGACGCCGTGGGACGCGCAACCGCGTTACTACGAGAACTCGCCGCTTTTCCGTATGGATTTGGTCGAGACGCCGCTTCTCATCATGCACAACGATGCCGACGGTCATGTGCCCTGGTATCAAGGTATTGAATACTTTGTGGCCCTGAAGCGCCTCCAGAAGCCGGTCTGGATGTTGAACTATACGGGTGAGCCGCATTGGCCCTTGAAGCTCCCGAACCGTATCGACTTCCAGACCCGTATGTTCCAGTTCTTCAACCATTATTTGAAAGGAGAGGAGATGCCGCGCTGGATGAAAGAGGGTGTCCCGGCCGTGCGGCAGACGTACGATTTGGGGTATTGATGGAATCTATTGAGTTTATATGTGGGCACACAGAGGATACGAGATGAGACAGATTGGCGCAGATTCTTTTTTATGGACTTATAACTAAATAAATCTGTGGTTATCTGTTGAATCAGTGTTTTCTGTGTGCCATACACCCATTATGATACACTCTCATCACAACGCTTTTCTTTCGCTGGAAATAAAAGCAAAGTTTAACGCGGTGCAAACATTCGTGGCATGTATTTTGATAGATTTGTATCGGTATAAATTAATTATTAAAAGAGTAAAAGACAATGGGAGCTGCAGGAAACAAAAAGCCGAAGAAACCGGGAAAGAAACATGGGCCTTCGTATATGCAGGAAGAGCATGAAGTACCGGTAAAGAATCCTTACCAGAAGAAAACGAAATAAGGAAGGATTCACCCCAAAAAAGGCACGGAGCTTTTAATTCGTACTTGTTATGAATGGCTCCGTGCCTTTCTATTAGTCTTTTACCTCTTCTTTGAAGAAATATTCAATCAGGAATTTCCAGTTGTCTTGAATGATGGCTTGACCGCGTTCTTCGCCGAGGAGGCTCTTCGTCTGCGCGTCGGCCAACATGCCGCGTTTCTGCATTTCGAGCAACACGCTGAGGCTACAATGCTTCACGATGAAGAAGCCCAAAGCAGCTTTGGCAGCCCGCTCGGGATTATAGAAGGGATTCTTCTCGTCTTTGATGCAGTCGACGTCCAGGTTGAGGAGCTGTATACCATCTTCGGGCGATGCGTAGACCGCCAAGGGGCGTGGAGTCGTACTGGGACGGCGTCCGGGGAAGAATTTACCCATGCGTTGTGCCAGGAAGTCGTAGAACTCGGCCTCGCTGTGGAGATAAAGGAACAGGTCGTCGGGGAGGAACTTCTTGAATTTCTCGTAGTCCGTAGCCACCTCTTCGCGTCGTTTCGTCTCTTCCGGGTTCACGAAGGCCAGCGATTGGTTTGCCTGCTCTTGGAAGAGGGCATAGTCCGGATGCGTTTCGCTGACCAGCTTCGAGAGCCAGTAGGGTGACGTATATGCCAAAAATGGCAGACGGCTGACATGCGCCAGGAGGTTATGAATCAGCAGCACGTCCTGCTCATGGTTCTGGATGCCCTTTTTCTGCCAGTAATCTTTCGTCGTATCGGTCAGTTCGGCTTCCGTTTCGGTAAACAAGTAAGCGTGGTAATGGAACCAGTGCAGGAGTTCGTTGTACTGGTCGAGCGTCTCGTAGCGCGTGTCGTTGCTAAATAATTGCTGCATGCGCGGATTCTCGGGCGCCGTGGTCCATTCGTCGCAGAAGAGTTTATAAATCATGTTCGAAGCCGCCTGTGTGGTCAGGTTGTCCGGATTGACGAACGTCCCCTTCCGCCAGCCGTGGTATTGCTGGATATAATGCCAGAGCAAGAAACGCACATCTTCCACGTTCGCTTCGTCTTCGTAGTAATGGTCGCTTGTCGTGTAGAAAGGCAAATAATGCCCATATCGTTCTTTATATCCTACGATGAACGTACGCCAGATGTTCGTCTGCGAAATCACGTCTTCGAAATAAGCCGCCAGCCGCAAAGCCGTCTGTTGTGCTTCATCGCCTTCAAACGAATTGACCAAATTCGTAGCTACCAAGATGTCGTAAATCTTGTTGGCTATCTGCGTATAATAAGCATCGACTGCCGAGCTCTCCACATACGGGTGCAGCATTAACCAGTCTTTTGAATAAATTTTGCTGTTTTTCATTCTTTAGTCATCTAAAATTTGGATGCAAAGATAATACAAAACATGTAAATAAGTAAGTTGCTCCCCGCTTTTTTCCCATAAGGGAGGGGCTGCGTCTTCCTCGTGCTGGCGGATAGGCAAGCGGGGACGTGTTATCGTCCTGTCGCTTGCAGGTATTCACGCTTCTTCACCTCGTATTGGGCGTAACTCTCCACATACTGGTCTCGGCTCTGTTGGTAGAGCGTCTGCGCCTCGAGGAGGTCGCTCATCGTACAGGTTCCGGCCGTGTAGTACTCATTTTGGAGGCGCAGATTCTCAGTGGACTGTTCGATGGACTTTCGGGAGATGTCTACTTGTTTGTAGGCATCGGTCAGGTCGTTCCAGCTTTTGCGCATCTGGATGATGAGCATCTCGCTCTGGTCTTTTAGTTGATCTTCGGCATTGCGTACCACTATCTTATGCTTCTTGATATCGTGGGATCCGCCCCACCATGCCGTCAAGGGCACGCTGACTGTCACAAATCCCACCCAGAAGTCATGGTCGCGTCCCATCAGATTTTCATAGGCATAGCCTCCTCCGATCGCTACGCTCGGCAGATTCTTCCCGACGGCTATCTTCTTTTGTAACTGGGATGCCTTCACTTGTTGCTGGAGGAGATGGTACTCATTCGTCTGGGGCAAGGCGCTTTCTGGTGTAGTATAGAGCGAGGCGGGCGTATGGGGCATCTGGTCCTCCAGCTGGAAGGAGACCTCTACACTGTCTACACCCAGTCCCATATACTGAGCCAGCAGGTTGCGCATGAGGGCGAGGGCATTCATTACTTGTATGCGCTGGCTCTGCGTCTCATTTTGCTTCAGCTGTACCTGCAGCAGGTCGTTGCGGTTTGTTACGCCAGCCTCGACCGACGCTTCCACATCTCGCTGCAGGTTCGTCAGCTGTTCCTCTATTATATATAATGTATGGAGCTTCTCCTTCAACATGACCGTCTGCCAGAAGTATTGCGTAGTCGTGAGCCGGACTTCCTCTTCCGACTGGCGCAGTTGTAGCTTGTTCACCTCCACTTGCACCTCAGCGAGTTTGTTGCTATTCACGATTTGCCCGCCGGCAAATAGGGGGAGGGTCGCCGTCACCCCACCCATCAATCCGTCGTCTGCCAGCGACATCAGCGCGCCGGGTTGCAGTTCCATCTCCAGCAGCCCCTTGTTGGCCAGCACGCCTCCTCCCGTTGCGCTCACGCTCGGAAAGTATTTCGTAAAGGCATTCTTCCGGTCCTCTTGGGCCATCTGTAGGTTTCGTTCCGCCGTTTTAAGGCGCAGATTATGGGCGAGCGCCTGTTCGAGGCACTCATCCAACATGTAGGATCGCTGTGCGTAAACGGCCGTCAGGCTTATTCCTACGCATACGATCATCCAAAGATACTTATTCATTTGTCGTTTCATCTTGTTCTTGTTTTTATTCATACTGTAATTCCTATTTCTTCCTGCCGAAGTATCGGTGGCTTCCTGCTGAAGTATCCGTTCCTTCTTGCCGAAGTATCCATTGTGCCGTGCTGACGGCACGATTGTGCCATGCGCAGTGCACAGTTTTGCCATGCCGACGGCACAATTGTGCCATGCCCATGACACAGTTTGCTCCTCCCGTTCTGTCGGTGGCTTCCTCCCGTTCTGCCAATGGCTTCCTACGTTTCTGCCGATAGCTTCCTCCTTATTGCTGTTCCAATGCCTCCCATTTCGCCCGTCGCTGGGTACTGCCTCGGAAAAAGATTAAATAGGCGCAAGGCAGGACGGTCAACAGAAAGAGCATCGTAATCAACGTGCCGTAGCAGATGACAGTTCCCATCGGCATCCATAATCCTGACCCACCAAGAATCATAGGGATTACGCCCATCGAGGCGGCTGCTGAGGTTAAGAAGATGGGTCGCATCCGACGGAGCGCCGAATGGTAGATAGCCTCCGCGCTGGTCATATGCTCGGTCGTCCGGAGCTCCTCTGCATAATCAAACATGATGATGCCGTTGCGCACGATGATTCCCATCAAAGCAATGACGCCCAGTACACAAGTAACACTTAGGTTTACGCCTTGCAGCCAGATGCCTATTGCCGTTCCAAAGAGGCAGAGCAACAGACTGACAAACATCAGACATGCGATACTCACCTTGCGGAAATGCGCTAAGAGGATAAAGAAGATAATGGCCGAGGCGAGCATGAGTCCGCTTAGAATCATCGGCAGCTTATCGTCGGTCGCCTCCTGTTCTCCGCCGAAGCTCACCTGCACTTCCGGAGCTATCGACAGCTCCTTCACGACCTCCTGGACGCGTGCATTCATCGCCATCGCATTTTCGCCCCGAGCAATATCCGCCTGCACCGTAATCGTATAGATACCATTCCGCCTTACCATCTGTCCCTCTTTCCAGCTGGGTTCCACGTCCGCTACCTGATGGAGCGGCACGTTCCTCAGTCCGGCAGCTGCAGGTATTAACTCATCTTCCAGGTCGGTCGTCAGGGCGCGGTCGGCTTTCGTACTCTTCAAGACGATGGGGACATCCTCGTCGCCCTCCCAAACCTTCGCTATAGGCAGGCCATCCCCATAGCGCATCGCCAGGACAGACTCCAGCATCAAGTTGGTCACTCCCAACCGAGTAGCCTCCTCCTCCTTAAGGCAAACGTCGACAGACGGAAGTGGTTCGTTGAGGTCGGTCTGTACCAATACCAGCCCCTCCATCTGACGTAAACGCGCCTCTATCCTTCGAGATTCCTCCTTCAATACTTCCCAGTTCTCCCCCGAAAGCCTTACCTCGACCGGATAGACCGCATCACTATAGCTCAGCTGCTTGAAACGCACGCGGGCGCCGGGGAAATAGTCCGTGAAGCGTGGCGCATAGGCATCGAGCAGTTCCACCGTCGCCTCCGCGCTCTGGGTATTTACAATGAACTGCGCATAGTTCGTACCGGCAATCTGCGGCGCATACGAGTTCTGGAAGCGGGGAGAAGCACATCCCTTGAAAGAGGCCACACTTACCACCCGCGCATCCTGACGTAAGATGTGCTCCAGACTATCCGCTACGGCCGCCGTCACCTCCAGGTCTGTCCCCGTCGGCAACGTGATTTCCACGGCAAACTGATTGCGGTCCGCCTCCGGAAGAAGCTGTTGAGGCAGGCGGCTCATCAGGAAGCCTCCGACGACGATAGAGGCCAGACCTACGCCCACCGTCACGTAAGGGTGACGGAAGCAAACGTTAAACAACTTCGTATAATACCGTTGCAGCAGGTCGAGAAACGAGAAGGACTTCCTACTTCCTTCCGGTGAAACTGCCATCGGCTTACGGATAAAGTAGAACTGCATAAAGGGAACCAGCAACGTAGCCACCAATAGCGAGACGGCCAGCACAATCGTAATGCTCCACGGGAAGTGCAGCAGGAAGTCGTGAATCATACCTGTGCAAGTCATTAGGAAAGGGAAGAAGGTAATGCTGATGGCCAGCGTGGCCGAGAAGATAGAACGTAAGAAATGCGTGGTACTCTCGATAGAAGCATGCCAGCGCGACATGCCCTCGCCGAGCTTCTCTAAGTAACTATCGATAATCACGATACTGTTATCCACAATCATCCCTAAGGTAACAATCAGTCCCGCCAGCGTAACCGTATTCAGCTCGATACCGAAGGCGTAGAAGAGTCCTAAGGAGATAAAGATGGTAATCGGGATAGTAGACGCCGCCACCAACGCGACGCGCAAGGGGAGCAATAGCATCACGACCACCACCACCGCTACGATGGCAATGAGCAGCTCATGCAAGAAGTTCGCCACGCTGTCCGCAACCACCTGGCTCTGGTCCGTAATGCGGTAGAGCGTCACACCATTGGGCAGTTCCTCCTGAAAAGCATCGACCACCCGATTCACCTCGTCGCCCATGGCCACGATATTCTGATTCTTCTTCATCTCCACCGAGAGGAGGAGACACTTCCTTCCGTTATTCGTAATGTAGCTATCCGATTCGGGATACTCGCGCACCACGTGCGCCACATCCTTCAATCGGATAATATGCCCCTGCGCATCCGCATACACAATCTGCTCCTGCACGTCGCGCACGGTATTCAGTGAGCGAGCCACATAGATAGGCTCCACTATCTCGCCGTCCTTTACTCGGCCTCCGCCCGTGACGAACCCCTTTTGCATCAGTCCGAGCGCCAGCGTCTGTTCATTCAGTCCATACTGACTTAGGCGGTCTGGGTCTACGTAGACGGAGATTTGCTCCTGCTGAAGTCCGCTCACCGACATACGCCCGACGGTAGGGATCCGACACAGACGGTCCTGCAGACGATCCATGTAATTATCCAGCTCGCGATAGGTTTTATCCTCGCTCTCCATCGTAATGAGTAGGGCAGAGGTATCCCCAAAATCATCCTGCACCATGACTGCCAATACGTTGCTCGGTAACGAACTCTTGAACTGCGCGACCCCATGCTTAAACTTACTCCAAAACTCATCCTTGTTCGTTAGATCGTCATTCAGCTCCACCTGGATATAGACGATGCCGTCGCGACTCTTCGAGAAGGTCTTCTCCTTCTTTACCTCCTTGTAGGTGAAGATATACGATTCCAGCGGCTTGGCGACCTGTTCCACCATCTCCTGCGCCGTGTTTCCGGGCGCCACCGCTACCACAATTCCCTGCCGCACCGTAAAGTCGGGGAACTCGTTCTTCCGCATTTCGGGCAAGCTATAAATACCAAAGGCCACCAGACAGGTCACTACCAAGATGACAATCTGACGGTAGTGCATGGCCCATTCCACGAAGTTACGTCTCTTTGCTTCTCTCATAGTACTCAATTTTCAATCTGGATATCCATTTGTTCACTTACCTTTTGTTGTCCCTCCACCAACACCTCGTCGCCGACGGAGATACCCGACAAAACCGTGACGCCCTCCTGTACGAACGGGCCCATCTCAACTATCCGCTTATGCGCCTTTCCACTTTGATGCACCCAGACAAAAGGATGGTTCGCGTGGTCCAACTGGACAATCCGGCTGGGCAATACAATAGCCGAATCCCTTTCCTCCGCTTTCTCCAGGTAAAGCTCACAGATCATGCCGGGCATGAGTTCCCCTGAAGGATTATCGACCAACGCCTTCACCTCATACGACCGTGATAAGGGATCCGCCGCGATTCCCTTTTCCACCACTTTCCCCTCCAGGAGCTTTCCCCCTAAAGCCGATACGGAAATACGAACCGCCTGCCCTAAGTCCACCTGGGAGATTTCGTTCTCCGGCACCGAGATACGCACTTTCACCGGACTGACGGTCACTAACTTCACGACCGGGATACCCGGCATCACATTTTGGCCGACCTCTACATGCTTCTCCGAGATAACGCCCGAGAAGGGAGCATACAGCCTACCGTCCTCCAGATTCTTCCGCGAGATACGTTCCATCGATTGCGCTTGCTTCAGTTTGCTTTGCACTTCTACCCATTGGATATCCGGCAAACTATGGTTATCGTGCAGCTGTTTCATACGCTGATAGACATCCTCCGCCTGAACGAGCGAAGCGGAAGCCGCCTCATACGCATGACGTAAGGTCGACTCGTCCAATGCGGCAATCAATTCCCCCTGCTCGACGTGCTGTCCCGCCGAGACCCGTATCTGCTCGAGGGTTCCTGCTACCGGAAAACTCAATGTCGAGCCGACCGATTCCTCAATCGTACCTGAAAACTCCCGCCCCTGATGAATAGGAACGGACTCAACCCTCATGATTTTCACTTTTACCGGACGTGATTCCGTTGTGGCCGGTTGCTTACATCCCGTCGCCCAACACACGAGGGAACACAAGACCAGTAAGTCATAATACTTCATCTTCATATTTGTTCTCATTTGCTTGATACTAAACTTTTGGTTGCAAAAATGAGGATAAATCATCTATCCCTTGTGTTCTAAAAGTACGATATAGCGTAACTATAATTCACCCAGAACCCAACATCCGAATATAAGACAACTATTTAAGATTTGTAGAACAGATTCCTTGCCCCTTAAAGAACTATTTTTGCGGACAAATTGAACAAGGAAGAAAAATTATGGATAAGAAAGAGGACATTAAACAGGTTAGTTTCGATCAAATAGAAGACCATATTCAAGACGTGGATTACATGGATGGGAACATCGCGTTTCATTCCGACATACGAGAGATTCCTCTCAAAGACGGCGCCTTTAAAACGGATATGTATACGATAGCCGTCTGTATCACGGGAAAACTGCAAGTGGAAATCAATACGGTACCCTACACCATCCAGCAGAACCACCTCCTGATATGTCTCCCGAACGACCTGGTCTGCAACTGTATGCTGAGCCCTGATTTCGAGGGAGGCGTATTGCATATGTCGCAAAAGATGGTCATGGAGAGTTTTTCCGATAGCAATTTATGGGACCGGGCGTTTCATTTCGCCAAGAATCCGGTCATCTTTATTAATGAGGAGAACATCCGCTTGTTCCAACTTTACGGAGAGATTATTCAAACGAAAATAAGGAACAAACAGACACTGTTCAGGAAAGAAATCATCCTGTCGCTCGTCAGGGCGGTCATGTATGAATTGCTGGCCAGTGCGGACAACTACACGTCCGACCAAAGCGAGTCGACGAAGCAACGGGATGTCCTTTTCAAACAATTCATCAAACTTCTTTCAGGTTGTAAGGTGAAACCCCGCTATATCTCTTGGTATGCCGACCAATTGTGCGTCACGCCCAAATATTTGTCTACCGTCTGTAAGCAGGTGAGTGGGAAAACCGCTTTCGATTGGATTAACGAATATATGCTGATTGACATTCGCCATCTGCTGAAGAACTCCACCAAATCCATTAAGGAGGTGGCAGATTACCTGGATTTTCCCAGCATCTCCTTTTTCGGGAAATATTGCCGGCAACACTTTGGAATGTCGCCTACCGAATGCCGGAAACAGTTCCGGCAAGAAAACGCGACAAACTATGAATCCTCCTCTTCCGAATCAAAATCGAAATCGAAGTCGAAGTCGTCGGCTGCCTCATAGAAATCGGCACCGGTAAATTGCTCCAACTCGCGCCGGTCTTTCTTCGTGGGCCGTCCCAATCCTTTGGCACGGTTCACGAATCCGGAGATGCGGTTCATTTCTAAAATTTCGTATTGGTCTGGTGTTGTCACGTTCTCCATAAAATTGGGGACCAGTTTGGCACCCATTCGGTTTTCGCTTAGGGCAAGGACTTTGAAAGAGAACGTCACGGGCGGTTTCCGTACTTGGATGACATCTCCTACTTTCACCATGCGCGAGGGTTTGACGTTCACGCCGCCTATCATGACGCGGCCCTTCTTACAGGCATCAGCCGCGATACTGCGCGTCTTGAAGATGCGCACCGCCCACATCCATTTATCTATCCGAACTTCGTTCATATCTTTTTTCCTTTCGCTTTTTGAGGCGAGCCTATGTCCCTACCGCTGTATATCCGGGTAGGTACTTGTGTCCTTCCGGGTAGGTACGGAGCGGGAGTCGGCTTGCTTGTTTATTTATTTGTTGTTATACTGGTTCATGGCAAATTGTACGCCCGAAAGGCAGAAAGCCTTGATAATCTCGACGGCTCTGTCCAACTTTTCGGGCATGGCTTCTAATTCTTCAGGGAGAAACTGACCTAATACGAAATCAATTTGGGCACCTTTGGGGAAGTTATTACCCAACCCGAAGCGCAGCCGGGCATAATTTTGCGTATTCAACATCTGGGCAATGTTTTTCAGTCCGTTGTGCCCCGCATCGCTTCCTTTGGGTTTGAGGCGCAACGTCCCGAACGGAAGTGCCAAATCGTCTACGACCACCAATAGGTTTTCTACCGGAATATTCTCTTTCTGTAGCCAATAGCGGATGGCGTTTCCGCTCAAATTCATAAAAGTATTTGGCTTCAACACGACCAGTTCGCAGTTTTTGACGCGCACGCGGGCAATCGCTCCGTACCGCTCTTCGCGGAATGTGCCACCACACGCTTCTACCAAGCGGTTCACGACGCGGAAACCTATATTATGGCGTGTACCTAAATATTCTGGTCCGATGTTTCCCAATCCAGCAATTAAATATTTCATCTTTCAATTAATCTCTTTTCTCGATAAAAAAAGGGCTTATTCTCACGAATAAACCCTCATACTTTTCACAATTTATAAATATGAATCTCTTATGAAATTATCTTATTAAGCTTTAGCTTGAGCTCCACGAGCGGCACGCGTCAACTGAACAGCACAAACGACTGCATTCTTCGCGTTCATGATTTCCAATCCTTCGAAATGGATATCGCCTACTTGCATTGTCTTACCCAAGCCTAAGTTATCTACATTGATAATCAATCTTTCAGGAATATCCGTATAGTTGGCTTTAACTTTCAACTTACGCATCTGGAGCTGTAACTTACCACCGGCTTTTACACCTTCCGCATGACCTTCCAATACGACCGGAACTTCCATTACGATAGGCTTTTCTGGGAATACTTCCAAGAAATCGATATGCAGGATAGCATCTGTTACCGGGTGGAATTGGATTTCTTTCATCACAGCCATTTTCTGTACGCCGTCGATAGTCAATTCGATAGCGAAAATGTCTGGCGTATAGATTAATTTGCGTACGTCACTCTGTGTTACAGCGAAGTGAACAACTTGTTCTCCACCATACAATACAGCTGGGATTTCACTCTGGTTGCGCATTGCTTTCAATGCTCTCTTCTGATCTGCCGAACGAACGGCGATTTCTCTTGTCTTGCCTGTTAATTGAAATGTTTTCATTTTACTTTGTTAAATGTGTTACTCAAAATTAGAGTTACTCAGTTTGTTAATACATTCTAATTTTCCCATCACACGCGAGAAAACGGTGCAAAAGTAGCTCTTTTTTTCGCACGTGCCAAATTTTTTAGTCTTTTTCTTCGGGAAGTTTCTTATCTTTTCCGTATGTTTGTGCCCTTGGAATGAATGAAAAATTAAAGATTGGATTGGTATGATAGAATTGCCTATTATTGAGTTCGAACGATTAAAACAGCTTTTGCCTGGAAGCACGAGTTTCCAAAACGACCTTTTGTTGGCCGACTTAGATGCAGATTTCACGTATACATCTGGGTTAATACGGACAAATGCGCTGCAGGTGTTATTGTTGCGCAAGGGGTCGCTCAAGATAAATATTGATTATAAAGCTTATGCGATCCAACCGGATACGATGGTAGTCATTATGCCGACGCATATCGTACAGATACAGGAAATCAGTTCCGACTTCAAAGGGAGGTTGTTAATCATTTCGCATTCGTTTCTTCAACAAACGATGCACCCGGGCAATTCCTCGCCTACCATTAAATATATGACGATCCGCAAGAATCCCTGCGTGAAACTTCTTCCGCGTGAGACGGAAGTACTTTATGATAACCTGGCGGTGCTCCGTGCCAAGATGGGGCTTCGGCATCATAACTTGCATCGTGCCTTGTTGCAGAACGTCATTTTAGGCTTCTTTATTGAGATAGGAAATATCTTTTACGACCGCAAGGAGTTTGCTACTCCCCCCGCATTAACCCGCAAAGAGGAACTCTTCGAGTCGTTTCTTAAGCTTTTGTATACCCATTGTCGCGAACAACATGTGGTTTCTTTTTATGCGGATCATCTATTAATTACGCCTCAATACCTTTCGCTTGTATTAAAAGAACTGAGTGGGCAATCGGCCAATAAATGGATAGACGATGCGCTCTTGCAGGAATCCAAACTCTTGCTTAAAGCGCCTCAAGCCTCTATCCAAGAGGTGGCCGATGCGTTGCACTTTTCCGACCAAAGCACGTTTGGGAAGTTCTTCAAGCGGCGTACCGGCATGTCGCCCATGGAGTATCGCAAGTCTCCCAACTAATCCAGCTGGATGTATCTATATTTCCGAAACTTAAACCAGTTTACCAGCTCGTTCGCGCCATATACCAAGATGGCAATGCCAAAGAGCATGAGCGTGTTGGCAATGACGCCCATGGGATATACCAGAATGAGGATGCCCGTCAGCAAAATGAGCGACGGAAGGATATAAAACATCGCCCCGACCGTTCGCCATTTACGGGCAGAGATGAGCCATATAATCTGTTGTAGGCCGGCAATCACCAGAATCGCGCCCAACACATACATTAATATGTTGACAAAAAACGCTGGCATGAAGAGCAACCAAATGCCCAGCAAGATGCTTCCCAACCCATCGAACGGGAAAAACATCGGGGTCATCACGTCGTTCCGGCTTCGCAAGAAATAACTGACAATCGTAAAAATCCCAGGCAGCAAGAACCCTGCACCAATCACCATAATCATATAGATCACAGCCGTTTCTGGCCATAAAATAAGTGCTAATCCTAACAGGATTGCAAAAATACCTCGCCAAATGGCGTTGTTCAAACTTTTCATCTTCGTTTCCTTTCGTTACTTTCTTATCATAACAACGAGGGTGGGGGAAAGGTTGTGGGATTTTAGTGATATATATATGTTATATTATGGGATACCCCCCGTAGGAGAGATGGATGGAGTTGCCTTTTTCCCTACAAGGGGAGAACTTTAGTATTCTTCCACGTTATACACCCAAATCATATCACTATACTCTATATAGAGTTGTATCATATCGGGGTGATATTGAGATCTTAGCCGGAGGATACAGATCAAACCATCGTCGTCCACGCATCGCATCACGACCGACTTTCCGTTTTCGTCGTAACGCGCAGTAGGTAGCATCTCTGAAATAGCATAGTCTTGCGTCTCTTTTGAAAAGATAAGAATCCGATGAGTGTTAAAGTTGACAGATATATCGATGTTGCAAGCTTTCCAGTCGGTCCAGTCGGACCAGCCTCCCCAGCTATCTTTTACTTTGTAAGATATCCCAAACGCTTTCAGTCGAAAAGACTGTGCATGTGTCACCAGCGGTATGAAACAAAGTACCATAAAAATAAGCCTAACAATAACTTGTTTCGTTGAAGTTCTCATGACGATATCCTCCCTATTTTTAGTTTGTATATATTCTGTTTCTTTCTTATCTTAACAATGGAAGTAGCAATAGATTTTTACTTCTTGTTTCCTCTAAGAAATATAAAAATCATTACCAAAGGTATCAATAGATAAAATGAGCATATTGCACAAATTATCATCGCAATATTAATAATACAAATAAAACATCCAACTCCTCCCCCTTCTATGCTTCCTTGGTCATTTCTGAATAAATTTGATAAAAAACCTGATACCCCAAAAAGGATGACCGCTGCGATAGCGAAATATAAAGACGTTTCCCATCCAAAGAAAAGTACAGGACCATCATCATATCTACTCCAATCAATCCCTGCGTATGCTGTTATAGAAGATAACAACAAAGGAATTGTCATCAAAAATCTTATGCATTTTCTGTTATTCATGTTCTAAAAACGTGTCCTTCACAGCTCCCAAAAAGACTTGTTTAAAAGGTTACATAAACACGAAGCGTGGAACTGTATGCCACACTCCTCTGTGTACAGGCCCTGAGAAAACCTTCGGAAAAGATGTGGGTATAACAGCCCCACGCGTATGCGCAGGAGCCATCATATCATCTCTTGTTTCCTTTGTTTTTTGAAGTTTCTCAGGCTTCGTACACACAAGAAGAAGACATAACGCTTCGTCTATTTTCAAACTATCCATGAGCTTCCCAAACGGGACACTTCCCTCGCTCATGCTACAAAGGTATAAAAGATCCCCGGCAAACTTCCAAACTTTTTTGGGAAATATTTTGCCGGGGATAAATCATTTAGCCGTACAGTCGCACTTTAGGCTGCTGGGCTGCTAAGGCTGCTTAGGTGCGTCAGCTTCGGGAGCAGGTTTCAGTTTGACCCACTTGCCGTTTTCGCACTTTTCAAGCAGGCCTTTTTCCCGCCAGTAGTGCAACGCCTTCTTCCAAGAGTCCTTTCGCTTGCCATACTCCAGGCAGAGCTGGAGCCCTTCGCTGTACTTGAACACATCGGGCAGCTGTTCGATGAACTGGTCGCGCCAGTCTTTGCGCAGGTGCATCGGTTTCCGTCCGCTCGCTTCACTCAACATGCTTTGCAGCGCAAGGGTATGCTCCAGCGAAGTTTCCACTGTCAGGCAGGCTGCCCGGAAGCTCTTGTCGTCTATCGTGAGATACCCCGTAGAGAAAGGGTTGAGCTCAGCATCTCCACCCGTTTCAAAGAAACGTACCGCCGACAGGATAGCCGCGATGCGTATCACCTTCGCCCGCATACGGATGATGGTGCTCTCCTCGTAGGGCGTATCCGAACTATCTTCCAGTTGCTTCTTGATAAGCGAGTTCAGCTTGTTTGTGTGCTTTTCGCTCAGTACCCAACGCATAGGCGTGTTGTGGTTTGCTTGCGAGGCAGCCAACTGTTCGTAACGCTCTTGGAGTCCGGCCTTCTCCTGTTCTTTCAGCGCATCTTCGCTTTCGATGTAAACGAGTTTTTTATACTTAACCTTCTCCGGCATCACATAGCCCAAGAGACGCGACGTCAGCCCGTTCTCGTTCGTCTCGAAAGCGTTAAAGAACTGGCCTTTCGTTCCGGTCATGCTCAACTGGAGCTTGGGCGCTTTCACGACGATGTTGCCTGCCGTCTTTGTGCTGCGCAACACATCTTCGCCTTCATACGCTTTGTTTAGGATAGGGTCGTAGCCACCTGTATCGCGGTTTTTGTTAGCCTTTGCCATCGCGTTCATCTCGCTATCGTGTTGCAGCAAAGGATACGCACCGTTGTCGCGCAGTTGTTCTACGAACTTGGCCAGCGTGATGTCTCCACCTACGCGGTGTGCTGGTTGCGTATCGTTGCCTTCGTAGTACTGCTGCAGATGATGTTCCCATAAAGCCGAAAGGAACTGGATAGACGATACGGCACCCTTTCCCGAAGCTGGTTTGCCTACCACCGTTGCATAGACTGCAGGATAAACCCACTTGCCTTCATAGACTTCCGTGTTGTTGAGCGCAGCACCCAAAAGTGGCAACAGACCGATGACGACGGCATCCGCTTCATGCACTTCCCTTTTCTCCAAGTTCAGTACATCGGTAAAGAAGGTAGGCAGAAGCTCATACACCTCTTTCGGAAGTACCGGCAGCTCGATGTCTTTTTCCAAAACATCTATAGCAGCCTCAGCAGCCAAAGCAGCCTTGCCAAGATAGGTAGCCCCCTTGAAGAGGGCTTCATCTTTTTTTGACGCAAACTGGTCGGCATATTTACGGTACACAAAAGAAAAGGTATTGCGGAACTCTTCCTCCGTCTGCCCGGTACGGCTTCCAAACTGCTTCCAACACAGGTCTACGACTTCAGCTTCGGCGTAACCGCGCGAGTTGCACATACCTGCCAAACCTGCGGTAGGCGTTGCTGTACTGCCTTTTACCAACCCTGCCATCTTTGCGTTGAAGTAACGCTCCAGGTCTGCCATAAAGAGGCGGATGTCAGGTTTGTTGCATACGCCCCTTCTCGGTACATCTTTCCTACGGGGGGTCTGCACGGTTTGCTTCACCTCCTCGCTAAGCACCATCGACTCTGCGTCCCAGTTTACATAAAGCTCAGGGTCATGATTAAAAAAGCAGAGACGGGATACGTCTTTACATACTTTGTCCAGCTCCAGCCCAGGGATAGCCATGTCTTTGATGACTTGCCGCTGCGCCGGTTCGATGTTTTCCTTAAACGTACCGCTATCTGGCAGTGCGATTAAAAGATGGACACCGTTGCGAGACAGAGAGCGCCAAGCAAAAACAACATACGAAAGCGTTTTCGCCTTCTTCAAGACCTCTTGGCACACATCTTCCGGAAGGTGGTCGAAGTCTATCAAGGCTGCGCCTGTTTCTGCTATACAGCAGCTGATAGCACGTCTTTCGCGGAAGAGTCCCGCAGGTGTAAAGGCTGGCATTTTGCCTTTCCAGTGGTCATACGCCTGCTTTTTACCCTGTTTCAACATAGCATACGCCGTCTTGGTGTAGCCTAAAACCCTTCCCTGCAGAAAGGTGCATTTGGGGTTGCAGATGATGTCCGCAACTTGTTCTAAAGTCAGGTCGCCTGAGGGAGCACTGACTCTTTTGTCTTCGAACCATGACACTTGCACGGTGCGAAGACTTGGCATTGAAATTTTTTCTTTCATAAAAAAGAATTTAAAAAAGGTTTATAAAATTATTATCACGTGCTCCTCGACTTATCACGTGATGATTAGTAAAAAAGCCACTGCCAGTTCGAGGAGGATTATCAGCACTACCCTTAAAAACATTATTAGAACGACCTCTAACTTCATCATTACCAACAGGAGGTCTCTTACCTTTAGCAGTAGCATTAATAACTTAAATATCTCTATCTCTTAGCTAAGAGAGACGATGCAAGTATACAAGATTCATCATTTACATCCAAATATTGGTTCACATTTTAGTATATTTTAATATATAAATAGCTATGTATCTATAAAAACATAGGCACCTATTTCTATATAGGTAAGGACTTATCACGGCTCGCCCAGGTACTCCACCATCCGTTGTACCTGAAGCGGTGTAAGTACTTTTTGCCCGCGTTGCCAACCTGCTAGCTGCAGGGCTTCAGTAAGGGAAGGGTTCTGCTTCACCCACGCAGAGAGCCGTTTGCCAGCCGATTCGGGCGTGAGGTTCGGGGCATAGCATACAGCCAACTCCTGCCAACCGTAGGCACGTATTTTAAATTCGTTTATCGTCATAACTCATTCTTTATATGTCTCTAAGATATGGAAAAACAGGGAGATATGCAAACCTATGCACCGCTATTTTCGGCTATCTTCACATTCCTTCACAGGGAGTCTGGCATGTTTCGTACCTTTACATCGTAAACCAAAAGATAGGAGGAAACAGATTATGTCATTGATGTATCATTTAGTGCAACGCCCCGACAAGTCGGAAGGGGCAGCCGAGGATGCCAAGTTGTATTACGGACAGGTGCGCGTAAGGCAACAGATTACGTTCGACCAACTGTGTGAAACGATTGCCGACCGCTCGACGGCCTCGAAAGGAGACGTGCAGGTGGTGCTTGATGGGCTCATCCATGTGCTCAACCAGCAGCTCCAAAACGGGAACTCTGTGCAGATGGGCGACTTCGGGAGCTTTCGCATGAGCTGTGGTTCGAGGGGTGTCATCAACAAAGAGGACTTCGATACCTCGCTCTTCAAGAAAGGGAAGATTATCTTCACGCCGGGTGCCAAACTGAAGAACATGGCTGCCCAGCCCAAGTTTGAGCGCATCGAAGTAGTGAAGGAGGCAGACGACGGGACGGTATAGACCGTGAGCGCAGCGGCTCGGTAGAGTGTCAAAAAATTGGACAGTGGTGTCAAATTTTTTGACACTTTTCTGTTTGTTAAGGAGTGTTACTGCGTTGGTTATTATGTGTTTATCTTGTTTGGCACGATATTTGCTTGATTTAAGGTGAGAAAAATAAAATGGAAGAAATAAGAATCCGATTATTCGCAACCATTTGCCCACGGGATGCGTCTTATCTGGTAGGCAGGGTCGGATACGGTCGGTTTGCATGAGGAATAAATGGATTTAGATAATAGTAATAACATTATAAATAGATTGAGATTATGATTAAGATTGAAGGACTTTGTAAGTCATTCCGTACGGAAGAAGTAGAAACGATTGCGTTGAACCAAGTGTCGTTGGAGGTGAAGGATGGGGAGTTTGTTGCCATCATGGGTCCCTCGGGTTGCGGTAAATCTACGTTGTTGAACATCCTGGGTTTGCTGGATAACCCGACGGCGGGCGATTATTTCCTTGGCTCGCAAGAGGTGGGCCACCTGAAGGAGAAGGAGCGTACGCAGGTGCGCAAGGGAAACATCGGTTTCGTGTTCCAGAGCTTCAACTTGATTGACGAGCTGAACGTGTTCGAGAACGTGGAACTGCCCTTGACCTACCTCAACGTCAAGGCGCCCGAACGCAAGCAGCGCGTGAAGGAAATCCTCGACCGCATGGACATTAGCCACCGTGCGCAGCACTTCCCGCAACAGCTCTCCGGTGGTCAGCAACAGCGCGTAGCCATCGCCCGTGCCGTAGTTTCGAATCCGAAAATCATCCTCGCCGATGAGCCGACGGGTAACTTGGACTCGAAGAACGGTGCCGAAGTGATGCAGCTCCTGACCGAACTCAACAAGGAGGGCACGACCATCGTGATGGTAACGCACTCGCGCCACGACGCCGGGTTCGCGCATCGCATCATCAACCTCTTCGACGGGCAGATTGTCAACTCCGTATCGGAGTTCATCTAATTCCAAGAGGCGGCTTGCTCTAAGGTCTCAAGCAGGGTTGCTCTAAGGTCTTGAGCAGAGCTGCTCTGAGGTTTCGAGCAGGGTTGTTCTGAGGTCGGGAGTATATAAGTAACGCATTAAGTAATGACGAAAAAGATAAATCTATGAGACTGATAATACGAAACTTCATCCGCATCTTCCAGCGGTTTCGGTTGGCCATGACGTTGAATATCTTGGGACTCTCGGTCGCCTTCATCGCCTTTATGCTGTTGATGATGCAATGGGATTACGACCGGCAGTTTGACCGGCACGACCCGAATGCCGATAAGATATATCGTATCGACGCGCTTTGGCAAGGAAGTCAGGTGGCACTTGCCAGCCGGCCTATGGCAGAGATGTTCATGCAATCGTCTCCGCACATTTTGAAGGGTTGCTTGCTGAACTTCCCAGAAGATAATACCTTTCAGATAGACCGAGACGGCACGCAGCACATGTTTAGGGAGACGTTTATTTCCGTCACGCCTGAAATCTCTGACGTGTTCCATTTTAATATGGTAGAAGGCGATACGAAATCGATTGTCGACGAGAGGCAATGCCTTATTCCGCAAAGCATGGCGCAACGATGGTTTGGACACGAATCGGCGGTGGGCAAAATGGCGGTCTGCAACGGCCAGTCTCTTACCGTGGGTGGTGTGTATCGTGACTTTCCAGGCAATTCATCGTTGCGCAATGCCGTTTACGTTTCGATGGGCGATGAGAATAAGAACGAATGGGGCAATATGAATTACACGTTTTACGTGCAGACGGACTTTACCGATGTGGCAGAGTTATACCAGCTGCTCGATACCTTTATGCAGCGCGAAGAACTGACCGGAAGCAAAGGTATATTCGAGCAAATGGGTGTGGATATCAAACTGACAGCATTGGCATTACCCGAAATCCACTCGTTTGGTCCTGTGTTGTACGACAGTACGCCGCGGGCCACACGGCAGACCGTAATTGTGATGATTTCCATTGCTATTATTATTTTGGTGATTGCCGGCATCAACTTTACGAACTTCAATACCGCCATATCTCCCTTGCGCATGAAAAACATCAATACGCAAAAGGTCCTGGGTGCGACGAGTGGCGAATTGCGAAGAGCGTTGATTATAGAATCTGTCTTGGTGAGCCTGTTCGCTTTTGTATTGGGTGTGCTTATCTTATGGAATCTGGAAAAAACAGGTATTAATCAGTTGGTGAAAGCGGACATCCATGTATGGCATCATCCCTATTTACTGTTGATTTCGGCAGGCATTGCGACTTTGGTGGGTGCGTTGGCAGGAGCCTATCCGGCTTACTATACGACCTCGTTCGCTCCGGCATTGGTACTGAAGGGTTCGTTCGGTCTCTCTCCGAAAGGAAGAATGTTGCGCAGTTTGTTGATGAGCGTCCAATTCGTGGCTTCGTTTACGTTGATTATCGCAGCCGCCTTTATGTTCTTACAAAATCGCTATGCGAAGACGACTTCACTGGGTTTTGACAAGGAGATGTTGATTCTATCCGATATGAACGAACAAACAATTAAAGAACGCAAAGTATTGCAGGATAAATTGCTGGGCCATCCTGAAATCGTAGGTGTCACATTTGCTCAAAACCAAATAGGTAATAAAGAAGATATTTATCCTAATTGGGGGCGCGAATACCAGGACCATCAGATTACGTATAATGCGCTTGTCGTGGCTGATAATTTCAACACCGTGATGGGCATTCAGCCATTGGAAGGACGGAGTTTCCGCGAAGGTGATGGACGAGGTGCCGGCGTTTATTTGATTAACCGTCGTATGGCAGACGAATATGACATGCAAGTCGGAGACAAAATTAATGATGCAGAAATTATCGGTATTGTTCCGGACTTTATCTATCGTTCGATGCGTTTGGGTAATGTGCCGACGGCGATGTTAGCGATGGATGAAAATGGAAACTTCGGGAGCCCGTATCAATATTTATATGTAAAGGCCGCTTCCGGAACCGATTTAAGTACAATGTTGCAGATTGTTCGCGACGAACTGAACGCCATCAGCCCGGATTATCCGTTCGACGTGCGCTTCTTCGACGATGTGCTGAACCAACTCTACGAGGACGAGCAGCGGTTTACGACGCTCATCACGCTCTTCAGTCTCCTCGCGGTGTTCATTTCGGTAGTGGGCGTGTTCGGATTGGTGGTGTTCGACAGCGAATCGCGTCGTAAAGAGATAGGCATCCGCAAGGTATTAGGCTCGACGACGGGCGAAATCCTCCTGATGTTCAACAAGAGCTACGTCTACATCCTGCTGATTTGCTTCATCGTGGCCTCACCCTTGGCGTGGTACGCCGTCGACGGCTGGTTGCAGAACTTTGCTTACAAGATACCTATCTATTGGTGGGTCTTCCCGCTCGCCTTCCTGCTGGTCTCTGCGGTCACATTGCTAACGGTAACGTACCAAAACTGGCACGCAGCAAATGAGAATCCGGTGAATAGCATCAAGAACGAATAAACTAAAAGAATAAGAATATGAGACTGATAATACGAAACTTCATCCGCATCTTCCAGCGGTTCAAGTTGGCAATGACGCTCAACATCTTAGGGCTATCGATAGCCTTTACCGCCTTCATGATTATCATGATGCAGTGGCGGTACGACACGACGTTCGACAAGGATACCCCGAATGCAGACTGTATCTATCGGGTGGATGTGTTGGATTCATTTGGTATGCGCCAAGCAGCCACGTCAAGTTTGCCGATGGCGAATGTATTTATTCAATCCTCGCCGCACATTGTGGCAGGAGGGATGATGGTACAATATCCAGGAACTACCTATATGAAGGTAGAAGGAATGCAAAGCAATATACAATCTTTTAAGGAACAGGTCATTGCTTGTACGCCTGGCATTACGGGTGTTTTCCAGTTCGATATGTTGGAGGGGGCGGCAGATGCGTTGCAAGTGCCCGACCAAATCTTGATTCCAGAGAGTTTGGCTCGGAAGATGTTTGGCGACGAGTCGGCATTAGGCAAACGGTTCGATACCGATTTGACGCGCTTCAAAGAGAATGGCATCTATTATGTGGGCGGTGTCTTTCGGGATTTCCCGGAGAACAGCCTGCTTTCGAACCGTCCCTATATCTCTATGAACGATTATGGTAAAGACGAATGGGGGACAATGACCGGCGCTTTGTATGTCCGCTTGGATTCGCCGGAAGCAGCAGAGGGTTTGATGGACAACTTCGACCGCTATGCCAAGCAAATCGGCCTGGAGGAGATGATAAACAATAGTAGATATGGTGGCTCTATGTATAAAATGACATTGGAACCGCTGCTTGGATTACACTTTGCGAATGACATCATGTATGATTTCACCCCGAAGGCAAACCGCATGACCGTCTATTTGCTTTTCTCCATCGCGTGGGTCATCCTGATTATCGCCGCTATCAACTTTACTAACTTCAACACCGCCCTTTCGCCCATCCGCATGAAGAGCATCAACACGCAGCGGGTATTGGGTAGCACGGTAGGAGAGTTAAGACGGAACCTGACGATTGAGACGGTGCTTGTTTCCTTCTTTGCCTATATTCTTTCGGTTTACTGGTTGTATTTGGCAGAAAGATTAGGCTTGGGTGCGTTGATTACTGCCGAGCTTTCTGTATGGCAGAACGTTGGTATTGTGCTGCTGACCGGTTTGATTTCATTGCTCTTGGGTGCGGTGGCAGGTGTTTATCCGGCTTACTATATGACCTCGTTCCAACCCGCCCTCGTGCTGAAAGGCTCGTTCGGGCTGTCGTTGGCAGGCAGGCGGTTGCGCACGGTGCTGATGAGCGTGCAGTTCATTACCGCCTTTGCCCTTGTCATTGCCTCCATCTTCATGTCTTTGCAGAACCGGTTCATGCGGACGACTTCGTTAGGGTATGACAAAGAGAATATCCTCATTGTCGACCTCAGTCCGAAAGCACAAGCGTCCTATGAAGCAGTGCGTTCCGACTTGCAGAAGCAGGCAGGCATCGAAGGCGTATCCTTTGCCAGCGTGGTCTTGGCTTCGGGCGATAACTTCCCTTCGTGGGGACGCGAATACAACGGCAAGGCGGTCGAGTTCAATATCCTGCATGTTGATCCTTCGTTTTTGAAGCTGATGAATATCCCCATCTTGGAAGGGCGCGACTTCCTGCCTGGCGATAGTGTGGGGCGTGGTTCATTCATCATGAATAAAGCGATGAAAGACAAGTATGAAATACCGGTAGGGGCGAAACTCAGCAATACCTGGCCAATCGTGGGCGTTGTCCCGAATATCCGTTTTGCCTCCTTGCGTTCGGAGGTCGAGCCGATGGCCTTCTACCTTTCTGATTGGGAGATGCCTTACGCCTACATCAAGACCGCGCCGGGCGTGGATATGTATACCGTCCGCGAAGCCGTCGAGAAGACCTTGGCGCAGTTCGATAGCTCTTACCCCTCGAACGTCCGCTTCTTCGACACGATGCTGGAGACGACTTACCAGACGGAACGCAACTTCACGACGCTCATCACCCTGTTCAGCCTCCTCGCGGTGTTCATCTCCATCGTCGGCGTGTTCGGCATGGTGGTGTTCGACAGCGAATACAAGCGGAAAGAGATTGGCATCCGCAAGGTATTGGGGTCGACTACGGCAGAGATATTGGTGCTTTTCAACAAGAGTTACGTGAAAGTGCTCGTCCTCTGTTTCGTCGTGGCGGCTCCCTGTGCGTGGTACGGCATCCACGTTTGGCTGCAGAACTTTGCTTACAAGATACCTATCTATTGGTGGGTATTCCCGCTCGCATTCCTCTTGATTGGTTTGATTACGGTGGCAACCGTGACGTACCAGAACTGGCACGCAGCAAACGAGAACCCGGTGAATAGCATCAAGAACGAATAAACTATTATGCGTTAACCTGGAAACCACACGGAAAACCACAGGTTAGTACGTTTCTCCCTGAGCTGCTCCGCTTTCCTGCTGGGGCGGCTCTTTTTTTCTAAACCATCGGACTAATTTCCCAAAAGATACGACCTAAAAATAGAAAAGATAGGAGGAAATCTTTATCTTTAAGTTGCAGATACATATCTTTAGGCTGCAGATATGTATCTTTAAGTTGAAGATATGTATCTTTAGCCTAAAGATAGAGATTTTGTCGGATGTTATAAAGTTTTGGAAAGGGGGAATTCTTTTTTCCCTCCCTTTTCCTGAAGAAGTTCAGCCGGGATAGTTCTTTCCATATGTTTTCCATTGCCTAAGGCGGAAGCCTGTTTTTCTCTCTCGATTGCTTGGCATAGCGGCAAGAAACGTTTACCTTTGTGTCCGAATTTATCCGGAATAGGAAGAAATAAGGATTAGTATCGCATGAAACATATTGGAATTTCTTTATTGATAGGCGCTTTTAGCCTGATGACACTCTTGCCCTCATGTAAAGAGGAGCGCGGACCGCTGAAACGGATTTGGTATGATGGTAGTTACAATCGCGATTTCAACGACATGAATGATGTCCAGCTGGCGATGGCGAAGAAGATTGGTATCCAACCCGCTACGACGCGGGAAGAGGCCGAAGAGGCGTTGCACAAAATGGAAAAGGTGGAGACGAACGAGTATTATGAGGTGGAAGAGCTGACGCACTCTATCCCATATCTGATTCCTTCGGCAGCCGAGTTGCTGGAAGATATCGGACGGAATTTCCAAGATACGCTACGCCATCGCAATGCTTCGCTCTATAAGATAAAGGTGACAAGCGTTACACGAACGATAGACGATGTAAAAAAGCTCCGCAAACGTAATACGAATTCGTCGAAGAACTCGACGCACCAATACGGTACGACCTTCGACATTTCGTGGGTACGTTATACCAAAGTGGACGAGAGTGATACGTTGAATATAGACAAAGACCGTCTTAAGATGGTGCTAGCCATGGTGCTCCGCGATTTAAAGCGAGACGACCGTTGCTATGTGAAACATGAACGTCGTCAAGGTTGTTTCCATGTGACGGTGAGGGAATAACTACCCGCTGAAATATAAGAAGAGGCATGAAGTTTCCTGTTGGGAATTGAAAGGGAAAACCTCGTGCCTCGCCGTGTTTAGTTTAAGAATAAATGCTCGATAAGGATTTTCACTCCGATGCCAATAAGGATAAGGCCACCGATAAGGTCGAGCTTCAAGTTTACTCGATTTCCCACTTTGCTCCCGAAACAGACGCCAAAGGAGGCGAATAGGAACGTTACCAAAGCAATAATCAAGACAATCTGGGATAAAGAACTCTTCAAGAGAGCCAACGACACGCCGACAGCCAATGCGTCGATGCTGGTTGCCACCCCCAATCCGCATAATGTTTTCAAGCAAAGAGGATTCATACGCTCCGTTTCTTCCTTATGGCTGAGGCTTTCCCAAACCATTCGTCCACCCAAATAGAGCAAGAGACCGAAAGCTATCCAATGGTCGAATGCTTCAATCAACTTCAAGAAGCTATAACCAAGCAAATAACCTACCAACGTAAACAAGGCTTGGAAGAAAGCCAATACGCTTGCAATCTTTGCTACACGCCATACGGTACATTGGCGGATAATGGCACCACTCGTCACGGATACCGCCAAACTATCCATCGATAGTCCGACGGCTAATAGTATAATCTCAATCAAAGACATATAAGACGATGTTTTTTCATAGACAAAGGAGATAGGGCCATTGGTCATTAGGCTTTATACCCTATTCTCCATAGTCTTTTGTTTTAAATTTCCTCTGCAATCTTGTACTTGTTTCGGTTAGGCGAATTGCGCGAGATGAGTTCGCCAATAAAACCCGCGAGGAACATTTGCGTCCCCAGAATCATACCTGTCAAGGCAATATAGAAATAGGGCGAGTTGGTCACGAGCCGTAGCGGCGTTCCGGCCCAGAGCGATACCATTTTGGCACCCAAAACGATAATCAGCGAAATAAAGCTCACGAAAAACATTACGCTTCCCCAAAAACCAAAGAAATGCATGGGCTTCTTTCCAAACTTGGAGGTGAACCAGAGTGTGATAAGGTCCAGATATCCATTCACGAAACGATCCAGTCCGAATTTCGTTTTGCCGTATTTGCGAGCTTGATGGTGTACCACCTTTTCGCCAATCTTCGAGAAGCCAGCAATCTTCGCCAAATAGGGAATATAACGGTGCATGTCGTTGTAAATTTCGATATTCTTCACTACCACATTCTTGTAGGCTTTTAGTCCACAATTGAAATCATGCAGGTTATGAATACCTGATACTTTGCGCGCTGTAGCATTGAAGAGTTTCGTTGGGATAGTTTTCGAGAGCGGGTCATACCGTTTCTTCTTCCAGCCAGAGACGAGGTCGTAACCCTCTTCGGTAATCATGCGGTAAAGTTCAGGGATTTCGTCGGGACTATCTTGCAAGTCGGCATCCATGGTAATGACTACGTCGCCCTCTGCCCGTTGGAAACCGCATTGCAATCCCGGTGATTTGCCATAATTGCGGCGGAAGCGGATACCGCGTACCACGTCTGATTGTTTTCGGAACCCTTCGATAATCTTCCACGAATCATCTGTGCTTCCATCGTCTACGAAAATGACTTCGTACGTGAAATGATGCTCTTCCATCACACGTTGAATCCAAGCGAAAAGCTCCGGGAGCGATTCGGCTTCATTGTATAAAGGAATGACTACTGATATATCCATTTTCAAATTTTAATTTTCCATTACCCTTTGCGGCACACCAACGCAGCGACCGGCAGGGAAAAGATGATACCATATAATATATTGTTCAGAATACCTTGCAACGCCATTTGGATAGGGGAGAAACTCATCGACGCAATAGCACGCATGGTCTCTGGGCTTGCTTGCATCTCTTGGAGTGTCGCGAGAGCTTGACTGACAGCATTTGCTACATAGTCGGGCGGAGCTACATACCGATAAAATACGTAATGCATCACCGAAACAATCAATGCGGCAAAGAAATAGACCAGTACGCCGAAGCGCCAAGCCTGTCCAAATGTGATTTGTCCGCCCAAATCCGCCTTATACCGTTTCGTCAACACATAGCCTACATACGGTACCGCTAACGACAACAACCAATAGACCACCGCCATCAGCGGATGCGAGAGGCTGAACATATTAAACACATACTTCACTACCCAATACGCCCCCATTGCAAGTCCGTACGACATGGCGGCAGGCAGCAACGCGTTGTTCTTCTCTGTCATAAATCTTTTTTTCTATTTGTCCGCAAAATTACGTTTTTTTGTCTATACGAACAATATAAATAGGCATTACTATGCGTAGATAATATGAAAAGCGCAGAACATCACTGATTTAAATATGAATCAGGAAGCTCTGCGCTTGGTTTGTTTTACCTGTGTCTTTCAATAGGGACACATTTTCTTTTCTTTATTGGAACAACTTATTGGGATATTCTCCGGCATCTACCAATGCTTGGATTTTATCTACTACGCCTTGGCGGTCGGCTGCGTAAGTAACGCCAAACCATTTCGAAGTCGTATCCAATACTTTGACGGTGGCGATACCTTTCGTAATAAGTTCGTTTACCATCAGTGGGATGAAGTATTCGCACTTCAGGTTATCGATGTTTTTCTTTAGGAATTCTACGAAATAATCTTCCGAGTATTGGAAATAATCTGGCGTGAAGCCCCACATGTTCATCGAAACAGGCGTGTTTTCTTCAAGTACCACCTTCTGGCCGTTCTCGTCGATGAATTGAATGTCACCATCGATACGTTCGATGGCTGTCCGTTCTACGACACCTGTCAGATAGCCTTCCGCATTCGTCTCGCAAACACCACGTGCGACAGAACCACTTTCGCTTAACGTATTACCTACGCGGTAACCCACCATGCAGTATTCGTTCTTTTTCCCGGCTGCTTCCGAAAGCCATTTCCCGATAACTGCAAAACTATCACGTCCGTAGAAGTCGTCGGCATTAATAACGGCGAACGGTTCTTTGATGACGTCCTTTCCCATCAGCACGGCGTGGTTCGTTCCCCATGGCTTTTGGCGTCCTTCCGGACAAGTAAAACCGGCGGGCAAGTCGTTCAAGTCTTGGAATACGACTTCTACAGGAATATGGTTTTCGTATTTGGAAACGATTTTCTCGCGGAAATCTTGTTCGAAGGATTTGCGAATGACGAATACTAATTTCCCGAAGCCGCCGCGGATCGCATCGAAAATAGAATAATCCATGATGGTCTCCCCGTTAGGACCCAGTCCGTCCAACTGCTTCAATCCGCCGTAACGGCTTCCCATTCCGGCTGCTAATACAAATAATGTAGGTTTCATGTGTATGATTTGTTTTTTAATGTATATTGTTTTGCGACAAATTTACGATTAAAAGCTGAATCTTGGATGGGTGGGGGCGGATTTATTTCATTCGAAGGGTATTTTTCTTGGTTTGGGAGAAAAAATGGCGAGGTGCCTACGTAAACTTCCGTATGTACTTATTAAATCTTCACGTATCGACGATGTTTGTATAAATATCGCCGATATTTGTATATCTTTAGTCTAAAGATACAGAAATATCGTCGATACGTAAAGAATAGATAGGCACCGTCGGAAGTTTTTCCGCCAGTCATTTTCCTTTTCCTCCGTTATCTTCTTTAATCATTTCTAAAAATCAGGCAGGGAAATGATGGGTCGATATAAAAAAACATTACCTTTGCCCTCGGAAATGATAAGTTAATGTATAGAAGTGGTTCGTTATTACCTTATATATATAATGGCATTGCTGGCTTGGAGTACGGTTTTCCCGGCTACGGCAAAGGATTTTACGGTCGTTATCGACGCGGGTCATGGCGGTAAAGATCCGGGTGCGCGTGGGCGAATCATCCAAGAGAAGGCGATAAACCTCGGCATTGCTTTGAAATTGGGCAAGCTGATTGAGGCGAACCATGAGGATGTACGCGTGGTTTATACCCGTAGTTCGGACAAATTTGTGGCTTTGGATGACCGGGCGGAGATAGCCAACCGATGCAAAGCCGACTTGTTTATTTCCATCCATACCAATTCGGTGGCGAAAGGAGGCGCAGTGCAGGGTACGGAGACTTATACGTTGGGTTTGGCCCGCACGGACGAGAATTTGGCGGTAGCTATGCGCGAGAATGCTGTTATCCTTTTAGAGGAAGATTATCAGCAGCGTTATGAAGGTTTTGATCCGAACTCGTCGGAGTCGTACATTATTTTCGAGTTTATCCAGAATCGGCATATGGAGCAGAGTATTAGTTTGGCATCTGACATCCAGCGGTGTTTCTCGGAGGCTAAAAGGGAAGACCGGGGGGTACGGCAAGCTGGTTTTTTGGTGTTGCGTAAGACAAGTATGCCAAGCGTATTAATCGAAGTGGGTTTTATTTCGAATCGAACGGAAGAGCGTTACTTGGCTTCGGCCGAAGGACAACAACGTTTGGCCAAAGCGATATCGGATGCGTTTGATCGATATAAACATACGTTTGACACGCGACAGGCTGCATCGGGAGTTGGCGAAGCTAATCAGTCGGCGATGAAGGCGAAAGCCTCCGGAAAGAAACTTCCTCCGGCAGGAAGCGAAGAGGATATATTGATGCGCAAGCAACAACGTTTGCAAAAACAGAAACAATAAATTAAGTAGAAAACAAAAAGACGAAATAATAAGAAGATGAAAACGAAATTCACCAAGGAAGCAAAGATTGGCATTGTGTCAATCGTCAGTCTGGCTTTATTGTATATCGGAATTAATTACCTGAAAGGGATTAATCTGTTTAAGCCGGTCAACCATTATGAAGTGATATTCACGAATGTGAAAGGAGTCACTATTTCCAGTCCAGTGTATATCGATGGATTCAAAGTCGGACTTGTGCGTGACATCACGTACGATTATGACAAGATGGATAAAATTACGGTCGATATCAGCCTTGAAGACGAAATGCGCATCAATAAAGGTAGCTATATTACCATTGTGAATAGCTTTCTGGGCGGCTCGGAGTTGCATATCCATTTAAATAAATATGTAAACGAGTACTTGAAGCCAGGTGATGAAATTGAAGGACGCATGGCGGAAGAGATGATGCAGTCTGTACAAGAGAAGATATTACCCAGCGTCGAGGCGATGTTGCCAAAGATTGATTCTATTTTAGGTGGTTTGCAGACGTTGATAAACCATCCGGCATTGGCACAATCGCTCAACCATGTAGAGAAGACAACCGCGAATTTGGAAACTTCAACTCGCCAGTTGAACCAACTATTGGCCAACGATGTGCCAGAAATTGTATCTGGATTGAAGACCATTACGGCGAATTTCTCGGATGTCAGTTCGGAATTGAAAACGCTCGACTTGCAAACGACTGTCGAAAGTATCAATGCTACCTTGGCTAGTTTGAAGGTGACGACTGAGAAATTCAACTCGACAGATAACAGCATTGGCCTTTTGCTTAACGACCGCGCTTTGTATGACAATCTCAATAGTACAGCAGACAATGCTTCGAAGCTGTTGTTGGATTTGCGTGAACATCCGAAGCGTTATGTTCATTTTTCTGTATTTTAAAAATTCAGGAAAGAGTAAAAAAACTAAAAAACGACACTGTCTTTCTGTCTTGGACACATTTTTTTCTTCTAAAAAAGGAATGTGTCCAAGTCGTTTGAAAATAAGAAGAATAGAGCTTTCCTCTTTCAGGAAGGTTCTTAAGGACGAAATGACAGAATGTCGCGAAAAGAGCTTTTTGAAGAAAAAAAAGAAAAAGATCACAGTGTAAGTATTTGGAAATGAGCGAATTTTCTTAATTACTTGACTTTTAGAGTGATAAATTTATTTGGAAATACAAAATAAAAAGAGACTTTTTTTTTCGGAATTAATTTTCAAACTTTGTACCGTCAAACAAGTAAATAGTAGGAAGAAGTATTAAGAAAGAAGATGCAGTCTGATTGTCAAATATTGTGGAAGAAGTGCCTTGAGATTATTAAGGATAATTTGTCGGAAGAACAGTTTAATACTTGGTTTCGACCTATTATTCCTTATTCTTTTAATGAGAAGAATGAGTTTCGAATCTTGGTACCGTCTAATTTTTTCGGTGAATATATAGAGGCGAATTTCCAAAAGTTGTTGTTGCCGGTGGTTCGACGTGTGATGGGACCGGAAGTGACGTTGATTTATCGTGTGGCTACAGGAGGCGATGTAACAGACGAAGGTTCGATGATGGATTCGCATGTGGATCCGTCGCCTACGCGGGAAATGCCACATGCGTCAGTACCGAATCTATTTGAACAACGTCGGGCGCAGCAAGATTGGAATTCGTATTTGAATTCGAAATACAGTTTTGATAACTATTTTGAAGGAACAAGTAATAAGGTTGTTCGTTCAGCCAGCGAAGCAATTGCTCAGAATCCAGGTAAGACAGCATTTAATCCCATGTTTATCTTTGGAGCATCTGGAGTAGGAAAAACGCATCTTTGTCACGCAATAGGAAACCGGATTCAAGAATTACATCCGTCAAAAAAAGTCTTATATGTGTCGGCTCATCTCTTTGGTACACAATTTACGGAAGCAGTACGAAAGAATAATGTCAATGATTTCTTATATTTTTATCAAGGTGTAGATGTGTTGATTATTGACGATGTCCAAGAGTTTATAGGAAAAGATAAGACACAAAATACCTTCTTCCATATATTCAATCATTTACACATGCTGAATAAGCAATTGGTTTTGACATCAGATAAACCGCCTGTAGAGTTGCAAGGCATGGAGAAGCGTCTGTTCACTCGGTTGAAGTGGGGATTGATAGCAGAATTGGAACATCCGGATTTGGATTTGCGTCGTAAGATTTTGAAAAACAAAATTACGCACGATGGATTGAATGTACCAGAAGATGTATTCAATTTCATTGCAGATAATGTAACAGAAAATGTTCGAGATTTAGAAGGAATTCTGGTCTCTTTAATGGCGAATGCGTTGGTAAGCAATAAGGAAATTGATCTTTCTCTTACGAAGCGAATAGTCAGCCATTCGGTGCGTTTGGAGCAGAAACAGCTTTCTGTTCAGTCAATCCAAGAAACAGTTTGTAAATATTTCAACTTAGATCAATCTGTTATTCAGACTAATTCTCGTAAGCGAGAGATTGTGCAAGCTCGTCAGATAACGATGTTTTTGGCGAAGAAATATACAGATTGTTCTTTTTCACATATCGGAAAGATTGTGGGAAAGAAGGATCATGCGACGGTGCTTCATGCATGTAAGACAATCAAAGACCAGATGGAAACAAACAAATCGTTTCGGACATCGGTAGAAGAAATTGAAAGTCTGTTGAGAAGTTAATAAGAGTATTAATTAAAAGGTAACATATATAGGCCGTGGAAAGCAAAATCTATACATTCGATGAAGCTTATAAAGCATCTTTTGATTATTTTACCGGTGACGAATTGGCGGCTAAGGTATGGGTGAACAAATATGCCTTGAAAGATGCTTATGGGAATATTTATGAGCAATCTCCTGCGGATATGCATCGTCGTTTAGCGCGAGAAATTGCTCGTATAGAACGTAATTATCCGAATCCGTTGACGGAACAGGAACTCTTTGATTTGTTTGACCATTTCCGTTATATTATTCCGCAAGGAAGTCCGATGACGGGGATTGGTAATGATTATCAGGTTGCTTCTTTGTCAAATTGTTTTGTAATCGGATTAGATGGCCCGGCTGATTCGTATGGTGCTATCATCCGCATTGATGAGGAGCAGGTGCAATTAATGAAGCGGCGCGGAGGTGTAGGGCACGATTTGTCGCATATTCGTCCGAAAGGTTCGCCGGTGAAGAACTCGGCGTTGACTTCTACCGGATTGGTGCCGTTTATGGAGCGTTATTCTAATTCCACACGTGAGGTGGCGCAAGATGGGCGGAGAGGAGCCTTGATGCTATCCGTTTCTATTAAACATCCGGATTCGGAATCGTTTATCGATGCTAAAATGGTGGAAGGGAAAGTAACAGGGGCAAATGTTTCTGTGAAGATTGATGATGAATTCATGCAGGCAGCGATAGAAGGACGGATGTATAGCCAACAATATCCGATAGATTCGTCGAATCCTTTATATACGAAAGAGATAAATGCGGCGGATTTGTGGCGGAAAATTATTCATAATGCGTGGAAATCGGCAGAACCAGGTGTGTTGTTTTGGGATACGATTTTACGCGAATCGGTGCCTGATTCGTATGCTGATTTAGGATTTCGTACGGTGTCAACAAATCCGTGTGGCGAGATTCCATTGTGCCCGTACGATAGTTGCCGTTTGTTAGCTATTAATTTATATTCTTATGTAATACATCCATTTACTTCGGAAGCTTATTTCGATTTCGAGTTGTTTAAGAAGCATGTCATGTTAGCGCAGCGCATCATGGATGATATTATTGATTTGGAATCGGAAAAGATTGATTTGATTTTAAAGAAAATTGAATCCGATCCGGAGTCTATGGAAATCAAACAGCCGGAACATTATTTGTGGGAGAAAATCCGTCGCAAAACGTTGATGGGACGTCGTACAGGAGTAGGAATTACGGCTGAAGGCGATATGTTGGCGGCTTTGAATTTGCGTTATGGTACAGAAGAGGCTACAGATTTTGCAGAGGAAGTGCAACGTGCGTTAGCTTTGGCTGCATATCGTTCGTCAGTCGAGATGGCAAAAGAACGCGGTGCTTTTCCTATTTATGATGCCAAAAGGGAAGAGAAAAATCCATTCATCAATCGTTTAAGAGAGGCTGACCCGGACTTGTATGCAGATATGGTACAGCATGGGCGGCGTAATATTGCGTGCTTGACGATTGCCCCGACTGGAACTACCAGCTTGATGACGCAGACGACTTCCGGTATCGAACCGGTCTTTTTGCCTGTTTATAAACGTCGTCGCAAGGTGAATCCGAATGATGCCGATACACGGGTGGACTTCGTGGATGAAACGGGTGATGCCTTTGAAGAATATATTGTATTTCATCATAAGTTTGTGACTTGGATGCAAGCACAAGGCTATTCGTTGACGAGAAAATATACGCAAGAAGAGGTAGATAACTTAGTCGCTAAGTCTCCTTATTATAAAGCTACTTCTAACGATGTGGATTGGTTACAAAAAGTACGTATGCAAGGACGTATTCAAAAGTGGGTGGATCATTCCATTAGCGTAACTATCAACTTGCCGAGCGACGTAAGCGAAGAATTGGTGAATGACTTGTACATCGAAGCTTGGAAGAGCGGATGTAAAGGTTGTACGGTTTATCGCGATGGTTCGCGTTCGGGCGTCTTATTGGCTGCCGAGAAGGGAAAGAAAAAGAATGACGATTGCAATTGCATGCAGCCGCCGGTTATTGTATCGACTCGTCCACGTGAATTGGAGGCGGATGTGGTCCGTTTCCAAAACAATAAGGAGAAATGGATTGCCTTTGTAGGGTTGTTGAATGGTCGTCCTTATGAAATCTTTACCGGTTTGGCCGACGATGAAGAGGGTATCATGCTTCCGAAGAATATCACCAAGGGGTCTATCATTAAAAGTTACGACGAAGATGGCAAGAAGCACTATGATTTCCAATTCAAGAATAAGCGGGGCTATAAGATGACCATTGAGGGTTTGGATGGTAAGTTCAACCCGGAATATTGGAATTATGCGAAACTTATTTCGGGCGTTTTGCGCTATGGTATGCCCATCGACCAAGTCATTAAGCTTGTGCAAGGCATGGATTTGAATAACGAGTCCATTAATACGTGGAAGAACGGTGTGGAGCGTGCTTTGAAGAAATATTTGCCGAATGGGACAGAAGCTAAAGGACAAAAATGTCCGAATTGCGGACAAGAAACGCTCATTTATCAAGAAGGTTGCTTGATTTGCACCAATTGCGGGGCTTCGAGATGCGGATAAGTCGATAAATGATAGGAAAGATAAAGGCTCACAAGGGGATGAGTTCCCGCTTGTGGGCTTTTTTATTATCCACAAGTGTTGTTTTTTAGTCGATAGTATGGTGTCATTCCGGCCTGTCTTACTCTCCTTCTCCCTTCATCCGGCATGTCCCGTCGAATTGCGCACCGGCTTCTATTTCGAGGGTTTGCGTGCGGATGTCGCCTTGGATGCGTGCGGTGGCTTTCAGCGTCAGGTGGTTGTCGGTTTGGATGGTTCCTATGATTTCGCCATGTATTTCGGCATTTTGGCAACGGATATTACCTGTCACCGAACCTTTTTGCCCGACTACGATTTTTCCGCTGCAGGCGATGTCGCCCTCTACGCGTCCGTCCAGCCGGAAGTCCGCCTCGCTCGTGATGTTTCCTTTTACAAAACTCCCGGCAGCCATGGCGTTGTGGAGGCCACTGCTCGTTTGTTCTTCTTTTGTTTTGCCCATAATCATGATGTGGATAATTTCGTTTTTGCAAAGATAAGATTAAATTTTGGCTTGATAATTTGATTGTATTATTTTTACGCAGTTAAAATAGGTTGTGAAATGAATGCTGTGATTGAATTGAAGTCCATGAAGTTTTATGCATTTCATGGCGTGGCGCCGCAGGAGCGGGCTGTAGGGAACCGGTTTGTGGTGGATGTCTGGTTGAAGGCAGACATTGGTCGGGCGGCGGAAACCGATTGCCTGGACGATACGATTGATTACGCCGCCGTGTATGCCGTGGTGAAGGAGGAGATGGCGCAGCCCTCGCAATTGCTCGAGGCCGTGGCGGGGCGCATCCTACGGGCATTGCGCGGCCGCTTTCCCCGCATTTTGCAAGCCAAGGTGAGTGTCGCGAAACGGAATCCGCCCTTTGGGGGAGACGTGGAAAGTGCGGTGGTCACGTTGGAAGGGTGAAAAGGAAGCAGCGGAAAATCCCGCCGCCTTGCTGCAGCTTGCAGGAGGCTTGCGGAAAATCCCGCCGCCTTGCTGCAGTTTGCGGGAGGCTTGCGGAAAATCCCGCTGCCTTGCTGCAGTTTGCAGGAGGCTTGCGGAAAATCCCGCTGCCTTGCTGCAGCTTGTGGGAGGCTTGCGGAGATTTCCGCCGCCTTGCTGCAACTTGCGGGAGGTCTGTGGAGAATTCCTCCGAGCTGCCGACAACGTTGGGAGGTCTGCGGAGAATTCCGCCCCATTTTCCCATCGTGCAAAATTGCGGAAAAATGCGTACCTTAGTCGCCAAAACAGGAAAAAAGGAAGAAATTATGTCGAAAGTAGCGTTGATTACGGGGATAACGGGGCAAGACGGCTCTTTCCTCGCCGAATTTTTGATAGAAAAAGGATACGAAGTGCATGGGATTATGCGCCGCTCGTCGTCGTTCAATACGGGAAGAATCGAGCATCTGTACCTCGACGAATGGGTGCGCGATATGAAAAACAAGCGGCTCGTGAACCTGCATTGGGGCGACATGACGGACTCGAGTTCGCTCGTCCGCATCATTCATACGGTAAAACCGGACGAAATCTACAACCTGGCGGCGCAGAGCCACGTGAAGGTGAGCTTCGACGTGCCGGAATACACGGCCGAAGCGGATGCCATCGGGACGCTCCGCCTCCTCGAAGCGGTGCGCCTTTTGGGATACGAGCAGCGCACGAAGATTTACCAAGCCTCTACTTCAGAGCTGTTCGGACTCGTGCAAGAGGTGCCGCAGCGGGAAACGACGCCCTTCTACCCGCGTTCGCCTTACGGGGTAGCCAAGCAATACGGCTTCTGGATTACGAAAAACTACCGCGAGAGTTACGGCATGTTTGCGGTGAACGGCATCTTGTTCAACCACGAATCCGAACGGCGCGGCGAGACGTTCGTGACGCGGAAAATAACCTTGGCGGCGGCACGCATCCGGCAGGGGCACCAAGACAAACTTTACCTCGGAAACCTGAACGCGCTGCGCGATTGGGGATATGCAAAAGACTACGTGGAATGCATGTGGCTGATGCTGCAACACGAGACGCCGGAAGACTTTGTGATTGCGACCGGCGAATATCATTCCGTCCGCGATTTCTGCACGTTGGCATTTCATGAAGTCGGTATCGATTTGCGCTGGGAGGGCGAAGGCGTAGACGAAAAGGGCATCGACCAAGCGACAGGCCGCGTGCTGGTGGAAGTAGATCCGAAATATTTCCGTCCGGCCGAAGTGGAACAACTCCTCGGCGACCCTACGAAAGCCCGCACGCTCTTGGGATGGAATCCGCGCAAGACCTCGTTCGAAGAGTTGGTGCGTATCATGGTGCGCCACGATATGCGTTTCGTCCGGAAGCTCTATCTGAAAGACCACTTAAACGAGGAGGCATAAGCAAATGGAGAAACAAACGAAAATCTATGTAGCCGGGCATCGCGGATTGGTCGGCTCGGCCATCTGGAAAAATTTGCAGGAAAAGGGGTATACGAATTTAGTGGGAAGGACACATGCGGAGTTGGATTTGCTGGACAGCGTAGCGGTGCGTCGTTTCTTCGACGAGGAACGCCCCGAATGTGTCATCCTCGCAGCGGCCCACGTCGGTGGCATTATGGCAAACAATCGTTACCGCGCGGATTTCATTTATCAGAATCTGCAAATACAGCAGAACGTTATCGGCGAGAGCTTCCGACACGACGTGCGTAAACTGGTATTCTTGGGCAGCACCTGCATTTATCCGCGCGATGCCGAGCAGCCCATTCGTGAGGAGGCGCTACTGACTTCTCCGCTGGAATACACCAACGAACCGTACGCCATTGCCAAAATCGCGGGGCTGAAACTGTGCGAGAGTTTCAATCTGCAATATGGTACGAACTACATTGCCGTGATGCCCACGAATCTGTATGGCCCGAACGATAATTTCGACCTCCAGACGAGCCATGTGCTTCCCGCCATGCTCCGCAAGATTTATTTGGCAAAATGCCTCCGCGAGGGAGACGAGAAAGCCTTGCGGCGCGATTTGGAGATTCGTCCCGTGTCCGGCAGCGAAGATTCCATTCCGCAGAAACTGGCCCGATACGGCATTTATCCGGACCGAATCGAGCTCTGGGGAACCGGCAAACCGCTGCGTGAGTTCCTCTGGAGTGAAGAAATGGCCGATGCCACCGTCTACATCATGGAGCAGGTTGATTTCAAAGACACTTACGAAACCGGAGAGACGCAAATCCGCAATTGCCATATTAATATCGGAACAGGAAAAGAAATCAGCATCGCAGCGTTGGCGCGTCTCATCCAAAAGACGGTAGGTTACGAAGGAGAAATCCGCTTTGATGCCACTAAACCGGACGGGACGATGCGCAAACTGACCGACGTAACGAAGCTCCACCGCCTCGGATGGCATCATCAAATCGAAATAGAGGAGGGCGTAAAACGTTTATATCAATGGTATTTAGATAGCCAATGCCACAAGAGCGAACTAAAAACGCTCAAATAATTTTGTATATTCAAAATAAACGCCTACCTTTGCAGCACGAAAAAAGGATGGTCGAGTAGCTCAGCTGGATAGAGCAACAGCCTTCTAAGCTGTGGGTCTTGGGTTCGAATCCCAACTCGATCACTAAGAACGGAAGTCTATAATAGCTAAATAGAGCGATAGACTTCCGTTCTTTTCTTTTTAGAATCTTCCGATTTGTAGATTAAAAACTCTTTACCTTTGCGTGCATGAAACAAAGCGTGGCGAATTATTGGCAGGAAATCGCGGACGTGCATTTTGCCGGAGACGAAGATGTACGGGTGCGTTATGCGGAACTGTACCGGATATGGAATGAAATATTGAATGAACATACGCGAGAAGGCGGGATGAGCTTTGCCGGTCCGTTTGCACGGATGGATTTTATTTGCAAACGTTTGGAGGCGGACGCCGAGATGTATCGGAACATAAATCGGTTTCGTGCCCGTTGCCGGGAATTGGCGCGCTACGAAGACGCGTTTCTGAAGAAGGCGTATCGCTATGATTTGAAGGCATTTGTAGAATTTGTGGCATTCGTGTATGCGTGCGAGATTCCGGAAGAGTTGGCCGGCGAGTTGCCCGAAACGATGGAGACAAGCGAAGTACATGCCGCTTCGACGCCGAACTGCATCCGGATGATCGTCGACCGCTGGGACGACCGCCTCATCTATGGAAAGAGGGTAGGCGTGGAATCGGAAACGATAGCTGCCTGTTATGCTTTTACGAACTTTTCGGGTGCTTGGGATTATATCGGGAAGCTCCTCACGCCACATACGCAACTGAACCTGGTGCATCCACGCTTGGAGGAGGGTGTTTATTTCCCGGAGTTGATTATCGTCGAACCGGATTTCTTGCTGGATATTTCTTCCATTGCCGCCTGCTTCGAGACATACGGAGTGACGCCGTTGACCTATTTGGTGAATAAAATTAAGCCGGCAGCCAACTCGAAAGCCATCTTGCTGGGTAATTTTGCCAGCCAACTTTTGGACGAAGAAATCTATGGCGGAGCGACGCACGAGCCAGACTATAAAGCCAGCGTACAACGTTTCTTCCAACACAATCCGCTGGGATTGGTTACTTGTCCGGACATGGACCCGACCTTCCATACCGAAGCCCGGAAGCAACAACTGAACCTCCACCGCATGATACAGGAACAATTCTGTCGGATACCGGGCATCGACATGGAACAAATTGTCTTGGAACCTTCGTTCGTCTCCGAGATGTTAGGTATCCAAGGACGTATGGACCTCTTGCAATTGGACAAGCATGTGCTGATGGAGCAGAAATCGGGCAAACGAGAGTATCTGACCAACCGTCACGTCGAGAAACATTATGTCCAGATGCTGCTTTACCTTGCCCTGCTCCATTATAATTACGGACTGCGCAACGAGCAAATCCTTTGCTTCCTCCTTTATTCGAAATATGAAGACGGCTTGTTGAAAGAGGGAGCCGCGCCCAAGTTGCTTTTTGAAGCAATCCGGGTACGGAATGAGATTGTCCATCTGGAATTAGGCTATGGCGAAGGAGAAGCAGGAAAAAGATTCCACGCCTTGACGCCGGAGGCTTTGAACGTGAAAAACGTATCGGGCAAGTTGTGGGAAGAATACACTCGTCCGCAACTCCAGGCCCTGTTCCGTCCGTACCAAACGGCGTCGGAGATGGAGCGCGCCTACTTCGACCGCTTCTTTACTTTTGTCGAGAAGGAACATATCTTATCCAAATTGGGCAACGCGACGCAAGAAGCCAGCGGTTTTGCCTCGCTCTGGAATGCTTCGCTCGATGAGAAACGACAAGCAGGAAATATCTTCGACCGCCTGCAATTGAAACAATTGGAATCTGTTTCGGGTACTGGAATCGACCAAGTGACGCTCCTCGTCCCGGATGAAGAGGAGAACGACCTGCCTAACTTCCGTGTAGGGGATGTGGTGATGCTCTATGCCTACCCGGTTACAGAGGAACCGGATGTCCGTCATGCCCTGTTGCTTCGTTGTAGCCTCAGCGATTTGCGGGCCCACGAGGTGACGCTCTCGCTCCGGGCACCCCAAAAGAACCGGGCGGTGTTCGACGTGCCGAGTACGTATCGGTGGGCTATCGAGCATGATTTCGTGGAATCTTCCTATACCACATTATATAGAGGACTCTATGCCTTTCTCTCGGCCCATAAGGAACGGCGGATGTGTCTCTTGGGACAACGGGCACCGCGTGTAGACACGTCGCTCCGGCTAATGGGCGATTATAGTTTGGGCGGAGAGAGTCCGGAGTTCAACGAACTAGTGCTCCGGGCAAAACAGGCACAAGATTATTTCCTTTTGATTGGTCCGCCGGGAACAGGCAAGACCTCTTTTGGATTAATGAGCATCTTGCAGGAAGAGCTTCGAGATGAAACAGCGTCTGTCCTTTTGCTCTCGTATACGAATCGTGCCGTCGATGAAATCTGCAGTAAGCTCGTCCGGCATGGGTTGGATTTTATCCGCATCGGGACAGACGCTTCGTGCGATGCCGCTTATAAGCCTTATCTTCTCCGGAACCGCATGGAAGGTTATGCACGCCTTTCCGACATCCAAAACGCGCTCCGCGAGATGCGCATCCTGGTGGGGACGACGGCTGCCTTTAGTTCCCAAATGGCCCTTTTCAGTCTGAAATCCTTTTCTTTGGCAATTGTAGACGAGGCTTCCCAGATTTTGGAACCGCATTTGCTCGGCATTTTGAGCGCGAAGCATGGAGAGCAGAACGCCATCCGCCGCTTTGTCCTCATTGGCGACCATAAACAGCTTCCGGCGGTGGTGCAACAGAGCGAAAAAGAATCGGAAGTGACCGAGCCGTTGCTCCGTTCCATCGGCCTGGAGAATTGTCGCCAGTCGCTCTTCGAACGCCTCCTTCGCTTGCAACAGGGGAATGCCTCGCTTGTTTTTTGCATGGAAAAACAGGGACGTATGCACCCGGCTGTCAGCCTCTTTTCCAATCTTTTCTTTTATGGTTGCAAATTAAAGCCCGTCCCGATGGCGCATCAATTGCGGGAGCTGGATTTCCCACACCGGGGAACGTCGGAAATCGAGCAACTGGTGGCTACCCATCGTTTGGCCTTTTTCGCTTTACGGCATGAGCGTTGTGCCGAGCCCGCCAAAGTGAATGGGGCAGAGGCGCGTCTGGTCGCCCGGTTGGTACGGAGCGTCTGGTCGCTTTATGTGCAAAACGGAAAGCCTTTTTCGGCGACACAGACGGTTGGGGTAATCGTTCCGTACCGCAATCAAATCGCCGTGATTCGTTCGGAGATAGAGCGGTTTGGCATCGAAGCGTTGCGGGACGTGTCGATTGATACCGTCGAGCGATACCAGGGAAGCGAACGGGATGTGATTGTGTATGGATTCACCGTGAAGCGTGGCTACCAACTGGATTTCCTCGCCGGAAATGTGTTCGAAGAGGAGGGTACCCTAATCGACCGCAAGCTGAACGTGGCCCTGACCCGCGCCCGCGAGCAGCTTTTCCTCGTGGGCAATCCCGACCTCCTTTCACGCAATGAAACCTTCCGTCAGCTCATTGGCTTTGTCAAAGAGCAGGGTGGGTATTTCGATCTTCTCCCATAGATATTGTAAAAGAAGCAGGACTTTATCCCATTAGTGCCCGGGGGAAAACTTTTTTCCTTCGAGGAAATCTCTATCTTTAGGCTAAAGATATATATATGCAGCCTAAAGATACGTATCTGCAACTTAAAGATATGTATCTTTAGCCTAAAGATAGAGATTAGGTCGGATGTTTCGGGTTTTGTGTCGGGCGTTTCTAAGTTTTGGGAGGAGGAGAATGGTTTTTCTTTTGCGATTTTTTCGCCCTCTTTGCTGGTATATTTCCATTTAATAACTACTTTTGCAAGCGTAAGAAAATTAGAAATAAATCCGATAAAGATGAGTTTAAGAATTATTGTATTGGCGAAGCAGGTTCCGGATACGCGGAACGTGGGAAAAGACGCGATGAAGGAGGACGGGACGATTAACCGAGCCGCGCTTCCTGCCATCTTCAATCCGGAAGACCTGAATGCGTTGGAACAGGCTTTGCGCCTGAAAGATACCCATCCGGGATCGACAGTTACATTATTAACGATGGGACCGGGCCGCGCGGCCGAAATCATCCGCGAAGGGTTATATCGCGGGGCAGACGGCGGTTACCTCCTGACAGACCGCGCCTTTGCCGGCGCCGACACGCTGGCAACCTCGTATGCGTTGGCTACGGCTATCCGGAAAATCGGAGCGTATGATATCATCATCGGCGGACGTCAAGCTATCGATGGCGATACGGCGCAAGTGGGTCCGCAAGTGGCCGAGAAGTTGGGCCTGGCGCAAATCACATATGCCGAAGAAATCTTGCAAGTAGATGAAGCCCAGCAGAAAATCACAGTGAAGCGACATATCGAAGGCGGTGTGGAGACGGTGGAAGGACCGTTGCCTATCGTCATCACAGTGAATGGCTCGGCAGCTCCTTGCCGTCCGCGTAATGCAAAATGGGTGCAGAAATACAAACGCGCCCTGGGACAGCAGGAACGTCCGGCCGAACTGCCCTATGCCGAGCTATACGAGAAGCGCCCCTACCTGAATATCCAAGAATGGAGCGTGAAAGATGTGGATGGTGATGTGCAGCAATGCGGCCTCAGTGGTTCGCCTACGAAGGTGAAGGCCATCCAGAATATTGTGTTCCAAACCAAAGAAAGCAAAACACTGACGGGTTCGGACGCGGATGTAGAAAACTTGATTGTCGAACTATTGGCTAATCATACGATTGGATAAAACAAGGAGGAAACATGAACAACGTATTTGTATATTGCGAACTGGAAGGCACGACCGTAGCCGATGTAAGTTTGGAACTCCTGACGAAAGGACGGAAATTGGCAAACGAATTGGGATGCCAACTGGAAGCCATCGTGGCAGGGAGCGGATTGGAAGGCGTAGAAACACAGGTATTGCCGTACGGTGTGGATAAGGTGCACGTTTTTGATGCGCCGGGACTGTTCCCCTATACGACTTTACCCCATGCTTCGATATTGATTAACCTCTTCAAAGAGGAGAAGCCGCAGATTTGCCTGATGGGTGCCACGGTGATTGGGCGCGACTTGGGTCCGCGTGTATCTTCAGCTTTGACCAGTGGATTAACGGCTGATTGTACTTCGCTGGAAATCGGCTCGCATGAAGACAAGAAGGTCGGCAAGACCTACGAGAATCTGCTTTATCAAATCCGCCCTGCCTTCGGAGGAAATATTGTCGCTACGATTATCAACCCGGAACATCGCCCGCAGATGGCTACCGTGCGTGAAGGTGTCATGAAAAAAGAAATCCTTGATGCCAACTACCAAGGGGAAGTCGTTCGACATGATGTAGCCAAGTATGTTCCTGAAACGGATTATGTAGTAAAGGTAATCGACCGCCATGTAGAAAAGGCAAAACATAACTTGAAGGGCGCGCCTATCGTGATAGCCGGAGGTTACGGCATGGGCTCGAAAGAGGGTTTCGATATGCTCTTTGAATTAGCCAAGGAACTTCACGCTGAAGTAGGTGCCAGCCGTGCCGCCGTGGATGCCGGGTTCTGTGAACATGACCGCCAAATCGGACAAACAGGCGTGACGGTTCGTCCGAAACTTTATATCGCTTGCGGTATCTCCGGACAAATCCAACATATCGCCGGTATGCAAGACGCCGGTATTATAATTTCGGTAAATAACGACCCGAATGCTCCTATCAATACGATTGCCGATTATGTAATCAATGGGACGGTAGAGGAAGTGATTCCGAAGATGATTAAATATTATAAGAAGAATAGCAAATAAGATGAGTAATTACTATACAGACGTACCGGAACTCAAGTATCACTTGAATAACCCGATGATGGAACGTATCTGCGAACTGAAAGAGCGTGGGTACCGAGATAAAGAGGAGTTCGATTATGCGCCGCAAGATTATGCCGACGCCATGGACTCGTATGATAAAGTGTTGGAAATAACTGGAGAGATTACGGCCGATGTGATTGCGGCTAATGCGGAAAGCGTGGATGAAGAGGGTCCGCATTGCGCGAACGGACGAGTTGAGTATGCTTCCGGAACGAAGCAGAATCTCGATACGATGGTGAAGGCAGGATTGAATGGCATGACAATGCCGCGCCGTTTCGGAGGATTGAACTTTCCAATTACACCTTATACGATGTGTGCCGAAATCGTGGCTGCTGCAGATGCCGGGTTTGGTAATATTTGGTCTTTGCAAGATTGCATTGAGACGCTGTATGAATTTGGTAACGAGGACCAACATAGCCGTTTCATCCCGCGTATTTGTGCCGGAGAGACGATGTCAATGGACTTAACTGAGCCGGATGCTGGTTCAGACCTCCAGAGCGTTATGTTGAAGGCCACTTATGATGAAGCCAACAATTGCTGGCGTTTGAATGGCGTAAAGCGCTTCATTACGAATGGTGATGCCGATTTACATCTGGTGTTGGCTCGTTCGGAAGAGGGTACGCATGATGGTCGCGGTCTTTCGATGTTCATTTATGATAAACGTGACGGTGGTGTGAATGTCCGTCGCATCGAGAATAAATTGGGTATTCACGGTTCGCCTACCTGCGAGCTGGTTTATAAGAATGCCAAGGCTGAATTATGTGGCGAACGTAAGTTGGGATTGATTAAATATGTCATGGCATTGATGAATGGCGCTCGTTTGGGTATTGCTGCTCAGTCGGTTGGATTAAGTCAGGCTGCATACAATGAAGCCTTTGCATATGCCAAAGAACGTAAACAATTCGGTAAGGCGATTATCGAATTTCCAGCTGTATATGACATGTTGGCATCTATCAAGGCAAAGTTGGATGCTGGTCGTGCATTGCTTTATCAGACTGCTCGCTATGTGGATATTTATAAAGCGTTGGATGACATCGCACGTGAACGTAAACTGACACCTGAAGAGCGTAAGGAGCAAAAGATGTATGCTAAATTGGCAGATAGCTTCACCCCCTTGGCTAAAGGTATGAATTCGGAATATGCTAACCAGAATGCGTATGATTGCATTCAGGTACATGGCGGTTCGGGTTTCATGATGGAGTATGCTTGCCAGCGTATTTATCGGGATGCGCGTATTACCAGTATTTATGAGGGAACGACTCAGCTTCAGACGGTTGCGGCTATCCGTTATGTTACGAATGGTGCTTATGCATCTACGTTGCATGATTATGAATTGATTCCTTGCTCACCGGAAATGGGAGGTTTGATGGAGCGCGTGAAAGAGATGACACGTAAGTTTGAAGCTTGTACTAATGCAGTTAAAGCTGCTCAAAATCAAGAGCTACAAGACTTCGTAGCACGCCGTTTGATGGAGATGGCAGCCGTTAACATTATGTCTCATCTCCTGATTCAGGATGCGACAAGGGCACCGGAGTTATTCTCTAAGTCAGCTCATGTCTATGTGAACTATGCCGAAGCGGAAGTAGAGAAGCACTTCAACTTCATACGTAAGTTCCAAGCTGACGAATTGGCGGATTATCGAAAATAAGTCTGACTTTCGTCTGGGTTTGGCTTAGTTTTTGTAAGGACATAGGCAGAAATGATGAATTTTAAAAAGGAAAAGAATTATGACATTAAGTACTAAATTATCAGAAGCGTTCAACGCACAGGTAAATGCCGAAATGTGGTCGGCTAATTTATATCTTTCGATGGCTGTTTATTTCAAAAAGGAGGCTTTGAATGGTTTTGCCAGCTGGATGGAAAAGCAAGCTCAAGAGGAATTAGACCATGCCCGTAAGATGATTAATTTCACTATCGAACGAGGTGGTGATATTGCTATTGGACAGGTAAATGTGGTTCCGACGGCATGGGGTTCTCCTGTAGAAGTATTTGAACATGTATATAATCATGAGAAACATGTTTCTGAATTGATTGATAATATGTTGAATATTGCCGAAGAAGATAAAGACCATGCAGCTCGTGCTTTCTTGTTCGACTTTGTTCGTGAACAAGTAGAAGAAGAAGCAACGGCAAAAGGTATCTTGGATGATTTGAAAAATTATGGTGATCATCACTATGGTATCATCGACCATAAGTTGGGTAAACGCGAATAAAATCAAGAGATTAAATAATGAAGGAAAAGGATATGCCGCAAAGGTGTATCCTTTTTTTATGGACTTTTTGGATTTGAACAGTTGATTGTCCCAGAAAATATACCTATATTTGTCCGATTTTATAACTGTATTATCAAGGATTTATAACTATATAATATCATGAAACGAAAAGTATTAGTTTGTACCCTTGCTTTGGCCGGTTTGACGGCTTTTGCACAACAGAACGAATGGCAAGACGCAAATGTGAATGCCATCAACCGTGCTCCGATGCACACCCATTATTTTGCATTCGAAACGGAAGAAGCTGCGATGAAGGGGTGTCGTTTAGCTTCGGATAATTACTTGACTCTTAATGGAACGTGGAAGTTTAATTGGGTGAAAGATGCCGACCAGCGTCCGACGGATTTTTACCGTATGGATTTTAATGACCGAGGTTGGGACGATATGCAGGTACCAGGCATTTGGGAGATAAATGGCTATGGCGACCCGATTTACGTGAATGTCGGCTTCCCTTGGAGAAGCCAATATAAGAATAATCCGCCTTATGTGCCGACCGTGAACAACCATGTGGGGACTTATCGGAAGGAGATTGAGATTCCAGCCGATTGGAAAGGACGTAAGATTTTTGCTCATTTTGGCTCGGTGACATCGAACATGTATCTTTACGTGAATGGTAAGTTCGTGGGTTATAGTGAAGATAGCAAGTTGGAGGCTGAATTTGATTTGACGAAATACCTCCGTCCGGGTAAGAATCTAATCGCTTTCCAAGTGTTCCGTTGGTGTGATGGTACCTATTTGGAAGACCAAGATTTCTTCCGCTATTCTGGGGTAGGGCGCGATTGCTATTTATATGCCCGCCATACAGATTATATCCAAGACATTCGTCTTACGCCCGATTTGGATGCCCAATACAAAGATGGTACTTTGCAGATAGCTATTCAAATGGAAGGCAAAGGAACAGCCGCGATGAAATTGCTCGATAAGGCAGGGAAAGAGGTGGCTACAGCTCAGATAAAAGGGTCGGGTACTACCACGATGAGTGTCGGTAATCCTTTGAAATGGAGTGCGGAAACTCCCAACCTTTATACATTGGTAGTGAATTTGGAAAAGAATGGCCAGGTCATTGAATCCCTCACCCAGAAGGTAGGTTTCCGTAAGATTGAACTCAAGAACGGACAGGTTTTGGTGAATGGGCAACCGGTTCTCTTTAAAGGAGCTAATCGTCATGAAATGGATCCGGATGGTGGTTATGTTGTGTCTAAAGAGCGGATGATTCAGGATATCAAACGAATGAAGGAACTTAATATCAATGCAGTCCGTACATGCCATTATCCGGATAACAATTTGTGGTATGATTTGTGCGACGAATATGGATTGTATATGGTAGCAGAGGCTAATGTTGAATCGCACGGAATGGGATATGGCGAAAAGACATTGGCTAAGAATCCTCTTTATGCCAAGGCTCATTTAGAGCGGAATCAACGTAATGTGCAGCGTAGTTACAACCATCCTTCTATCATTTTCTGGTCTTTGGGGAATGAAGCGGGATTTGGTCCTAACTTCGAGGCATGTTATAAATGGATTAAGGCAGAAGACAAGTCGCGTCCTGTCCAATATGAACAGGCGGGCACGAATGAGTTTACGGATATTTATTGCCCCATGTATGAAAATTATGAGGATTGCGAGGAATATGCCAAGGGTGATATTGATAAGCCTTTGATTCAGTGTGAATATGCTCATGCCATGGGAAATTCGCAAGGTGGCTTCAAAGAATATTGGGATTTGGTGCGTAAATATCCGAAATTCCAAGGTGGTTTCATCTGGGATTTTGTGGATCAAGCCGTGCGTTGGCATACGAAAGATGGCCGGGAGTTCTATGGCTATGGAGGTGATTTCAATCCCTACGATGCGTCGGATAATAATTTCAATAATAACGGGTTGATTAGTCCGGACCGCGTGCCAAATCCTCATGCATACGAGGTTGCTTATTTCTATCAGAATATTTGGGTCAATCCGGTCGATATGCAAAAGGGGGAAATTAGCATTTATAATGAGAATTTCTTCCGTGATTTGAGCGGGTATTATGCCGAATGGAAGTTGATGGTAGAAGGAGAAGCGGTTCAATCAGGGTTGCTGACTGATTTGAAGGTGGATCCGCAACAGACTGTTAATCAAAAGATACCTTATTCGTTGGAAGGTATTTGCCCTGGTAAGGAGGTCTTGCTGAATATCGAATTTAAATTGAAGAACGGAGAAATGTTGCTTCCGGCAGGACATACGGTGGCTAAACAGCAATTGGCTATACGCGATTATAAGGCGCCGGAGAATCTATTGACCGAACCTGTGATTGCTCATGACGAAACGCCGCAACCCGTCGTGGAGGATAATGACCAGTTCTACCTGATTGTGAAAGGAGAAAATTTCCATATCGACTTCGAACGTCGGAATGGGCTCCTGAGCTTGTATGAAGTGAATGGCATGTCTATCTTGGAGGAGGGCGCTCAGTTGAGGCCGAACTTCTGGCGTGCTCCGACGGATAATGACATGGGTGCCGGGTTACAGCAGAAATATGTCGTTTGGAAGAATCCGAAATTGGAACTGAAGAGTTTAGAGCATACGACTGAAAATAAACTGGTTGTGGTGAAAGCGCTGTATGATATGCCGGAAGTATCGGCTAAGTTGGCATTGACTTACCGCATCAATAAGGAGGGTGCCATAGAGGTAACGCAAAGCATGACGGCTGATAAGAATGCCAAAGTATCGAATATGTTCCGTTTTGGTATGCGTGCAGAATTGAATAAGGATATGTCTTATATCCGATACTACGGGCGTGGTCCGGTCGAGAACTATGCAGACCGTAACCATTCGGCGTTTATCGGGCAATACAAACAGACGGTAGATGAACAGTTCTATTCGTATATCCGTCCGCAAGAGACCGGTACAAAGACAGATATCCGGTGGTGGAATCAAACGAATCGAGGGGGGAATGGTGTCCAGTTCGTAGGAGCTGAACCTTTCTCGGCAAGCGCTTTGCATTATACGCTTGAATCGTTGGACGACGGCTGGGAGAAAGACCAGCGCCATTCGGAGTTAGTCCCGCAAACCGATTATGTGAATATGTGCATCGACAAGGTACAGTCCGGTTTAGGGTGCGTCAATAGTTGGGGTACGTTGCCGTTGGAACAATATCAGTTGCCGTACCAGGATTATACGTTTACATTCGTGATCAAGCCTATACAGCACCAGCTTTAATGGGCAATTGACAATTAAAAAATGAATAATGAAAAGGGGCGGTCGCTTGGGTTTTCCTATTAGCAACCACCCCTTCTATTTATCAATTACCCCGCGGTAATTAACTCCGGATATTCTACTACCAGCGAACTGTCGCCATTGTAAGTTTCGAGGTGGATTTATTTATCATGGTAAACTTTCGGTCATTGTCCGAAACCTCATCCCGTAGGAATCCAGTTGCAAAAGTTAGTCGATGTGTTAAATTTCCCATAATATAGTTTTCCTTTACCAGAAAGTAGTACTTTTACCGCGATTTAAGACTTAACAAAATACCATATTAATACGGATTAGAGATGAGTTATCATTCGTACTCAGAAAAGAAGCAGCATTTTTACCAAAAGAAGTCCTTCTGGTTGCTGGTTGGCTTGGTGATAGGAGCCGGTATCGTAGGAGGGGCTTATAAGACGTCTGTCTATTTCTCGACAGACGAGTCTTGTATGATGTGCCATGTCCATCCGCACGTACAGGATAGTTGGAAACTTTCGAAGCATGTCAATAATGGGAGTGGTGTTACGACGCATTGCGTGGCTTGCCATCTTCCTCCCCAGTCCGATACATGGGCGCACTATTCCGCCAAGCTGAAGTTAGGACTGAAAGATGTATGGGGATATTTAGTGAAAGATAGCGCGGATTTCCATTGGGACCAGAAGTCAGAATTGGAACAGGCCGTGACGTACATCCCGAACGAATCTTGCCTGGACTGTCATCAGAACCTTTTCCCCGAGGGTATTACAGACGATGGCATCACTGCCCACCTCTATTATGAAGAGAACGAAAAGAAACTGGATCTCCAGTGTATCAGCTGCCACCTCGACGCCGGGCATTACAATCCCAATTACGCCCATTCGCGCATGGCGGGCATACCGAACCAACGGGCCAATGCTGTGGTCGATACCAGTCTTTATTATAAAACATCTACTCCGATTACCTCCTTCGCGAATTTCCGGGAACAGATTCCGGGCACGATGGTTTCTTTTAATATGGTGGCTATCCCAGGCGGTACCTTCCAGATGGGAAGTCCGGCCAGCGAACCCTTTCATCAGCCGGATGAATCGCCTGTGCGGAACGTGACGATATCGCCTTTCTTTATGGCCGAGGTAGAGGTTACCTGGGATCAGTATTGGGCTTTCTTCTCGCAGACGATGAGCGAAGGGCGCACACCGCCGGAGGTAGTTTACGCCAACAACAGCAATCCGGAGGTGGATGCTATTTCCGGACCTACGCCTCCGTTCGGTTTCCCGGACCAAGGGTGGGGAAGTGGCGAGCGGCCGGCCATCACCATGACGCATTACGCCGCCGAGACCTTCTGCCAGTGGTTGTCGAAGAAGACAGGCAAGAAATATCGCCTCCCGACCGAGGCTGAATGGGAATATGCCGCGCGAGGAGGAAGCGAGACGCCCTATTTCTTTGCTGGCAATCCGAAAGACTTCTCCGACCAGGGTTTCTGGCGTAAGTTCTTCGATGCGGAGACGGATAGCATTTCTTCTTATGTGATTTATGCAAAGAACAGCGGAGGAAGGACGCAGGAACCTTCGGCGGTGAAAGCGAATCCGTTCGGATTGAAGAATATGTTGGGAAACGTCATGGAGTATTGTGCGGATAAATATAATCCGGAAGGATATGGGACAGACGGAGATGTTATCGACCCGATTTGCACAACAGGTGAAGAATGGGTAGTGCGCGGAGGTTTTTATGATTCCGATGCGGCGGATGTCCGTTGCGCGGCCCGCTCCCATACCCAGCATGAGGCTTGGCTGAAGACTGACCCGCAGCAGCCGAAGAGTATCTGGTGGTATTCGGACGTGAAGGGGATTGGTTTCCGCGTAGTATGTGAATATGACAAATAATTGCAGACTTAAAGAGATTAGATATGAAAAAGAATGGAATAAGCAGACGTTCATTTTTGAAGAGCACGGCCATGGCCGGGGCTTTGAGTGCAGTAGGTGGCGGTAGCGCTGCCTCGATATTGACTTCGTGTGGTGGAAATGGTGGCAGCGCGGAAAGCGCCGTGAAGCCGCTTCGGGAACCGGGGTCGTATTACATTCCTGAACTGCCGGATATGGCAACAGACGGCAAAGAGCTGAAGGCGGGTGTGATTGGTTGCGGCGGACGCGGTTCGGGCGCGGCATTCAATTTCCTCGCGGCGGCGAACGGTGTGACGATTACGGCCTTAGGCGATACGTTCCAGGAGCGCGTCGACGAGCTGGCGGATAAATTGAAGAAGGAAAAGAACATTGACATCCCGGCCGAACGGCGTTTCGTGGGATTGGATGCTTACAAGCAGGTCATCGACAGCGGCGTGGACGTGGTCATCGTGGCGACTCCCCCGTTTTTCCGTCCAGAGCATTTCAAATATGCGGTCGAGAAGAACAAACATTGTTTCTTGGAGAAACCTATCTGCGTGGATGCTGTCGGGTATCGTACCATCATGGCGACGGCAAAGCAGGCGGCGGCCAAGAACTTGTGCGTCGTGACGGGCACGCAGCGTCATCACCAGCGCAGTTACGTCGAGTCGTATAAGAAGATAATGGAAGGCGCGATTGGCGAAATCACGGGTGGTGCGGTTTATTGGAACCAGAGCATGTTGTGGTACCGCGAGCGTCAGGCCGGCTGGAGCGATTGCGAATGGATGATTAAGGATTGGGTCAACTGGAAATGGCTGTCGGGCGACCACATCGTCGAGCAGCATGTGCATAACATCGACGTGTTCACGTGGTTCAGTGGTTTGAAGCCGGCGAAGGCTGTCGGGTTCGGTTCGCGCCAACGCCGCTTGACGGGCGATCAGTACGATAATTTCAGCATCGACTTCACGATGGAGAACGGCGTCCACCTGCATAGCATGTGTCGCCAGATTGATGGTTGCGCCAACAATGTCAGCGAGTTTATTCAGGGAACGCGCGGCTCGTGGGACAGTTCGACGATGGAGATTAAGGACCTGGCGGGCAACGTCGTCTGGAAATATGATTTCGAAGCCGAAAAGAATACCTACAAGCAGACCGATCCCTACACCTTGGAGCATGTGAACTGGATTAACTGCATCCGTGCGGGTAAGGTCATTGAGCAGGCTTCGGAGACGGCCGTGTCGAACATGGCGGCTATCATGGGACGCGAGTCGGCCTACACGGGTGCTGAAACGACGTGGGACGCGATGACGGCAGCCGCGCTCGATTACACGCCGAAGGATTTGAATCTGGGCAAGATGGACATGAGCGGATTTACCGTCCCGGTTCCGGGCACGCCCGTTGAGAAGAAGTAATCCCTACGTGGTAGGGAAGAAAAATCCGGGCAGAAATTTGCTCCCTACGCTGTAGGGAAGAAAAATCTGGGCAGAAATTTGCTCTCTACGTGGTAGGGAAGAAAAATCTGGGTAGAAATTTCCCGGCTCATGATGTCGGGCAAAGAAAATGTAAAGTATTAAGAATAAATAGAAAAACAATGATACTGAATAGAAGAAATTTTTTGAAGACAACGTTGGCAGGCGCGGCATTGACGGCTGGAGGTGGCGTGCTGACGGCTTGTACGGGCAAAACGCAACCGGCGGAAACAGTTCCGGCAGCATCTGCGGGAATTGCTTATAATCCGGCGGCGCAACTGAAGATTTCGCTGCAAGAGGGCGTGGCTCCGGGTGAAAGCTTGGCGGAAAAGCTGGATTTCATGGAGCAAAACGGCGTCGTAGGGTTGGAACCGGGCGGCGGAGACCTGGCGAAGCGCGTAAATGAGTTCCAGCAGGCACTGAACGGGCGGAACGTGAAAATCAGTGCGATATGCGCCGGTTTCAAAGGTTTTATCCTTTCGGAGAAGCCGGAAACGCGTCGAGAGTGCATGGATACGATGAAGGAAATCCTGGCGGCGGCGGGCGAACTGGGCTCGGTGGGTGTAATCATCGTCCCGGCCTTCAACGGGCAGAAACCCTGTATGCCGCATACGCAAGAGACGCGCGATTTCCTCTGTGAGCAGTTCACGGAGCTGGGCAACTTCGCCCACGAACACGGGACGACCGTCATCTTCGAACCGCTGAATCGCAAGGAGGCGTTTTATCTGCGACAGGTGGCCGACGCGGCATCTCTTTGCCGCGACATCAACAACCCGGGCGTCCGTTGCATGGGCGACTTCTGGCACATGTCGTGGGAGGAAACGTCGGACATGGCGGCGTTCATCTCGGCGGGCGAATACCTTCAGCACGTGCATATCGCTAGCCTGAAGCGTCGCAGCATGCCGGGCGAAGACGGCGAGGCAGATAATTTCGTAGATGGCTTCAAGGGCTTGAAGGCGATAGGCTACCAGAAGTACATCAGTTTCGAGTGCGGATGCCAGAGCGAAGACCGGAAACAAGCGGTCGTGAACGCGCTCAACCTCATCCGTAAACAATGGGAAGAGGCGTAAGCGATGGCTTTAATACATCCGAATATGACAATGAGCGGGGTGGTCGAGGGACATACCTCGCTCATTCCTGTTTTGAACCGGCTGGGCATCCGATTGGGATTGCAAGACAAGTCGGTGCGCGAAGTGTGCGAGGAGCATGGCTTGGATACCGATTTTGTGCTTATTATCCTCAATGCCTTCTTGAACGAAGAGTATTTCCCCGAACGGAGACTGAAGATGTTCCACGTCTCGCAAATCATCGATTACCTGGACAAGACCAACCAATATTACCTGCGCTACCAGCTTCCCAACATCGCGCGGCATACGCATTCGTTCATCACGCAAAGCACGCCTGTCAATGCGACGCTGGGCTTAATCGGTCGTTTCTTCGCTTCGTTTGAAGAGCAACTGACCCGCCGCATCCACGAAGACGAGCAGGAATGGTTCCCCTATTGCCTCGCGTTGAGCCGGTGCTTGGAAGAGAATCCGACGTTCGACGCTGACACACCCTTTGCGATACCCGACGAGCCAGCCCTCGACGACCCGATAGAAGCGCTCCTGGCAGACTTGAAGCGCATCATGATCAAGCACCTATCCGGCGCATACAACGAGAATTTGTGCTACGCGGTGATATTTGCCATCAGCAGCCTCGAAAAAGACATTAAGCAACATAACCGTATCCGGAACCGCATCTTGAAGCCGATGGTCAAGGAGATGGAGTTAATCGAAAAGACAAGCAGATGAAAAAGAACAAACAAGTGATTATTTTGCTTCCAGATCGCTTATGTTCGTTGGGATTAGAAAGTATATTGAAGGAGTATTTCTCTTTTGCTGAAATTACCTATTGCGCTTCTTTTCAGGCATTGGGCGAAGAGCAGGCGGATTCGGTGGAGTATTATTTCACGGATTCGGATTCATTCCTGGCTAACTTGGATTATTTCCTCCCTCGCCGGGCTAAGACGATGGTCGTGGTGCGTCAGCCGGAGTCTCTTTCTTTTCCCGTGAATGTGCTTTCCGCGCGGAGTAGCTTGGAAACACTTATTGAACAATTGGCCCAATTCTTTGCGCAAGAGAATGGTTGTTCGAATCCGATAGAAAATAACAAGGAGTTGTCCTCGCGCGAGGTGAATGTGCTCCGTGAAGTGGCCTATGGCTATACAAACAAAGAGATAGCAGAACATTTGCATATCAGCCTGAACACGGTTCTGACGCATCGGAAAAACATTACTGCCAAACTGGGGATAAAGACCATTCCAGGTCTGACTTTCTATGCCATTATGAACGGCATTATATCGGGCGATGAAATCCCTTCCTTATAAATAATTGACAATTGAAAATTGACAATTGAAAATTATACAGGCAGTCACCTCTTATTTTTAATTGTCAATAATCAATTGTCAATTGTCAATGCTTAAATCGCGAAGTTATTCTTGCGATTGATCCATTTTCCGCGCGTGAAGTCCGGGAAATCGACTAAAGCGCCTCCGCGGGCGATAGACATTTCCGAAAGAGCCGAGATAGCACTCCATGCGGCTGCATCGTAGCAATCCATCGGAGCCGGCATCTTGTTATGGATGGCGTTGATGAGGTCGAACATCATCACATAGTCCATACCGCCGTGGCCTGCCTCAGCAGCTTCTGCTTCGTGTTCTGCCCAGAGCCTGTGGTCGTATTTCTTAAACCAATCTTCCGAGTTGTCCCAACGGTGCGGCTTGGATTGTCCTTGCACGTATACCGTATCACCGTCGTTCATCCACAAGCCTTCTGTCCCTTGGATGCGGAATCCGAGCGAATAAGGACGAGGCGAGTTGGTATCGTGCGTCACGATAATCGTCTGTCCGTTCGCACATTTAATCATCGATGTAACGATATCGCCCAAGTTGAAGCGAACCTTGGCCAACGGATGGTTTTCACCTCCATTATCTACAATAAACTTATGCAACCCTCTGGATTGCGTAGCCATAGCCGAAAGCGAAAGGAAACGGTTGCCACAGTTGATGTCCATGCAATGCGCTACCGGACCGATACCGTGCGTGGGGTATACATCTCCGTTGCGATGAACCGAGTGGTTCGTACGCCATTGCGCTTCTGCAAAGGCATCCGGTCCCATGCGCAGGTCTCCGCTTCCCGGTTGGTAGGTATAATTTTTACCATCGTTGAATTTTACATCGCGCAAGTCATGCTCATATCCGCAGGTACCATGCAGCAATTCGCCAAACAAACCTTGGCGGACCATGTTGAGAGCTGCCATGCAATCGCGGCGGTAGCATACGTTTTCCATGATGTTCAGGTGGCTACCGGTAGCTTCCGATACATTCACCAAGTCCCAGCATTCCTCTAATGTATTGGCGGCTGATACTTCTACGCCTACGTATGGCACGCCGGCTTTCATAGCTGCTACCGACATCGGCACGTGCCATTCCCACGGGCTGGCGATGATGACGCAATCAAAGTCTTCGTTGTTGAGCATGTGTTCAAATTCGCGTTCGCCACCTTTGTATACTTTCGGGGCGTCTACGCCGAATTGAGAGATATGCTTCAGCGTGCGGTCGATCGGTCCCTGCTGGATATCGCAAATAGCTACGATTTTATTGCCCGGTATCGCTAATACATTATTAATATGTTCGTGGCAACGTGAGCCTGTTCCGATAAATCCGAAACGCAATTTGCCATCATCTTTGCCTGCTGGCTTCTTCTTTGCTTGAGCCTCGGGAGCTACCACATGGGCGGTAGCAGCTCCGGCATTACCAGTCATGGCCAACCCTGCGACTCCTAAGCCGGCCGCAGATACTTTCTTTAAAAAAGAGCGACGAGTGTTCTCCATACAAAATCAATCATTTAAAGTTTGTGAGTATTCTAATTTTATTACGAAAGACAAAAGTACAGTTTCTTTTTCATCTATACAAGCATTTCCGTGGCATTTTGGACGGAAGCGGGCTTGATCACGTGCGTAGGCGTATCCCGCCGGTGCATCCCGCCTTTCCTTGCGCGCTTTCGCATACCTCGGAAATGCTTTTTTGAGTTGTTTCAGCGGTGAAATACACTAAAAATGGTGGTTGTTGATGGATTTCATGGATGAAATAATATAGAAATAATGATTTTTGTATGATTTCATCGGTGAAATGGTATGAAAATTCTATTTATTGATATATTTTATCCATGAAATGATATGAAAAAGTAGTTTTTTATCGATTTCACCGGTAAAACAGATTAAAAAAGCATTTCGGAGGCGGGGAAAAAGGCGTTGGCAAGCGGGCGGAGGGTTTGCGAGTCCTCCCAAGCCTTTTATTCGTCCCGCCGTTAGGGTCCGGAGTCGTGTCCAGCCCTAATCGGAACAGATTTTTGCGCTGTTTGGATTCCACCAAGGGATGATTGCGAATTTTTTAAAGAAAATTCGATGATAAAATATATGTTTTACAACATAATTGATGAATAGGAATGGTTTTTAATGGGTTGATTTATAAACTGAAACGATTCGCATGATGAAATGGAGCGAAAAAAATAATTGGAAAAGGATTTGCTTTTTTAAAGATTATGCTATACTTTTGGTCTGAAATAAATCGGAACAGGAAAACACGATTAAACAAATAAAATTTATCATATATGAGCTATCTTAAATTTGATAAGACAGTAATGGTGAACCTGGGAGAATCTCTGACGCGCGAAGTTTTAAGAACCAACCGCCTCGGAGCCTACCATAGTAGCACTGTCGTGGATTGTAATACGCGTAAATATCACGGATTGTTAGTAATGCCCGTACCAGCTCTGGATGATGACAACCATGTGCTTCTATCCTCGTTAGACGAGACGGTGATTCAGCACGGGGCGGAGTTCAATCTGGGATTGCATAAGTATGGCGAGAACAACTTCAGCCCGAAAGGACATAAGTATATCCGCGAATACACGTGCGATACGGTGCCTCGGACGGTTTATCGCGTAGGTGGTGTCGTATTCTCGAAAGAGAAGGTCTTCTCGATGTTTGAAAATCGAATCATGATTAAGTACACGCTCGAAGATGCCCATTCGGAAACGACATTGCGTTTCCGTCCGTTCTTGGCATTCCGGAGCGTAAAGGAACTGACGTATGCGAATGGTAATCTGAACCAGAACTATACGGAAGTGCCGAATGGTATTAAGATGTGCCTTTATGCCGGCTATCCGGACTTGTTTATGCAGTTTAACAAAAAGGTAACCTTTGTGTCCGACCCGAAGTGGTATTATGGCATTGAATATTCGAAGGAGCAAGAAAGAGGATATCCTTATAAAGAGGATTTGTTTGTCCCAGGCTATTTCGAAGTGCCTATAAAGAAGGGCGAATCGATTATCTTTAGTGCCGGCGATAGCCAAGTAGCTACGACGCGTCTGAAGTCGTCGTATGAGACGGAAGTAGCTTCGCGTACGCCGCGTTCGAGCTTCTTTAATTGCTTGAAGAACTCAGCTCAGCAGTTCTATTTCCGTCCTAAGAAACAAGACGCATACTTGTTGGCTGGTTATCCTTGGTTTAAGGTGCGTGCACGGGATTTGTTTATTGCCGCTCCGGGATGTACGTTGTCGATAGGAGACCCTGTCCGCTTCGAGAAAATCATGGCTACAGCGCTTCCTGCCCTGCGAGCATTTATTGAAGATGGAGCTAAAGACGCCGTTATCCAAGAGATAGAGCACCCGGATATTATCTTATGGGCTATTTGGGCTATCCAGCAATATGCCAAGGAACAAGGAGCCGACAAGGCGAAGGAATTGTATAACGATTTCATCGAAGAAGCGCTTACTTATATTATAAATCAGAAGCATCCGAGCATGAAAGTAATGGACAGCGGATTGCTCTATGCTGAAGGGGGCCGCGATAAAGCTATCACGTGGATGAACTCGACTGTAAACGGGCATCCGGTGGTACCTCGTTCGGGTTATATTGTAGAGTTCAATGCGCTCTGGTATAACGCGCTCTGTTTCTATCGCGAATTGAATGGCGAAGCAACGAGCGAACGTGTCGAGAATCTGATTAGAGCAATCGAAGTCTCTTTCCCGAATACGTTTGTGAACGGTTTCAATTATTTGTTCGACTATGTAAATGGTTCGTTTGTGGATTGGAGCGTGCGCCCGAACATGATTTTTGCCGTAGCACTTCCTTATTCGCCACTGACCCGTATGCAACGCCGCTCAGTATTGGATATTGTGACGAAAGAGCTCTTGACTCCGAAGGGTATCCGTTCACTCAGTCCGAAGAGCGAAGGGTATCGTCCTTATTGTACAGGTCCGCAGATGGAACGTGATTTGGCCTACCATCAAGGGACGGCGTGGCCATGGCTGTTGGGTGCTTATTTGGAAGCCTACTTGCGTGTGTTTGGCAAATCGGGTGTAGCCTTTGCGGAACGTATGCTGATCAGTATGGAAGAAGAGATGAGCAACCATTGTATAGGGACTATCTCCGAGATTTACGATGGCAATCCTCCGTTCACTGGTCGCGGGGCTATCTCGTTTACCATGAACGTAGCCGCTATCTTGCGGATATTGGATATGTTGAAGAAGTATAACGCCGAATAAAAAATAGTAATACCATATATGAAAGCATTAATGTTTGGGTGGGAGTTTCCACCTCATATCTTGGGAGGCTTAGGAACGGCCAGTTACGGCTTGACGAAAGGCATGTCGTTACAACCAGATATGGAAATTACTTTTTGTATTCCTAAGCCTTGGGGCGATGAAGACCAAAGCTTCCTGAGGATTATAGGAGTAAATAATGTGCCTATCGTTTGGCGCGATGTGAACATGGATTATGTCCGCGAGCGTTTGGGCAAATTTATGGACCCTCAGCTGTATTTCGATTTTCGGAATAATATTTATGCTGACTTTTCTTATCGGTATGTAAATGATTTGGGATGTTTAGAGTTTTCAGGTCGTTATCCGAACAATTTGCTGGAAGAGATTAACAACTATTCCATCGTGGCGGGCGTGATTGCACGTACAATTCCTTGTGACGTAATCCATGCGCACGACTGGTTGACGTATCCCGCAGGTATTCATGCGAAGCAAGTCACGGGTAAACCGTTGGTTATCCATGTCCATGCTACGGATTATGACCGTAGCCGTGGGAATGTGAACCCCGATGTGTATGCCATCGAAAAGAATGGTATGGACCATGCGGACCATATCATTACCGTAAGTAACTTGACGCGTCAAACTGTTATCGAGAAGTATCATCAAGATCCGGCCAAGGTTACGACTGTACATAATGCTGTCGAGCCGTTGAGCCCTGAAATCCTGGCCATTCCTGATAAGAAAGGGGTGAAGGATAAGGTTATTACTTTCTTGGGCCGTATTACGATGCAGAAAGGGCCTGAGTACTTCGTCGAAGCGGCTGCTAAGGTATTGCAGCGTGCACCTCATGCGCGTTTCGTCATGGCAGGTAGCGGAGATATGATGAACCAGATGATTCGTCTGGCGGCATCGCGTAATATTTCCGACCGTTTCCATTTCACCGGCTTTATGAAAGGGAAACAGGTATACGAGGTCTTCAAGGCGAGTGATGTCTATGTGATGCCTTCCGTATCCGAGCCTTTCGGTATTTCTCCGCTTGAGGCGATGCAGTGCGGTGTCCCGTCGATTATCTCGAAGCAGTCCGGTTGTGCTGAAATCCTGAACTATGCCATGAAGGTGGATTATTGGGATATTGAGGCATTGGCCGATGCCATGTATTCGCTTATTACTTATCCTGCGATGCACGAGTTCCTCAAAGTCGAAGGAAAGCGCGAAGTGGATGAGATTAAATGGGAATATGCCGGACAAAAGGTGCGCCGGATATATGATATGGTAACAGGTAACAAATAAAAACACAAACAGAAACTTTAAAAAAACAGCAAAGACATTATGAAAACAATATGCTTTTATTTCCAAATACATCAGCCGTTCCGTTTGAAAAGATATCGTTTCTTTGATATAGGCAACGACCATTATTACTACGACGATTTCCAGAACGAGGAAATCATCCGTCGTATTGCCGAGAAGTGCTATCTTCCGGCTAACCGGACGATTCTGGAGATGATTAAGTCGAGTGGCAATAAGTTTAAGGTGGCTTTCTCTATCTCTGGCGTAGCTCTGGAGCAGATGGAAATCTATACGCCTGAGGTGATTGATAGTTTCAAGGAGTTGGCCGCTACCGGTAATGTGGAGTTCCTCTCCGAGACTTACGCCCATTCGCTCTCTTCGTTGGGTGATATGGACGAGTTCAAACACCAGATTAAGAAACAAGAAGATAAGATTCAAACTCTCTTTGGCGTTACCCCGAAGGTGTTCCGCAATACGGAGTTGATTTACTCAGACGATATTTCGGAAGTGGTGTATGAAATGGGTTACAAAGGTATGTTGACAGAAGGCGCTAAGCATGTTTTGGGTTGGAAGAGCCCGAACTACATGTATTGCTCGGCTGTCCAGCCTAATCTTCATTTGTTGTTGAAGAACGACCGCTTCAGTGAAGACCTTTCAGACCGCTTTAGCGATTATAGTTGGAACGAATATCCGCTTACGGCCGACAAGTATATCTCGTGGATTGCGTCGACGCCTGAATCGGAGCAGGTTATCAACCTATTCATGAACTACGAGGTCTTGGGTTCGTTGCATCCGGCCGAGACGGGTATCTTCGAGTTCTTCAAGGCATTGCCTCGTTTTGCAGCTGAGAAGGGCATCAGCTTTTCTACTCCTTCGGAAGTGTTCACACTCTTGAAGCCGGTAGATAGCATTTCGGTGGCTTACCCGATTTCATGGGTCGATGAGGAGCGCGATTGCAGCTCGTGGTTGGGTAATGTCCTTCAGCAGGAGGCTTTCCGTAAGATTTGCGAAATTGGCGAACGTGTCCGCCTTTGTGACTTGCGCCGTATCCGTCAGGATTGGTATTGGCTCCAGAGCAGCGATCACTTCTATTATATGAGTACGAAGCACATGGGGCATGGTGGATTCAGCCCTTATGATAATCCTTACGATGCGTTCAACAATTACATGAACGTCCTCTCCGACTTTATCGAACGCGTGAACGCACAGTATCCGGAGACGATTGAAAATGAAGAGTTGAACTCGCTCTTGACTACTATCAAGAACCAGGGCGAAGAGATTGAAGCGCTCCAGAAGGAGGTCGAGAAGTATAAGAAGAAAGCCGCTCCGAAGAAGACTTCTGCATCGAAGTAATCAATTGTTTTAATAGTTTATAAATGAAGTGAGTGCACCCGGCGGGTTATTCCGCTCTGGGTGCACTCTTTTTTTTGTCTCGTAGGCAAGCGGCGTTTGATCTAAGACGTTGAAGGCAGGAATATAGGTATATCTGCGTTCGTCTTTCTTTAGTCTAATGACAGGTTTTATCCAAGAGTAATCGCTTGATACCTGTACTGCTAAGAGGGTCATACCTGTACTGCTTATGGGGTGATACCAGTACAGGTATTAATAGCTTATCTATGTAAGTGACGATTTCTAATATACGTATGTGGATGATGGTGAGGTCCGTATGTAGGTGGAGCCGTGGTGCGTAGATGAAGGGGGGCGGGCAGAGGTTATCAAAGGGAGGCGGAATGCGGGATGGGAAACGGTGTGGCAAGGGGGGAAGTGTGGAAGCGTGGTGCGTAGTTGTGGAATAATTCTACGGGGAAGTGTGTGGTAGTCTGGAAATAACTTCGTACCTTTACGCCGTAGTTCTCTATGAATTAGCTGGCTAAGTAAATTTAACGAAATGAGTATGAGTTTGGAACGATTATTTCTCTGTCTGCGTCGACAGATAAAAGTATTAATTATAGGTAGAATATCCATGCGTAGTATGAGTAAAGGAACCATGTGGTGGACGTGCGCTTGCTTGTGTTTCAGCCTGCTGATGTCGGGTTGTAAGAAAAAGGAAGAACCGTTGCCGCCCATTGTGATTGTAGAGAAACCGGTGAAGAAGGATGTCCAGATTTATGGCGAGTATGTGGGGACGATTCGGGCGGAGAGCACGGTCGAAATTCATGCCCGCGTCGAAGGATATTTGGAACGGATGATGTTTGAAGAGGGGAAACGAGTGGAACAGGGCGACCCGCTGTTTATTATTAGTCCTGCTGTCTATAAAGCTAGGGTTGAAAAAGCCAAGGCGCAACTGCGCAAGAACGAGGTACAGGCAGCCAAATCGGCTCGCGATGTAGAACGTTTGGCTCCTCTATATGAACAACATGCTGCCAGTCAGTTGGATTTGGATAATGCTATCGCCGCCAAGGAGAATGCCGAGGCCGACGTGGCCATGAGCAAGGCCGACCTGGAGCAGGCGGAACTGGAGTTGAGCTATACGCGGGTGACTTCCCCCATCTCAGGATATATCAGTGAGCGACTGGTGGATATCGGTACGTTGGTAGGACCGGGCGCGAACTCGAAACTGGCTGTAGTCGTAAAGAGTGATACGGTAGACGTGGATTTCAAGATGACAGCGTTGGATTACCTGCGTGCAGAGAGACGCAACGTGAAGTTCGGCGTACAAGATACGACCCGCTCCTGGCAGCCGACCGTGTCTGTTACCTTGGCCGACAATTCAGAATATCCCGTGAAGGGCGTGGTGGATTTTGCCGATCCGTCGGTAGACCCGAATACGGGGACGTTTACCGTTCGTGCCATCCTTCCGAACCCGAACCGTAAGCTCTTGCCGGGGCAGTCGACGCGTGTCAAGCTTTTGCTGGATGTACGCGAGCGGGCCATTGTGATTCCGCGCAAAGCGATTTCAATTGAAGGTGGTGGTGCGTTTATCTATGTGTTGAGAAGGGATGATGTAGCCGAGAAGCGTTTCGTACAGATTGGTCCGGAGATAGAAAACTCGGTCGTCATCGAACGTGGATTGGGCGAGAACGAGCGGGTAGTAATTGAAGGTTATCATAAGTTGGAACCGAACGTGAAAGTACAACCTATCCTTTCGAGCGACGAGAAAGCCATCCAAGCATTAAGAGAAAAAGAGGAGGAATAAGAGGATGAGAGCAGGATTTTTTATCGACCGTCCCGTCTTCTCGACGGTTATTTCGGTGCTGATTGTGCTCGTCGGACTGATAGGATTGGTATCCTTGCCCATTGAGCAATATCCGCAGATTACGCCACCTGTCGTGAGGGTGAGTGCTTCCTATCCGGGAGCCAATGCCTTGACAGTATCCCAGGCGGTGGCAACTCCTATCGAGCAAGAATTGAACGGTACGCCCGGTATGCTTTACATGCAAAGTAATTGTTCGAACTCAGGAAGTTTGACGATTACGGTCACGTTCGATATCTCTTCGAATCCGGATTTGGCTGCCGTAGAAGTGCAGAACCGTGTGAAGCTGGCCGAAAGCCGTTTGCCGGCCGAGGTGATTCAGAATGGTATCTCGATAGAGAAACAGTCGCCCAGCCAGTTGATGACGCTCACGTTGATGTCTGACGACCCGAAGTTTGATGAAATCTATTTAAGTAACTTTGCTACGATTAACGTGTTGGACGTGATACGGCGTATTCCGGGCGTAGGTCGCGTGTCGAATGTCGGTAGCCGTTATTACGGAATGCAGATATGGGTTTATCCAGACCGTTTGGCGACGATGGGATTAACTGTAAAGGATTTGCAGGATGCTTTGAAAGACCAGAACCGTGAGTCGGCGGCAGGCGAGTTTGGTAAGCAACCTATCTTGAATGTGGATGTGACGCTCCCCGTGACTGCTTCGGGACGCCTCTCGACGGTCGAGGAGTTTGAAAATATAGTGATTCGAGCCAATTCAGACGGTTCGATTGTCCGTATGCGCGATGTAGCTCGCGTCTCGCTCGAAGCCTCTTCCTATAATACGGAGAGTGGTATTAACGGAAAGAATGCGGCCATCCTGGCTATCTATATGCTTCCTGGCGCGAATGCCTTGGAAGTAGCCGAAAATGTGCGGAACGTCATGGAGGAGGTAAGTAAGAACTTCCCCGAAGGATTGGAGTATAACTTCCCTTTCGATATGACGGAATACATTTCCCAATCCGTACATGAAGTGTATAAGACCCTTTTCGAAGCTTTGTTTTTGGTGATATTGGTCGTGTTCCTATCGTTGCAGAACTGGCGTGCGGCATTGATTCCGACAATAGCTGTGCCGATTTCGTTGATTGGTACGTTCGGGTTTATGTTAGTCATGGGTTTCTCTTTGAATACTTTGACTTTGCTGGGTTTAGTATTGGCCATCGGTATTGTAGTAGACGATGCGATTGTGGTGGTCGAGAATGTGGAGCGTATTATTAATGAAGAGGATGTCTCTCCCCGTGAAGCAACCCACCGGGCGATGAAGGAACTGACAGGTGCTTTGATCGCTACTTCGATGGTTTTGGCGGCAGTGTTTGTACCGGTGAGCTTCTTGAGTGGCATCACGGGGCAATTGTATCGCCAGTTCTCTATTACGATAGCCGTGTCGGTAATTCTATCTACGGTTGTAGCCTTGACTTTGAGTCCGGCCCTTTGTGCTATTTTGCTTCGTCCGACCAAAGGCGAGAAGAATATTGTCTTTCGTAAGATAAACGAATGGCTGGAAAAAGGAAACCATAAATATACAGGGTTGCTTCGGAAAGTGATGCAACAACCACGGCGGATATTGGCAGGTTTTGGTATGATTATCGTAGTTATTTTCGTATTGAACCGCGTTTTGCCAACCTCTTTCATTCCGGAAGAGGATCAAGGTTTCTTTACGGTAGAGTTGGAATTGCCAGAAGGAGCTACGTTGGAGCGTACACGTACTGTGACGAACCGCATGATAGATTTCTTGAAAGCGCAGCCAGCCGTAGCATATGTGCAGAATGTAACAGGAAGTAGTAGCCGTTTGGGAACTTCACAAAACCGTACTACGTTGACGGTTATCCTTAAGCCTTGGGAAGAGCGTAAGGGCGGTAATATGGGGGTGGCCGATGTCATGGAGGCTGTCCGTAATGAATTGTATTATTATCCGGAAGCGAAAGGATATGTGAATCGTCCGCCCGTTATACCTGGTTTAGGTGAGAGTGGCGGGCTGGAGATGCAGCTTGAAGCGCGTGGCGAGGCTACTTGGGATGATTTAGTACAAGCGACGGATACGTTTCTTTATTATGCGAGTCAAGCTCCGGAGTTGCAGAATATCTCTTCGGCCTTACAAGCAGAGATTCCACAGATTTATTTTGACGTAGACCGTGACCGTGCGAAGTTCTTGGGTATTCCTGTGGCAGATATATTCTCGACCATGAAGGCCTACTTAGGTTCAGTTTATGTGAATGACTTCAATATGTTTAACCGTATCTATCGTGTGTATATCCAGGCCGAAGCGCCTTACCGTGCGAATAAAGAAAGTTTAGGGCTCTTCTTCGTGCGAGCTAAAAATGGTTCGATGGTTCCACTTACGGCTTTGGGTACGACTAAATATACGACGGGACCAGGTACGATTAAGCGTTTTAATATGTTCTCTACTGCACCGATAAATGCTGTTGCCGCATCTGGGTATAGTACAGGTGATGCGATGGCGGCGATGGAACGTATTGTACAAGAACATTTACCCGACAATATCGCCCTTGAATGGAGCGGCCTTTCTTATCAAGAGAAGCAGGCAGGTGGACAGACGGGTATGATTTTGGCTTTGGTATTTCTCTTTGTCTTCCTTTTCTTGGCCGCACAATACGAGAGTTGGATTGTGCCGATTGCGGTACTTCTTTCGCTTCCTATTGCGGCTTTGGGTGCCTATCTGGGTATCTGGGTCACGGGATTGGAGAACGATGTCTATTTTCAGATTGGTTTGGTGACGCTCATCGGTTTGGCTGCCAAGAATGCCATCTTGATTGTAGAGTTTGCCAAAGTGCAGGTAGATAAAGGTGTGGATGCCGTCCAGGCGGCGGTTCATGCGGCCCAGATGCGTTTCCGTCCTATCTTGATGACCTCTTTGGCGTTCATCTTGGGTATGTTACCGATGGTGTTGGCTTCAGGACCTGGTTCGGCGTCGCGCCATAGCATAGGTACGGGTATTTTCTTTGGCATGTTAGTGGCCACGAGTGTCGGCATTGTGATGGTACCTTTCTTCTTTGTCTTGATTTGTAAGATAAAGAAGGGAATTCGAATGGAAAAGGTGGCTCGTTATCGTCCTAATATGGATAAATTGAAAAAGATTCGTCCCAAGAAGTTTCTGCCTTTTATTTTGATATTGGCGTTAGTCCTCGCCTTCTCTTCTTGTAAATTAGGGAAAGAGTACGTGCGTCCAGATTTGAATCTGCCGGAAACGATTGACGGAGAAACGACGGATACTGCTTCTGTGTCCGATATTCCTTGGCAAAGTTTATATCAAGACACTGTATTGCAGAATCTGATTAATCGGGCGTTAGAAAATAATAAAGATATGAAAATCGCTGCTGCGAAAATTAAAGAAATGATGGCAGCCAAACGTATCAGTTTCTCTCGCTTTTTCCCTTCGGCGAACGCTAATTTGCATGCGGAAACAGAGGTTACGAATTATGATGGAAGTAGTAACCGAAGTTCCGATCCTGAGTTTGATGCGAAATTGGGCCTGAACTGGGAATTGGATCTTTGGGGAAATATCCGTTGGGCGAACGAAGCCGATATTGCAGCCTATATGCAAAGTATCGAAGCGCAACGGGCATTGAAACTAACGATTATTGCAGGTGTGGCAGCTGGCTATTATGAACTTTGTGCTTTGGATGAAGAATTAGCTATCGTTCGTCAGACGTTGGAAGCTCGTCGCGAAGGTGTTCGTTTGGCCAAGTTGCGTTATGAAGGCGGTTTGACTTCTGAGACGGCTTATAACCAGGCGTTGGTAGAATTAGCACGTACCGAAACGTTGATTCCAGACTTGGAACAGCAGATTCAGATTAAGGAGAGCGACCTTTCGTTGCTTCTTGGGGATTATTCGCACCCGATTCGCCGTGGACGCATCCTTGCCGAACAACGTCTTCCAGATGCATTGCCGGCAGGGCTTCCTTCTTCTCTGATTGAACGCCGTCCGGATATCCGTCAGGCGGAGATGGCTTTGAAGGAAGCAAATGCGCAAGTAGGTGTGGCTTATACGAATTTGTTCCCGAAGATTTCTTTGACAGGTACATTTGGCTTTGAAAGCAACGAATTGGGTAATTTGTTGAAAAGTCCTTATTGGTATCCTGCGGTAGATTTGTTGCAACCGATTTTCGCGATGGGGCGCAATAAGGCTCGGTTGAAAGTAGCGCGGGCGCAATATGAGCAGGAAATTTATAGTTATGAGAAGACCGTCATCGAGGCTTTTAAGGAGGTGAATGATGCTATTGTCTCGGTTCGTAAGGCAAAGGAAGTACGCCAATCACAAGCGAAATTGGAAATAGCAGCTCGTAAATATTTGGAATTGGCGCAACTGCAATATATCAACGGTGTGACCAATTATATGGATGTGCTTGATGCCCAGCGTGAGTTGTTGAATGCGCAAATCGGACTTAATTCGGCTGTTTGCAACGAGCTTCTTTCCATTGTCTATCTTTATAGAGCATTGGGCGGAGGATATTGAATCAATTGATAATTGGCAATGGGCAATTAACAATTCCATGTTTGTGTATTTGAAGGCGCACAGAATTCTAATACCGATTGCTTGCGTAGGTCTTAGAATTCTGTGCGCCGTATTGTTTTATCTTGGCAATGTTTTTGCAGAATCTAAGGCGTGAATGGGAAGCCAAGGTTTGGTCGGGTTTCTCTAATGGGTTGATAATAAAACAAAAAATAATATGAGCAATAAAGATTTTAAAGGGAAAAGTCCTGTAGAAGAACAAAACGTAACGAACGAAGAAGCGACAAACTTGCAGGAACAATCCGAAAAAAAGGCAGAAGAAATAGCCGAAGGTGACAATACGTCAGATGAATTGGCTGCTTTGCAACAGAAATATGATGAGTTGAACGATACGCATCTGCGTTTGCGTGCGGAGTTTGACAATTATCGTAAGCGTACGTTGCGCGAAAAGAGCGATTTGATTAAGAGCGGCGGCGAAAATGCATTGACGAACCTCTTGCCTGTCATCGACGACTTCGAGCGTGCGCTCCAAAATATCGAGAAGGCGGAAGACATGAAGGCCGTAGCGGAAGGTGTTGATTTGATTTACACGAAGTTCGTCGCTTACCTGAAGAGCCAGGGCGTGAAGGCGATGGAGGTCGTAGGCAAATCGTTTGATTCGGATTATTGCGAGGCGATTGCGACGATTCCGGCTCCGACTCCCGATGAGAAAGGAAAGGTACTGGATTGTGTACAGACTGGTTATACATTGAACGAGAAGGTGATTCGCCATGCGAAAGTAGTTGTTGGGGAATAATAAAAAAGGAAGGAAATGGCGAAACGTGATTATTACGAAGTGTTAGGCGTAGCTAAGAATGCTACGGAGGAAGAAATCAAGAAGGCTTATCGCAAGAAAGCCATTCAGTATCATCCAGACAAGAATCCGGGTGATAAGGAAGCGGAAGAGAAGTTTAAAGAGGCGGCTGAAGCGTACGATGTCTTGAGTGACCCGCAGAAGCGTCAGCGTTACGACCAGTTCGGTCATGCTGGAGTGGGCGGAGCTGCAGGTGGTACGGGTGGCTTTGGCGGCATGTCGATGGAGGATATTTTCTCGCAGTTCGGTGATATTTTTGGAGGTCACTTTGGCGGTTTTGGCGGATTCGGTGGTTTCGGCGGCGGACGGAGTGCGCGTCGTGTGAATCGGGGGTCTGACCTCCGCGTAAAGGTGAAGCTTTCGCTGAAGGATATCGCTACGGGTGTGGAGAAAAAAATCAAAGTGAAGAAATATGTGGCTTGTTCGCATTGTCACGGGACGGGTGCGGATGGTTCAGACGGGGTAAAGACGTGCGATACCTGTAAGGGTTCGGGCGTGGTGACGCGCATCGCCAATACGATTCTCGGCCAGATGCAGACGCAGACGACCTGTCCGACCTGCGGCGGCGAAGGCAAAGTAGTTGTCAAGAAATGCCCGCATTGCAACGGCGAAGGCATCGTGCGCGACGAAGAGGTCATCACCATCCACATCCCCGCGGGCGTGGCCGAAGGCATGCAGCTCTCGATGAGCGGCAAAGGAAATGCGGCGCGGCATGGTGGTGTGAACGGCGATTTGCTCATCCTCGTCGAGGAAGAGCCGCATCCCGAACTCCTGCGCGACGAGAACGACCTCGTTTACAACCTCCTCCTCAGCTTCCCGCAAGCTGCATTGGGCGGTTCGGTCGAAGTCCCGACGGTCGATGGCAAAGTGAAGGTCAAAATCGACCCAGGTACGCAACCGGGCAAAGTCCTTCGCTTGCGTAACAAGGGACTTCCTTCGGTAAATGGCTACGGCACGGGCGATTTGCTGGTCAATGTCAGCATTTATGTTCCTGAATCGCTCTCCGATTCCGAGAAGAAGACGCTTGGCAAACTCGACGAGTCGCCTAATTTCCAACCCAACAAAACCATGAAGGAGAAATTCTTCGACAAGTTCCGGCGGTTGTTTAATTAAAGGAAATAGGGAATTTTTCCCGTTTGTAGGGGCGGACCTGGGTGTCCGCCTTTCTGCGTTTCAACGTTTTTATGGAAAACAATCAGGTACAAAAAAAGGGCGGACCCGCGTGTCCGCCCCTACAAGCATATTTTAATTGTCAATTGTCAATTCTCAATTGTCCATTACCATAACGTGATGGGCTCCGGATATTCCACCACCAGCGGACTGCCGCCGTCGTAGGTTTCGATGCGGACTTTGTATTGTCCTTCCGTTAAATCAGGGACCATGGTAAATTCGCAGCTGGTCTCCGTGACATTGCTGATGGTCTCTGGCTTAATCCATTCGACATAATCATAATCATTGACGAGCCCGATGACGTGTTCCAGCGTACCATCTTGTCCCTTCAGCGTAAAGCCTTTATAGTTTACGCCGGTTTGTTTGCCTCGCTCGATGCGATGCGGATTTTCCGGGTCGCCCTCTTCCTTTTGGTAGACGGCCGTAATTTCGGGAGTGACAGGTTCGGGAGTGGGTTCGTCGCCGCCCTCATCCGGCTTCTTATTGCCCGACGTTTGGCCTAACACTTGTTGCCTATAGCGACGGATCAGGGAGTTCATTTGGTCGATAAAATCGGCATAATCTGCATCTCCTTCAATCAAAGCGTATGCATTAATTACTTGAATCAATTGGCGGTATGCCTCATCCACCTCTGCCCGGACACGCTTTGTAGCGCCTATCTCGCGGCTTTTGTTTTCGATATCCCGCTGGCGAAGCAATTCGGCGGTCTGCTCGTTTGCCTCGGCCAGTTTATCCACGATATTCGTCAGGTTCAACGCGGCTACTTGTTCTGCATATTTACCTTTCAAATCGTTCGTAAAGTTCAATAAATTACCCGTTTCCTTATCCAGTTGCGCCTGCACGTCAATTTTGTAGTCTTTGATATGCTGCTGTAGGATTTTAGCCGCCTCGGCCATTTCTGGAATTGAAATGCCATTCATGGCCTTCACCATATCCCGGTACGAACGGTAAAGTTCGTCGCGCAACCGGTCTGATGCCGCAATATCGTCACTCAGCAGACTTTTAGTTGAAGTTTTCATTACGCGATCCTCTTCCGCCAACGACGTATCATAAGGATTTATAAATTTGGGGCACTTGGCCGAAATCGTAGCATCCGCCTTTACCCAGCCCAATACCGTAGTGTGGTATGCAAAATGGGCTCCATTGTCAAAGCCCTCTGTGCGAATTTCGTCTATCTGTTTTACTTTCATGACAAAATATTTTTTTAATCAACGTCTCGAAATTAAACATATTTCCCCGGAACACAAACGATGAAGCATCAAATTTTTGATTTTTTATATTTTTCATTTCGACAACGCACCAGAGCCGCCAGCTCTTTCTACTTGTCACGCGACAATACACCGGAGCTGCCGGCTCTTCCGGCTTGTCACGCGACAATACACCGGAGCTGCCGGCTCTTCCTACTTGTCACGCGACAACGCACCGGAGCCGCCAGCTCTTTCTACTTGTCACGCAACAACACGCTGGAGCCGCCAGCTCTTCCTGCTTGTCATGCGACAACACGCTGGAGCTGCCGGCTCTTCCGGCTTGTCACGCGGATACGCCTTACCTTATATATAGTTACGGGCGCGGGAGACCTCGCAAGAGGTCTAACCATGCTTAACCGCTGTGTGACGCGCCAGCGGCACCTGCGGTCAAAGTCCGCCCCATGGTCTCGACCTCGAAGGGGTCGAACCTCTTCGTGTCCGCCCTGTTCGACCCCGCTGGGGTCGGGATCGTGGGGACATCGGCTACCGCAGGTGCCGCTTCGCGTCACCAGCCGGTTAAGCATGGTGAGACGGTTTCACCGTCCGGTTAGTGTTTTCAATGGAGATGAATGCCACGGCTCTTTCATTTAAATTGGATACCGCAGGCCTCGCTCCGCTTCGACCTACGGCTACTTGACAATTGCGCCTCTTCGAGGCACGATATAGGTAATAAAACAGTCCTTGAAGAGGACTTCTGTGCATAGCTGCTGGTCGAAGCGGAGCGAGGCCTGCAGCTACAAGCGTTCCGAACCAGTTCCCTTAGGATCTACAAGGTTACCGCTTTTTTAAATGAAAGAGCCGTGGATAAATGCAAAATTCTTTCTAAAAATTTGCACTTATTAAAATAATGTTTCGTACCTTTGCCTCTGTCTCCCGCAAAAAGGAGACGGACATATTGTGAAAAGGTGTTTACTTAGACGTCTTGTTTCTTGGCAGAGAACAGGTTTTGGTACAATTCCCACGCTTTTTTATTTATATGCTAATCTAAACATAGAATAACAACCATCCGTATTGGGGAATTGTACGGAGCAAAAGAACTAAATATGAAAAAAAGTGGTTTATGATGGGTTTGTCCATGTTGCTGGGGGCTCTTCCGGTGGGTGAAATGGAAGCGCAGGGCTTTTTGGACAAAGTGGTAAAGGGGTTGGAAAAAACAAACCAAGCATTGGAAAGCGCAGACCGTTTGTTTGGCGGACAGAATACGCAACGCAGCAGGCGGAAAGCCGTGAAAGGATTCCGAATCGAGTCCCCGCATCCGGATTTGGAAATCAGTTGCGAACGCTGCATCGCTTCCTCTACGACCGTTTTGATGGATTTTTATGTCGTGAATTATGGGGCAGACGCCACGCTCGATTTCATGCCTTATAATAATGTAGCAATCGACGACGCGGGCACGCAATACGCCATGCAGGTGCGCGTGGCAGATGGCGAATGGGTTTCGGCCACTTCCGCCGCCGGGCTTTTCCCGACCGAGGTGCCCATCAAACTGAGCGTGCAAATCAAGGATGTCCCCGAAGAGGTGCAGATGTTCCGGCGGTTGCATTTGAACATTAACTGTCCCCGCCTGAACTTGCGCGGTTCCGATCCGATTAAAGTGTACAATTTACCTATCCTTAGAAGGCCGCCGATAGCGATGACGAGGCCCATGCCGCATCCGGCGCATCCGCTCGTCGACCCGCTGGTTCAGCTGAGTGGCATGTCCTATTCCCCCGTGCTCATATCCTATATTCCAGACGACGGGAACGACCTGTCGCGCATGGGGCTTGCCGGGAAGGTGAGGCAAATCCAGGAAAAGCGGATCGATGGGAACCCGAACGGGAAGGCGCAAACCCATCTCTACCGATTCAACGAAGCCGGCATGTTGGAATATGTAGAAACGCCCTTCTGGCGGTATCATTTCAGCTACCAAGACGGGAAGCGATACAAAATCACGGAAGAATATGAAGATGGTTCCTCTACGAAAGAGTATACGGTTTTCAAAGACAAGGACAATCGTTTCGTGTTCGGGGACGATGGGAAAGTGTTGGAAGATAATCTCTATTTCCCTGTCAAATATGCGTATGCGGAAACCGGAACTTGTTCCGGTATTTCATACCAAGAAGATGATGGGGAGGGAAATGAATGGCTCGTCACAGTCCGCTTCACCCGGAACGGGCAAGGGAACATCAGCCACATCCAGGAACAGACATCCTTTTCCGACGGTGCAAAAAATGCCCGGCAATACGAAATAAAATATCAATACGACGCACAAGGCAATTGGACTTCGCTCCGGTGCGATTCCGAAGCCAAATACATGGACTGGCAACGCACGTTGGAATATTACGAGTAACTAAAATCCCTGCCAAAAGTTCTACAACCTAGGGCAGGGATTTTTAGTTACATACTATTCCTATCTCTCCGGAAGGTTTTACCTCACAGGGATATACTGTACGAAGGCTTCCATAGCCTCGTAGGAGGCGAGTCCGAGCTGATGGTAAAGTTCGGCCGTCGCGCGGTTTCGGTCTTCGGCGCGTTGCCAGAAGAGACGTTCGTCGTCGCCCAGATAAGGTGCGCTTTCGGCTTGCGACTGGTGCTTTAATATTGCATTCCGTTTGTGGCGCAGTTCTTCCGGAGAAATAGGTACGGCCATTTCGATGTGGTCCATTTCCCATTCCGCCCATGCGCCGCGGTACATCCAGATGCGGCAATTGAGCATCCATTCTTCGTCTTTGATTTCATCCACGGCAGCGAGGATAGCATCAAGGCAGACTTTATGCGTCCCGTGCGGGTCGGCCAAATCGCCCGCAACGAAAATCTGGTCGGGCTTCAACTCTTCCAAAAGCTTTTTGATGATGTCCTTATCCGCTTCACTAATCGGATTTTTCTTGACTAACCCCGTTTCGTAGAACGGAAGGTCGAGGAAATGGATATGGTTCTCGTCTTTGATACCCGTATAGCGGCAAGCATGTCGTGCTTCTTCGCGGCGGATGGTACCTTTCATAAAGAGGACATCCGGACGTTCGGCCTGGTTTCCTTCCACTTTTTCGTAGCGTAGATAATGTATAATCTCTTCCGCTTTCTCCTTTACGGCTGTATTTTCAGGGGAATATTTGTTGCATACATCGCGCAAGTACTCGCAATAACGGATGACCTCTTCGTCGCCCACTGCGATATTACCCGATGTTTGGTATGCCACATGCACGTCATGATGCTGGTCGCAAAGCCGACGGAATGTACCGCCCATCGAAATCACATCATCGTCGGGATGCGGACTGAAAATAATCACCCGTTTGGGATAAGGTGTTGCACGCTCAGGCCGGTCGGTATCATCGGCATTGGGTTTTCCGCCAGGCCAGCCCGTGATTGTGTGTTGGATGTCATTGAAAATTTTGATGTTTACATTGTATGCTGAGCCATACAACGCTAAAAGTTCACCCAAGCTGTTTTCGCTATAGTCGCGGTTGGTGAGCTTGAGGATAGGTTTGCCTGTCCGTTGGCAAAGCCAGACGATGGCACGGCGGATGAGTTTATTATCCCATTCGCAAGTCGTTACTAACCAAGGATGGCTGATACGGGTCAAATCGTAGGCAGCCGTCAAATCTACGATAGCTTTTGCGTTCGGATGGATTTGCAAATAGGTGGAAGGGATAGCATCACTGATTTTTCCTTCAATCGTATTGGCTATCACGCTCGCTTTATCGTCGCCCCAAGCCATGAGGATGACGCTCTTCGCCTTCAATACATTGGAAATACCCATGGTGATGACACCGGCCGGGACATTGTCGGTCGAAGCGAATGTAGCTGCAGCTTCTTTGCGGGCCGCTCCTTCGAGAAGCACCAGCCGGGTGCGCGAACTTTGAAGTGTTCCAGCCGAATTGAACATGATGTTGCTGCTCGGCCCGATGCCCAACAACATGCAATCAATACCGCCCAGCGAAGCGATTTTCCCTTCGTAGGAAGCGCAGAAATCAAGGATAGCATCTTTCGGCATCTGTCCATCCGGATAATGGATGTTTTCAGGAAGAATATCCACATGGTCGAGTAGTTCATTCTTGATATGCGCAAAGACACCCGAATTCAAATTGGCAAGAGGATAAAATTCATATTCTAAGAATACCACGACGTTTTGGAAACTTAATTGGTCTTCCCGATGCATACGAACTAATTCTTTATATACGCTTTCCGGCGAGCGTCCTCCAGGCAAAGCCAACACGAACGGCTGACCCGCTCCTTGTTTCTTCCGGATTTGGAGGGCGATTTCTTTGGCGATTGCAAACGAACCCTCTTCGGCGGATTCATAAATGGTGGTAGGTACTTTTTCCAAACGGGTTAAAACCGAATGCTCGAATGCGTTCTCCGGCCGATAATACTTGGTCGGAATGCGTGTGAGCGTAATTTGGGAGCTTAAATTTGTTTTCATTCTTTTTGTTTTAGGATTTACGTATATAAAACAGCCCTTAGTTGCAAAATGTTTTGTTCAAAGAAGATTTTTTTTGTACTTATGATTTTGAAAAGACATAGGTATAAATGTTGACAAATATAACTATGTTCTCCGCCAATTATAGTTATCTAATTTTGATTCGGTAATAGTTTGGATATTATGTGTTTAGAAAAAAGTTTAGTAAAAAGAGCGACAAATGTTTGGAAAATTCATCCAAAAGCTCTACCTTTGCAACGCATTTGAGAAAAACGGGGTGTAGCGCAGTCCGGTTAGCGCACCTGCTTTGGGAGCAGGGGGTCCCAGGTTCGAATCCTGGTACCCCGACAAATGAAGAAAAGTCCATTATTGGTGTAGTCCGAATGATGGACTTTTATTTTATATGATATCGACAAAATTGTCGAACATAACAGATGAAACAAATTTAAAGATGAAGTATAACGAACAAAACACAGAACAAATTATCCTGGAAGCGGCAGAAGCCGAGTTTTTAGAGAAGGGATACAACGGCGCGAAGATGCTTTCGATAGCTCGACGGGCGGGTGTGGCGCATTCGATGTTGCATTATTATTATAGAAGTAAAGAGAATTTATTTCAAGCCGTGGTATTAAGGAAGACAGACGAGATAGTACCTTTGTTCAGAGGAGTATTCAAGCAAAATTTATCGTTCGAAGAAATGTTGAATCGAATACGTGAGGTACGTGATCGTTACATCTTCTCGCAATCTCCTCAGATGCCCTATTTCCTTTTGTCTGAAATGCTTTTGAAACCGGAGAATCGGGGGATACTGCTTGATTTGTTTAATCGGATTGGATCAATCCAGCAAGCACGCGAACGATTGGAAGAAGAGATAAAAGCCGGGCGAATCCGTCCGATATCTTTCGAAGATTTTATCTTTTTGTTGCTTACGTTTGACGCTGCTTCGTTAACAGCCATAGTGGCTTGCCAAAGAAAAGAGGGCGTTCATTCGGAGGTAGTGGCCAAGTTGCTTGCCTCGTATCGCACACATAATATGCAATTGATTTTAGAGGCGTTGCGTCCATAATGGAAATTTTTTTATCTTTGCATCGACAAAATTGTCGAACATGAAAGACGAAACATAATTCAGCATAAGAAAATGAAAACAAAGACAATCTGTTCACTCTTCGTATTACTGATGTGCGTGCCTGCATGGGCACAGCTTAGCATCGAGACGTGCTATCGGAAAGCACAAGCGAATTATCCGCTTATCCAGCGATATGGATTGATCGAAAAGACCGAAGCGTATAATCTTTCGAATGCCGCCAAAGGATATTTGCCGCAAATTTCCTTTTCGGCACAAGCTTCTTACCAATCGGATGTGACGAAAATACCTTTCGACCCAGCCGAGTTGGGATTCGAAGGCATAGAAATCCCGTCGGTAAGTCAAGATCAATATAAGGCGACGCTTGATGTGAACCAAGCTATTTGGGATGGAGGTATGGTTCGTTCGGAAAAACAGGTACATCGTACGCAAGCAGAGGTCGAGCGTAAAGATTTGGATGTGAGTTTGTATGCGATTAATGATCGCGTGAATCAACTTTTCTTTGGAATCTTGTTGGCCGATGCGCAAATAAAGCAAAACCAAGTGTTGCAGGCGGAGTTAGAACGACATTGTGCGCAGGTTTCTTCCTATATAGAAAATGGTGTTGCTAACCAATCAGACCTCGATGCCCTCCGTGTAGACCTTCTCCAAGCTAAACAACAAGAAGCGCAATATGCGCATACCAAGCGGGCTTACGTCTCAATGCTTTCAAAACTGATAGGCGAAGAGATGGGAGAGAAGACAGAATTTGTGCGTCCAGAGGTAGTACGTCCGTTGGTAGGTAGAAACAATCGTCCGGAGTTGGCTTTGTATGAGGCGCAAATACAAAACTTGAAGGCTCAAGATGCGCGGATTCGAGCCGGATTAATGCCACGCTTGGGATTGTTTGTGACGGGAGGATATGGAAAGCCAGGTTTGGATATGTTGGAAGATGATTTTAAGGCATATTATTTGGCCGGTGTAAAGCTTTCATGGAATATTGGTAATTTCTGGACAAAGAAAAACGACCAAGCGAAGATACAGACTTCGATTCGTTCCATCGAAGCCGCGCGAGAGACCTTTATTTTCAATACGGATTTAGATATTGCACAACGAAATTCGGCAATTGATTCCTATTTCGAACAATTGAAATATGATGATGAGATTATAGCTTTACATGCTTCGGTACGTCGAGCTTCAGAGGCGAAAATGGCGAACGGGACTTTGTCTGGTACCGACTTGACGCGCGACATTCATGCCGAGCAATCAGCTATTCAAAACAAGATTCTTCATGAGATGGAGTTACTCTTAGCGATTTATAATTTGAAATACGTTACGAATGAATAATTTAAATAAGAAATGATATGAAAGCAACTACTTGTTTTTTGTGGGGCATGGCCGTTTGCTTGCTCTCTTGCGGAAAAGGAGAAGGTGATTATGATGCTTCCGGTGTATTCGAAACGACGGAGGTGACCGTTTCAGCTCGTGGCGGAGGTGAAATCATGCGTTTCGATTTGGAAGAAGGAGACCATTTGGAGGCAGGCGAGGTAGTGGGATATATTGATACTGTCCAATTGCATTTGAAAAAAGAAGAGCTTTTGGGCAACTTGTTGGCTACGGATAGTCGGCGTTATGATGTGGGGCGGCAAATAGCTTCTCTTCGTCAGGAGATAGCTACCCAAAAGCGGGAGCAACAGAGGTATGAGAATTTAGTGCGTGTAGAGGCTGCCAACCAGAAGCAATTGGATGATATCAACTCCAGGCTTGCTGTGTTAGAAAAGCAACTGGCTGCCCAAATCGAGACGCTTGAGAATGGAAATCGGAGCGTGGGCGGGCAAGTGTTGATGTTGGAAGCACAAATTGGACAAATAGAGGATCAGATAGTGAAGAGTCTTATTATAAGCCCCGTAAAAGGTGCTGTTCTATCAAAGTACGCCGAACAAGGTGAATTAGCGACGCAAGGCCGGAGCTTGTTTAAGGTGGGCGATTTGGAGAATATGTATCTTCGGGCTTATATCACGGCTCCGCAATTGACTTCGCTTAAAGTGGGGCAGCCGGTCAAGGTGTACGCCGACGAGGGTGAGAAGGGTCGGCGTGAATATGAAGGTACGATTTCTTGGATTTCTGACCAGGCCGAGTTCACGCCCAAGACCATCCAAACACGCGACGAACGGGCCAATTTGGTGTATGCCGTCAAAGTTTCGGTTCGAAATGATGGGTATATCAAGCGCGGTATGTATGGGGAAATCAAAATAATGAATAATTAATAGGTCGTAAGATGGGCAACGCGATAGAAGTAGCACATCTCTCGAAAGCGTACAGACGGCAGGTACAGGCGTTGGACGATTTGAGTTTTTCTGTTGAAACGGGTGAGCTTTATGGGCTTATTGGACCGGATGGAGCAGGAAAGACCACCCTTTTTCGTATCTTGACTACGCTGATGCTGGCCGATAAAGGCGAAGCGCGTGTAGCGGGGTTTGATGTGGTACAAGATTATCGGAGGATACGTAATCTCATTGGTTATATGCCGGGTAAGTTTTCACTCTATCCGGACTTGACGGTGGAAGAAAACCTGGATTTCTTTGCTTCGGTATTTCATACGACTGTGAAGGCCAATTATCATCTGATAGCGGACATTTATCAGCAAATCGAACCGTTCAAACATCGGCTGGCTGGGAAACTTTCGGGCGGGATGAAACAGAAGCTGGCGCTAAGCTGCGCGTTGATTCATAAACCAGAAGTGTTGTTTCTGGATGAACCGACGACGGGTGTCGATCCTGTTTCGCGCAAGGAATTTTGGGACATGCTCCTCCGCTTGAAGCAGGAGGGTATTACCATTTTGGTTTCCACTCCGTATATGGACGAGGCGACGCGTTGCGATCGCATTGCGCTCATCCAGGGAGGAAAGTTCTTGGGTGTCGATACGCCACAGCGACTTGTCGAGCACTATCCGGAAAAGCTCTGGGCAGTGCGTTCGGAGCACATGCATCGGTTACTGGCCGACTTGCGTGCCTATCCATACATACAGACTTCGTTTTCGTTTGGTGAGACGTATCATGTCACGATGCACACCCAGGGTTCACCCGACGATTTGCAGGCTTATCTATCTCAGCGGGGGCATCGCGCGGCACGTATCGAGGCCATTCTTCCTTCTGTAGAAGATTGTTTTATGTGGTTAAGCAGACAGTTATCTCATGAATGAAAAAGTAATAGAAACAAAAGATTTGACAAAGCGTTTTGGAAACTTCACGGCTGTGGATCGCATCACGTTCGACGTGGCGCGCGGCGAGATATTCGGTTTCCTGGGGGCGAACGGGGCGGGAAAGACTACCGCGATGCGCATGCTTTGTGGGCTGAGTTGTCCTACATCGGGGACGGGGTACGTGGCCGGATTCGACATCTCCACGCAGCCGGAAGCTGTCAAACGGAGCATTGGCTATATGAGTCAGAAGTTCTCGCTCTACGAGGATTTGAAAGTTTGGGAAAATCTTCGCCTCTTTGGCGGAATATACGGCATGGACGACCGGGAAATTGCCCGAAAGTCAGATGAGATGTTGGCTGAATTAGGCTTCGAGGCCGAGCGGGATACTTTCGTGCGCGCCTTGCCGCTGGGTTGGAAACAGAAGTTGGCTTTCTCTGTGTCTATTTTCCACGAGCCCAAGGTTGTGTTTCTCGATGAGCCGACGGGAGGCGTCGATCCTATTACGCGCCGCCAGTTTTGGGAACTTATTTATCGGGCTTCCGACCGGGGTATTACGGTATTTGTTACCACGCATTACATGGACGAGGCGGAGTATTGCGACCGCGTTTCGATTATGGTCGACGGGCAGATTCGTGCGCTCGATTCGCCGGCGCGTCTTCGTGCCCAATTCCGTGCGGAGACCATGGACGATGTCTTTCAGCAGTTAGCGCGGCAATCCACACGTCGGTCTGATTAAAAAACGGATGGAGATAGCATACATGAAGATAAAAAGGAATTTCTTTACCTTGCGATTCGTTGCCGTTGGATGGAGACAACGAATCGCGTCTTGCAATTTGTTGTCGTTAGAAAGAGACAACGAATCGCATCTTGTAATTTGTTGCCGTTGGAAAGAGATAATGAATTGCGCCTTGCGATTCGTTGCTATTGAACGGAGACAACGAATCTCGTATCCCGACTCGTTGCAGTTTGTACGTGGCGACAAGTATGAGGCTTTGGGAAGGCATTTGTTTATGAACGAAAGGAGTAAAAGCGTATGAAACAATTCCTATCATTTATGCGGAAGGAATTCCGCCAGATATTTCGTGACAGGCGGACGTTGGTCATTCTCTTGGCCATGCCGCTGGTATTGGTGTTGTTGCTCGGCTATGCCATCAAGACGGAATTGAACGGCGCGCAGGTGGCCGTGTTCGACCCGTCGAAAGACGACGAGACGCGGCGCATTATCGAACGTTTCCAGGCCAGCGAATATTTTACAGTGGTCGACGAACTAACAGAACCGAAGCAAATCAACGAAGTGTTTCGCACAGGAGAGGTGAGTTTGGTGTTGGTTTTCAGCGAACATTTTGCCGAAGATCTGCTGCGGGGAGGCACTTCCGTCCAACTGATTGCGGACGGTACAGACCCGAACCAAGCGGCTCTCCTCACGGCTTATGCGCAGGGCGTATTGGCCTCTTATCAAGCAGAATGGCTGGAGGAAGGGAAGGCGTCGGGACACATCCGGACCGAAACGCGGATGCTCTACAATCCGCAATCGGAGAGCGCGTACAATTTCGTGCCTGGCGTGATGGGACTGATTCTGATGCTCATCTGTGCGATGATGACGAGCGTGTCCATCGTGCGCGAGAAAGAGACCGGGACCATGGAAATCCTGCTGGTTTCACCCTTGACGCCCTTGCGTATCATTCTCTCGAAGATAGCGCCTTACTTCACGCTCTCGGTGGCCAATGTGGTTACGATATTGCTGCTGGCGGTGTTTGTCATGGGCGTGCCTATTCGGGGGAGCCTCTGGTGGCTTTCTGTCCTGTCGGTGCTTTTCATCTTGGTGGCGCTTTCGTTGGGTCTGTTGATTTCCACGTTAGTCAGTTCGCAAATGGCGGCACTGTTAGTGTCGGGCATCGGGTTGATGATGCCGACGCTCATCTTCTCGGATTTAATATTTCCGATAGAAAACATACCGGTTGTATTGCGATGGATATCAGATCTAATTCCGGCACGATGGTATATTTCGGCCATGCGGAAAATCATGATTCAGGGCGTGGGCTTTACCTGTTTCGCTAAGGAGTTAGCTATCATTGCAGGTATGGCCGCCGTGTTGATGACGGCAGCCTGGAAGAATTTTAAAGTACGGTTAAGTTAATAGAGAAAGAACACGAATAAAGAAACCATGATGTTGAAATATTTGTTAGAAAAAGAATTCAAGCAGATGCTTCGCAACCGCTTCATGTCGAAGCTGCTGATTGCATTGCCGCTGATGACAATCGTGGTGTTTCCATACGTCACGAACCAGGAGGTGAACGACGTGAAGCTCTCCATTGTCGACCTCGACCATAGTCCCGCTTCTTCGCGATTGACTCAGAAAGCGGCTTCGACGGATTACTTCCGCTTGACGGATGTTTCGCCTACGTATCCCGACGCCTTGAAACGTATAGAGGCGGGCGATGTGGACCTGGTATTAGAGATTCCGCCGGATTTCGAGCACGACCTTCAAAACGAAGGAACTGCTTCGGTAAGGATTGCGGCCAACTCGGTGAATGGTACGCAAGGAAGTTTGGGGGCACAATACCTGGCTTCCCTTGTAAACGACTACAGTCGTGAATGGCGGGAAGAGAACGGTGCCGCGTCGCTCGCTATGCCGGAGGTCCCGACCTTTGATACGCATGTACGTTACCGTTTCAATCCTATGCTCGACTATAAAGTCTTCATGGTGCCAGGGTTGATTGTCGTGTTGTTGACGCTCTTAGGTGGTGCGTTGACCGCCCTTAATATTGTAGGCGAAAAAGAAGCGGGCACGATTGAACAAATCAACGTGTCGCCCATACCGAAGCATCTGTTCATCCTTTCGAAGTTGATACCCAATTGGATTATAGGTCTCATAGCCCTTACGTTTGGCATGACGTTTGGATGGGCGGTGCATGGCATTGTGCCCGAGGGAAGTTTGGGACTGATTTTCTTCTTTTCGATGATTTACATTTGGGCTGTCACCGGTGCGGGTATGGTGATATCCAACTACTCCGACACGATGCAACAGGCCATGTTCGTGCTGTTTTTCTTTCTTATCATGCTGTTGCTTACGTCCGGGCTTTTTACGCCGGTCGACAGTATGCCTCTTTGGATGCAGCGACTGACGATTTTGAATCCCATCCGTTATCAAGCGGAAGTAATGCGCCTTATCTATTTGAAAGGAAGTTCTTTTGGCGAGTTATTGCCTTATTTCTTCTGGCTTTGTGGTTTTGCGGTGGTATTCAATACTTGGGCCGTGATGAGTTATCGGAAAAGCCTTTAAAAATAAGTTGCGGAAAAGAGAAAGAACCCGGTTGGTTTTGTCCGGCCGGGTTCTTTGGTTTATCTGCGTATTTTATCCCTTTTCCTCTCTTGAAGCTTTTTCATCATCTGTTTTTCCTTTTGATAGACTTTTTGAATTTGTTTGGGGGAAAGGAATTCCCGATAACGTGTATAATACTTTTGTCGCAACGCTAAAATTTGTTGGCTTTGTTTGAAACGAGCCTGCATAGCGTTATCGATTTCTTCGTCGGTCATCACTTTCGAGGCTTTGTGTTTTGGTCGGGGTCTGATAGTCCATAATTCTTGTTGGAACTGGCAATAAGTATCAACAAACTTTTGCGTGGTGGCTTCATCGAATGATAATGCATGGGCGATATGTTTGGCCTGGGTTTCCGCCAGTTCTTCTCGCGAAATGCGTTGATGGAAAGACTGGGCAATCAATGAACCACTTAAACTGAACAGGGCGATTGCTACTGCGAGCATTCTAATAAATACTTTCATGACTTTTTCTGTTTTATTATTCGTTTAAAAATACATTATCTAAAAATACATCGTCTTGATACGTTTCGAATAAGTAATCTTGGTCTTCCAAGCAAAGATTGCTGAAGGCTTCTTCGACGGTAGAAAAACTGTATGTTGACTCGGGCATCCATACGGGACGGAGCAGCAACAGGAACGCGATTCCGGCAGCCAGGGTGGCTATGCTTCCCCATACGATGTGCGTTCGGATGCACAGCTTGCTTTTTCCTTGGCTCGGTTCTTCCTTTATTTCTTTCCAGACGTCCTTTTCCAATTGGTCGAAGAACCCGTCGGGAACTTGATACGGCATTCGTTTGCCTATTGAGTTGAAATCAAAACCTTTTTCCATGACCTTATTCATTTGAATTCATATAGTGGATAATCTTCTCTTTGGCGATATGGTAGTTCGCCTTCGCGCTTTGGGCCGTGCAAGCGGCAATTTCGGCTATTTCCTCATACCTTAACTCGTCGTAATACCGCAGGTTGAAGACGAGCTGTTGTTTCGTCGGGAGCGAACGGATAGCACGTTGCAGCTTCACCGATTCGAGGTCGGAATAGTCTATATATTCATCTGCCGGCAACCGATTTACGTTTGCCTCGGCTTGCTCCAGCGAAAATGACCCTTCGTTATGTCGGGATTCCATCAGGCGCAATGCCTCGCGGGTGGCGATGCGGTATATCCATGCTTTAAACGAGTTGTCGTCCCGACATTGTGAAAAGGAGCGGAAAATCCGGATGAAGGTCTCTTGCGCTACGTCCTGCGCGTCGGCGTGCGAGACGACGAGCCTCCGAATGTGCCAATATACCGGCTTTTTGTATTTGTCCATAAACAAACGGAACCCCTTCTCCGGATTTTTTCGGATTGCTTGGATGATTTCTTTATCCTCGGTCATAAGCGGATTATTGGAGGCTTAAGACATACGTTTTCTTTCGTCCTTTTACCACAAGGGCAATGGGTTTACGCTTATCGGCCGCAAAAGCATCGAGTTCCGCTTCGGCGCGGGCTTTTGTCAGGCCCGTCAGTTGAGCATATTTTTTACTGCTCAGTTGCTTATGCTTCTTGAGATAAGCCAGGGCCATCGCAAAGCGTTCGTTGGGGGTGAATCGTTCCTGGATAGGCGGTGCCGGAGCTGGTTTTACTACAATGGTAGTGGCTACCGGCCGTGGCGGGACGTGCGGATGCCGATGCCATCGATGCGCCGACGCGCAACTGCAAATCGATATCAAACATATAGCCAAAATCCCTTTCTTTATCATTCCTGTCGTTTGCATACGTTTCATTTTTATTCATTAGACATTAATACATCTCGTTCCTATTTATTGGGATCCACTTTTTAGGAAACGTTTCTGTATGCAAGACCCTACCCGGACGGAAAAGTAAAACGAAAAGGCGAATTTTAGGGATTTTTTTAAGCGAATCGATGCCTTCTTTTCTTACTTTTGCGCCCAAATCAATTGAAAAAAGAAAAATATGGATTGGATGATACTTGTGATTGCCGGTTTTTTTGAATCGGGCTTTGCGTTTTGTTTGGGGAAGATGAAAGAGGCTGCGGGCATGGCCTATTACCTTTGGGGTGCAGGTTTTTTAGTGAGTTTGATATTAAGCATGGTCTTGTTGGCCAAGGCAGTACAGACTTTGCCTATCGGAACGGCCTATCCCGTGTGGACCGGTATCGGGGCGGTCGGGACAGTCCTTTTGGGCATTCTTTTTCTTCATGAACCCGCTTCGTGGGCCCGTCTTTTTTTCATCACGACGTTGATCGCTTCCATTATCGGGCTGAAATGGGTCTCGCATTGAGTGCTGGCCCTGTTTTTCCTTCTATGAGGACGTAAATTCTCTATTTTTAGCTTCTGGCAATGAAACGACAAGGTCGATTCGTTATCTTTAGTCAACGATGACAAGTCTACAACGTCGATTCTCTTCCTTTGTTCAACGGTAACGAAACGACAACGTCGATTCTTTATCTTTGGTCAACGATAACGAATCTACAAGGTCGATTCTTTACCGTTGATTAAAGGAAACGAAACTACAGATTCAATTCTTTTTATTTGACCAACGGAAATGAATCTACAAGGTAGATTCGTCATATTTGTTCATCGGTGACGAATCGTACGCTGCGCTTTCTATTTTGTCCGGTTCGTTTGCTGGTTGCTCCAAATAAAATGCGTACCTTCGCCAGGGATTAAAAAACGAAACATACATACAATATGAGAATCGAACAAAATATCTCGTTGGAGAAATATAATACGTTCCATTTGCCGGTGAAAACGCGTTGGTTTTTGGAATATGCAGACGAGACGGATTTGCAGAAAGTTTTGCACGATGAATACTTTCAAGAATGCCTTTCGCAACACATCGGGCAGGGGAGCAACCTCCTCTTCCTGAACGATTATAACGGTATCATCCTGCATTCGGCCATCCGGGGGATGGAGGTCGTGCGGGAAACGAACGAGGCGGTTTGGCTCCGTGTCGGGGCTGGTGAAATATGGGACGAGGTCGTGGCATATGCCGTGGCGCAAGGTTGGGGCGGCATCGAAAACCTCTCCGGCATTCCGGGCGAAACGGGCGCAGCGGCCGTACAGAATATCGGCGCGTATGGGATGGAGATAAAAGATGCCATCGAGACTGTCGAGGCGTGGAACCAACTGACATTCGAGAAACATTATTTTTCGGCCGAGGAATGCGGCTATGCCTATCGGTGGAGCCGCTTCAAAGACCCGCATGCCGACCCGCATATCGTGACTTATGTTGTTCTGAAATTGGCGAAGAACCCGGTATTTAATCTGGAATATGGTCCCTTGCAGGAGTTGCATGAACCGACATTGGCGCAGGTGCGCGAGGCCGTGCTGGCTATCCGGAACGAAAAACTTCCCGACCCCGCCCACTTGGGGAATGCCGGTAGTTTCTTCATGAACCCGCTGGTTTCGAAGGAACACTTTGAACGCATCCGCCAAACCTATCCGCAGGTGCCCGGATACCCGGCAGCGGATAAAGTGAAGGTGCCCGCCGCCTGGCTGATCGAGCAATGTGGTTTCAAAGGGAAACGGCACGGGCATGTGGGTGTTTATGAAAAGCAAGCGCTTATCCTGGTGAATTACGGAGAGGCAACGGGCGATGAAATCGCATTGATGGCCGAGAGTATCCGTGCGGCAGTAAAGGAACGTTTTGGCATTGAATTGATGCCGGAAGTAAAATATATTGCATGATGAAAATCATCTTTTTAGGAACAGGAACCTCGACGGGTGTACCGGAAATCGGATGCCAGTGCGAAGTATGTACCAGCAAGGACAAGCGAGATTGGCGGCTCCGGACGTCGGCCGTCGTCGAAACGAAAGGACGGCGCATTTTGATAGATTGCGGACCGGATTTCCGTTGGCAAGTGATTACGAATCGTATCTACCAGTTGGATGCTGTATTGATTACGCATGAGCATTACGACCACGTCGGTGGCCTCGACGATTTGCGTCCGTTTTGCCGTTATGGCGAGGTGAATGTCTATGCCGAAGAGAATGTGGCGTATGCGATAAAGACGCGTATTCCCTATGTCTTTGCGGAGCATAAATATCCAGGTGTACCGAATATTAATATGCATGCCATTACGACGGAACCCTTCGAGGCGGCAGGTTTGGAGATTGTGCCCATTCGGCTCATGCACGGGAAACTGCCTATCTTGGGTTATCGCATCGGACGTTTAGCTTACTTGACAGACCTGAAGACCATACCGGAAAGCGAATTTCCGAAGCTCGAAGGTGTGGATTTGCTCGTGATTAATGCTCTTCGCCGTGATAGCAAGCACCCGACGCATGCCGGACTGGACGAGGCATTGGCTTACATTCGCCGGATTGCTCCGAAAGAGGCTTATCTGGTGCATGAATCGCACAAGATTGGTTTGCATGCCGAGGTCGAGAAGTTGCTCCCTCCGCATGTGCATTTGGCGTATGATAATTTAAGCGTTGAGTTTTGATCAATACCGGAGGGTGAGGTAAAGCGCGTCGTCATCTGACGTAGATTCCACCGTTACGCTGTCGAGTGGTAAATGCAAACGGTGGCAGAAGCGGCGTTGAAGCGTGTCAGCCAGGGAGATCTGGAGCGAATCATTTGGAAATGTATCCACGGGGAAACGCAGGAAAGCCGACAGTCGCCCTTCGGATTTATAGATATTCGCCTGCATCCATTCCTTATCATAAGGAAAGAGCAGGTTCACGGTGGAAGAAGCTGCCGGGAAATGAGGGAGTGAATGCGTGGTTTGTCCTGCTTGTTCGAGCAATAGTTTATGATAAGAGGCCACCCAAATGCCTTCCCGATAGAATGTCCCCAGGAAACGTTGCGGTCCGTCCGTATAATAGGAGAGTTGCGTGGTTCCGATGACTTGCTTTTTCGGAGGATAGTTATCCAATAAATGTTGAGTCGTAGCCGATAGTCGTTTGGCCTCAAGGGGATTTGCTTTTACCAAACAGACGACGCCTTCGGCATGAAAGCTGAAAAGGGCTTCGTGTACCGGTATTTCCTCGAAAAGATGGAAGAAGAAAACGGGAATATGTTCCTCGAACAATCGTCGTTCCCGTTCTCCGCCGGCAATCAGTTTCAGCCAAGTGTTTGTTTCTTGGATACGCAGGAGGGCTTCCGGATGTGGTGGCACGAAGGAATAAACCGTAGCGGCCGTCTCGCTCTTTTCCCGTTTGAGTTGGTTGAAGAAATAACTTACGATACTTCCTACTACGAGAAAAGCCACGAGTACGAATCCCAATTCCCGCTGATATCGTCTCATTTCTGTTGGGAGAAGTATAAACACCACGGCGCGAGCCCGCATTCCATGCATTTGGGTTTGCGGGCAAGGCATGTATAACGGCCGTGCAAAATCAGCCAATGATGGGCTATGGGGATGAGTTCCTTGGGTATGTGGCGTGTCAACTCTTTCTCTGTCTCTAAGGGCGTCCGGCTGTCGAGTGTCAGTCCGAGGCGGTTGGCCACGCGGAACACGTGTGTATCGACGGCCATGGTGGGTGCACCAAAGATAACGGAGGCTACGACGTTCGCCGTTTTACGTCCCACGCCGGGTAACGTCATTAGTTCTTTCACCTCTGAGGGCACTTGCCCGCCAAACTTTTCCATCAGCATTTGCGCCATGCCGGCCAGATGCTTAGCTTTGTTGTGAGGATATGAGACGCTTTTGATGTATTCATAGATTACTTCCGGCGAGGAAGCGGCCATGACCTCTGCCGTGGGAAAGGCTTCGAACAGGGCAGGCGTCACTTGGTTTACTCGCTTGTCTGTGCATTGCGCCGAAAGAATGACGGCCACGAGGAGCTTGTATGGATCTCCGTCGTAATGAAGCTCCGTTTCCGCTACGGGCACGTGGGTTTGGAACCACGTTAAGATGCCTTTGTATCGTTCTTCTTTGCGCATGTGGATAGGTTTTATATGGTGTGTTTTCCCCGGACTCAGGTTATGAAAGTCCGGGGATTGTTTGGTACATCAATGATTGTTTGGTCACAATTTTAATTGGCTGATTCAAATTCCTCAAGGAAGCGTATGTCGTTTTCCGAGAACATGCGCAAGTCCTTGACTCTATATTTTAGGTTTGTAATTCGTTCGATTCCCATGCCGAGCGCGTAGCCGGAATAAATCTGGCTGTCGATACCGCAGTTTTCCAGCACGTTCGGGTCGACCATGCCGCAGCCTAAGATTTCCACCCACCCCGTGTGTTTGCAGAAGGCACAGCCTTTACCTCCGCAAATGTTGCACGAGATATCCATCTCGGCCGAAGGCTCGGTGAAGGGGAAATAGGAGGGACGCAAGCGGATTTTCGTGTCTGCGCCAAACATCTCTTTGGCAAAGAAAAGCAACGCCTGTTTCAAGTCGGCAAACGATACGTTCTTGTCGATGTAAAGTCCTTCTACCTGGTGGAAGAAGCAGTGGGCGCGATAGGAAATCGCTTCGTTGCGGTAGACGCGTCCCGGGCAGATGATGCGGATAGGCGGTTGTTGCTTTTCCATCACGCGCGTTTGTACCGACGAGGTATGCGTGCGCAAAAGGACGTCGGGGGCATGTTGGATGAAGAACGTATCCTGCATGTCGCGTGCCGGATGGTCTTCCGCGAAGTTGAGCGATGAGAACACATGCCAGTCGTCTTCTACTTCAGGGCCTTCCGCGATGCTGAAGCCCAGGCGGCCGAAGATGTCGCAAATCTCCTTCTTGACGAGCGAGAGCGGATGGCGCGTACCCAGTTCGATGGGGTAAGCGGTGCGCGTCAGGTCGATGTCATTATAACTGGTTTGCTGGTTCTCGAAACTTTCTTTCAGTTCATTGATTTTCTGTTGGGTTTTCTCTTTCAGTTCGTTGATGTAGATGCCCACTTCGCGTTTATGTTCGGCTGGGACGTTGCGGAAGTCGTTCATCAATTGGGAAATGGCTCCCTTTTTGCTCAAATATTTAATGCGAAGGGCTTCCAGTTCCTCCGCGTTGGCTGCTGTCAGTTGTCCTACCTCTTCGAGCAGGGCTTTTATCTTGTCAATCATTTCGTCAAAAATGCTTTTTTATAATTTTGTCGCAAATGTAGGGCTTTATTTTGAATATTGCAACATTTAGGGAAATCATTCGCATCGAGAGGCGCGAATAATTGGATTTGGGTTCCGTTTGCCCGATTCAGCGGTAGAAGTCTTTGCTTTGGTGAAAGTGCCCTCGATTCAGCGGTAAAAACCTTTGCTTTGGTGAAAGTGCCCTCGATTCAGCGATAGAAACCTTTGCGTTGGCGAAAGTACCCCTGATTTAGTCTCTATCGGGTTTGCGTTGGCGAAAGTGCCCCTGATTTAGCCTCTATCGGGTTTACTTTGGCGAAAGTGCCCCTGATTTAGCCTCTATCGGGTTTACTTTGGCGAAAGTGCTCTTGATTTAGCCTCTATCGGGTTTACTTTGACGAAAGTGCCCCTGATTTAGCCTCTATCGAGTTTACTTTGGCGAAAGTGCCCCTGATTTAGTCTCTATCGGGTTTACTTTGGCGAAAGTATTCCTGATTTAGCCTCTGCCGGTTAAGCCGGGGCGAAAGCGAGGCAGATTGCAACCTGTTTGCAAAGAGGGGCGCGGAGGGGAAATATTCCGCCTTGGGGGTTGGCGTTTTGGCGCAGACCTGTTACTTTTGCCTCCGGTTTAAAGCTAAAAAAAGAAGATATGGTATCTATTCACGCGCATGGAGGTTCGCACCCTCACCACCACCACCCCGAAGCGCCCGCTTCGCTGAATGCTATCTTTATTATATGTATAGCGTTGAATCTGCTGTTTGTCCTCGTGGAAGCGGGGGTAGGATTTATGTATCACTCGCTCGGCTTGCTCTCCGACGCAGGCCACAACCTGAGCGACGTCTTCAGCCTGCTGCTTTCGCTGATGGCACTCCAGATGGCCAAGCGGCCGGTGACGGAGCATTTCACGTATGGGTATAAGAAGGGTACGATTTTGGTTTCGCTGGCCAATGCGATTATCCTGTTGGTCGCGATTGGGGCGATTTTGCTGGAGAGCATTCATAAATTGCGTTATCCGGAGCCGGTTTCGGGCGAAGCGATTTCGTGGACGGCGGGCGTGGGCATCGTGGTAAACGGTCTCACGGCTTGGCTTTTGATGAAGCAGCAAAAGGGAGACCTGAACGTGCGCGGCGCGTTTCTCCACATGGCGATGGATACGCTCGTCTCGGTAGGCGTCGTAGCGTCAGGTCTGATGATTATGTATACGGGTTGGGTTGTGCTGGATGCGGTCGTCAGTTGGGTTATCGTGGTGATTATTTTCTTTTCTACGTGGAATTTGTTGAAAGAAAGCCTTTGCCTATCGATGGATGCCGTCCCCCGGAGCGTGGATATGGCGCATTTGAAGCAGCGGCTTGCCGGGCTGGAAGGAATCGAGAGTTGGCACCATTTGCACGTGTGGGCGGTGAGCACGACCGAAAATGCGGCGACTGTCCATGTGGTGCTCCGTGATATTACACAAATGGAAACGGTAAAGCGGGCGGTGAAGGAGTTGTTCCGCGAAGAAAATGTGCAGCACAGCACCGTCGAGTGCGAATCGGCAGGTGCGCGCTGTGCCGACGAGCATTGCCACTAAGCGAAATCCCGATACGAACGGAGGCGGACCGCTACCGGACCGCCTCCCATTCGAGTTATTTGTATTGCATCAGTTTGCTGATGTATTTCCCTACGATGTCGAACTCGAGGTTCACGACCGTCCCCGGTTCTATTTCGCAGAAGTTTGTATGGTCGTGCGTATAAGGAATAATAGCAACCTGGAAGCTGTTCTGCTGGGAGTTGCATACCGTGAGACTGACCCCGTTCACGCAGACCGAGCCCTTTTCAACCGTCAGATAACCTTGCTGTGCCATCGCCGGGTCGAACTTATATTCGAAGGTGTAATACCAGCTGCCGTCGGCCTCTTCCACGCGGGTGCAGCGGGCGGTTTGGTCTACGTGTCCCTGGACAATATGTCCGTCGAGGCGACCGTTCATCAGCATGCTACGCTCCAAGTTCACGAGGCTGCCCGGCCGGAGATTCCCTAAATTCGAACGTTCGAGCGTCTCCTGGACGGCTGTCACGGTGTACGTCTTACCTTCTTTCTTGACGACCGTGAGGCAAACGCCGTTGTGCGCCACGCTCTGGTCGATTTTCAATTCATCGGTAAACGAACATTCCATCGTGAGGTGAATATTCCCTTTCTCTTGTTCAATGGCTACCACACGGGCAGCTTCTTCTACAATTCCTGAAAACATATTGCGATTCTATTTAGATGATTTGCGGGCAAAGATAGGGGAAAAAACAGAAAAAGGCATTACATTTGCTGTCGGAATTTTAATTTAAAGAAAGATGATGATGAGACGACTATTGACAAGTTTGCTGATAGCAATGGCTTTGCTTGCTTCGGTGGCAGGCGTGAAAGCCCAAGAGGCGCAGGAAGAAAAAGAAACCCTGGTATTGATTGATACGGATAAGGGAAAGATTAAGGTGAAACTGTATAACGATACGCCAAAACATCGGGATAACTTCCTTAAAAACGTGGAATCGCATCTCTACGATGGCCTGCTTTTCCATCGCGTGATTAAGCAATTCATGATTCAGGCGGGAGATATTAACTCGAAGGATGCCCCAGAAGAACAACACTTGGGCGACGGCGATCCGGATTATACCGTCCCGGCAGAAATTGTCTATCCAACGCATTTCCATAAAGCGGGAGCCCTTTGCGCGGCGCGGACGAGCGATGACGTAAATCCGGAACGCGCCTCCTCGGCTTCGCAATTCTATATTGTCACGGGTAAATTCTATACCTCCATGGAATTAGATAAGATGGAGAAGGAGCAAGGCAAAAAGTTCACGCCCGAACAGCGCGAGGCTTATATGCTGGAAGGCGGCCGCCCCGATTTGGACGAAAAGTATACAGTCTTTGGTGAAGTGGTAGACGGCATGAAGGCGGTCTTTAAGATTCAGATGGAAGAAACCAATTCGGAAGATCGTCCGCTGAAGAATATCCGTATCAAATCGATGAAGGTGGTAGAGAAATGAACCACTACAAAGAGACTATCCGCTTGGGTGTCCCTATTATGTTGGGACAGTTGGGTATCATTGTAGTCGGATTTGCGGACAATATCATGGTGGGGCATCACAGCACGGCGGAGCTGGCGGCTGCCTCGTTTGTGAATAACTTCTTCAATTTGGCCTTTATCTTCGGGATGGGTTTCTCCTACGGCTTGACACCCCTCATCGGCCGTCTGTTTGCCGCTGGCGAACGGGAGGAAGCGGGCGCGATGCTGAAGAATAGCCTTTGCATCAACTTCGCAGTGGGCGTATTGCTGAGCCTTTGCATGTTGGGGCTTCTTTTTCAGTTGGATGCTTTGGGGCAACCGCGCGAACTCTATCCGTATATTATACCGTATTATATCCTCCAACTTTTCTCGGTCATCTTCGCGATGCTGTTCAATTCGTTCAAGCAATTTAGCGACGGGACGACGGATACACTCACGCCGATGTGTATCATGTTGGGGGCGAATGTCTTGAATATCATTGGGAATTATTTCCTCATCTACGGGCATGGCGGATTTCCGGAATTGGGCCTGACGGGCGCAGGGATTTCTACGCTATTGAGCCGGGTACTGACGTTGGTCGTTTTCGCCGGGTTATTTTTCCGCTGTGGGAAGTATGCAGCCTATCGGGCTGGCTTCCGGGCAGCGAAGGTGGGGCGGGATTCCCTCCGGAAGCTAGTGCGGCTGGGGTTGCCCGTCGGTCTCCAGATGGGTGTCGAGACAGCTTCGTTCAGCTTGAGCGTCATTATGATGGGTTGGATTGGCAGCATGGCGTTGGCGGCCTATCAGGTCGGGGGTGTGATTACGACGCTCGGTTTCATGCTCTATTACGGTATTGGCGCGGCTGTCTCGATTCGGGTGAGCCATTTCAGCGGGAATAGTGACGCGCAGGAAGTTCGTCGGGCGACGTGGGCCGGATTTGTCATCATCAATACCTGCGCCTTGCTGTTTGTGACGTTCCTGCTGGCATTCCGGACTGAAATCGGTTATCTCTTCACGCCCGAGGCCGATGTGGTGCGCCTGGTGGCGCTGTTCTGCTGGCCCATCATGCTCTACCAGTTTGGCGACGGCTTGCAAATCCTTTTCGCCAATGCCCTGCGCGGGTTGGCCGACGTACATTATATGGCGAAGATGGCTTTTGTGTGCCATTTCGGCTTGGCGCTCCCTATTGGCTATGCGTGCGGCTTCCTGCTGGATTGGGGGGCGATAGGCGTATGGTTCGGCTTTCCTGTCAGTCTGACGGTATTGGGTCTGTTGCTTGCCCGCCGTTTTTATCGGTTGACGCGAAAATAATGGCGTAAAAAGCTTCCGAATGTTTTGTAAAATAAGAAACAAGTCGTACCTTTGGCATGGATTAAACAAAGCATAAAATGACAAGTACTTGCGAAACATATTGTCCGTTAACATCTTTTACCATGAATCGCTTGGTGAAAGGCGATAATATGTTAGCAAGCAAGCAAGCAAGCAAGCAAGCAAGCAAGCAAGCAAGCAAGCAAGCAAGCAAGCAAGCAAGCATTAAACATTAAGCAAATAATTCACGACGTGAAAGGCCCGTGTGCGGAGCAGGAAGCTCTGTGCACGGGCTTTTTGCGTTTATTGTATAACTCTTAAGTACATGAAATCATGGAATTAGCATTAAAGGCCTGGTTGGTAGACAATGCCGTGACTACCGACG
>NZ_NFJB01000069.1 GCF_002159645.1 Parabacteroides sp. An277 | reverse complement strand
GCATGGTTGGATGGTTTCACCGTCCACGTCTTGCTGAGCGAAGTCGAAGCATCTCTGAGCACTCCGCGTCATGCTGAGCAAAACCAAAGTATCTCAGGGCGTTGCGGTCGAACCTCGAAGAGGTTGAACTATGCTTAACCGAGGGTGATGCGAAGCGTCACCTTCGGCAAGAACGATTCCACATCATTCCGACCCCAGCGGGGTCGAATAAGGTGAATGCCAGGAGGTTCGACCCCTTCGAGGTCGCTTAGGGATAGAGCGTTGATACCGCAGGTGCCGCTTCGCGTCACCAGCCGGTTACGCATCGTTGGACGGCTTCACCGTCCACGTCTTGCTGAGCGAAGTCGAAGCATCTCTGAGCACTCCGCGTCATGCTGAGCAAAACCAAAGTATCTCAGGGCGTTGCGGTCAAACCTCGAAGAGGTTCAACCATGCTTAACCGAGGGTGATGCGAAGCGTCACCTTCGGTAAGAACAACCCCTTATCATCTCGACCCCAGCGGGGTCGAATAAGGTGAATGCCAGGAGGTTCGACCCCTTCGAGGTCGCTCAGGGACAGAGTGTTGATACCGCAGGTGCCGCTTCGCGCCACCAGCCGGTTAAGCATGGTTGGATGGTTTCACCGTCCGACGCGTCATGCTGTTTCTCTTCACGTTATCGAGCCTCGAAGAGGTTCAACGTCCTGTAACTGCGGGTCGGAGCGAAGCGAGGCCTGCAGTGTTCAAGCATACGATGCACCGCTTTATTGATTAGCTATTTTTTTTAAACCATTCTTCCCACTATACCACAAAGGTAGGAGCTTTCGGGTAGTTTTACATTCTTTATAGGAGACTATTTTTATAAATGATTTTCAGGAAATTATTTTCTGATTTTATTTGGTCGTTCTGAAATTATATCTTACATTTGCAGTATCAAATCAGATGAGTTGGTTTGACTAAATTATTATTCATAATAAAAAGTTTTTTTTGATGGCTAAACAAACTAAAAAGAAAGAAACGCCAAACGTATTGCTGCCGGCCATGAAAGGCATCGAAGAAGTATTGGTAAGAAATGAACAGATTGGGTTGGATTGCCGAATGGCAGGCGAACAACTTTGGAAGCAAATTGACACGCACGGCGTGGACGAGATTGCGGCGGACGAAGTACGTGCGTATATGTTTCGCGCGGCGAGCGAAGTGCAACAGATGATGGCGACGCGAAAGCCCTTCACCGACCGCTTACGGGCTGTATGCGCGCAATTTACGGCGCTCGAGAACGCGATCGACCCGAAGAAGGAAGCGTCGCCCGCGCATCGGTGTCACCGCGCACTGACGGCCTATTTGAAGTCGAAACGCGCCGCGGCGGAAACGACACGCAAGCAGCTGGAAGAGAACTTGGTGCGCTCGCAGAAGCGGGTCGAATCGCGCAAGGGTTGGAACGAGGCGCAGCGCGCGGCCGCCCTCAGTCGCGCCGAGGAGCGATATGCCGAAGGTATTCGTTCGCTCTCGCAGCAAACGGTTGAAGTAGAGCTAATTCCGCGCCCCGCGTCGCCCGAAGGCTACGTCGAACTCTTCAAGTTCTGGTGGGAGAACGTAGGGCAAAACCTCTCCGCCGACGACCTCGACCGCATCTTCCATCCCATGCTGATGTATGCGAAGAAGCAGGCGGCCAAAGGTATATTTATTCACAATGAGTTTGTAAATTATATGGAGGAACCTAAAGTAGCGTAAAGTATGAATAAAAATTTGACAATTAAAATCGGGAACAAAAAGGAAGAAAAGACGGAAAATCAATTCATGCAGATTTCCGTGCGTGATAACAAATTGAAAGCCATTATCAATGTATACAACCCGGAGAATAACGATGCCTATCAGGCTGTTTATCGAAATGAAGATCCTATACATGAAGAATTTATGTATATAATGCATGGATTGATATTTCATGTAGAACAATTGGTTGGAGCCGAAATTCCTAATTTGATAGTCGAGGGCTATTACCGCCAACCGAGTGGCGACGCCGAGTTGCTGACCATCTATGCCGCCATTCGTAGCGAGCGGGTGTGCAGGCTGAACTTCGCCGTCCGCGTGCATCTCGGTGCCGAGGATTATCCGTACATGGACCGGCTCCTGGACGACCTCGCCTGCTGCGAGGCGGAGGCGTTGAAGTATATCCACGAAGGCAAACGATTTGGATGTGAAATGTTTATACAGTTTGCGGCGTGAAGTAAAATGATGTAAAACAACTGCACGCAGAGGACGCAGACAGGCGCAGAGGACCGCAGATTTTCTTTTTAAGGAAGATAAAAGCGGTCGCGTCAGCCCAATAAAAAATCTGCGTAAATCTGCGCTTTAGTCTGCGACGTCTGCGTGCTTTAATACCTACAAAATGAATCATAAATTATATAAAATAGATTGCGGCTTACAATACGAAGCAGCCGCAAAGGTGTTCTTTGATTTGGTAGAAGGCTGGCGGAACGCCCGGAATTACCGCACGCGCCTGCCCCGCGAACATGGATATTTTTACGATACAAACAGTGAGCAATGGATTGCGTTCGACAACCGCACGCGCGAGTTTTTCGTGGAGAGGTTCGACACCGAACGCGAGGCAATTAAATTCCTGACCGATGGCCCCAACGATCTCCCTGCTTGAACGTGCAATCCTGAAATATACAGGATTAGAAACGGTTCCGGAATATCGTTTCCATCCGACGCGCGAATGGCGGTTCGACTTTGCCGTCCCCGCGGCGCGCGTCGCCATCGAGGTGGAGGGCGGCATCTGGAACGGTGGCCGCCACTTTCGCGAAGAGGGTTGGCGTCGCGACCTGGAGAAATACAATGAAGCGGCGGCGTGCGGTTGGCTCGTCATCCGCACCATTCCGACGGAGCTACTGAAGGTGCAGACGTTGCAGTTGATTGTACGGGCAATTCGCAGTCGTTTGCAGTAAATTGATAATATTATGGATGGTATTATGGCACACAGACGGCACAGATTCGACAGATGACTGCAGATTTACAAGGTGAACACAGAGAAGTTCGACCCCTTCGAGGTCGCTCAGGAACAGGAGATTGATACCGCAGGTGCCGCTTCGCGCCACCAGACGGTTAAGCATCGTTGGACGGCTTCACCGTCCTGCGTCGCACCGATCGAAATCGAAGTATCTCTAAATACCCTCGCGTCACTCGAGCAAAACCAAAGCATCTCAAGGTGTTGCGGTCGAACCTCGAAGAGGTTCAACCATGCTTAACCGAGGGTGATGCGAAGCTTCACCTTCGGCAAGAACGATTCCACGCCATCTCGACCCCAGTGGGGTCGAACAAGGTGAACACCAGGAGGTTCGACCCCTTCGAGGTCGTTCAGGAACAGAGCGTTGATACCGCAGGTGCCGCTTCGCGCCACCAGACGGTTAAGCATCGTTGGACGGTTTCACCGTCCACGTCTTGCTGAGCGAAGTCGAAGCATCTCTGAGCACCCCGCGTCACTCGAGCAAAACCAAAGCATCTCAGGGCGTTGCGGTCGAACCTCGAAGAGGTTCAACCATGCTTAACCGAGGGTGATGCGAAGCGTCACCTTCGGTAAGAACGATACCCACAATCCCGACCCCAGCGGGGTCGAACAAGGTGAACACCAGGAGGTTCGACCCCCTTCGAGTTCGCTCAGGGACAAGACTTTGATACCGCAGGTGATGCGAAGCGTCACCTTCGGTAAGAACGATACCCACAATCCCGACCCCAACGGGGTCGAACAAGGTAAACGACAGGAGGTTCGACCCCTTCGAGGTCGCTTAGGGACAGGACTTTGATACCGCAGGTGCCGCTTCGCGCCACCAGACGGTTAAGCATAGTTGGACGGCTTTACCGTCCTGCTTTATGAAAGATTAATTTAAGAAATAATCATTAAAGAAACGAAGAATATGGCAAGACCCAAGAAAAAAGGACTGGATTATTTTCCGGTTGATACAGACATATTTCAGGATGTAAAGATCCGTCGGTTGATTCGTCGACACAAACAGGCTGGTTTTCTTTTGTATATGCAGCTCTTATGCGACATTTACCGTCATTCTTTTTACATCCAATTGACGGACGACTATTGTTTCGATTTGGCAGAACAATGGAATCTGACGGAACGCGGTGTGAAGACAATGATCCGTTCTATGATCGAATTTGGATTATTCTACAATAATTTACACCGGAAGGATATTTTAACATCTTGCGCGATACAAGAAAGGTACTTTATGGTTAAAGGTAAGAATATCAACTTAGAAGATGGTGAAAAAGAGTTGCTTTTAACATCCATTTGCGCGGAAAAACCCGGGGTTTTGGATGCGAAAAGTACACAAAGAAAAGAAAAGGAAAGAAAAGAAAAGGAAAATATTTCTACTTCTACTACTGCGCGCGAGAGTGAAAATTTGGAGCCAACGGATTATTCATTTAATGGCAAATGCGCCCGTTTGCGCAAAGATTTGCTAAAAGATGAGGAATGGCTCTACTCGGTGTCTGTTTTGAGCGGAAAAGGCGGGAAAACGGTGTTAGAAAGGCTGCCGGGAGCGATGGAGCTTTT
>NZ_NFJB01000068.1 GCF_002159645.1 Parabacteroides sp. An277 | reverse complement strand
TAATCGGTGCTTCGGTAGTCGTAAAAGGTACCACAATCGGTACGGTTACGGACTTTGACGGAAACTTCGTATTGGAAGTACCGGAGGAGCACAAGCATTTGGAAATCTCTTATGTGGGAATGGAATCGATGCAAGTTAACGTATCGCCGCAAGTCCACGTAACATTAAAAGACGACTCTCAGGCGTTGGACGAAGTCGTTGTTACGGCTTACGGTACATCTACGAAGGGTTCATTTACAGGTTCAGCAGCCACCATTAAAAATGAAAAGATTGAACAACGTTTGGTATCGAACGTAACAAATGCGTTGGCGGGTGCCGTTGCCGGCGTACAAATCCAAAGCAATAACGGGCAACCGGGTGAATCAGCCAAGGTTCGTATCCGTGGTGTCGGTTCTATCAACGCGGGAACAGAACCTTTGTATGTAGTGGATGGTGTTCCTTTCGACGGTGATTTGTCTTCTATCAACTCACAAGATATTGAATCGATGACCGTATTAAAAGATGCTGCTTCTACTGCATTGTATGGTGCACGTGGCGCGAACGGTATCATTATGATTACAACCAAAAAGGGTAAACAAGGTAAAGCGCGCGTAAACTTTGACGCTAAATGGGGTGTAAACTCTCGTGCGGTAAAGAATTACGATGTAATCGAAAGCACGGAACAATATATGGGTCTGTTGTATCAAGCTCTGAACAACGCGGCTTTGTATAACATGGGATATGATGCAGCAGCAGCTAATGCCTACGCAAATAATACTATCTTCCAGAATGCCAGTGGTGGTATAGGTTATCAAATTTATACGTTGCCTGAAGGCGAAGGCTTATTCAATATGGACGGTACGATGAACCCGAACGCACGTTTAGGTTATTCAGACGGTACCTATTATTATACGCCGGATAACTGGTCTGATGAAATGTTTAAAAATAAGTTACGCCAAGAATATAATTTAAGCGTTTCAGGTGGAAATGATAAATCTTCACTCTATTTCTCATTTGGATATTTGGATGACCAAGGTATCATCGATGGTTCCGGGTTCCGTCGTTTCAGCGGCCGTATCAATGGTGATTACAAAGTGACGGATTGGTTGAAGATTGGCGGTAACTTCGGTTATGTCAATACAAACAGCCGTTATCCGGGCGATCAGGACGGAAATGCCACGGCTTCTTCAGGTAATGCCTTCATGGTTGCCAACTTTATCGCGCCGGTTTATCCGTTGTATGTACGCGATGCCAATGGAAACATTATGACTAATAATGGACGCGTCGTATATGATTATGGTGACGGTGTAAGCACGAACCAGAGCCGTTCGTTTATGTCTATTGCCAATCCAGCCGGAGATTTGCTTTATAACAAAGAAGAATACCTGATGGATATCTTCAATGCCAACTGGTTTGCGGAATTGACACCGATTAAAGGCTTGACCCTGAGTGCGCGTTTTGGTACGAGCATCGATAATACACGTTATAATATCTTGGGTAATGCCTATATGGGACAATCGGCGGCTTACGGCGGTACGGCTTACCAATCACATATGCGTTCATTCGGTTTCGACCAGCAATATGTAGGGAACTACCAATTTACGGTAAACGATAAGAATCATTTCGATATTACGGTAGGTTATGATGGTTACAATTATGAATATACGGAATTGACAGGTTCTGCCCAGAATCTCTATAATCCGGAAAGCTACTATTTGAGCAATGCCATCGATACGAAGCAAAACAGTGGTCGCCGCAATACGTATGCGACACGTGGTTATTTCGGCCGTATCAACTATTCATATGAAGATACTTACTTTGCAAACGTATCCTACCGCCGCGATGCCTCTTCGCGTTTTGCTCCAGAACATCGTTGGGGAGACTTCTGGTCGGCTAGTGCAGCTTGGATGATTACAAAAGAAGATTTCATGAAGGATGTAACGTGGTTGAACATGTTGAAATTGAAAGCCTCGTTTGGCCAGCAGGGTAACGACGATATCCTTTACGACCAAGTTTATTTCGAGAAGAACTACTATCCATACCTCGATCAATTCAACATGACGGGTGCGAACGGTATCTTCTCGGATGGCGCGTTGAGTTATAAAGGTAATCCGGATATCACATGGGAAACATCTACTTCTTATAACGTAGGTTTCGATTTCGCCATGTTTGATAACAAGCTGGGTGGTTCTATCGAGTACTTCGGACGTAAATCCAACGATATGTTGTATAACAAGCCTGTGGCAGGTAGTTTAGGTTATACCTATATTCCGATGAATATCGGTTCGATGACGAACTCCGGTTTGGAAATCGACTTGAACTATAACATCATGAATACGCAAAACGTAACATGGGATGTAAACCTGAATGCTACATTCGTAAAAAATAAAATCAACGAATTGGCTCCGGAGTTGAACGGTAAGATGATTGATGGCGCACGTATCTATGAAGAAGGCGAATCCATGTACCGCTTGTATATGTTGGATTATGCCGGCGTCGACCCGGAAACCGGTCAGGCACTCTTCTGGGCTGAAGACGAAAACGGAAACCGCATCACGACTCCGGAAGTTGCCATCGCCGAAAACTATAAGGTAGCTACCGACGATTTGATGCCGACGGTTTATGGTGGTTTTGGTACGAGCGCGACGTTCTTCGGTTTCGACGCGTCTATCCAGTTCTCTTATCAGTTGGGCGGACAAATCTATGATTCCGGATATTCCCGTTTGATGCGTAACCAAGGTAGTGGTGATAACTGGCATAAAGATATCTTGAAGGCTTGGACACCGGACAATCGCAATACAGACGTGCCTTACTTGAATTCGAACGACCAGAATGTCATGCAAGCCTATACCCAAAGAAGCACACGCTTCCTGACCAGTTCGAATTATTTGAGCGTAAACAACATCACCTTTGGTTATACTTTGCCTACCTCTTGGACGAAGAAATTCCAAATCGAAAAACTGCGTCTCTATTTCGTAGCAGACAACGTAGGCGTTATCTCTGCACGCAAAGGATTGGATCCGCGCCAGAGTTATACAGAATCTACGACAGCGCTTTATTCTCCGATTCGTACTATCTCAGGAGGTATTAACTTAACATTTTAAACTGTAAATATAGATATAGAACAATGAAAACAAAATATATTTTAGCTTCATGTTTGGTATCAACGCTTGCTTGGACAGGTTGCCAGGAAATTGATACTTATCCGGAAGGCGGAACCGTTACTTCCCAACAGAAGGAAGAGGTAGCCGAATTGAATCCGGACCGCGCCGAGGCCGGCGTCAATGCCATCTTCGCGCTCTTTAGCCAATATATGCCGAACTCGGGAGCATTAGGTGCAGAACGCCACAACGACTTCGGATATCCGACCATCATGCTGGCAATGGATGCTAACGGTATGGACGTGGTGAGTGATAACAACGGTTATAACTGGGCAGGTTCCAGCTTGGATTATACAGACCGTTCGTATTCGTCGAACGAATGCCAGATGGTATGGAACGACTTGTATAGCATTATCTATGCAGCTAACAACGTGATTGCAACCATCGATCCGGCTACGGAAGAATCGGCCTCGAAAAAGTTCTTGGGACAAGCCTTGGCGGCTCGTGCTTTCTGTTATCATGTGTTGGCACAGCTTTATCAATTTAATTATGTAGGCCATGAGACTTCGCCGTGCGTTCCGTTGATTACAAACGAGAACTCGGAAGAGGCGGCACAAAACGGTATCGGCCGCGCTACGGTACAGGAAGTGTACGACCAAATCAAAACAGACTTGGACCAAGCGATTGAGTTGTTGACGGCTGCCGAGGAAGCCGGAGAAACGAATGCCGACAAACGTTACATCAATGCGGCGGTTGCTTATGGCTTGCGTGCTCGTATGAACCTCACGATGCAAAATTGGGCAGAAGCGGCACAGGATGCCGACCAAGCGATTGCTTCCTTCACGGGCAGTCCGGTCAGCATCGAGACGTTGAGCCTGGATTTGTGCACCAGCAAAGTATTCAGCGATTTGAGCGAAACAAATTGGATGTGGGGTATCAACGTAGACGAAACGGATGATGTCGTATCGTCTGGTATCGTCAACTGGATTTCGCACATGGGTTCAATGAACTACGGATATGCAAACTTCTCGTTGGGTAAGCAAATCAACCGCGCATTGTATAATACGATTTCAGATACAGATGTTCGTAAACATTGGTGGCTCGATGAAAACAGCGAATCGCCGATCGTTTCTTCGGCTGAGGAAAAGGAATGGATCAGTTATTATTACGGTCCGTATACGCAGGTGAAATTCGCACCGTACAATGGCGTCGTAGGACAATCTACGAATGCAAACGATATGCCGCTCATGCGTATCGAAGAGATGTACCTTATCAAGGCCGAAGCGGAAGCTATGAGCGGAAACGTGGGCGCGGGTAACAACACGCTACGCGATTTCGTCTCTACCTACCGCGACCCGCAGTATAGCTTCAATGGATCGTCGGCGACCGACATCCAAGAAGAAGTTTACCGCCAGCGTCGTATCGAACTCTGGGGCGAAGGTTTGATTTGGTTCGACATCATGCGCCTCAACAAACCGGTAGATCGCCGCGGCGCCGGATTCCCGAACGCACCGATGGTATTCAACATCCCGGCAGGTTCGGACATCCTCCTCTGGCGTATTCCTGAAAACGAAATTATGTCTAACCCGATGTTGGAAGAGAGCGACAACAACCCGTCAGCTCCGCAACCGCAGCCGGTAGCAGACGTAGTGGAATAAATTTATTATCTCCTACAAGGAAAGCCCCTCCCCAACCCGGAGGGGCTTTTTTCATGCCACGGCTCCTTCCGCCCCCAAATTTTTTGACCAAACGTTGGTTCGCTGAAGGGAAACGCCTAACTTTGCGGGAAATTAAACTTTAGAGATATGGAAGAATTTACAAAACAAGAAAAGAACGGATTTCGGCTTATGAAAACCGAAGGATGGAGCTCGAGACGCTCGGCAAGTACTTCTACGATTTGTCGAAGATTGTATTCACAACGTTGGTCGTCGGAGGTGTATTTGCTGTGATTTCCGAGCAAAACAAACTCGGTTATTTGGCATTGGCTATGATAGGTGGCATTGCTACGTATGGATTGGCTTTTATTGGTGGAACCTTTTTAAAACAATAAGCGTATGGAACCCTTGAAAGTAGATTGGACCCCGATGATTATCCTCTATTCCCTCATCTGCCTTGTCTGCGCGGGTATCATTATTTGGATGAAATCGAAAGCGGGAAAGAAATGGTTGAAGGGCGAATAAAAACAGGGTATAGGAAAACGAAGAGGGTGTGCCGTAATGGGTATATGGCACACCTCTTTTTTCATGCCTCGGCTCCTTCCGCCCCCAAATTTTGGCTCAGTAGATTTTCAGAGGGGATAAATTTGTTAGCATGAAGAACAAACCTTTATTTTGCAGTATGGAAAACGATTATTTGAACATACTTGCCGGTATTGTACTCCC
>NZ_NFJB01000067.1 GCF_002159645.1 Parabacteroides sp. An277 | reverse complement strand
CTCCCCGGGCGGGTAGCGGAAACTCCCTGGGCGGGTAGCTGAAACTCCCCGGGCGGGTAGCTGAAACTCCCCGGTCGGGTAGCGGAAACTCCCTGGGCGGGTAGCTGAAACTCCCCGGGCGGGTAGCTGAAACTCCCCAGTCGGGTAGCGGAAACTCCCTGGTCGGATAGCGCGAACTCCCCGGTCGGGTAGCAAATACTACACAGTTGTGTAGCAAACACTACACAGTTGTGTAGCAAACACTATCCAACTGGGTAGCAAATATTACCCAACTGGGTAATATTTATTATCTGATAGAGCCATGGAATCTATAGGTCGGAGAAGTTGAAGCGGCTATCCGATGGCGCGAGGGACACCCGATGGCGCGGTAAAAGAAAAGCCCTGCAATCCGTGGGACTACAAGGCTTTGTATGAATGAATGAGAATCAGTCTTTAGAACTCCGCGTTCTTGGGTGTACGCGGGAAGGGGATGACATCGCGGATATTGGCCATGCCCGTGACGAACAGCAGCAACCGTTCGAATCCCAACCCGAAGCCCGAATGCGGCACCGTACCAAAGCGGCGGGTGTCGAGATACCACCACATATCTTTCATCGGGATATGCAGCTCTTGGATACGGCTGTATAGTTTGTCGTAGTCTGCCTCGCGCTCCGAGCCGCCGATGATCTCGCCGATTTTCGGGAAGAGCACGTCCATAGCGCGAACCGTCTTACCATCTTCGTTCTGCTTCATATAGAAGGCCTTAATCTCCTTCGGGTAGTCCGTCAGGATAACCGGGCACTTGAAATGGTTCTCCACCAGGAAGCGTTCATGCTCAGACGCCAAGTCGACGCCCCAATAAACCGGGAACTCGAACTGGTGCCCCTTCGCAACTGCCTCCTCCAAGATGCGGATACCGTCGGAATAAGCCAGGCGGATGAACTTCTCCTTGAGGACGCCCTGGAGACGGGCTATCAGTTCCTTGTCGAACATATCGTTGAGGAACTGGATGTCGTCCAGGCAGTTATCCAACGCCCACTGCACGCAATACTTGATAAACTCCTCGGCGAGGTCCATATTGTCGTTGATGTCGTTGAAAGCTACCTCCGGTTCTATCATCCAAAATTCAGCCAGGTGGCGCGGCGTATTTGAGTTCTCAGCTCGAAACGTCGGCCCGAACGTATAAATCTGCCCTAAGGCTGTGGCAGCCAGTTCTCCCTCCAGCTGTCCGGATACGGTCAGGCTTGTCTGCTTCCCAAAGAAGTCATCGTCGTAGATAATCGACCCGTTCTCGTCTTTCTTCAGGTTGTAGAGGTTCTTGGTCGTGACCTGGAACATCTGTCCGGCGCCCTCGCAATCCGAAGCTGTGATAATGGGCGTATGGAAATAGAAGAACCCGCGGTCGTGGAAGAACTTGTGGATGGCATACGCCATATTATGACGGATGCGGAACACCGCCCCGAACGTATTCGTGCGCAGACGCAGGTGGGCGATTTCGCGCAAGAACTCCATCGAGTGTCCCTTCTTTTGGAGCGGATAAGTAGCAGGGTCGGCCGTACCGTAGATTTCAATCTCTTGAGCCTGAATCTCCACGCTTTGGCCTTTTCCTTGAGACTGAACCAGCACGCCGTTGACGCTCAAGCTGGCTCCCGTAGTAATGGGTTTGAGAAAATCTTCACCGAAGAGCGCGGTGTCGACCACGATTTGCACGTTGTGGATAGTTGTCCCATCGTTCAAAGCGATGAAGCTGACTTGTTTGCTTCCACGGCGCGTGCGCACCCATCCTTTCACATTTACAGTCGAACCATAAGCCGTACTCTTCAGTACGTCTACAATTTTTGTTCTTTGTATCGTTTCCATTGTAATTTGATTACGAATTATTCAAACGCTCCCATGCGCAAGGCATTGACTTCTCTTTCGTTGAGATAACGCCACTTACCGCGTCCCAGGTTCTTCTTCGTCAACCCAGCGAAGTACACACGGTCGAGCTTGGTTACGTGATAACCTAATGATTCGAAAATACGACGGACGATGCGGTTGCGTCCCGAATGGATTTCGATACCTACCTGCTTCTTGTCCGTTTCGTTGGCATAGCTAATGGCATCAGCATGGATTTCTCCGTCTTCTAATTCTAAGCCATTGGCAATCTTTTCCATATCTTCTACAGCCACTTCCTTATCCAACCATACGTGGTAGATTTTTTTCTTCTTGAAGGAAGGATGCGTCAGTTTGGAAGCTAAATCACCATCATTCGTTAACAATAAGACGCCTGTCGTGTTGCGGTCCAGACGGCCTACCGGATAGATTCGTTCCGTACATGCGTTCTTTACCAAATCCATTACGGTCAAACGTTCTTGCGGATCGTCAGAAGTCGTTACGCAATTCTTAGGTTTGTTCAAAACGATGTATACCTTACTTTCGATTTGTACGGGCTTATCGTTGAACGTTACCTTGTCTGAACGTGTAATCTTCGTACCCAATTCTGTAATAACTACATCGTTAACCTTTACGCAACCTTTCTGGATAAATTCATCGGCTTCCCGGCGTGAGCATACACCTGCATTGGCAAGGTATTTGTTCAAACGAATCGGTTCGTTCGGATCTGCCAGTACTTCCTTATACTTCAGTTGCTTCTGATGGCTATACTTGGCATTGGGGTTGTAATTGCCTTGTTTACGATTATTGTTCGGACGACGGTTATTGTTGGGGTGGTTATTATTATAGCGTCCGTTACCTCCGCGCGGATTGTTTCCATAATTATTATTGTATGGGCGATTTCCTCCGCGTTGCATTTCCATATCGTAAGAAGCCGGAATACGGTTTTCGCCTACCCGTGGTCTTCTTTTCTTGACTACGCCACCTTCCACTGGACCGTTTGGCGTAGCACTGGCAATAGGACCTTGGTTGTATGCCGGACGATTGTATGGGCGTTGTGGTTCATTACCATATGCCGGACGATTGCCATACGGACGATTACCATATCCTCCTTGGTTGGGGTTGTAGTTGCCTCGGTTATTGTATGGACGGTTATTTCCGTAATTGGGTCGTTCGCCACGATTGTCATATCTGGGCTGGTAATTTTGCCCGTTTCCATAATCATTATAAGCCGGGCGATTACCGTATGGACGATAATTCCCGCGTTCATTTTGTCCTTGACGGTTGTAAGGTCTCCGTTCGTAATTTCCTTCCGGCCGATAACCTGCGTTGTAAGGTTTTCTTACGTCGTCCTGCGCGTTCTCCTTGCTGATACTTGGTATCACGTTCTTAGGGCGTGAAGGCTGTTGTTGAGCTTCATCTTTTTCTTCGATATTCATATTGTTTTGTGTTAAAGATTTATACTTGGTAACCTCCCGGCTACCTTTGTTGTTTCTCTCTGTTTGATTATAATTTATTTTCGTTTGAATTATAACTATTTTCCGATTGGATTATAACTATATTTGTTTTCACATACCGGTATAATTATGCGGTGTAATCGCTTTCAATTCGGCTTTTACCGCATCACTGACTTGTAAAGTGTCAATAAATTCCCTAATGGACTGCTCGGTGATGCCCGCATTCGTACGGGTAAGCGCTTTCAAGGCTTCGTATGGCTTCGGATATCCTTCGCGGCGTAAGATAGTTTGGATTCCTTCTGCTACTACAGCCCAGCATTTATCCAAATCGGCGTACAATGCTGATTCGTTCAAGAGAAGTTTTCCAAGCCCTTTCAAAAGACTTTTGAATGCTATCTCTATGTGAGCCATCGGGACACCGACGTTTCGAATCACGGTGGAATCCGTCAAGTCGCGTTGCAGGCGCGATATGGGCAGTTTGCGTGATAAGTGTTCCAAGAAAGCATTGGCAATGCCTAAGTTTCCTTCTGCATTTTCGAAGTCGATAGGATTCACTTTATGTGGCATGGCCGATGAACCCACTTCGCCCGCTTTAATCTTTTGCTTGAAATATTCCATCGAAATATATTGCCAAAAGTCACGGTTCAAATCAATCAGGATGGTATTGATACGCTTCATGGCGTCAAACAATGCACCCAAGTTGTCGTAGTTCGAGATTTGTGTTGTCCATTCTTCTCGTTTTAACCCCAATACTTCGTTTACAAACCGGTTTCCGAAAGCTTTCCAATCGTATTCCGGATAAGCCACGTGGTGTGCATTGAAATTACCGGTTGCCCCACCAAACTTAGCTGAAATAGGTACGGTTTTCAGTAAAGCCAATTGCTCCTTCAGGCGATAGACGAACACCATAATCTCTTTACCCAACCGAGTAGGCGAGGCAGGTTGCCCATGTGTCTTGGCTAACATCGGGATGTTCATCCATTCATTGGCATCGTGTTCAAGCAAACGGATTACTTCTTCTAATCCGGGGTAGTATACCTCTTCCAGTGCTTCCTTTAAGGATAAAGGAATCGCGGTGTTGTTGATGTCTTGCGAGGTGAGTCCGAAATGGATAAACTCATGGTATTTCTCTGCAAGGAAATGGTCTGTTTTTTCTTTGATAAAATACTCAACCGCTTTGACATCGTGGTTCGTAACCTTTTCAATCTCTTTTACGCGCAACGCATCTTCTTCTGAAAAATTCAGATATACTTGGCGTAACCAAGCTTTTACATCGTTGGTATTAAGTTCGCTTAGTTGCGGGAGATACTCTGAGAGGGCTATTAAATATTCGATTTCCACGCGAACTCGGTATCGAATTAGCGCAAATTCCGAAAAGTATGCAGCCAAATTCTCAGCTTTGCTCCAATAACGCCCATCTATAGGCGAGATAGCAGTCAGTGTCGATAGTATCATCTGTTTTCTACTTTTCTACATTATATAATATGTGGAGTTGCAAAGGTAGTGTATTTCTCGGGAAAAACCACGGTTGTGACGATTTTTTTTCATTTTTCCTGAAAAAAAATTTGGAGAGTAAAAAAAAAGCAGTACCTTTGCACCGTCTTAAAGAGATAAGGCTTATAACTAACATCTTGGAAGATTGAAAAGGGCGTTTAGCTCAGCTGGTTCAGAGCATCTGCCTTACAAGCAGAGGGTCGGGGGTTCGAATCCCTCAACGCCCACTTTTCAATATCAATTGGTTTTCCTTTATCGGGCGTTTAGCTCAGCTGGTTCAGAGCATCTGCCTTACAAGCAGAGGGTCGGGGGTTCGAATCCCTCAACGCCCACTTCAATATCAATTGGTTTTCTTTATCGGGCGTTTAGCTCAGCTGGTTCAGAGCATCTGCCTTACAAGCAGAGGGTCGGGGGTTCGAATCCCTCAACGCCCACATCTCCTTTCTAAGCATCTATAGGTTTATCCGGTAGGTGCTTTTTTATTAATCCTCGCTAAATGTTAAAATAAAGTCTGTACATACGATTCCCACCTTGGGTACGTTTGACTTTATAAACATCAAAAAAGAATGATTATGAAAGAAAAGTGTTGGTGGAGCTTGTTCGGGCTCAGTAGAAATTTAGTGGGGATATGCATATAGTTTTGCAATACGGAATAAGAAGAACTTCTTGTCTGCAACCCCTCTGAGGTTTGCTCTGAATAGTTTGATTTTA
>NZ_NFJB01000066.1 GCF_002159645.1 Parabacteroides sp. An277 | reverse complement strand
GCTCTTCCGGATTGGAGACAGTCGGGTCTTCTTCCTTTCCGCCCTTCGTGCCCGTCCGCAAATTGTAGGCCTTTTTCGCACTGTCTATTAACAGGTTGGTTTTCTGGATAAAATTATCCAATTCCTCCGACGGCTCGGCCACGCTGAAAGCAAATGCGACGGTCGTAATGTAGTCGTATTGCTCCACCAGCGAGGCGCGAACCTTCTTCGACATCCCCACGTTTTCGGCCTTGCCCTCTTCCCGCTGCGTCAGCAACGCGGCATATTGTTCCACACTTTCCGTCAATGCTTCGACCAAGTCGTCCAGTCCCAGCGTCGCTACATGAGCCGCTGCCTTCTCTTTCGCCAAATCCGTCAACATGCCACGAACAGCTTGTACCTCTTGCCGTTGTGCCAATTGGTAACATCCCGTATAAGGCTTCAACACATTATAAAGTTCTGTTGCGGCCGTTTTCCGTGCGGCTAACGGGGATTTTTTGTTGCTCCGTACCGTATCGAAAATCGCGACAATCAAATCGTCCGTTTGTTTGTCAACATCCGCTATTTTCGCGGTTTCGTCCGAGATGCGGGTCTGCTGCGTGAAGTCCGTAAACAGAGCCGTATCCGCTGCCAATTTATCGACCACGCTGGAAGCGACATGCAGTTTTTCCGCCGTAGTAGCTTTTACTAAGGAAAGAAATTCGGTGATAAAATAGGCATACTCATAGTTGTTCAACCTATCCGAATAAAAATCTTTGATCTTTGTGATTGTTCCCATAATATTAATGCTTTTAATTATACAAAATAGTTATCGGTTTCGAAGATAAGTATTTTCAGCTGAACACCTTCCTTTTGGTTCTATTTTTAGATTTTATTAAAGGATTTGACCTTCAAAAACGTGGGAAATGCCATTGCGTCCGCGCAATGGGCATCCAATCGCGTGGGAAATGGAATTGCGTCCACGCAATGGGCTTCTAATCACGTTGAAAATGGAATTGCGTCCACACAATGGGCTTCCAATCGCGTGGGAAATGGAATTGCGTCCACGCAATGGGCTTCCAATCACGTGGGAAATGGAATTGCGTCCACACAATGGGCTTCCAATCACGTGAGAAGTGTTTTTGCTATACGCAACGGCATTTCCCACGTTTTTCAAGCTGTCATCTCGCTCGGCGAACATACTTTACAGCATGAAAAAGCTCCAATTCCCCCAAAAAATGGGCCTCGAAAGAGGTCCAATCCTCAGGTAGCCGTAGGTCGAAGCCATCGGCGAGGCCTGCGGCGTATCGTGGACATCCATTTCGTGGCGTATAAACTACTGCAGGCCTCGCTCCGCTCCGACCCGCAGCTACAGGAGATTCGACCCCGCTGGGGTCGGGATCGTGGGGACATCGGCTACCGCAGGTAACGCTGGCGCGTCACCCGCGGTTAAGCATGGTTGGACGGTTTCACCGTCTGGTTAATTCTTCAGCTTAAACACTTTGTCGCCTACGCGGACGATGTAGATGCCGCGGTTTACGGCGTAAGATTGCCAACCAACCTGCTCTTCATGCTTGAGGATGGCACCGGATATGCTGATAATCATTACCTCCTCGCGGTTCGGTGTGTAAACATAGATGCTGCCCTCCTTTGCATAGGCTCGGATGCCTTCGAGGTCGTCGATGCCAGTCGGTTCCTCTTCGGGCAACGTCGCGTCGAGGGCGCGGATATAGATGTCCGTATAGATATTCTTAATGATGTACTCGCCCGGCTGGACGCCCTCCAAATCCTTCAAATCCTGCCAATAACCGAACAAGCCACGCTTATACTCGAAACGCATCCCCGTCGTGTCGCACTCGGCCTGAATCGAGAGGTAAGCACTCACCTGATGTCCCTCGGCCACCACATCCTTGCTGGTTTCCACTTCGAGACCGGGACAGATAGTGTCTACATAGATATTATAGTATTTGATGGGGCGCTGCGGATGGTGAATGTCGTCGCCTTCATCCCCTTCGTCTGGGTCGGTGGGTTCTTCTGTTACAATTTCTTTGAAAGTAATGGTCCCATAGACAGCTGAAAACTTTCTCCCAGAAGGAACATTAAAGGTATAGGTATTGCCTTCTCCTGTTACTTTCACAATTTCTTTCCATTCATCAGGAAGATTCCAAATATCTTCGACATCATCGTATTCGTAAAAATAATTATGCAAAGAAATTTCATTTACTTCATATCCCGAGTTTGGATGAATGCGAAGTGTTACAAGTTCTCCTTCTGAACCCCAACCATAGAATGTATTTTTATTACTTTCCACAGAACCTCTTATGCTTACAACCTCTTCTGTTTCATGTGCGGTCTGTGTTACCATTTCCAACCATCCATTTCCATCACTTTCAATTTCGAAGCCAACACATCTATCTCCAAACGCATAAATACTAACATTCTCTGCGGGCATCGTAAACTCATAAGTAAAAACATCTTCATCAATTAAATAATATCCCTTTTCTTCATTTGTGTTTTCAAGGTCTGACGGATTAATACCTTCCATTTCAAAACTTATAATCTTATGAGGTAATTGATCGTGAGGCAATGTTACAGTTAATGCGATTTTATCTCCTGCATTTGCAGTTGTTTGAGACGCTTCAATTTTTGCTCTCTTATCATAATCTCGATATTTTATTCTAAGACTTATCGTATAGGGTCTCAGAGTTGATGTTGCTAATGCCTCTACTGTTACATCACTCGCTGGCATAGGAAAAGTATAAGTATTTTCTTCTCCTTCTACGGGAGTTGTAGTTACTGCTTCACCTGTATTTTTTGTTACTTTCAAATTATCCTTTGCAAGAGCATAATCTTCCGCTATTTCGGTCGTTATTTTAACCGTTTCGTTTTCTTTTGCAAAGTTTGCATCCCGTATAATTGTTACGCCATCCGTTTCTTGCACTTTAATAGCATAATAAGTATCACTCGTTTCTTCAAGTACAAGAACTAAATCCCTATCTAAACTTTCAAGGTTTTGTCCTAAAGACATTGCTTTTCCTTTTTCTGTTTTTCCAACTAAAGATTTTCCTTCTTCTATATTTCCAAATTCAGTATCATCCATCAACTTTATACTTTCTCCGGAATTCGCATAAATGACTTTAGGATCAGAATCGTCTTTGGAATCTTTTAATGTCAGACTATAAACTTTATTTTCTTCAGCATTTGTAAAGAAAGGGAGACTTCCACTATTGTCTAAATTTTGTCCATATCCTCCGTCTCTTAATAAACAAGCAACACACCCATTTGTAAAATCAGATTCTTGCACTTTTATTAATTCAACATTTTCTTCTTCTACACCACTACCAATAGCACTTACCCCCTCTTTTGCTATATAGCAGTTCTTTGTAAATATATCCTCATTATCCGGATTATAAACATTACCAACTAAACTTCCTACTGATACCGTGAGTTCACTAATAGTTCCACCATTTTTTACAGTCGAATTTATATCCCCTTTATTATAACAATATTGGATAGTTGTACTTGACAGTCCACTATTAGTAGCAGTAGCACTTATTCCGCCTACACTAATGATAGCTTCATTTGCATTCTCACTATCACCTCCAGATACAGTTATATCACCGAGATTATAACAAGATACGATTTCTGAAGAAGTTCCTATTCCGCTCACATTTACTCCAAATATTTTTTGTGAAGTCATGTTAGTTACAACTTTATTCACGGTTACATTTATATCTCCCGTATTATAAGAATGTGATATTTCACCAACAACCCCTATTCCATTTATCGAGTAGTTTGATTGCCATGCATTTCCTGCTATAGTATTCAAATTCTTCAAAGAAACCGTTATATCTGCATTATTATGACAAGATATAATTTCACCAGTCAGTCCTATATAGCCACTTCCGCATATGCCGCTAACATAATATTCCATAGGACTAACTTCATTGTCCACTGATGCTTTGATAATGCCATTCATACTGCAGTTAGAGATTGTATAACTATAGTTACTTCCTGCCATATATGCAACTACTCCACCTATATGAGTGTTAGATATTCCACCTTTTAGGTAACTATTTTCTATCTGTATATTTTTTATAGATTTAGGGGAATTGTCTGTTTTGTAGCAATATCCAAACAATCCCAAAGAACTTTTATCTTCTCCATCAATATACATGCCACTGATGGTTTTACCATTGCCATCAAAAGAACCTTTGAAAGAAGCTGATTGATTATTGTTGTAATACCCTATTGGGGTCCATTCATGTGCAGGCGCAGAGTTTTCCCAATCCTCACACTCCCCACTATTCAATACAATATCTTCCGTCAATATATAATAAGCAGAGCTGTACTCAGAATTATTTTCATTTACCAGTTGTGCCAAATAAGCTAACTCCCCTCCATTACTGATTTGATACGGATCTTTTTCCGTACCTGTTCCTCCTGAAAACTGTGTGGCTATACTTCCATCCCAAACACTTTGCCCCCAACCTACGCTCGGCATCATTGCCAGAAACGCAAACAATAAAGTAAAAATACGTGTTCTCATATATCAATAAATTTAGTTGTTAATAAAATAATAATAAAATAATAGTTCAAACTCATACGCATTTACTCACAACTAAACCGTGTCTACATAAAAACACAAAAAAGTACGGGTTCGTTGTCTATTACTGATGACTAAGGCATCGCCAAACGCCTATCCTACCAATAATGAAACAACAGCCCGCACTCTATGCTGTTAGAAATACTTTTCCCTAAAAAAGTGTACAGCTCCGAGTGCAAGCATCCATTGTCTATTATTCCGGTAGGATAAAAAATTTGGCGATTTTTAGTCATCAGAATAATATCGTAAATGCTTTAACTCAGTATGTCAATCCCAAAGATTCCGCCGAATCCTCTGTAGGGATGCCGCAAAGTTAGAAAGGATAATCGGAAAATCCATAAAAAAGTAAAAGATATTTCAAAATAAAAATTTCACCCTTGTATTTAATCCCCCACACAACGATAAACGCGCCCCTTCATAGTTATCATACGCTGGAGTTATAAACCTAAAAAAGCCAGTCGGGAATCGTCTCCCCACTGGCTTTTCCGGCAGATGCCTTATTTCCTTTTGGCATATTTCAACCGCAACGAACCGCGTTTCAGCACCAGGCTGTCCGACGTCACCTTCTCAATCACCAACGTATCCGAAAAGGCGAGGGTCTGGTGATTCCCGATGCTCTTCCCCGTGAGGATAAGATTATCCCCCTCTTGCTTCCATGATTCGTACTGCAACGTCGCCATATGAATAGACGAAGCCTTGCCGTCGGGCTGCAACGAAATCCCCTGCGTCAGGTGCTCCATGCCCGGAACCGGTTCTATCCATTCTCCTTCCACGCTCGCCCCCGACGAGCAAGCCATCAGCCACACGGCCAAGATACCGCCCATTACGGCGCTATACCCATTCTTTTTTGTCTCCATGTCTTTTTGTTTTTAAGTCTTCTATAAAAATGAATCGCAAAAATAATCATAATGCCCCAAAAAGCAAAGGAGCCTCGCCAATATCCCCATATCCCGAAATTTATTTTTACCTTTGCCCTCAAGACAAACTATTTTATTCACACACTAAAAATTTATATCATGACGAAACTCAAATTAATCGCTTTATTCTGCGCATTTTTTGCAATGACGGCCTTCGCGAAGACACGGAAGGCAGTGTTTATCATCATCGACGGCGTCCCGGCCGACATGATTGAGCGTTTGAACACGCCGGCTATCGACGAGATTGCCTCGCGCGGCTCGTTCGAAAGGGCCTATACGGGCGGGGAAGTGGGCGGATATTCGCAAACGCCGACCATCTCGGCCATCGGTTACACCAACCTGCTGACGGCCACTTGGCTGAACAAGCACAACGTGGACGGCAATTCGAACCTGAAACCGAACTACAACTATTGGACCATCTTCCGCATCGCGAAAGAACAGAAGCGGGATTACAAGACGGCCATCTATTCGAGCTGGACAGACAACCGGACCGTCCTGTTGGGCGAAGGGAAACCCGAAACGAACCACCTGAAGATTGATTACGTGTGCGACGGCTACGACCTCGACACCCAGCGTTTCCCCCATAAAGACAAGGAGCTGCACATCTTCGACATCGACGAGCACGTAGCCCGACAAGCCGCGCAAGGCATCAAGCAAAACGCGCCCGATTTAAGCTGGGTCTACCTCTGGTACACCGACGACGCGGGGCATATCGAGGGAAACGGGAAGTTCTTCGACGAATACACGCTGAAGGCCGACCGGCAGATTGCCCAAATATGGGAGGCGGTCAAATACCGCGAGAAAAACTTCGACGAAGAATGGATGGTGGTGGTCACGACCGACCACGGACGCACCGAAAACGGGTACAGCCACGGAGGGCAATCCGAGCGGGAACGGACGACGTGGATCTCGACCAACCAAGCGGTGAACCGCCACTTCCACAACGGGCAACTCTCCATCACCGACATAACCCCGTCGATTTGCCGCTTCATGGGCTTCGAGGTGCCACAAGCAGTCTTGTGGGAACAAGACGGGATGCCGTTCATCGGTCCGGTGGATATAGCTAACATGAAGACCTCCCCCTACGACGACGACATCATCCTCTCGTGGGATTGCCTGAACCCAGACGCCGAAGTGACCATCTACGCAGCAACGGAGAACCGGTATAAGACCGGCGGCAAAGACGAATGGATTAAGTTAGGGACCGTCCCGGCTTCCCACCGAAGCTACCAGGTAAAGAGTGAACAACTGCCCGCCTCCAAGTTCTATAAATTTGTACTCCAGACGCCCAACAACCACCTAAACCGCTGGATAAACAAATAATGGAAACGGTTCCGCACGCCCGGCTGTTACGCGAGAAAGCCGACAGCGCAACACCGGGTACAATGGCTCAGTAGATTTTCAGAGGGGATAAATTTGTTAGCATGAAGAACAAACCTTTATTTTGCAGTATGGAAAACGATTATTTGAACATACTTGCCGGTATTGTACTCCC
>NZ_NFJB01000065.1 GCF_002159645.1 Parabacteroides sp. An277 | reverse complement strand
GACTGGACGGCAACCATTCCGGATTGCGGGGTTCCACCTTCTTCACGACACGTTCGCCGCGAAGCATATCATTCAAGAAAGCGCGCAACTGTTCCCTGTCTGAAAACGCTTTCTTAAAGCTGTAATCCAGCTTCATATCTACATATCCTGCCATAGCTAAGGATGCTTTTAAATGGTTCCGCCAATAGTAGCGTAGGGCAAAGATACGAACTTCTTTTGTAAAGGCGAGCATTGGGCGGGGAATTTATGCCTGAAATCGTTTTCGTTTATAACGAGAATCGTTTTCAATTATAACTATAATCGTTTGCATATATCCTTATATTTTCCCCATGTATGCTATCTTTTTTAGGCAGAACGAGTTCGAAAATTTGTTTAGTTCGAAGAAAAGCGATAAATTCGCGCGATTAAAAACAAAAAGAATAGAAAGGCTTTGCTATGAAAAGAAAATCTATAAAAGATTGGGGCAATGATGAACGTCCGCGCGAACGAGCACTCCAAAACGGAATCTCTTCCCTTAGTAATGCGGAATTGTTAGCTATTTTGATAGGTTCGGGAAATAGTGATGAATCTGCGGTAGAGTTATCGCAACGCATTTTGTCTTCTGTACGGCAGAATTTGCATGAGTTGAGCCGGCTTACGTTGTCTGATTTGATGCAGAATTTTAAAGGTATTGGCCAGGCAAAGGGATTGACCATATTGGCTGCTATTGAATTAGGACGGAGGCGCATGGTGGCGAAATCTCCCCATTATTTTAGAATCGCCACCAGCGAGGATGTATTTAAAGCGTTTTTCCCTTTAGTGGGCGACTTGCCTTATGAGGAGTTTTGGATAGCTACGTTAAATCGTTCCAATAAAGTGATTCATAAACAGAAGATAAGTCAGGGAGGCGTGTCGGAAACCATTGTGGACGTAAAGGTTATTTTGAAGGTGGCGTTAGAAAGGTTGGCCTCAGGCATTCTACTTTGCCATAATCACCCTTCGGGGAATCTTTTGCCAAGCCGCGCCGATGATAAAATGACATGGGAAATCAACCGAGCCGCCCGTCTTTGCGACATTCAGTTGGTAGACCATGTCATTATCTCCGGTACACGCTTTTATAGTTATGCCGACGAAGGTAGGCTGGATGTTTCTATTTGAAAGGTAATCGTGGAAAGAGTTTGCGGAAACGAACCAAGTGGCTTGAAATATTATTCCCGGCAATAATCAACGTAACGGCAGATAAAATCAATACGATTCCAGTACAAAGGCGAGGCGTCAGTGCTTCGCCGAAAACCAGCACGCCAAAGAAAATAGCGGTCAAGGGTTCTAATGCACCCAAGATAGCAGTTGGCGTCGGGCCGATATATTGAATGGCTTGTGTGGTACATAGGAACGAAATGACGGTGGGGAAAAGGGCTAAAGCTATCAGGTTTCCCCACAGATACCACGTATCGGTGATTAATAAATCCCGTCCAAAATCTACACGGACTAAGAAAAGTGTGAAACCGAAAAGCAACACGTAGAACGTGAGGGTTACTGTCGGGACAACCTTCAGCATCGGACGATTGACACCAATGATGTAGATGGCATACGAAAGGGCCGATGCCATCGCCAATCCGATACCGATGAGGCTGAGTGTTTCACCTCCATCTCCTTGATATAGTAATCCGATGCCGGAAAGTGCCAGGAAGATGCAGGCCATAGTGAGCTTCGTCAGCTTTTCCCGGAAAAAGAGGGCCATGATGACGGCCACCATAATCGGATAGACAAATAGAAGTGTCGAGGCGATGCCGGCATCCATGTAATTATAACTCAGGAATAGTGTTAACGAGGAGAGTGCCATCAACATGCCCATTAAGGCAAGCGGTAAAACCTCTTGGGGACGTACTTTAAAACTCCGTCCGCGTGCCTTAATCATGCAGGCCATGATGGGAATGGCCAATGCATAGCGGAAGAAAAGTACGGAGTCGGGGTTCATCCCATCTTTATAAAGCGGTAATGCAAACAGGGGATTCATGCCATACGTCGCGGCGGCAATTGTCCCTAATAAATATCCTTTTGCTTTTGTGTTCATATCTTATTCTTCTACTTCGAATTGTTCCAAGAAAAGAGATTCGCCATCCCAAACGATGTACGAGAAGTGTTGCATCCAATCTCCGGCTATCAGCAGGCGACTGGTGCGACTGAGCATGAGGTCGAGCATGATGTGCCGATGTCCGAAGATAAAGAAATGGATATCGGGATGCGTCTGCAAATAGGATTTGGCAAATCGGACTAAATACTCGGCACTTTCGCCTTGATATGAGACCTCTTCTTGTTTTTTCAGTCCCTGCTTCCGGCTGCTGAGCGACCAGCCAAGGGCGAACCCGAACGTCCAGCGTGGGTGGATGGCGCTATACAAGATTTGGCAAACGCGGTTCCGGAACAACCAGCGCATGAATCGAAATGCCCGGCTGCGGTCGTCTACTTCGTCGCCATGCGCCAAGAAGAAACGTTTGCCCAGCAAGTCGATGGTCAGGGGTTCGCGGTGGATGATGGCGCCTACCTCTTGGGGTAAATAATCGAACATCCAAATGTCGTGGTTGCCGATGAAGAAGTGGATTTCCACGCCCGCGTCGGATAGTTCTGCCACTTTCCCCAAGAAACGGGTAAACCCTTTCGGTACGACGTATTTGTACTCATACCAATAATCGAACATATCGCCCAGAAACCATACGGCTTGGGCATCATCCTTAATGCTGTCCAACCAGCGGACCAGTTTTCGCTCGGCGGCCCTTCCGTCAGAGAGGAAACGGGCGCCAAGATGGGCGTCAGAAGCAAAATAGATTTTTGTACGTGATGTAACCATTACAAGAAACCTAATTCCAGTTTTGCCTCTTCCGACATCATGTCTTTATCCCATTCCGGCTCGAACACCAGGTTGACTTCCACGTTCTTTACGTCTTGAATCGAGGCGACCTTCATCCGGATGTCTTCCAGGAGAAAATCAGCTGCCGGGCAATTGGGCGCAGTCAGTGTCATGTCGATACGGACGTTCTTTTCGTCGTCTACGTCGATTTTATATATCAATCCCAAATCATATACGTTTACCGGTATTTCCGGGTCGTAGACTGTTTTCAGCATGGCGACTATCGCCTCTTCTGTTTGCAGAAATTCGTTCTTCATTTCTTTTTCTTTATCGATGAGGGAACAAAGGTACGAAACTTTTCAGAGCCATTCAATAAGCGATTCGAAGGCCATGGCGTGCGAACCTTTCAGCAGGATGTGATACCCTTCCAGCGGATGTGCCTTCAGATAGTCTTGCAATTCCGCTGTAGTGGGGAAAGTCTTATATTCATTTTTCGTTTGGGCGAAATGCGGGCCGCAAAGCCAAACTGTATCGATGCCAGTTGTTTGGAGTTGGTCCACTATCTCTTGGTGCAATGCGTCGCTCTGTTCGCCCAGTTCGTACATGTCTCCCAGGATGACTGCTTTCGGTTGGCACGTCAGGCGGGCGAAATTGTCCAACGCCGCTTGCATACTGCTCGGGTTGGCATTGTAAGCATCCACTATCACTTCGTTGCGGGCCGTTTGAAGAAGCTGCGAACGATGGTTGGTTGGTTCGTAGGCGGCGATGGCGCGGCTGATGCGTTCGGCCGGAATCTTGAAGTAGCGTCCGGCAGCTACGGCAACCAGCAAGTTGTTCAGGTTATAGTTTCCGATGAGGTGTGTCTCGACAGTATGTACTTTGCCCTGCTGTTTCCAGTCGAACGTCAGGTAAGGGTCGGCACTGACCACGTGTCCCACGGCGAAATCGCCTTCCACCTGTCCGTAGGTAATTTGTTCCAAGCCTTTGGCGATAGACTGCAGTGCAGCGTTCTCTTTCTGGATAAAAATCTTGCCATGCGTATGGCGCAGGTAGTCATACAATTCGCCTTTCGTATGGAGCACGCCTTCAAACGAACCAAATCCTTCCAAATGTGCCTGGCCGACATTCGTAATCACTCCATAATTCGGCGCTGCTATCTCGCAGAGTGCCTTGATTTCGCCTGGGTGGTTGGCGCCCATCTCCACAACCGCCATTTCATGGTCGATTGTCAGGCGGAGCAACGTGAGCGGCACCCCGATTTCGTTGTTCAGGTTTCCTTCCGTATACAGTACGTTGTATTTGGTCGAGAGGACAGCGGCGAGGAGTTCTTTGGTCGTCGTTTTGCCGTTTGTCCCCGTGACGGCGATCAGCGGCGTACCCAGGGCTTTGCGATGCCGGTGTGCCAATTGTTGCAACGTCTTCAGGGTGTTGTCTACCAGGATGCAGCGGTCGCCCATTGCATAGGCGGGGTCGTCGATAATGGCATAAGCAGCTCCTGCCTTCAGGGCTTCTTCCGCATATTTATTCCCGTCGAAACGAGCTCCTTTCAGGGCAAAAAACAGGCCGTTTTTAGGACAATTCCGGCTATCGGTCGATACCTGCCGGTGATGTATAAACAGTTCGTACAAGTCAGAGATATCCATAATCGAATGTTTCTTTAAAAACCGGCGCAAAAGTACGCATAAAATTGTATCCCGCAAGTTGTCCGGGTAGAAAAAATCGCTCGCGTAAGTTACGCAAGTCGTTCCTCACACGTGGTGAAGCTTGCGTAACTTACGCCGATTTCATTTCTGGCTTCCGATCCACGTCCATCGGTGCCAAAGGCTTTCCAGCGGTCCCTGTTTATGGCGGGCAAGCCACCAACGGCAAAAGGCGATTTGCAGCACGAAGACTACGATGCCTATCAGCAGGCTCACGGTATAACCGCAATAGGGCGCCAGGTAAAGTCCGAAAGGAAAATAAATGAGGGAACCGATAACGGATTGCGAGATGTAGTTCGTCAGGCTCATGCGTCCGTAGAAGCGGAGGTGGGAGACGGCCTGGCTAAAGCGCGGCGTCTGGTAAAGCCAGAGGAAGGAAGCGACGAGCACGGCGGTGAAGGCCAGTTTCTGCCACATGTCGAAAGCGGTCCCGGCGGTTTGCTGGATGAACGTTTCGCTCTTCATCAGTTCTTCGTGCCAAGCATAAAGGGGCGAAAAGAGCACGGCGCTCAGGATGAGTATCCGCATCCAGAATACCCGGTTGGCTTCGGTTGCGGCAAAATGTCCGGTCCGTCCTAAATAGAAACCTAAGAGGAAAAGCCCTGCCGTCTGGAAGAATCGTCCGGCATTGACGGCCCACAGGAGGCTTGCTTTTTGTCCTAACGTGATGTTGCACCACAAGAAATCCCAGAAGTTGCCTGATTTTGTGACTTCCCCCACTGTGGCATACATTTCGCCCACTTTCCAGTCGGGCAAGGCGTGGGCAGGGTTCACGAGGTGTGCTACGAAATGATACCATTCCACGGGTTGCAAAAGGAAGAAGACGGCGGCCACGAGCAAAGCCCGGTTGCTCCAGTTTCGCGTGAAAAACAAGACCAGCCCGACGACGGCAAACAGTAGCAGCACATCGCCCGCAGGGAAGAAGGCCGCATCCAATGTGGCAAATGCCACCAGCAATATCAGTCGCCAGAGGAAGCGGTATCCGAAATCCTTCCCTCGTATCCGCTGGTTATGGCTTTGAATATAAAATGTAAATCCAAACAGCAGGGCGAAGATGGCATACGCTTTGCCGGCAAAAAGAGCAAAGATGCCTGTAAACACGCCTTGGTCGAGTACCTGCAACCAAGCCGGGGACGACGTCGGGTAAACGGAAAAAATAAAGTGCTCCAAATTGTGCACCAAGACAATAGCCATGACGGCAAAACCGCGCAAGGCATCCACTCCTTCGATACGGGGTACTTTGGTAAGAGATGTTTCCATAATGTGTGTTTTTTTAATTTAATCTGTTATTATGCTTTTTATCCACTCGGATAGGAGAGACAAAGGTAAAAATATTTTTGTATTCCTATCCCATCTCTGCCGAAGTTCTTGCGCATTTCGTAGATAATTTGTAAGTTCGCGGCTTTAATTACTTAATCAATCAAACAATATGGCAAACGGAGAGTTACGTTCGGGTGAACGCGTGCTGGCAGTGGATGCGCTGCGCGGCTTTGCAGTGATGGGAATCGTGTTATTGCACAACATTGAGCATTTCAATTTTTATTCTTTCCCAGAGGCGGCTTCGCCCTTTTGGGGTAGTTTGGACAAGCAGCTATGGGATTTGCTTTTCTTTCTTTTTTCGGGTAAGGCGTATGCCATCTTCGCCCTGCTTTTTGGTTTTACTTTTTATTTGCAGCAACATCATTGCGAACAGCGGGGCGAGGATTTCCGTAACCGCTATATGTGGCGATTGCTCTTATTGTTAGGCTTTGGGTTTATCAATGCGTCGTTCTTTCCGGGCGAGATATTGGTACTCTATGCTTTGCTCGGCTTCGTGCTGGTGCCGGTGCGGCATCTGTCGAACAAGGCTGTGGCATGGATTGCTTTCATCCTGATGCTGCAACCTTTGGAGTGGGGTAAGGTGGTGTATGCGCTGTTGAATCCGGCGGCGAATCCCGAACAGACGCTTTTCTCGTTGGGCGATGTCTATCCGGAGTTGGGTGGAGATTCGTTGTGGGAGATGATAAAGGTGAATTTCGTGACCGGTCAGCTCGCCAGCCTGAATTGGGCGTGGTGTTACGGGCGTGTCTTCCAGACAGCCTCTCTCTTTATGATAGGTATGCTCTTAGGACGGAAAGGATTGTTCCGGCTGACGGACGAGACGCGTACGGAGGTAATGTGTTTCTGGCAACGGGTTGCTTTCTATGCCCTTCCGAGTGCCGTGTTGCTTTATTTCGGAAAAGAGTTCCTGTACCCGCAAATCGCGAACCCTTTCCTGAAAGCCACCATGCAAACCATTTGGAATTCGTGGTATAACCTGGCGTTCATGCTGGTGATGGTCAGTGGATTCCTTTTACTATACTGGATTAACGAAGGACGGGTACAACGCGTATTGGTTCCGTATGGGAAGATGAGTTTGACGGATTACATCTCGCAATCCATCCTCGGTAGCTTCCTTTACTTCGGCTATGGGTTGGGATTGCATCAATATTGCGGGACGACGTCCAGCCTCCTTATCGGCATTGCCTTCTTCCTCTTGCAATTAGCTTTTGCCCACTGGTGGTTCCGCCATTTCCGCCGCGGTCCTTTGGAGACCATTTGGCATCGGCTGACGTGGATAGGGAAGAAGTAGCGGGGTATTTACCGGAAATGTAGGCGTAAATGACGAGAGTTTGACCTAAAACCGAAGCCATTTACGCCTGTTTTGTAGGGCGTTTTCTTTTAACATACTTGTTGAGGATGACCCCGTTCTATTATCGTCTGAGGTTTCCCTATTAATTCAGGGATTACCTCGCTATCCGATGGAGTGGCATCGCTTTGAAATCTATCTGTTAATGCAAATAAGTCGTTACGGTTATCTTCCGGAAGATAATTCCAGACGGTGCAACCGTCTAACTATGCTTAACCGAGGTTTGTACGAAGTGCTACCTTCGGTAGTGAGGCCCTTTCTTATACGACCTCGAAGGGGTCGAATTTGTTTTTTGCAGGATATTATATATCTTTGTCTTCCAAAAGAAATACCAACATTAATTATGAGTTACACAAGATTACTTTATCATCTTATTTTTCGCCCCCAAAATAGTATTCCTGCTATTACGGTTGAATATGAAAACGATCTGTATCGTTATATATGGGGTATTGTTAAAGAAAAAGGTGGCATATTGTATCGCATAGGCGGTATGCCCAATCATATCCATCTATTACTCCAGCTTCCTCCAACCGTGACACTGTCTGCTTTTATGCATGATATGAAAATAGCAACCCATAAATACCTTTGTGCCCAAAAGGAGAAATTCCCTCTTTTCACAGGTTGGGGGAAATCTTATTGTGCCTTAACTTGTTCGGCTATGGAAAAGGATAAAGTGGGCTCAGTAGAAATTTAGTGGGGATATGCATATAGTTTTGCAATACGGAATAAGAAGAACTTCTTGTCTGCAACCCCTCTGAGGTTTGCTCTGAATAGTTTGATTTT
>NZ_NFJB01000064.1 GCF_002159645.1 Parabacteroides sp. An277 | reverse complement strand
GGGAGTACAATACCGGCAAGTATGTTCAAATAATCGTTTTCCATACTGCAAAATAAAGGTTTGTTCTTCAAACTAACAAATTTATCCCCATTAAATTTCTACTGAGCCCACTTTACCGCCCGGTTGCTCGACAGGCATTCATCTCTCACGCCCCAGGAGTTGCACGTTTGCTATTTGCGGAAAGTGGGAGTATCCCCGAAAAAGATAGCGGATTTATTGGTTTGCTCGCGCCAAAACATCACCATGATACGTACCCGCCTCTACGAAAAATTGTGTAAACAAAAGGGAACCGCGAAAGATTTTGATGCGTTTATCGCTGATTTTTAATAGGGATTTGTTGTTGTGTACTTTTTGTGTACAGAAAATGGCATGCTGAAAAATAGGAATGTCCTACATTTGCGACAGATTTTAAAAAGAACAAAAATGACACGAATATTGAAATTTTTGATGATGTGGGTTGCCGTAAGTGGTTTTACCCATATTTACGCGCAAGGCGGAACAATAGCTACTTGTTCTGCGGAGCAAGACAATTGGGAACCCACCGAACACCGTTCGGCGCAAGGTTTTACCATCACCCTTCAGGGCGACGTGTTGAATGCCTATTCGAATAAGGCATATGATAATGTAGCCATCCAGATTACGGATGCAGACGGCGTATCGTATTATACGAAGGAAACGCCCATGACGCCCGACACACCCGTAGTGATCCCGATTGAAGCTCTGCCCGCCGGGGAATACCAGATTTACTTCTATACGGGGTACGAGTTAATCACCATGCATTTTGTTAAATCTATAAATAATTGAAACTATGCCGTTAGATGTAAAACAAAAAGACCAGTTTGAATGGACGTCGGTATTGGTAGAAAATCACTTGACGGAGGATACGACAGACTACATCCTGTTGTTGCAGAAAAATAAAGAGTCGAAAAAATTGGCGGATATGGCTTCTGAGGTAGCCCGCGAACGTACGGAATACCGCGAAGAAACCTTGTCGAATGCCGCTTCGCTGATTGAGCAGAAAATCGTGGAAACGTTGCTGAACGGGGAATCGGTCATCACCGATTACTTTACGTTTGAGCCGAATATACAAGGTAGCTTCACTTCGGAAGGGGAACCGCTGGATGCCAATAAGGTTAAATATTCGATTAATGTGTCGGTACGTCCTGAATTGCGGAATATCTTGAATAACCAGGTAAAGTATAGAGTGGCAGGACTCCAAGAACAAGGCGGAGCTGCCATCACCGGTGTGGAAGACCAGATTACCGGCGCACGCGATGGAGCCACGGGGCGCGGCCATGTGTTGGCTATTTATGGCAGCAAGATTAAAGTGGTGGGCGCGACGGGCGCAGACAAAGAGGGTTTTGCCTACTTGAAGAGTGATTTGGATGTAGATACGGAGGTGCAGATTGCCCAAAACGACCCTTCGTGCGTAACCATCCTGATTCCAAACGATTTGACGGAAGGCAATTACCAGTTGCGGATTGAAACTTATTATAGTAATTCTAAGGTCGTATTAAAGAATCCGAGAACGATCGTTTATCCGAGAACAATTACAATTCAATAATTGTAACGTCTCTCGTTACAATGCGGTAATGACAGTCGTTACAGTACAGTAACGCCTATCGTTACCGCGGGGTAACGGCAGTCGTTATAGTGCGGTAACACGAGGGTGTATCAAAATACTATCAGAAAAGCTCCCCTGCTCTTAGGGGAGCTGGCTCGCGTAGCGAGACTGAGGGGTTAAATCTCTAATAATAAGCAGTAACCCCTCACCCCTGCGGGGAGTTCCCCTATCAAAGCAGGGGAGCTTTTCAGTTACTTCCTGATAATATTTCCTATTTTGATACACTCGCCTGTTAGACAAGTAAAAAGCAAGAAAAACACATGAAACACTATCTATACATATTATTTACTATCCTCTTGGCATCCTGCCAAATGAAGACGGCGGCACCGGGCATTGAGGAGGCGCTCTCGCGGGCGGGGGACAATCGCGGCGAACTGCTCCGCGTACTCCAGCACTACGAGGAGCGTGGCGACTCGCTGAAGCTCCGTGCAGCCGAGTTCCTGATTGGGAACATGGCGGATAAGGGGTACCTTACGGGGCGCGGCATCGATGAATATTACCACTTTATCGATTCCGTTTACCAAATTAAACAGCCAGAATACGATATACCTTATCTATACGGCACGTTCCGGCAGCAGGCGAAATACCTGAAAGAAAAGCCAATTCCCGCCTGGGACACGCAAACCCTTTCGGCCGATTACCTGATCCAGAATATTGACGAAGCATTTGCCGTCTGGAACCGCCCGTGGAACCAGCACCTCACGTTCGAAGAATTTTGCGAATGGGTATTGCCTTACCGCGTGGGGACGGAGATTCCCGAAACGTGGCGCACGCTCTACCGCGAACGTTTTGAGCCGTTATTGCTAAACGACAGTATCCAAACTGCCAAGCAGGCGTGCGAAGCGATTAACAACGAATTGATTAAACTGCCTATCCATATAGCCGAAGATGCCGTATTGCCTATTGATTTACGCGCCAGCACCTTGCTGAATATGAAATTCGGTTTGTGCAACGATTACGCCAACTTGGCGGTCTACGCCATGCGAGCAGCCGGGATTCCGGTGGGTATTGAGACGGTACCACATTGGGGCGACGAGAACAGAGGGCATATATTCAACGTGGTCTATGATAATGATGGAACCTATCATGACTTTTCCGGAGGCGAACATAACCCGGATGAGCATTTGGTTCATTTCCGCCCCAAGATTACGAAGATATACAAACGGACTTTTGGCAAACATCCTGCGTCGCTGGCCATGCAACATGGAAATGAGGATATACCTGATTTCTTCCAAGATGCCTATCGGATAGATGTAACGGATGATTATCCATTTATCCAAGCCCAAGATATTACAGTGGATTTACAGGCAGCTACAAAGCGCCAATTCGCCTACCTTTGTGTCTTTAACCCCAACGGATGGGTTCCGGTGGCATGGGGGAAGGTGAAAGGCGAGCAGGCTGAATTTAAAGCGATAGGACCTAAGATTATTTATCATGCAGCATTGTTTGCAGACGGGAAATTGCAATTAACGGGCTATCCCTTCTTGCTGGATACATTAGGGCAAATCACTTATTTCAAGCCGCAAGCAGAAGCGATGGAATATACATTGGAACGAAAATATCGGGATGCTTACTATTTGAATTATTTGCCTCCCATTATGGTAGGTGGTAAGTTCCAAGGAGCAAATCAACCTGATTTCAGCGATGCAGTCACGCTCTATGCCTTTACGGAAGAACCGAACTTTAAGTACACGACTGTGGAATCCGCTACGTCGAAACCCTTTAAATATGTACGCTATCAGGCTTCCCCGAATACGACAGGGAATATCGCCGAATTGGAGTTTTATGCAGAAGGTTCGGATACACCTTTAAAAGGAAAGGTAATAGGAGATTACAAACCCAGCCTTGCTTATCCGCGTTACGGAGCACAAGTGATGTTCGACGGCGACCCGCTCACCTTCTTCCATTCCAGCGATTCTGCTTCGTGGGGAGGATTGGAACTGGAGCAACCAACTGCGATTAACAAAATACGCTACATCATCCGCAACGACGACAACGGCATCCGCAAAGGACATGAATACGAACTGTTCTACATGAAAGATGGGGAATGGGTATCACTCGGCAAACAAACTGCCACAGAGGACGACCGTTTGTTTTACCAGAACATGCCCAAAGGAGCGTTGTATTGGCTGCGGGATTATACGAAAGGGAAAGAAGAAAGAATATTTATAATTGAAAATAACCAAGTAAAATGGTATTAGGAATATGGAAAAGCTAAGAGTATCATCTTATATGATTCCAGTAAAGCTGGAAAAGGAAGAAGGTAAGTATATGCTGATTCATGGATATACGGGGGCGATAGATATTGTCTCAGAAGAACTATTGAATGACATTCAATCAATAGGGGAGAAGAATAATTTGATTCAGCCTATGGTTGAACAATTATTGAAACGCGGATATTTAACAACGAAAACACAAGAAGAAGAATATAGTTACGTAGCACGAATTGCCCGTGCTTTACATAAACGGGATGAAATTCTTCATAAATCTTTTACTTGGATTGTCTCTTACAACTGTAACTTTAGATGCCCATATTGTTTTGAAAATCGGGATAAGAAAGATTCTGTCTATTCTTTTTCTTTTACCAAAGATATGGTAGATCGGACTTATCGCGTCATGGAAGAAATAGAACCCCGAAAGGAGTTGCTAAACCATTATATTACACTTTATGGAGGCGAACCTTTGCTGAAAGAGAATAAGGAAATAGTAAAGTATATTGTTTTCGAAGGTCAAAAGCGTGGTTATGTATTTCATGCCGTTACTAATGGATATGATTTAGATTATTACATAGACTTATTGGGGAAAAATTTAATTTGTCAACTTCAAATAACTATTGATGGAACAAAAGAATACCATAATCGAACGAGAAGACATTATCAAGATCCCAATTCATTTGATAAGATCATATTTAATATTCAAAAAATATTAGATGCAAATATAGATGTACAAATAAATATTCGAGTAAATACAGATAATTGCAATATAAGCGATTTCTCTAAATTGAAGGAATTCTTTACTAAAAAAGGCTTCTTTAGACATTCAAATTTCAGAATGTATTCAGCTATAATTGTAGATAGTAACATTATTCTGAATCAAGATAAAAAGGAATTAGGTATTTTATCAACAAAAGACTTTATTCAAAAGCAAAAGGAAAGAGGTAATATTGCATTTTGTAATGGATATAGTGCTATTTATAGAAAGATTTCCAATGCTATTCTTGACAAAAAAGCAATATCGCTAACATCTACATTTTGTGCAGCTCAGACAAGTGGATATTTATTTTCTCCTTTGGGTGAGATTTATCCTTGTTGGGATGTGGTAGGAAATAAAGATTACCAGATTGGACAAATACAATCGGATTACATCCATTGGGATAAACAGAGGTTAGAAGCGTGGAGGCATCATGATATAGTACATCGTCGTGTAAATATTGTAAATATGCATTGCTCTGTGGGGGAGGATGTATGGCTAAAAAGAATAACCACTGCGTTTATTTTCAGGAAATATTTAAAAAAGCAGTGATAGATGCATACAATAGTGTCTATCATTCAAATAAATAATTTATTAACAATAAAAAGTTATCACAATGAAAGAACAAGAATTAATCTCTTGTAATTCTGAGTTTTCAGAATTTGCTCTCCAACAGTTGGAGGAGCGTTTAGAAACTGATCCGTTAGCCGTTGGCGGACTCGTTGATTTATCTTATACGGATAATATTACTCCACGTTGTGGAATTAATCTTTGTCCGAATTTGGTAGAATGCGGCATTAACTAGTATTTAATTCACAATGAGATAAGGTCATTTAATTATGGTCTTATCTCTCATTCTAAATGATTCTTATGCGAAAACGTATTTTATTTTTATTATTTATTTGTTGTCATCTATATGTGAATGCTCAATTTACCTTAAAAGGCATGATTATAGATGAAAACAAAGAAGGTATTTCTTATTCTACAATACAATTGACATTAAAGGATTCAACTTTTGTCAAAGGAGAAGTAGCTGATAGCTTGGGTAACTTCTTATTAAAAGATATTCAGAATGGGGATTATTTGTTGCGTGTGAGTGCAATGGGATATGAAACGCATATAGAAGCAATGAATATCAATAGCGATAAGACATTATCGCCTCTTACTCTTAAAAAATCGGAGGTCGTATTGAATGATGTTGTAGTTACAGGTACTTCTTTTATCCGCCAAAAAGACCGGGTGCTTATTTTGCCAGACAAGCAGCAGGTGAAACACGCCTATTCCGGGTATGATTTGCTTTATAATCTAATGATACCGGGAATTGACGTGGATAAACGAAAAGGGACAGTCTCCAGCTTCAAAGGAACTGTTTCACTTTATATTGATGGAAAGAAAGCGGATTACCGCGAAGTGCAAAACTTACAACCGAAAGATATTGAGAAAGTGGAGTATTTCGACATGCCGACGGGGCAGTATATGGGCGAAACGGAAGTGATTAACTATATTACCAAGAAAAAAGAAACGGGTGGTTATGTGGCCGTGGATGGAACGCAGAATATCGGCTACCTGAAAGGAGATTACAATGCAGTCGTGAAAGTGAATCATAAAAATACAAGCTATTCTTTCTTTGGCGGATATTCCATGGAAAAGTATAGCGATAAGGCATCTAAGCAAGAAATTTTCCATTTCCAAGATGGAGATATAAACCGGAATACGAAAACACAAGACGCACAGACCAAAGATAACCAACAATATTTTCAAGCCATTATCAATAATAGTACAGACAAACGAACGCTGAACGGAAAAGTTAGTTTGGTACATACAGATGCACCGGACAATTATAGCATGAACCAAGTGCAATATGTTACAGACGCAAATGGCACTACATCGACCAACCGTACTGATACGAAGAGTTGGATGCCAAGCATAGAATTATATGGATATTTTAAATTGGATGCCAAGCAGGCATTGAGTGCTATGCTGAAAGGGAACTATACAAACAATGAATATGACCGTAGTTATATAGAAGATACTTATCGTTCTTTTACACATGCCGATGAAGATTTTTACACCATCGATTTTAATGGAAACTACAATCTCAATTTAAACCATAATAATTCAACAGGAATCCAACTGAGACATATCCATCAAATCAGTAATTCAGATTATACGGGCGACTATGTGGCACAAAACCATTTATGGACAGGAGAGACTTTACTGAAAGGGCAATACAACCAGCAGTTTGGTCAAAAATTCTCTATGAGTTTGCAAGCAGGCGCGGACTTCTTGCAATACAAAACCCGAGGAAGCGACTACAACTATTATATCACTCCATGGATTTACGTCATGGCAAACTACCGCATTACGGATAAACAATCACTTATGTTCATGTTCAACAAAGCCAATTCCAATCCAGTAAGCAGTTGGTTGAGCGCGGTAGACCAAAACATAGACTCGCTCCAGATCCAAAGAGGTAATCCTGACTTGGAAAAAGCGAACTATTATGTTGCCTTTATGACTTACAATCTTCAAGTAAGCAAATTCAACATCCAAGTAGCAGGTAGTTATTTTGGAGCAGCCCCGACCGTCTCTTATGATTACTATATCGAAGGGAGTAAATTGATAAATAGTTACCAATCAGATGCAAACTATCATAATGCGCAAGCCAACTTGTCCGTAACTTACCGGGTGAACGACAATTTACGCTTGAGGGCAAGCGGATATTATCAATATACAAAAATGACCGGAAAGTTCGCAGGAGACCAGAGCAATGTAGGTGGATCTATTGATGTGAATTATTTCTGGAAAGACTTTGCGTTTAATGTATATGGCAAATCGCCTTCAAAAAGCGTATCTATGTATCCTTCTTATACCAAAACGCCTGCATCTTATGGGGCATCTATCAGTTGGAGCCATAAGAACTGGAACATAGAAGCCGGGACAAACAATACGTTCAATAAGCATCTTGAAAATGTGGAGTATTTGAATACGAATGTATATCAATTCCATAACACCGTGCTAAATAAGAGCAATCAAGCCAATGGTTATGTAAAAGTAGCCTACACCTTCGATTTCGGTAAAAAGACATCCAGAGACCAGAAGAATATTGATACGAATATCAACAGTGCCATCTTAAAAGCAAGATAATATAAGAGATTATGCTAAAACGAAAGATTAACAAATACCTCTGGAAGGTAAAGCTGCGTAAGAACCAGCTGGCACAGGCTTATACCGCTTCCGTAGTGCAGAATCGCAAGAGCTACGGATGGGAAGACCTGGCCCGCATATTGGTGCAAGAGCGCATAGAGGTACGGGAGGAAATGTTGCTCTATATCGCCAAGCTGATGGAAGAGAAGCTGGTAGAAAGGCTCCTGGAGGGCGAGGCGGTGCAGACGGAATACTTCCGGTTCAAGCCCGTGGTGCGCGGGACGTTTGATGCGATGGGGGAGCCGGTGGAGAAAGACAAGCTCCAATACACCCTCTCCATCATCCCTACCCAGGAGCTGAGAACGCTGCTGGACAACGGCGTGGCATACGAGGTAGCCGCCGTGCAAGAACAGGGCGGCGCCTACATCAGCCGGGTGGAAGACCTCTATACCGGGGCGGCAGACGGGACGCTGGGATGCACGCACCTGGTCCGGCTCTACGGAAATAAGGTGAAATGCGTGGACGAGACCGGCGAGGGCAAAGGCCGCCTGGTCCTGACCGATGCACAGGGGCGGGAGACCGACATGACGCCAATCGGCGAGAACAACCCCTCCACCCTCACCTTCGTCGTGCCGGAAAACCTCGAACCGGGCAAGTATCGCCTGCGAATCGAAACCTACTTCACCAGCGGAAGCCTGCTGAAGAAAGTGCGGAGGATTGAATATGATAAAACGATTCGGATTGCATGAATTGAATAGGGCGCACAGAATTCTAAGACCTACGCAAGCAATCGGTATTAACTTTATCGTTAAATAATTCTAACGGACTGGGACAGACGTTTCAGTCCGTTCAATTTCTATAGTTTAGTAAA
>NZ_NFJB01000063.1 GCF_002159645.1 Parabacteroides sp. An277 | reverse complement strand
ACTTTTTTGTGAGAAATTTTAATTATACCTCATTCCAAGATAGTTACAAACCTACTTTTTTACAACTATATCCCCTCCCGTTTATAACGGGATTCGATTCCGTTTATAACGGGATTCCTTTTCGATGTTCGTTTATTTCTGTTTCCTTATAGCCCAACTTCTTTTCTGAAGCCAGGCTATAAGAGAAAATTTTTCGTTAGCGAATATTTCCTACCTTCAATAAATACTCAGCAATTTGAACGGCATTTAAAGCTGCTCCTTTACGAATTTGATCGCTAACCGTCCAGAATGAAAGTCCATTCGGATTAGTTAAATCTTTACGAATACGTCCTACATACACTTCGTCATGGTCGGCCACGAACAAAGGCATCGGATATTCTTTCTTCGAAGGATTATCTTGCAAAATCACTCCTTCGGCTCCGGCAAACGCATTCCGTACTTCTTCTATCGACAATGGACGTTCAGTTTCCACCCAAGTTGCTTCGCTATGCGCACGCATCACAGGGACACGAACACACGTAGCACTTACTTCAATATCCGAATGCATAATCTTCCGAGTTTCGTTATACATCTTCATTTCCTCTTTTGTATAACCATTATCAGTAAATACATCGACATGAGGAATCAGATTGTAAGCCAACTGATACGCAAACTTCTCAACCGTAGGTTCCTCGCCCTTCTGAATTTGTTCGTATTGCTTAATCAATTCCGCCATAGCTGTAGCACCCGCACCACTTGCAGCTTGATAGGTAGCCACATGTACTCGTTTAATATGAGATAATTTCTCGATAGCATTCAATGCAACTACCATTTGAATCGTGGTACAATTCGGATTAGCAATGATGCCACGCGGGCGATTCAGCGCATCTTCCGGGTTTACTTCCGGAACCACTAAAGGCACATCGTTTTCCATACGGAAGGCACTCGAATTGTCAATCATAACGGCCCCATGCTTCGTAATCGTTTCCGCAAATTCAACCGACGTACTACCTCCTGCTGATACAAACGCCACGTCAATTCCTTTAAAGTCATCATTATGTTTCAATTCCTTTACGATATAAGACTTTCCTCGAAACATATATTCGCGTCCGGCACTCCGAGATGAACCAAATAATACCAAATTGTCCATCGGAAAACTTCTTTGTTCAAGCACACGCAAGAACTCTTGCCCTACGGCACCACTTGCCCCAACAATTGCTACGTTCATTTTTCAGCTCAAATTTTTAATTTGTTCGATTTGTATATATAATATATATGTTTTACCTTTGCATGCATAATTAACGGTAACCCGTCTCTTAACGGGCTGCAAATATAAACAATAAAAAACAAAACAGATTAGCTATGAAACAAATTTTGCTATTCTTATGGATTAATCTGCCGATTTTAGGATATGGGCAGTTTGTAGAGACTTTTGATAACGATACGTGGCCTAATAATTGGTCAGGCGATGTAGAGTGGTTTAAAATCAAAGATGAATGTTTAATGCTTAATGGTCCAGATGGAGATGGGGAGTTCCATTTATGGCATTCCTATTCTATACCCCAAAGTTCTACCATTGAATGGAGTTTCTATTTAAATCTCAAAACAGAGCCAACTAATGGAAATCACATTATCATTTATCCTATATCCTATTCAAGTAATCCTTCTGGCATTTACTTACGTATTGGTAGAAACAGAAGTGGAAAATTCAGCTATGGCATAAACAATGAAGAAAAAGAATTGACAGATGTGGACTTCAAATTAGAAAGGTCAATGCCTCAAATAAAAATTGTTCTTCAAGATTATAAAGATTGGACCATCTATGTTCGAGATTCATATAGTACTCAAAACTTTACAAAGATATTTTCTTTTGAACATGAAATAGAAATATCTTCGCAAGCCTATTTTTACATAACGTTTACCCATAATAAATCAGGAAAGAATAAATTAGGTATTGATGAAATTTGTGTAGATAGTAATTCCGGTAATATTCCAGAAGAACCAGAAAATACAGAAATAAGTGCTATTAAGTTTGATAGTATAGCTGCAATTGGATATTCAGGTGCAAAACTATTCTTTACAGGTCAAATAGACATCTCTAATGCAATCTTCACCCTTAAAGAAAACAAATATAAAGAATTTAAACCCAACCACAAATTATTAGATAATGAAGAAATTGTCGTCTTAGATGGTTTCACCTTAGAAATAGGAAAAGAATATACTTTCTATTGGGAAGGTATTGTAGACATTGATGGTCTACCTGTTGAAGATGGAAAGGTAGAAGTTCGATTAATTGAAGATTCTTCAGAACCCGAAGAAAATCCAGAAGAGGAAAAACCTGAACAACCCACGCCTTCTGGTATGGTAAGGATTAATGAGGTGATGGCTAATCATGAAATAGAATACATTGAGCTCTATAATACCTCAAATGATAATATTACATTAGACGGATGGATGCTTACTTATGGCGGAGATCTTGGAAAATACATTTTAGATGGATTAACCATTTCCGCCAATAGCTATCTTGTATTATACCATTCTGAACATGAATGGACTTTACCTGAAGGTACAGCTTGCCCCATTGATAAGTTTAAACAAATGAACAATAATGGAAAAGCGCTTGTATTATATCATAATGCCCAAGTAATCGATTCATACACTTACCCGGAAGCCAAACCCGGCATCTCCTGGGAATACTCCGACTCTGGCTGGCATTTCTCTTCTGATGAACGTGGAGGCACGCCGGGAGAACCCAATTCAGAAGGAAAGGAGGAAGAAGAGGAACCCGAACCGGATGAACCTGAAAAAGAAGAGCCCGACGAACCGGAAGAGGAAGAACCTGCTCAACCTTCTGGCATCTTCTCGCAAGGCGATATCCGTCTCAATGAAATCATGGCCAATCCCAAAGGACTGGAGGAACTACCCGAAACTGAATACATTGAATTATATAATAGGTTAGATAAAGAGGTCTCTTTAAAAGGGTGGATTCTTCAATATGGTACTACCCAAGTGGCATTAGACGAAGTATCTATCGCGGCACAAGATTATATGGTTTTATATCGGACAGGCGATGCGGATTTCGATTTACCCTCTGCGTCGGTTTGTGCATTGGATAAATTTCCGGCGAATTTAGCAAACAATGGCAAATCCCTTTCCTTAATATATTATACAGATACTATCGACCAATATACGTACAGTTCCGCCAAGGAGGGGAAATCCTGGGAATATGGCGAAGATGGTTGGCACGTCTGCTCGGATGAACGCGGAGGCACGCCGGGAGAAGCCAATTCTGATGGCATTCTCCAAGAAGAGGAACCTCAACCGGATGAACCGAAGGAGGAACCAGACGAGCCTCACCTTCCCGTCTCGCCAATCGAGATGGGTGCTATCCGCATCAACGAGGTTATGGCCGACCCGAAAGGATTGGAAGAACTACCCGAAACAGAATATATCGAATTATATAATGTATCGGACGAAACACAAACGCTCGCAGGCTGTACTTTAGTGTACGACAATCGGAACAAAGCGGCTCTGGACGGGATATCGATTCCGGCTCATGCCTTCGCGGTACTTTATCGTTCCGGGCGGGAGATGTCATTAACTTCAGGAATGGATTGCCCGGTGGATAAGTTTCCTACGTTGGCGAATGCGGGTGATAAATCACTTGTACTCCAGAACCACGAAGGGGATATCATCGACCAATACACCTATCCTAAGGCAAAAACAGGCCAATCATGGGAATATGCACCCAATAATTGGCATCTTTCTTCCGATCCGAGAGGTGGTACGCCGGGCGAAGAGAACTCGGACGGCATTCCTAGCGAAGAAGAAGAAGAGGATGAGGATGACAAAGAAGATGAGGATCCGACAGATACGAACCTACCGCATCCCGCGCCGGGTGAAATCATTATCAACGAAATCCTACCCGAACCGTTCCCCGACGGAAGCGAATACATCGAACTGTTCAATCGTTCGGAACGTGATTTGTCGCTGGCCGATGTGTGTCTCTCGACGCGTAAAAGCGACGGCTCGCTCAACACGGTCTACTCGCTCTCGGCCTACGACAGATTATTGGAAAGTGGAGATTATTTACTCATCTCCAAATCGCTGGAAGGCGTGTGGACATACTATGACATGCCGGATGAATCGCACACATTGGAATGTAAGCTGCCTGTATTCTCCAACACGGGTGCATCCGTCGTGCTTTATCGCATCTCCAGCCAAGCGATTATCGACGAGGTAACTTATTCTCCTAAATGGCATTCCGTCTCGGCCTCGAAGCGTAAGGGCGTAGCGTTGGAACGAATCGACCCCGATGGCGAATCCGACTCGGCAAGCAATTGGACCTCAGCTGCCTCTTCCGTCGGCTATGGTACGCCTGGCAGTCCTAACTCGCAACATTTTTCTTCCAGCGAAGCGACAGGCAACGAATCTATTTCCATCCCGACGCTCCAACCCTCCGGCACGTATGCCCTCACGTATCAATTAGACAAACCGGGCTATACGGCGCGTGGCTGGGTCTTCGATATGAGCGGACGGAAAATGGCGTCGCTTGTCGACAACGAATCGCTTGCCACCAGCGGAACCCTCGAATGGGACGGACAGGGCTTTGACGGCACGCCATTGGAAAGCGGCGTCTACATCATGTACCTCGAATTATGGCATCCCGACGGCGACACCCTCCGCCGAAAAGCCGCCTTCCTGGTTCACTGAAAAATAACCGCACCGACGATACGCTCTTTCCAAGAAAAAAAAGTAACTTTGCAGCAATCAATCCAACAACTATTAGCTCATGGGAAAATTTGCAGAACAACAAATCGCCCAAAATCTCTCATTGTGGGGGATTGCGATTACAGGAGTATTATTAACTTATGTGTCGGCTATGCTGGCCCATAAAATATTGAGATAGTTATGGAATATCTATTAGCTGTTTACGTGGCAGGCGTCGTCATTGTCGGCGGCATTTACCTTTGGACTTTCACCAAGTCCGGCAAGAAATGGTTGAAGGATTTGTAAGGAGAATAAAAAGGCTCCGCAATGCTACGGAGCCTTTTCTATTTTATCTGTCATTTACGGTTTATTTCAAACGGACTTTTATAGTCTCCTCACCTGTAGTGGTTTGCCATTTTACAATATAAATGCCGTTATCCAGTCCGTTTACTTCCATATTTCCATCTGCAGGAGCCATGTAGACGCAACGTCCAGAGATTGCATATACGGCAATCGTGCCTGCCTGCGTGGTTTCAATGCGGAGACCTCCGTCCGTCGGGTATACCTTCATCGTGGCGATTGGCGAGAGGGTTTCGTTGGCGGTCGCGAGCGCGGAGTAATAGGAATAGGTCGTGCTATATAGCTCGAAATCTTCCGGTCCGCCAGTGCAATTGTAATGAGTTTCTATCTGGGGGTTGTCGCCGCTCATTTCCGTCTTATAGCCATAGTTCAACGACCACGTGTTTGTGGAAGTATCCCACGAAGCATCATAATAGCGTTCACTTCCATCGTCAGCCGTTTCAGAAATGTGCTTCTCTCCGCCCGTGATGACCCACGCATCGGTTTCCGCATTCCAATCTGAAGCGAAACGTTCATAATCGTAAATATCACCCGTATATTCATATTTACGTCCATAGGAATCAACCCATTCGTTGGTTTCTACATCTAAATCAGAGTAAATGTATGAGTAATTCCGCGTATCCACGTAATCATATTCGTATTTATCCCCGCTGGTAAGCTCCCATTCTTCCGAACCAGCAGGCTGGTAATAATACAAGTTCGTATAACTATGTCCATCTTCCTCGTATTCCGTTTCCGTTTTATTCTTACTGTTCAACAGGCCATTTGAATAATAACTATATTCGCTTAAAACCGTTTGGCCGTTTTCGTTGTAAGTATAGGTATTGCTCTGTACGATGGCACCTCGGTTGCCCGTCGCAGGATCGGCAACGTACCTTTCTTCTGTCAATACATTCCCATCCTCGTCGTAAGTGCAATCCGAACTGGAGGCAGAAACGTTCAGCCGGTTATCGTTATTTTTCATACGCGTGGAATCAAGAGAAGTATAGAGGCCGCTGTTATCGTCGGCATAGCTCCACGTTTCTATCTGATGTCTCCACAGAGAGGCATCATCCGATTTATATTCGTAAAGCGTTTGTCGTCCTTGCGCATCATACGCATAATCATAACTATATACGATGAGGTAATCGTCGTTCCTCGATTTGAATTGACTATGTGTCTGCCGTCCTTCCGAGTCATAAGTGAAATACTGCGCATTGTCTAGCTGCAGCTCGCTTCCGTTCCAATTCCATTCTTCAAACGTAGTCTGCCGTTCCTCGCTGTCATAGGCATATACATATCTATAAGACACGTACCATTCGCCGTTTTCATCCTTTTGGCGGGCTTCGTAAAGGATTTGATTTCCGGAGGCATCATATTCTTGGGTATATTCTTCTTCGGGGATACCATTTTCATAATAAATTGTGCTGTTTTCCGTCATGCGGTTATTCGAATCATACGTATATTGGTCTTCAATCCATAATTGGCCATCCGATGAAAACCGTTGCCGGAGGGTGTTGTTTCCGGCCGCATCATACGTGTATTCCGTATGTCCGTTGGCTTCCCACACGTTGTTCCATTTGTAATAACTGGTTTCAGAGGTTACCTTCCCCGCTTCGTTATACGTATAAATTTGCTTGCCGGGCAAAGTGTTGCTTTCGGCATACATCGTAATCGTGCTGTCGAGCTTCATCGTCGTGGCGGCGCGGAGCTGAGACGCGGCTGTAAGTGGCGTTTTCAGTTTGTTTTTCCGCGCGACCTCCTCGGGCGAGGGCATCGGCGGGAGTTCCTTCAGCAATTTTTGTGTTTTTGCTTTCCCATACATCGACTCCGGCAGGTTGCGAAGCGCGGGGTCTTTCTCGTTTGTCTGTGCGACGGCTGGCAAAAGGCTCATTCCATAAGCAGCTAATGCAATCAAGTAGATGTTTTTCATATCAAAAACGTTTTTTAGTTTAGAATAAGGGCAAATTTCGGCATTCTATATCAGATTGACAAATAAAAAGGAAGAAAAAATAGCATTTAGATGCTAAATCAGGCATTTTTCCTACTAGAAAATGAAATTTAGAGTCTAAATTGGCCTTTCCGTCTGATGAAAAATGAAATTTAGACCCTGAATTTGGCTTTTTTTTACAAGAGAAATGATATTGAGAGTCTGAATTTAATTTTCTTTTATACGGAAAATGGAATTTAGACCCTGAATTTAATTTTTCACCAGATGGAACACCTAATTTAGATTCTAAACGATATTTCCCGGTAGGCGAAAGGGGGAATTCTTAAATAAGCCTAAAAGGCAAACCGGGTTGTAGTGACTTTTTCGGAAAAAGACTATCTTCGACATCGATAAATAAAGTATTCATCTAAATAAATATAGCTTATGAAACCGATTACAAAAATCAAAGCGTTCGGCGCAGAGAAATTGAACAACTTGGAATACGCCTATTTTGCGACCGAATTTGCCGCGTTGTTGGTGGAAACCACGGCCGAGAACCTACATGTGGAACAAAATCTGGTAGACACGTATGGTTCGAATACGGATTTGCTGAAGGATATGACGAAGCAGAGCCGGGTATCAGACGAGACGGCCCAGATTGCGAATATTGATAAACAAACGGACGACCTGGTTGTTTATATTTTTGAGGCATTGCGTTCGAGCATGAAATCTCCTATCGCTACCCGGCGGACGGCCGCGACGGAATTGTATAATGCGCTCAAGCCCTACGAGGGGAGCCAGAATTTGCCGCAGCGGCAGGAGGTACAGGCAGTGGAGGGCATGTTGGTTGATTTGCAGAAAGAAAACCTGGCGACTCATGCGGCTACCTTAGGCATGAACGATGTAGTCGAGGCACTGACAGAGAATGCCTCCCAATACAGGGCTACGCTGGAAGGGCGTTCGGTCAAACAACAGAAGAGTTTGGGCTCGGCCAAAGAGATACGGAAATTGTTGGATGGTTTATACGACTATATCACAACCGTAGCGTTCGCGTATAGCGTGGTAGAACCTACCGAGGAACTCGATAACTTTATAAAAACTACCAACCGATTGATTAACGACGCGCGGAAGGCATACAACCTGCGCATGGGGCATACAAAACCGGTGGACGACGAAAAAGATCCTGTCGTAGAAGATCCGACACAAAAGCCCCAAGAAACCCCGGCCATCACCGCCGTCTACCAAAAAGAGGGAGGCGACCCGGAGAATCCACATCGAATCGGACGGGATGAACAAACCATGGTGGAATATCAAGGCTTTACCCTGAAGGGACAGGACGGTACGCTGGAACACGTCATCGGACTCGTCAATGATCAGGATTACATCGAATGGATTAAGGCCGCGACCATCACCAACGTCACAGAAACCAGTTGTGAATTTACGATGGTCCCGGACTTAACGGAAGGACAATACAAAGTCCGTATTGAGACGTATGATGGCGGAAGTCCGCTGGTAGTGGAATATCCGGAGCCCATCACGCTGTGGTAATTCTCAATGGACAATGGAGAATTGACAATTGACAATTAATATGCTTGTAGGGGCGGACCCGTGTGTCCGCCCTTTTTTGTGCCTGATTGTTTTCCCATAAATAACCCGTTGAAACACATAAGGGC
>NZ_NFJB01000062.1 GCF_002159645.1 Parabacteroides sp. An277 | reverse complement strand
GGCGGACCCGTGTGTCCGCCCTTTTTTGTGCCTGATTGTTTTCCCATAAATAACCCGTTGAAACACATAAGGGCGGAAACATTCCGCCCCTACGAACAAGGAAATTGTCCATTGTCAATTGTCAATTGTCAATTATCAATTGTCCATTGTCCATTGCTTTCTCCACTTTCCCGTCGCGCAGCCAATATTCCTCGCCGCCTTCGGGACACGTGGCGCGGCCTTCGGCATCAAATTCCAACCGCCAGCCGCGTTCGCTCACCCATCCGATTTGCCGCGCCGGATTCCCCACGACCAACGCATAGGGCGGCACGTCTCGCGTCACGACCGCGCCGGCGCCAATCAGGGCATAACGGCCTATCGTATGGCCACATACAATCGTGGCATTGGCACCGATGCTGGCTCCGCGTTCGACGCGCGTCTCGCGGAACTGGTCCTTGCGGGAAATGGCGCTGCGGGGATTGATGACGTTCGTAAAGACGCAACTCGGACCGAGGAACACGTCGTCCTCGCACGTCACGCCGGTGTAAACCGAGACGTTGTTCTGAATCTTCACCCCGTTCCCGATGCGCACGCCAGGCGAAATCACCACGTTCTGCCCGATGCTGCAATGCGCGCCCACCGTGCAGCCCGTCATCAAGTGCGAGAAATGCCAAATGCGCGTGCCTTCGCCGATGGTACAACCGGGGTCGACCACGGCCGAGGGATGTATTGTATAACTTTCCATTGCCTTTATTTATAGATTAAAAAGATGGTGGGTTTCTTGTCCATGTCCGGGAGCTTGCCGGCCCATTCCTTGACGGGGCGCGTGCGGACAAACTCGTCGGCACAAGTGAGGTTCGAAGCGATGCAGAGTTTCGTCGATGGGCGGCAGAGCTTGATGAGTTCTTCCGCCAATTTCCGGTTGCGATAGGGCGTCTCGATGAAGAGTTGCGTCTGATTTTCCGTATAAATCCGTCCTTCGAGCCGCTTGATAGCCGCCACGCGCTCGCCCGCATCGATAGGCAGATAGCCATGGAACGCAAAACTTTGCCCGTTAAAACCAGAGGCCATAACCGAGAGCAAAATAGACGAAGGCCCGACGAGCGGCACCACCGGATAACCTTTCCGCTGCGCGAGGGCGACCACGTCGGCACCGGGGTCTGCCACGGCCGGACAACCCGCCTCGGAAATCACCCCGACGGATTCACCCGCCGCCAAAGGCTGCAAATAACCCGCCACTTGCGCCGGAGAGGTGTGTTTATTCAACTCATAAAACGTCAGGTCGTCTATCACAATCGACGGTTCGACCTTTTTCAAGAAACGACGGGCTGTCCGGACATTCTCGACAATGAAATGACGGATGCCCAAAATGACATCCCGATTGAACTCCGGCAAGACGCGCCGCAACTCGGTATCGCCCAAAGTGACCGGAATAAGAAAAAGTGATGCTTGCATAATTTGTATTTTTCTGCAAATGTAGTTACTTTTGCCAAAAAGATTTCAAAAGAAATGGCACTTCCTGTAGATTTTATCGCCCGCACACGGGCACTTTTAGGTGAAGAATACGATCCATTATCCGAAGCATTGGCCAATGAAGCGCCGGTGAGCATCCGATTGAATCCACACAAAGGCATCACGATGGAGGCAGAACGCGTGCCCTGGTGCGAAACAGGATATTACCTGACGGAACGCCCGCCGTTCACCTTCGACCCGCTTTTTCACGCTGGAGCCTATTATGTACAAGAAGCCTCGTCGATGTTTGTCGAGCAAGCCATCCGGCATTTCGTCACGCAACCCGTAACGGGCTTAGACCTCTGCGCGGCGCCCGGAGGGAAATCGACGCATCTCTATTCCCTTTTGCCGGCAGGCAGCGCGCTGGTGAGCAACGAAGTCATCCGGTCGCGGAGTCATATCCTTGCCGAGAACATCCAGAAATGGGGTTATCCCAATGGCATCGTCACGCAAAACGATCCGGCCGAAATCGGGGAACTGCGGCACCTCTTTGATGTCGTCCTGGCCGACGTCCCCTGTTCGGGCGAAGGCATGTTCCGCAAAGATGCCGACAGCACAGGCGAATGGAGCATCGCCAACGTCATGCATTGCGCCGCCCGCCAGCGACGCATCATCCAGGCTATTTGGCCCGCACTCAAACCCGGCGGACTACTCATCTACAGCACCTGCACTTACAACACGGAAGAAGATGAAGACAATATACAATATATAATAAACGAACTGGGCGCAGAAGCTTTAGCCATCCCTGTACCAGATGAATGGAACATCTGCGGCGCATTGAAGCACACAAATCCAGTCTATCGTTTCTTCCCACATCGGACGAAAGGCGAAGGATTCTTTCTCGCCATTTTGCGAAAAACAGGCCCTAGCGACGAAGAAGCACGCCGCCTGAAACCCAAAGATAAAAAAGCCAAAGGAAAAAGTACGCCCGCTTTCACCGATTGGAAATCGTTCCTGCAAGCGGGAGAGACATACAAACCGGTTTGGAACGATACTTTGCTCCGCCTTCTCCCGCTCGAATTACAGTCGAGTTATCCTCTATTATCCGAAAAATTGCATATCCTGAGCGCGGGCATCGAGGCCGGCGAGCTGAAAGGAAAGGATTTCATTCCCTCGCAAGCCTTGGCTTTGAGCACAGCCTTGCGCCCCGACGCCTTTCCTTCCGTCGAAATCGATTGGCAAACCGCCATCGCCTATCTCCGCAAAGAAGCCTTCGCCTTGCCCGCCGGAGCGCCCCGTGGTTATGTGTTGCTACGCTATCGTTCCCATCCGCTTGGCTTCGTCAAGAATTTGGGCAACCGTGCCAACAATCTCTATCCGGCCGAATGGCGGATACGAAGCAGTTATTTGCCGGAAGAGGAACCTCTATTTTAAGGTAATACGTTTCCCTTCACATCAAACCGCACCTTCTCGCCATTGCCCAGCTGGTAGATAATGCCTTCGTCGGGCGAGGAATAGATGAAGGTGGCATCGAAGTCTTCGGGATAATGATGGCGAATGTAGCGATAGGCCTTCTCCATAGGTTCCCAGATGCCTTCGAGGCGTTGGAACGTGTTGTCTTTATAAATATAGGCATTGCCAGCCTCATCGCGCAGGACGAGCTGGTCTGTTTCCTTTTGGACGAACGTGATGGTGGTTTGGTATTCCGCCTCGGCTTGCTGGAGGATGTTTTCGTCGATAATGAGCTGCTTCATCTCGCTAAGGGGCGTCCCGTTTCCATCCACCGCGAACCATTCGCCCGCTTCGTTCAGCTTGAAATCGAATCCGTTGGGCAAGCTGACGCGGAAGTTTCGGGTGCCGGAATAGAGAACCGTCTTTCTCGGCGTCGAAGCGATGCCAAAGTAAGTTCCGATAAAGGCATTGATGGCCTCGTCGGGAAAACGAACCGGGCGGTCCGGATTATCTATCGCCATGCCAAAACCTTTGCCTCCCTCGGCCTCCACATAGTATTGGATAGTCTCCGGCTCGGTTTTCCGTTCGACGCGGACAATCTCATCCGTGGTCATCATCTCCTTTACCTCGTCGGGCAAGGAGGCGAGAAAAGAGGAAGGCAAGTACGCATCACCCAGGCTTTCCGCCACGACCCATTGGTTCGAAGCGTCAAACGAGATGTTCAGCCCTCTGTCCAAATAAACTTTATAGCTAAATTCCTTATCCATTGGCTGTAAAATATTCTGCACTGGATATTCGGAAAAATAAGTATAGCTAAAAGAATAGGCCGCATTCGGCAAAATCTCTGAGGCTTCCTCTTTTCCATCATAACCCATCAGTTCATTTCCCAAAATCGTCCCGCTATTTTCCTCAAAAGCAAGCAATTCACCGTTCATCAAGCCAATCGTGACGCCATACGCCGCCCGCTGGAGGGAAATCGGCTCATCGCTGGGATATTCTTGAGCAATCGTCTGGAATTGATTGACATATTCTTCTTGAAGCACCTCAGGCAAAGGGCGGTTAGAACATCCTAACGTTTGCCATTCGCCTTCCGCATTTACAATAATATAAGCATCTGTACCATACGTCACGAGATAACGAAGCTCACCACTCTCCTCATGGTTCAGCTCTTCCGCCGAAGAGGGTTCCTGATTTGGGAAATAATGGGCCAAAGCCTCCTGCACGGCTTCCGGAAATGTCACACCTAAAGGCTCCGGACCGCTCTCTTTCTCTTCCGAACAACTCAGGAACAGACAGATTGCAACTATCCATCCGATTCCCATCCATACACTTTTTTTACACATACTCCTTCTATTTTTTAGCAATTATAAAGACAAAGATAGCACTTCACGCCGTCATTTCCTAATTCTACCGGGTAAAAAATAATTACATACCGATGGAAACTTCGTTTGCTAACTATCTTTTCTCTAAACATCGTCGATGTTTCTTTATCTTTAGCCTAAAGATATATAAATATCGTCGATACTTGTACAAATATCGACGATGTTTAGAGAAAAGATAGTTAGCAAACGAAGTTTTCATCGGCAGGAAAGAAAGTTTTCCCGGGGCTTTTCAGCTTTCCCTTGCGGGCATGTCGAGCAAACGAGCTGTGCGCAAGGCCGATTCGAGGCGATGGATGTACATCTTCTTGGTCGTCTCGGGCGCATAAACGAATCCTTCCGCCACGACTATCCGGCTTTTCACCTTATCCCAAAAAGCACGAGCGACAAAGGGACCGCCCATCATATCGTGCTCCATTCGCCACAAACCGCGGAAGCAGACGCTAGGAATTCCTGATTCCGTGCTGTTTTCGCATGAAACGGGGAAACGCTTTTCGGTCGACATATACGAACCCTCGAAGCTTCCAGTGATATGCCGGCCGAGAATCGAATCGCGCATCGCCACCAAGCGGGCGGCATTCAAATCGGCCTCGCTGCTGGCCGGGAAAGCATAAAGCACCATATCCATGCGTCCGGAGGCTGCATCGTTTGAAACCCAAACGAAAGCGGAATCTTTTGTATAAGAGGCTAATTCTTCCGGCACATAAAGGCTCAACCCGACTTGCGCTTGCGCCAACTGGTCGACCAGCGAACTATGATATTGATTCAAATAAGCCACATAACGCTGTTGCTCCTCTTCGCGGAGCAACGCCCGAATCGAATCGCCCGCTTCGTGTACATATTGTGCCAAGACATCGGCCGAAGGCGCTTGCAGACGAAACACTTGCTGACCACTGGCCCATACATCTTTCTCCACACGAAGCGAAGGTTTCGTATAACGGTCGGCATCCACATCGACCCAAACCACATTCCGAACCGAACGCATGAAGTCTGAAAACTCATCCGGATGGCAATGGGAAACCTTCGCAAAAGCCTCGGCTTGCGGAAGCGCCGGATAAGGAGATTCCAACTCGGCGCGCAAGGCATCGCCCAACGAAGACTTCCACGAAGCCTCCTCTTGTACCACGACGACTTCAAACGGCAAACCAATCGCTTGGTGTTGCATCGTCCATTTCCGTTTGGCGCCTGGCGTGCATCCGACAAGCAGAAGCCACGCACAAGCGATTCCCCAAACGAGACCTTGATTTACGTGAAAACGTCTCATAAAATCCACCTTTCTTTCTTTCAAAAATTAAACACGACTGAAAAAGTATGCCGCAAAGGTAGACGAAGCTCTCAAGAAAAGCAAGCACAGGCGCCGGACAAGTTAGCAGCAAAGAAGAATACAGGAAATCAAGACCTTATCAATCCTAAAAGAGGCAAAGGAAGAGGCGCAGGCGGACAATTGGGAGATTAAAGTTGGCGCACGAACGACTCCACATCGCTCCTTTCGTCCAACATAAGCCGCTTTTTAAGGCGCTGCTTCGACTTCGTCAACGCATCCGAAGTATTATGGAAGATGGCCAATTGCTCTTTACGCGAGAACCGCCAAAGGAGCAAACAGACGATTTCCTGCTCGTGGCGCGTCAGGGCATAACGTTCCTGCAACGTGGCAAGCGGACGATTGAAGAGCGCATCGGTCAGGGCAAAGAGCGCGTCCCAATCTGCACGGGAGGGATTGGCATGTTCCGGGTCGCCTTTGAGTTGGAAAAGCAACGCCAAGGCCTTGTTCTCTGGCTCGTCTGCCGAGAGCTGTTTGATCTGCTGCTCGCAGACCAGGACTCGCTGGCGATAATAAGCGATGTCCTCGCTCTTCTGCCGATACGATTCAGAGACCTGCTCCACGTGTTCCAGCTCCTTTTCGAGCGATTGCACCTTGCCCCAATAATATTGTTGCTTCTCACGGAAATAACGCACCAGCTCCTGCCGTTGCTTGAGGCGATGCCTGGAAGCGGAAATCCGTTCGCGTTTCTCGCCCGAACGCATGCCCAACCAGAAGGCGCCTATCGCCACCAAGAGCAACGCCAACACGACGAAAAAGGGATAAAACTCTTGCCAGCTCATATCATAAGTGTTCCTTTAGATAATGATAAATAGCCTCTTGCGAACGAACGGGCGGATGGTTGTCCCGTTTGGGAACATTCTGCAGATGCGCGTCGAGCCAGCAAGCTTTCACATTGTCTTGCAATTGAATGTGAAGGATATCGATGATTTGCCGTTTGATGTTCGCATCCAGAATCGGGAAGGCGGTCTCGATGCGCCGGCTCAAATTGCGCCGCATCCAATCCGCCGAAGCGAGATAAAGCTCCTCTTTCCCGTCGTTATAGAAATACCAGACGCGGGCATGCTCGAGGAAACGGTCTACGATGCGCGTAATCCGGATATTCCGGCTATAAGGCTGGTCTGGGACGAGGCAACAGATGCCGCGCACAATCAGGTCGATATCTACGCCATGCTCGCTGGCCCGATAGAGGGAATCAATCATGTGCGTATCGTGTAGACCGTTCATCTTTAGGATGATGCGCCCTTTTCGTCCGGCCTCGGCGTGTTCCATTTCGCGGGCAATCAGCCGGTCCAGCTCCGGAACCATGTTGAAACGCGCCACGAGCAGATAGCGGAACGTCGGGGCGGGAAGTTTTCCTTCCAGGAGGGCAAAGACACGGTTCACGTCTTCCACCAACGCAGGTTGGCTAGTCAGCAGCGCCATGTCTGAATAGATGCGTGCCGTCTTCTCGTTGAAATTGCCCGTGCTCAGGTAGGCAATATCACTCCGTTCCGTTGTTTCCGGCTCCTTTTTCCGGAGGATGACGGCCACTTTCGCGTGGACTTTCAGTCCTGGAATGCTGTAAATAATCCGGATGCCCGCCTGCTCCATCCGTTCAGCGGTGCTCATGTTATTCTCTTCGTCGAAGCGGGCTTTGAGTTCGACAAAGACCGTCACCCGCTTCCCGTTGTGCGCCGCGCTGATGAGGCTATTGATAACGGCCGAGTTCTCCGCCACGCGGTATTGCGTCACTTTTATCTCTTCCACTTGCGGGTCGAACGCCGCTTCCATGAGGAGGCGAATCAGATAATCGAACGACTCGTAGGGGAAATGCAGGAACACGTCCCGCTCTTGCACAGCCCGACACATCGACCCCATCTCGTCCAGATAAGGCACTCGCATTGGTTGCGGCATCACTTCTTCCAGCGCTTTGCCGCGCGGATTGGGTAGTTTGGCCAAATCTTGCAAGTTATTGTAGCGCACGCCCATCACCAAATCCGTGGGCGCAATGTGGAAAGCTTCGCACAGAAAACCGAGGAAATCCGCAGGCATCGCCATGTCGTACATAAATCGGCTGAGCGCGCCGATTTTTCGCTTCTTTAGCTTCTTGCGCATATTCTCGACCAAATGGGCGCCCGTCTCGTCGTCCAGGTAAATGTCTGCGTCGCGCGAAATCTTGATATTATAACACGAATCGATATCATAGCCCGGAAAGATAGAGGGCAGGTTCGCACGGATGATGTCGTCGATAAACATAATATAGGAAACACCCTCGTGCGGCGGCAATTCGATGAAACGCGGCACCTTCGAGAAGGGGATTTTCATCAAGGCATATTGGAAACCCGCGTTTGCATGTTTCTTCGTCATGCGGATCACGAGGTAAAGCCGCTTGTCGCGGATAAAAGTCCGGATGTCGTCTTTCTGAATCATGACAGGAGAAAGGAACGGAAAGACCTCCTCGTGGAAGAAATCGCGCACGAACGCCTCGTGGAATGGCAGCGGACGGCTGTCTTGATACAAATGGATATGCTGCCGCTCCAGTTCCGGCAGGACAGATTGCCGAAAGACGCGCTGGAACTCGCGCTGCTGGCGGTTCACTTCGCGAGTGATTTCGGCCAACGTCGCTTCCGCCTCTTCCGAGCTCTCCTCCGCAAAGTTTTTCTTCAGAATGGCGCCCCGGTGTTCCGCCACACGTATTTCGTAGAATTCCTCCATATTGGAAGAATAGATGGAGAGAAACTTGATGCGTTCATAGACTGGAAGCGATGCATCTTCCGCCTCCATCAGCACACGGTAGTTGAACGAAAGCCAACTGATGTCGCGCTTAAAGTATCGATATTCATTTTCCATGATACAGTGTATATTATATAAATCTTGCCACAAAAAATCAAGCCTTCCCAGCCCCGTTTTGCGTGCTTGCAAACCCGTTTGCAATGTTCCCAGCGGCGCTGGCGAGTTTGCAAAACCGTTTGTAACGTTCCCAGCGGCGCTGGCGGGTTTGCAAAACCGTTTGTAACGCTCCCAGCGGTGCTGGGAAGGCTGCAAACCCGTTTGTAAGGCTCTTTTTTGCTTCATTCTGGGTTAAAAAATTGTTTCACGTCGGTAAAAGTAGCTACTTTTGCGCAAACAAACGAACGGAAAGATGAAAAAAATTGGACTTTTATCCGATACCCATGGTTATTGGGACGAAAAGTACGCGAAATATTTCGGTACATGCGATGAAATTTGGCACGCGGGCGACATTGGTTCCGTCGTATTGGCCGAACAATTCGCGGCAATGAAACCCTTCCGCGCCGTCTATGGAAACATCGACGGGCAGGAAATCCGGATGATGTTCCCCAAGGTAGCGCATTTCCAGGTAGAAGGCGTGCAGGTGATGATGACGCACATCGGCGGCTATCCGGGGCGTTATTATCCAGAAATACGCGCGGAACTGTTTGCTTCGCAACCCGCCCTCTTTATTGCCGGACACTCGCATATCCTCAAGGTGCAATACGACCCGACGCTCCGCTGCCTGCACATCAATCCGGGCGCGGCAGGAAAGAGCGGATTCCACCAGCAACGAACGCTCGTACGCTTCACCATCGACGACGAAAAGATGTACGACCTGGAAGTCATCGAGCTGGGTGACCGACATTAATCGATTTTACACACAGAGACACAAAGATACAGCGCTTTTATTTCGTTCATTCTTAATTAATAATTGCTCCGTACCTCTGTGTCTTTATGTTCTTTTACCGTTCTAAATCCTACCAAACACCGTTATCCTTTTCCCCTTTCACGCCGCTGATTTTATACATACATTTAACATAAGGTTCTGTTCTTTTTCATTAAGGAAAAAGAACGAAGAAAAGAATGAAGAAAATAAATTTAATAAAACGAAGAATATGGCAAGATCTAAGAAAAAAGGACTGGATTATTTCCCGGTTGATACGAATATTTTTCAGGATTTGAAAATCCGAAGATTGATACGACAATACAGTCACCGAAGATTGTTTGCTTATTTTTGCATTTTATGCGATATTTACAATCATTCGTTCTATCTGAAATTGTCGAAAGACTATCATTTCGAGCTGGCGGAACGTTTGGATTTAAGCGAACGCGCCGTGTTAAACATGATACGTTTTATGGTAGAAATTGGCCTCTTTAATGAAAATTTACACAATAGAGGCATTTTAACATCTTGTTCGATACAAGAAAGGTACTTTATGGTTAAAGGTAAGAATATCAACTTAGAAGATAGTGAAAAAGAGTTGCTTTTAATATCCATTTGCACGGAAAAACCCGGGGTTTTGGATGCGAAAAGTACACAAAGAAAAGAAAAGGAAAGAAAAGAAAAGGAAAATATTTCTACTTCTACTACTGCGCGCGAGAGTGAAAATTT
>NZ_NFJB01000061.1 GCF_002159645.1 Parabacteroides sp. An277 | reverse complement strand
GAGTCTTGACAACACAATAGTTCACCTCTTTTTCTTGGTTAACCTTTATTGATATAAAGATAAACATTCTTCTTCATTTATTATTTTGCGCAAATCTAAAGGATGACACGGATTAGACAGATAACCACAGATTTATTTAATTATAAATCAGTAAAAAAGAATCTGCGATCATCTGTTAAATCTGCGTCATCTGTGTACCATTTTCTATTTTGACACAGCTCCTTGCCAACTCCGTTTATTATCACACTTACCCGAAGATGTCTCGTAATTCCTTGTTGCTCAGCTTGCCTATCCAGCTTTCGCCGCTTGCCACGGTCATATCCGCCAAGTGTTTCTTCTGCTGGATCATGTCGTTGATGCGTTCCTCAAAGGTGTCTTTGGTAATGAAGCGGTGCACCATGACGTTCCGTTGCTGCCCGATGCGGTAGGCGCGGTCGGTAGCTTGGGCTTCCACGGCCGGATTCCACCACAGGTCGTAGTGGATGACGTGTGAGGCGGCAGTGAGGTTCAGCCCCGTCCCGGCAGCCTTGAGCGAGAGGATGAAAATCTTGTCGCTCCGAAGGTTCTGGAAACGCTCCACCATTTCCTGACGTTGCTTTACACTGCATCCACCGTGGTAGAACAAGGGGCGTTGTCCCAACCGTTCTTCGATGAAGCGCACCAGCAAGTCGCCCATCTCGCGGAACTGGGTGAACACAAGCACTTTTTCACCATTCGCCACAATCCCTTCCAAGCGGTCCAATAGCATCTCCGCCTTGCCGGACAACTCAATGCGGGCATCGCCGTTCTTGAGGAACTGCGCCGGGTGGTTGCAGATTTGCTTCAAGGCAAGAATCATTTGCAGGATAAGTCCCTGACGCTTGAAAAGGGATTCGTGGTCGGTGGTATCAATCCCTTCGATTTCCGCCATGGCTGCTTCGAGCGTGCGGTGGTAGAGGGCGGCCTGCTCCGAAGTGAGTGCGGCATAATCGTCCAGTTCTATCTTGTCCGGCAGGTCGGAGATGATGCTCTTGTCGGTCTTCATACGGCGCATCATGAAGGGAGCGGTCACCTTGCGGAAGCGGGCGGCGCAATCGCCGTCGTTGTAGAGTTGGATGGGGTTGACAAACTTCTCCCTAAAGGCTTTCGGCGTATCCAAGTAGCCTTTGTTGGCATACTCCATGATGCTCCAGAACTCGGTGAGGCGGTTCTCTACGGGGGTACCGCTGAGGGCGATATGTGTCGTGGCGGGAATGCCGCGCACGGCCTTGCTCTGTGCGGTGTCCTGGTTCTTGATGTTTTGCGCTTCGTCAATGAACATCAGCGTCCACGGCAATTTCTTCAGCTTGGCATTGTCCGAGCGCAACACGCCGTAGGTGGTGAGCAGGATGTCGGCATCAAACTGCTTCAGGCTTCGTCCTGTCCCGTGATAGACAAAGAAGGTAAGCGACGGGGCGAAACGGCTGATTTCCGCCTGCCAGTTGGTGAGCAAGCCGGTGGGTACCACCACTAATATACGCCCCTGCTCCAATGCGCCTTCCTCTTTCAATTTCAGCATCAGGGTGATGGCCTGCAAGGTCTTTCCCAATCCCATGTCATCCGCCAGGATAGAGCCGAAACCGATGCGGCTGTTGCGGTACATCCACGAGAAGCCGCGTTCCTGGTAAGGGCGCAGCGTAGCGTTCAATCCGGTGGGGAGCGGGATATGCTCCTGCCGCGTCAGTTCGTCCATCAATTGGCGGACCTCGTCGGTCAGATGCACCGGTGCCGATTCGTATTCTCCCGTCAGGGCAGCTTGCAGGATTTGAGCGGGAGTCAGCCTTTCGCCCTGCGCCATGGCGGCTTGCAGCTTTTGCAGGGTTTCCGCATCGGCATAGATGTAGCGTTGCTTGAACTTGATAAGCCCGTCGGCCTTCTCCATCAGTTTCTTAAATTCTTCCAAGGGGACAAGTTCCTTGCCCAATGCGACTTCCCAATCGAAGGCAAAGAGGTCTGCCAGGCTGAGGAAGCCTTTGTCCGAACCGGCTTTCCGCTTGATGGACAGCGATGCCTTGGGACGGATAAGTTGTCCCAATGATTTAGGCATGAATACCTTGATGTCGAGCATCCGCACGGCAGGGATGACTTGCAGCAGGAAAGGCACAAACGATGCTGCAGTATAATGGACAGGCTTTTTCGCGCCGGCGTTGATATAGCTCCCCACTTCCTTCACCAGCCCGGAGATGAGCGTAAAGCTCCTCAGGATACGCAGTCGCTCACGGTCGTATTCCGGCGAATCCAACACTTCGCATAGGGGTACGGTCTGCGGCTCCAGTTTTCGCTTGTCCTCCACGCCGATGTGCAGGTTGAAACCTCCCTTGCGGCTCTCTTCCACGCTGAACACCGGGCGGTAGTCCGATGCCGTCAGGGTATAGGAAGCCGTCCACGAGCGGATGCCGCCTGGTGTTTCTTTTTCGCCCACTCCGTCGAAGGGAACACGTTCGCCTTTAAAGAAGAACGGGAGGAGCGGCATACGGTCGCAACTGCCCGACAAGTATTTGACCAACGTCCCGAGGAAATACGATACCAGCCACTCCGCCGGATGCTCCACGGGTTTTGCTGCGGAACGTGCCGTAGGTTTCACCTTGACGAGCGAAGCCGGAACGAGTCCTTCGAGTGCCTCCACCAGTTCCTTGGCTTGTGCATCGATGTAGGCGGGCATCCAACGCACCAGGTATTTCTTGTCTGACAATCGGAGCAACTGTGGGGCCACCGCCCCCTTGTCCAACAGGTGCAGCGCACAGAAAAGGGATTGGTACAGGGCAATGACCGTCGGATGGTAGTCGGGCAGGAAATCGGGATGGATGTGCAGCAAGGCATGAGGCAACGTGCGCTCGTTGTAGGCAACCTTTCCTTCTATCGTCCAATCATACCGGTAATCAAAGCAAAGGTTTATCGCATCGTCTACACCGATACTTTCCGGCAGTTTGGAAGATGCGATAGGAAACATTTCTTCCCTCCCCAGCTTCCCGGTGAAGAAACGCTGCACGTTCTTTCTCACACGGCGCAATTCCGCCACATATCCTTCCTTGAAATTGCCTTGGGGGGCAAAAGGCGGCTTGTCCGGCAGAAGCATCAGCAGGGCATCAGACCGGTCGGCCAACTTGGAGAAGTCGATGCGGCGGAATGCCGGGACTTCCGTTCCTGCATCTTTAGCAGGCAGGGTCGTCACGAGGTCTTTCAAGGCGGGCACTTCCACCTCCTGCCGCACGTTGTCCACTTCAATGCCCCGTTTCTTCAATTCTTTCAGAAGGTCGAACCCGTGCATTTGGAACACGATGAAAGGATTGTTGTCAATCTCCCGGCTGAACATATAGACCACGGCTGCCAGATGTTTGCAAGGCACCGCCCAATCGGGACAACTGCAATCCATCTCCAAGTCATCCCATCGTTCGGGGAATATCTTCAAGCCGCAGGAGCGGGCGATGTCCAGCACCTCCGGGTCCAATTCCCGGTTGAGTAAGCCTGAAATAATTCCCGGTCGGGCAACCAGCCTGTCCATCAGCTTGTCCACCTGCCTGGCGGAAAACTTCGGGACGATGATTTTAACGCGGTAAGGCCGTGGACGGCTGCCTTGTACCTTGGCGCTGATGACATTATCTTGCAACTGTATTTCTCGGACGGAACCATTGCGGGCATACCGTGCGCCGCGGGGGATGCGGTTCTCATAATCAATGTGGGTCAGCGAACGCAACCATTCGTTGCCCCACCATGTATTGCCAAACTGTTGTGCCATATATGAATCGTGGTATAATTTTTTTGTTGCAAAGATAACTTTTTCGTAGGACAAATTATAGAAAATACGAACTTAAGGCTTGATAAACTTGGCTATATCCCATCCATGTTTACCGCGGCATCAATGATTCCCGGTAAGCCTTCGGCGACATGCCCAGATGTTTGGTCACGTACCGGCTGAAATAAGAGAGCGTCGTGAAGTTCATTTCCTCTGCTATCTGTACGATGGAAAGGTCGGGGTTGTTGAGATATTCCTTTATCATCGGGACGGTGTAACGGTCGATGTAATAAGTGACGCTCTTGCCCGTCTGCCGCTTTACGGTATTGGAGAGGTATTTGACGGTCACGTTCAGCTGTTCGGCATAATAAGCGACTTCCCGGTATTTCTTGCTGCGTCCGCTTTCCAGCAACGCCATCAGTTCCTTTACGACATACATGCTCCTGTCCGTGGCAAATATCGGAGTACGGTTCTTGGCGTGGAAATAGAACAGGTCATAAATCAGCGGAAGGGCCAGCCCGCCTATCAGCTCGCGGTAAAACAGATGGCCGGTATCGGCGATGCGGTCGCGGATATGGTGTATGTCGCGCACCAACGTCTCCGCATCCTCTTCCGATAAGGGGATGACAGGGTTGTCGTACAGGCTGATACTGCCTCCTATACCATAATTATTCGCCGGAAGCTGGTTGGAGAGGAAATCATGCGGGGCTGCCAAGACTTCCACTTTCAAATCTTCGCTCTGACTGACTACATGCACTTGCTGGGGTGCATTGATGACCACAGCGTCATGCTTCTTCACATGAAACGGGCGGCCGTCGTAAGTAAAGACGCCTTCCCCTTGCAGGCACACCATGTGGACGCACCAGCCTTTCAGTTTCACCGAGCCTATCAGTTGGAACAGGGTGGAATAGACGATTTTCAGTTCTTTATCCTTTGCCATGCCGCAAAATTAGGGCATTATCCGGAGAGCGCCAAACGATTTGTGCTTTTGGTGAAACATTAGATACCTTTTGTGAAACATAGAGCGTGTAAAAGCGGCGTAACTTTGCACCGTAATCAGAAATGAAAAGGACAATGAGCAAAACACTGATAGTTTATTATTCACGCCGGGGCGAAAACTATGTCGGCGGCGTTATCAAGAAGCTGCAACAGGGCAACACCGAATGCGTGGCGGGCAAGATTGCCGCACTGACCGGTGCAGACTGTTTCCAGATAGAAACCACGAAGGCATACCCGACAGGCTATACGGAAATGACCGAAGTCGCCATGCAGGAACTCCAAAGCAGGGAACGCCCCGCGCTGACAGGACAAGTCGAGAATATGGAACAATACGACACGATTATCCTCGGCTATCCCAACTGGTGGGGCACGATGCCGATGTGCGTGTTCACTTTCTTGGAAGCATACGACTTCACCGGGAAGAAGATACTTCCGTTCTGTACCCATGAGGGCAGCGGACTGGGTCATAGCGTGGATGATATCCGAAAAGTCTGCCCCGGCACGGAAGTGAAAGACGGGCTTGCCATCCGTGGAAGTGTTGCTGCTTCATCGGACAGGCTGATAAAGGAATGGTTGAAGCAAAACGGTATGTAAACTCACCCCGGACATGAGTTAGGATAAGTCCGGAACTGATGTACCATGAGTCCGGAACTGATGCAGGATAACATCCGGACTTATCTTTCTAAACATTTGCTGCCGTCATCTCCGACAACGCCAATCCGTCAGGATAAGCACCGTCGGAGGGCTACGACAGCACCAATCCGGCTGGAGAAGCACTGGATACAGCGACGACAGGGCTCGCGAACTTGGAGAACCCTTGTTGGAGGGTGACGACAGCACCAATCCGGCAGGATAAGTACTAAAAACGCCGACGACAGCCCTCGAGAACGCGGAGAGCTTCTGTCGTCAGCAAAGACAAGGACAAATTATAAAGAATGAATAATATGAAGACAAGAAAATTAGGACAAGTAGAAGTTTCCGCCCTCGGCATGGGATGCATGAACCTGAGCGGCGTCACGGGCAAGGGAGCGGACAAGAAGTATGCAATCAATGTCATCCGCACGGCGCACGCCATGGGCATCACCCTCTTCGACACGGCGGAGGCATACGGGCCGTTCATCAACGAAGAACTGGTGGGCGAGGCGTTGAAACCCATCCGGCACGATGTGGTGCTTGCCACGAAGTTCGGCATGATTTCGGAGGAAGGCGGGCTGAACAGCCGACCGGAACACATCCGCAAGGTGGTGGAACAGTCGTTGCGCCGCTTGCAGACCGACTACATCGACCTGCTCTACCAGCATCGCGTGGACCCCAATGTGCCGATAGAGGACGTGGCAGGAACGGTGCGCGACCTGATAGCCGAGGGCAAGGTGCGCTACTTCGGACTGTCGGAAGCCGGGGCGGACACCATTCGCCGTGCCCACCGCGTGCAGCCCGTCACAGCCGTGCAGAACCAATATTCTATCTGGACGCGCCAATCGGAGCAGGAGGTCATCCCCACCTGCGAGGAATTAGGCATCGGCTTCGTGCCTTGGGGACCGCTGGGCACGGGCTTCCTCACCGGAACTATCTCTGCCGACATGACCTTCGACCCAGCCAATGACCTGCGTGCCACCTTCCCCCGTTTCACCCACGAGAATATGCAGGCAAACATGCCCTTGGTCACGATGCTGAACGGCATCGCCCGACGCAAAGGAGCATCGTCGGCACAAATCGCCCTCGCATGGCTGTTGGCGCAGAAGCCGTTTATTGTCCCCATTCCTGGCATGGATAAGCTGGAGTATCTGGATGACAACATCGCCTCCACCGAACTCACGCTGACGCAGGAAGACCTGCAAGAGATAGAGGACGGACTGTCGAAGATTAAGATACACGGGGCACGCCTCTCGCAAGCCCTGCTGGATGATATTCATGAGGACATCAAGTAATAATAACGAAGTAAACACTAACAGGTATGAAGAAAAGAATGATTGGCAATCTCGAAGTATCCGAGATTGGTATGGGCTGCATGGGATTTTCCCACGGCTACGGACAAGTGCCCGAAGAGGCATACAGTATCGAGGCTATCCGCAAGGCATACGAGGCGGGCTGCACCTTCTTCGACACGGCGGAGGTGTATGGTGACGTGGTTTTCTTTCCCGGACACAACGAATTGTTGGTGGGCAAGGCTGTCGCCCCGTTCCGCAAGGACATCGTGCTTGCCACCAAGATGTTCCTCCACGAATCGGAGATTGCGGACGGTACAAGTATCTACGATGCCACGTGCAAGCATTTGGAGCAATCGATGAAGAACTTGCAGACGGACTACATCGACCTCTACTACCTGCATCGCGTCAATGAACACGTTTCGTTTGAGGAAATAGCTGCTGCAATGGGGCGGCTCATCAAAGAGGGCGTTATCCGAGCTTGGGGTATGTCGCAGGTGGATGTGAATATATTGGCAAAAGCGCATGCCGTGACGTCCGTTGCCGCCGTGCAGAACCTTTACTCCATGCTGGAGCGCGACTGCGAGAAGGATATATTCCCGTACTGCTTGGAACACAACATCGGCGTAGTGCCCTTCTCCCCGATAGCCAGCGGCTTCCTTTCCGGCAAGATTAAGGCGGACACACAGTTTGAGGCGGTGGACGATGTACGCAAATTCGTGCCTCAGTTGAGCAAGGAGAACATCATCGCCAACCAGCCCGTGCTTGATATCCTTGCCGAATACTCGGCGAAGAAGCACGCCACCAACGCACAGATTTCCCTTGCATGGATGCTCCACAAATATCCCAACGTGGTGCCCATCCCCGGTTCTAAGAATCAGGAACGTATCTTGGAAAACCTCGGTGCTGCCGATGTGGAACTGACCGATGAAGAGTTCCGTGCGCTGGAAGCAGCTCTTGATGCCTGCACCATCCACGGGCATCGCGGACACGTGGAAACGGAGCAGACAACTTTCGGGAACAAATGGAAGAAAGCAGACGAATAAGATATTAAATAGTAACAACCACATAAAGAAACGAATTATGCAAACAGTAAGATTATCAAACGGCGTGGAAATGCCGATTTTGGGTTACGGGGTCTATCAAGTGACTCCCGAAGAATGTGAACGTTGCGTGTCGGATGCCTTGAGCATGGGTTATCGTATGGTGGACACGGCGCAGGCATACGCTAATGAGGAAGGTGTGGGCAATGCGGTGAAGAAAAGCGGTATTCCGCGCGAGGAGCTGTTCCTTGTGACAAAGGTGTGGATATCCAACGCCGGGTATGAGAAGGCAAAGGCTTCTATCGACGAATCCCTCCGCAAGCTGCAAACCGACTACATCGACCTGCTACTCATCCATCAGCCTTTCAACGACTACTACGGCACCTACCGTGCCATGGAAGAAGCGTACAAGGCAGGCAAGCTCCGTGCCATCGGCGTATCGAACTTCTACCCCGACCGTTTCATCGACTTGGCGGAATTCTGCGACATCAAGCCGATGGTGAACCAAGTGGAAACGCATGTGTTCAACCAGCAACGCCGGCCGCAGGAAATCATGAAGGAGTACGGCACGCAAATCATGTCGTGGGGGCCATTCGCCGAAGGGCGTAACGACTTCTTCACTAACCCCGTGCTGAAAGCCATTGGCGAAAAATACGGTAAGTCTGTGGCACAAACCGCCCTGCGCTTCCTCATCCAGCGCGATGTGGTAGTCATTCCGAAGTCCACACACAAGGAACGCATGGAGCAGAATCTCGATGTATTCGACTTCTCCCTCTCTGCTGAGGATATGGAGGCTATTGGCAAATTAGACAAGGGCGAAAGCCTGTTCTTCTCGCACTATGCCCCCGAGACGGTAAAGTGGCTGACGAGCTTCGGAAAGTAAGATATTGTGACAAAGTAAGGAATTTTTAATAGAAAAATTTTAGAGAATTTACGCCTAACCTTACTTTGTTACGATAAATAAGGAAACATATATACGATGAGATTGCAAACAAGAATCTTCTTCGGGTACATTATCTTAATGGCGGTCATTGGAAGCATGGCCACCATTCTGTACGCTTATACACGGCTACCATATCGGCAACCATCATCCTGTTGTTCTTGTCCTATCTCACCATCCATAGGGAATTGAAACGCAATGCGGACGAAAAGAAGAAACGTGAAAAGCTCATTGGCAAATTGCAGGAGAGCAATACCAAGAACGAGGAACTTATACGCTTTAGGCGCAACCTCATACAGAACGTCACCCATGAACTGTGCACACCTTTGACAGCCATCAGCGGCAATGCGGAACTTCTATTGAACGATGATAACAAGGATAGACGAGTGCACCATGCGGAAACAATAAAGACTTCGGCAGGACGCATGGCATCCATGCTGAACAGCCTCTTAAACTATTTCAGACTCGACAGCAGGAAAGTGACAATCCTATCTAAACCATTTAGATTAAGTTTGATTGCGGACACGCTCGAAACGGAATTTGCCACGCAAGCTAAGTCAAAGCATTTGACATTGAACGTCCGCAACTATGCAAATGAAGTAGTGAACGGCGACAAGAACCGTATCTTGAGCATAGGCAGTAACCTGCTTTCCAATGCCATCAAGTTCACGGATAATGGCACTATCACACTGACAACCCGATACAAGGACGGTGTGTTTACGCTGGCGGTGGAAGATACGGGTACAGGCATCAGCAAAGAACAAAAGAAACTGATATTCAAGCCCTTTGAGTGTCTGGACAATGCCGCCACGCAGGACGGCTTCGGGCTGGGGCTTTCCATCGTGAAACAACTTGTGATACTGATGGACGGACATATATCGGTGGAAAGTGAAAAGGGTAAAGGCAGCAAGTTCACCATTGTTCTTCCATTGCCGAAAACCAAAGAAACCATAACAGACGGGAAGAAAGAACAGATGCAAGACATCATTTCAAATTACAACGTAATAGTGATAGACAATGACCTTGTAATACTCGGCATGATACGGGATATGCTCGTGCAGAACGGCATAAGTTACGACACCTGCACAAGTGTTGGGGAACTGATAGACAAAATGCGCAGTAAGGATTATGACCTGCTGATAACCGACCTGAAAATGGCTCAGTAGATTTTCAGAGGGGATAAATTTGTTAGCTTAAAGAACAAACCTTTATTTTGCAGTATGGAAAACGATTATTTGAACATGTTGGCCAGTATAGTACTGCCTACACAGATATTGGATTACTTCTCCATAGTAGGGATATCCCAGACTTCAACGGAGATACATATTAGTCTGGACGAGAGGAGGAATCCGGAACTAAGCGAGGACGTGCACTTTGAGTCCAAAGGTTTTATGGAAGCGGTAAGCGTGACGGATTTCCCGATACGCGACCATAAAGTAATTTTGAAGGTACGT
>NZ_NFJB01000060.1 GCF_002159645.1 Parabacteroides sp. An277 | reverse complement strand
AGAGTCTTGATAACACAATAGTTCACCTCTTTTTCTTGGTTAACCTTTATTGATATAAAGATAAACATTCTTCTTCATTTATTATTTTGCGCAAATCTAAAGGATAACATATCACTCCTGCCAGTCCGATGATAATCAGCCGCAGGTAGTTGAACCGCTTGACGTGCATCCACCAATAGGAAAACAGGCATCCCGCCAGGCATCCGGCAAGCACGGGCCAATCCAACTGCACGCCGGTCATCGTGCCGTAATGCATCACTCCCTCCAGGAATGTTTCTTCCAATACATGCTCGGTGGCAAGCAACATTTCCACCAAGGCGACCAACACAAGTATCGGAGCCAGATAACGGTATGTCCACATCTTGGGTTCAAGGTACGGATGACGGATGGAGAACATGCGCCCCAAGCAGAACACGAACGTAACGGCCGCGGAAAGGCTGACCTTGCGGATGACCGGGCTGTTCCACCAGTCGTAATAATCGCCATAGTTGAAGACGAACGTGATTTCCAGAGCAAGTGCCGCCCACAGCACCGCTCCCAGCCAATCAATGCCAAACAAAGGGAACTTCTTGAACATACGAAAATGACGGGTGCAGACAGTTAATATCAGTAAGTCTGTCATCATGGTGCCGCAAATGAACCATTGCATGTAATCCTAATGGTAGTAATACATCAGATAAGTGGCCAGCAAATCGGACAACTGCATACTCCCTAAGATGATGATATGCAGCATGGGGAAGAACACGGTAAAGTCGCGTGTCGGACTCATCCAAAGCTGGATGTTCGACATGCACTCGAACGTGCCTTGTATCTTGCACATGCCTTCGATAAAGCATACCAGCCAAAGTAACGGAAGAAAAGTGATATGCGGAGCAACCAGGTTGCAGAGCAATACCCCGGTTGCTGCCCCGCACAACAGCGTCTTGTTGGTGAAACGGAATTTCATGCGGAACAACAAAGGAAAATAGATAGCCATTCCTGCCAAGTTCGCGTAGAGGCACATCAAGAGGTCTTCCCGCATCAGGGTCGTTTCCCCCATCATCTGGTTCAACGTGCCTAAATAGAGTCCGCCGGAGAATTGAAAAGTGACAGCGATGAATACATACATCCAAGGCCGTATCCGCTCAGGAACAAAACTCCTGAACATCGGCATGGAGAAAGGCATGGGTTGTGCAGTTCCGCTCATATCAGTATTTCACTTTGCATTCCACATTGAAACCTGCCCGTAAACGGCTCACTTTGTCCGCGTCATTGCCTTGCAGACGGATGCGGACGGGGACTCTTTGCTCCACTTTCACGAAATTGCCGGTAGCATTGTCTTGCGGTATCAAGGAGAACGCCGCTCCGGTGGCATCGGAGATGGATTCCACTACACCTTTATAGGTTATGCCCGGAACGGCATCGGCCGTAAAAGTGACCTCGGCTCCTTCCTTGATATTCGGAAGTTGGGTTTCCCGATAGTTGGCGATGACCCACAAGTCGCCATTGTCCACAATGTCCACCATTGTCTGACCGGGCTGCACCAACTGGCCTTCGTGAATGTCTTTACGTCCGGTCACACCATCGCAGGTAGCGACTATGACCGTATAAGATAGGTTCAAACGAGCCAAATCCACGGCGGCTTGCGCCAAACGGATGGCAGCCTCATTTTGTCCCAGCCGATGCGTCTGTTCCTCTTTGGTCAAGGATGTGGAGTGTTTCATGCGAAGTGCCTGCTCATACCGGGCGTTGATGGCATCGTATGCAGTCTTTACGTTGTCGTATTGCTGACGGGTGACGGCATCCTCCTCCAACAGTTTTTTGTACCGCTGCAACTCACGTTCCGCATTAGCCCGCTGCACACGGACTTCCTCGATGGTGGCGTCATTGACACTCAGATTGTTTTGCGTCGTGGCTATTCCCGCGTTTGTGACCTGCTGTCCTGCCAGTGCGTTTGCCAAGTCCGCCTCGGCTTGTGCCAAACGCAATCTGAACTCTGCATCTTCAATCACGAGCAACGTGTCGCCCTTGTGTATCGGCCGGTATTCCTCGAAATAAATCTTCTTGATGAAGCCCTGCACCCGTGTATTGACGGGAGTGATATGTTGTTTTACCTGCGCATTATCCGTATACTCCACATTCCCTAAATGAATGAAACGTGAGCACACGTATGCCATTCCGATAACCAGCAATGCTATAACAACTATGTTGTAAACCAATTTTTTAGTCTTTCTTGTAATCATAATGTCTTTGAGTTTATAAAGTATGTGTGATGTATTTCATCTTATAATAATTGTACAGGATGTTGATACGGGCATCCACCAACCCCAAGTCGGCGGTGAGCTTCATGTTACTGGCATCCAACATGTCGGTCAGCAACGCCATCTCGTTCTTGTAGCGGTTGTCGGTGACATGATAGTTCTCGTCAGCCAACCTTACGCTGTTCTCCTGTGTCCGCAAGTCGGTGAAAGCAGTCAGGAAGTTCACATATCCTTCTTGCACGGCATTTTCTATTTGCTCTTGCGCCAACTGGCGTTGTTCCTGTGCCTGACGGACATTCAGGCGAGCCTGTTTCAGCTTTCTGTTGTTCTTGAACAAGGAAGAGATATTGTATTTCACACCTATTCCTATGTACCAATAATTGAAATTGTTGTCCAGCACAGGCGCTTCAATGGTGATAGGCCCGTCCAAATGGTCTGCCGCCACAATGGAAATGTGTGGCAGGCGTTCCGCACGTTCCTGCTTTACCTTTTGCTCATTCAGTTGGATAGTCGCTTGCGTCTGTTTCAGGAAGATGTTGTTGGCTTCCGCCATATCCTGCCATTCATCTTCCGTCAATGTTTGGATTCGTTCCCTTAATAATAAGGTGTCCGGATATATCTCCGTATTTTCCGGTAGATGCAAGGTGGTCACCAATTGATGGTTGGCTATTCTCCGTGCATCCTTAACCCTTGTCAATTGCAAGTTCAGTTGCTCCTTTTGCAGTTCATAGCGTGTAATGTCGTTTTTCAGGACTGTACCTTGTTCCCTGCGGGCTTTCATGTTGGCAATGACTTCATCGGTCAGTTCCATGTTCTTTTGTAGCACCCGGATTTGATTGTCCAATTTGTAGAGATTCAGATAATGTCCCACCAGCAGGAAACGTATCTCCTGCACATTCTTTTGCAAGTCAAGTTCCGCCAACAGCTTGCCAAGTTCCGCCTGCTTGATGCCGCTGCTGATGGCTCCGCCTGCATAGACGACCTGCTGCGCCTCCCATGCGAAGTTGTTACCGAAATGAGGCATATCAACCGTCATGGCGTTGCCGAAATCCCTGTCCCATAGCTTGCCGTTGCCCCAATAGCTGGCGGAAAGAGACACGTTCACATCCGGCAGCCTTTGTGCCTTGGCTGCTTTAAGAGCTTCCTTTGCGGCTTCTTTTCCCGTTCGGTACGTTTGAATACTTTTACTCTGTTCGTCGGCAAGACGGAACCCTATAAACCTTTCCGATTATAACGAGAAACCATTTCGTTTCTAACTATAATCGCCGGCGATTATAACTATGTTTCGGAAGGGATAAAAGGGGAATGAAAAATAGGAGTGGCTATAAAAAAGAAAAGGTTGTCATCCCGACAACCAGTCTTCATTGCTAACCTTAAATCTAATACCATGAAAAACACAGTGCAAATATAGAGAGTTTATGTTATATAGCATAACTTCTGGGCATTTTTCTTCTCGTATTTAACCTTATTTTATGTCTTCGCTCTCGTTTTTACTTTCCTTATCAAATTCTCGCTCCTCTACCATCTTGCGCACGCTATTTACTTCATCGATTAACTGTGCTTGCGTGGGCAGGTAAAGTTTGTATTCGCTGGCCAATATGGTTTTATTATCTTCTGGCAAAGCCATGCGCACAGCGGTATCGTTTTTGTTGGTACAGAGCAGGATGCCAATCGTAGGATTTTCGTCTGCCGTCTTTTCCACACGGTCGTAGTAGTTGACGTACATCTGTAATTGTCCTAAGTCCTGATGTGTCCATTTACCGGTTTTCAGTTCAATCACCACGAAGCATCTGAGCAAACGGTTATAGAATACAAGATCGGCAAAGAACTCATCGTCTTCCAATAGGATGCGTTTCTGACGTGCCACGAAAGTAAAACCTTGTCCCAATTCAAGCAAGAAATGTTGCAGATGGGTAATGATGGCCGACTCCAAATCTTTCTCATAATAAGCAGCCTTGCGTTCCAATCCCAAGAACTCTAAATACATGGGGTCTTTGATAATTTCCAAAGGCGATTGCGGAATCCGTTCTTTACGGGCCATGGAAAGGACGGCTTCCTTGTCATTGCTTAGCAACAGGCGTTCGTAGAGTTGCGAGTTAATTTGCCGTTCTGTTTCTCTTGCCGTCCAACTGTTATTGACAGACTCCAGTTCGTAATACATGCGCTTGTCAGGGTCATCTATCTGAATCAGCATGCGATATTGAGTCCAGTTCAATTGTGAACGCAGTACGTTCACAATTGGGTAAAGCCGATAAAACTGGCGGCAAAAAGCCAATTGACGATATGAAAAACCGCTACCATATTCCGGTTCCAACTGTTTGGCCAGATTCTTTATGAGATATGTCCCGTAATCTGCCCGCTCTTTTCCTTGCTGCTCTTCTTCAAAAATACGTTTACCCATGTGCCAATACATCTGTACGCGGCAGAAATCCACACTGCGCACGGCTTGTGTCCGGGCCGTATTGATAATGTTTCAAATGTCGTTGAGGAACTTTTCATTTGGTTTTGTCATTTCATTCATAATTAATCCTTTCTATGTGTTAAATTGAATTCCGTACAAAGATAGGGATTAATCCTTTAAAAAGAAACAAGGGGTTGATTTTTTAGAAAAGAAAATGCCGGAGTGCTTCACAGCAGTCCGGCACACATATAGTTTATGCCATTTTGTAAAAAAGCTATTTATGTTATTCTTCTTCGCTATCGTCTTCCTTCATGTTATGGAATACGTTCTGGACATCATCGTCCTCTTCCAGCTTTTCAATCAATTTCTCGATGGTTTCGCGTTGTTCAGGTGTCACTTCCTTCACGTCGTTCGGGATGCGGACGAACTCGCTGCTGGTGATTTCGTAGCCGTTTTCTTCCAAATATTTCTGGATAGCAGCGTTTTGGGCGAACTCTCCATAGATGATGATTTCGTTTGCATCGTCGTCTACGTCCAATTCATCTACGCCGAAGTCAATGAGTTCCAATTCCAAATCATCCAAAGAGACATTCTCCGGTTTGACGATATGGAACACGCATTTATGGGTGAACAGGAATTCAAGGCTACCGCTCGTACCCAGCGAACCGCCACACTTATTAAAATAACTACGTACATTCGCTACCGTACGTGTCGTATTATCGGTGGCTGTTTCGACGAAAATAGCAATACCAAACGGTCCGTATCCTTCGTAGTTCATTTCCTTATAATCCGTGAAGTCTTTTGAAACGGCCCGTTTGATGGCGCGTTCCACATTCTCCTTCGGCATATTTTCTTTCTTGGCCGTTTGCATCAAGACACGCAGGCGAGGGTTGTTTTCCGGTTCCGGTCCGCCCTGCTTTGCGCAAATGGTGATTTCCTTACCCAACTTCGTAAATACACGGGCCATGTTGCCCCAACGCTTAAACTTTCTTGCTTTGCGAAACTCAAACGCTCTTCCCATATTGTTTATTTGCTTGTTTTATTGTTTGTATTGTGATTATTCTTTCAGATGTTATCTCAGTTGTGCACCTATCTTCTGTTCCAAATTCGTCTGAATCTTCTTCATGATGGCGTCGATTTGTTTATCGTTCAACGTTTTTGTCTCATCTTCGAGGAAGAAGCTGACGGCGTATGATTTCTTGCCTTCCGGAAGGTTCTTGCCTTCGTACACGTCGAAGAGCGTTACCTCTTTCAGGAGCTTGCGCTCGCTTTCGAAAGCAACCTTTTGGATTTCGGCAAATTGTACGGATTTGTCGATTAATAAAGCCAAATCTCGTTTTACGCCTGGGAACTTCGACAGGTCGGTATAGGTAACTTTGTTCTTTTTGGTTTCCTTCATCAAGGCAGTCCAACGGAGTTCAGCGTAATATACTTCGGTGTCGATATCCATTGCCTTGCAGATTTTATGGCTGACGATACCCAACGTTCCCAATACCTTGCCTGATGGCGTCGTAAGGCTTAACCCGGCATCATAGATGTCGTTTGTCAAGTTGCCGAAAATCACTTTCTTCAACGAAATACCCAAGCGGACGAGAATATTCTCTACATACGCTTTCAATTCGTAGACGGAAGTCTTTTCGTTCGGATGAGCCCAATTGTTTTCCACACGGTTACCACATACCCAAATACCCAAGTGGTATTCTTCGCTATAGGGAGACAGGGCTTCGCCTTCTTTTTTGTTTTCGGCATTGAAATCGTAGCAATTACCAAATTCATAGAAATGGATATTGCCCTTCTTCCGTTTCATATTGTGCTCGATACTTTCCAATCCACCGAAAAGAAGGGTCTGGCGAAGACAATTCAAATCAGCACTCAACGGATTCATCAACATAATACAATGGGATGCCGGATAGGTCGTCAAGGCATCATAGTAAGCCGAACGGGTAAGCGAGTTGTTCAGTATTTCATTGAACCCGTATCCACAAAGCTGTTCCGAGATGAGGTTCTCCATTTTGTAGCTATGGTCGGTCGGTGTTTGGTAACTCAGGTTCGACTTGACATGCTCACTGAATTCTATATTATTATATCCGTAAATGCGGAGAATATCTTCAATGACATCTACATCCCGTTGCACGTCGATGCGATAGACTGGTACTTCGAGGCTCAATCCTTCCGCTGTTTCGTTGGTAATTTTCATTTCCAAGCTTTCGACGATGCTCTTTACCGTCTCGGTCGGAATGACTTTACCGGTCAACGAGTTGATTTTCTCGTATGTCAGGTTCACCTTATAGGGCTCGAATACCTTTGGATAGATATCCTGAACCGCACCGGTAATGGTTCCTCCAGCCACTTCTTGAATCAGCAAGGCGGCATATTTCAAGATATAAATCGTAACGTTCGGATCCAATCCGCGTTCATACCGGAAAGAAGCATCCGTATTTAATCCAAAGCGGCGAGCGGTCTTGCGAATCCAAGTCGGATGGAAAGTGGCGGATTCGAGGAATACATCCGTAGTCGCTTCCGTCACACCCGATTCCAATCCACCGAATACCCCTGCGATACACATGGGTTTCTCGGCATTGCATATCATCAAATCGCGGTTTGTCAATGTGCGTTCTACGCCATCCAGGGTGACGAACTTATCACCTTCGTGGGCTGCTTTCACAATCACCTTTCCGCCGTTGATTTTCCCGGCATCGAACGAGTGGAGCGGTTGCCCCATACCATGCAGGATGTAGTTGGTTACGTCTACTACATTATTAATAGGGCGCAACCCAATCGTGCGCAACCGGTTTTGCAACCACTCAGGACTTTCTTTTACCGTGACGCCTTTGATGGTAACACCCGAATAGCGTAAGCAAGCCTCCGTATTCTCTACGACCACTTCGATGGCAGGCGTTTCGTCTTCTATATGGAAAACCTCGACGGAAGGGCGTTTCAACTCGGCCGGTTGGCCATGTTGCTTCAGGTAAGCGGCCAAGTCGCGTGCTACGCCGAAGTGCGAAGTCGCATCCACCCGGTTCGGTGTGATGTCCACTTCCAATACATAGTCGCTTTTAATGTTATAGTATTCTTTGGCAGGCAAGCCGACCGGCGTATCGCTGGGCAATACAATGATACCCGCATGGTCGGTACCTACGCCGATTTCATCTTCGGCACAAATCATACCGTTCGATTCTACGCCCCGCAATTTAGAGCGCTTGATGGTAAATTCCTGATCGCCATCATATAGCTTCGTGCCATTTACAGCTACGATAACCTTTTGCCCTGCGGCTACATTCGGTGCACCGCATACGATTTGCAAAGGTTCGCCCGTGCCTACATTGACCGTTGTCACGTGCAGATGGTCTGAATTGGGGTGCATTTCGCACGTCAAGACTTCGCCCACTACGAGTCCTTCCAGTCCGCCTTTGATGGTTTGCACCTCTTCTACACTGCCTGTCTCCAGACCAATCGAAGTCAGGGCAGCGGCTACTTCTTCAGGCTGCAAGTCAAAATCGAGATATTCTTTCAGCCAATTATAAGATATATTCATCGTTTATATTAGTTTATTTCGATAGCTAATGTCTTAAAGACTTGCAAAAGTAGGCATAATAATTGAGAGTGTAAAGGGTTTGGGGTGAAAAAATCCCTGCCGCGGATTGGGAAGCCAGATTGCAAGGCTTCTCTATCATGCTGGACTATTGCAGAACATAAACCCTGCCGTCATTCCGTATGAATGCTTTCGATTGAGGCATATAATGTATAGGAATCGTTTCATGCCCCATCCGTCTTTGTTTCCGGGCGGAAGGAAAATGGCTGTACAAAAGTTTATTTTAGAGAACAGCGTATCAAGGAAAGGGCGACGGTTCTGTTTCGTCGCCCTTTCTCTTTTAATACGTAAGATCTATTTGTATTAATACTCTAAAATGTGAGACGGTTCAACCTTTCCAGCCAGTTCAGGAAATTCTGCCTCCAACGCTTTGATAAGAAGTCCTGCATAATCCTTATCGATAAAAGGAGAAATTGTAATCTTCTTTATCAATTGCATGGGATTAATAGGCAGTTCCACATGATCAGTATCCAAAGTCAAAGCACACAATCTCAGTTCCTGTTCGTTTTTATAATACAATGTCTTTTTAAAAAGACAATCATAAAAAGAATCGAAACCTTCTGGAGCATAATATGCTTTAGATAATAACAAATCAAATTCCCTATCCGTATTTTCTATACTGCCAATCAAATCTTGGACGGTTGTTTCAATGCGACATCCGATTGCATGGCTGGCATACGCTTTCCACATCAAATAGTCCTCGTGAACCAAGCTTTGATCCGGATGTTCATGCTCGTCGAAAGTCCAACAGGAAATACAAACTTTATAAATGTATTTCCGCGCGATTCGTTCCCATTCGTTTCTTTCTCTTTGCTCTTTGTTGTGTGGCACAATTTGAGGAGTAAAAGCATATCTGGACTTTTCTTTCCGGCCTTTTTCTCTCAAATCAGGAAAAGATTGCCGATTGGGAATATAGAGTTTCCTACTTCTCAGCATCGCATACAGGTACTCCAGATTCATATAACGGAATAGGGATTTATTCTCTTCCGCTATTCCATTATATACATAAATGCCATTTACCTCTTTGCGAGAATCATTGCTTCCAAATATGGATATTGGAAACATTTCTCTTGGAGTCATATTTTCTTTCTTTTTCATACAACTAAATTTTATTCTTCTAAAATGACATTGCATTGTATTCCAAAGGATAACCACAAATTATAATCATAAATGGATGATGAATGCCATGCATCTTTCTCGTAAATGCTTTTACAACCTTTTGGAACATACAATGTATCACAATAAAATCCTATATATCTGCTTTGATTATCCATTGTTGTAAATGGATTTCCGCATAAAGGTGGAGTTTGAGGACGCATGCGAACAACCCCTAAAGATTTAAATGCACTACTTCCTATTCTTTTCACATTTTCAGGAATTACAATCTCATCCTCAACAACATCCTTAAAAGCCCTATCTCCAATTGTGTTCAAATTCTCTGCTTCAGAAAGATCTATTTCTACTCTCTCAATGCCAGCAAATGCGTCATTTTCAATATCTATAAGATTTTTTATATCCTTTATCTCTAATTCACTATTATTTCTTTTGTTGTTATTATAACTCTGATTAAATGCTTCTTCTCTTATGTATTTTACATCAGGCATTGATATCACCATTTTTTCATTTTCAGGTACACAATATGAAAAAACATTTTTACCTATTATTTCTACACCGTTTAACTCTACTTCCTCCAATGAACAATTACTAAATGCTTCTGATTCGATATTTAAATTTCCTTGTGTTTTTATCTTTTTTATATTGGAGCCCTTAAAAGCAGATTCCCCTATTCTTTTTAAACTCTTGGGAAATACAATTTCAGTCGGAGTAAAATCTTTTCCCGCAAATGCACCGTTTCCTATTTCTTCTAACTTTTCGCTTAACAAATTGGATATGTCCAAGACTTTGCCAAAATCAATGTTATCTTCTATGACCTCTATATTTTTAGGAAATTTGGAGATAACATAACCAGTCCACCCCATTCCTCCATACAAATGATTTGCTTTGTATGATTCACCATTATAAGTAGACTCTACGATTTGAATCTCTGACATATCTAAATAAATTGTATCTGCCCATTTCTCATAATAACCTTGAATCGAACGAGCAAATTCCAAATTATGCATATCTTCTCTATTCAACTTGCCTTTCACCACCAAATTATTAAGTTCGGAGCTTTCATCATAATGCGAAATGATGTTGTCATACTCACTTTGAAAGGTCCCTGGCTCTTCTACATTAATAATGATTGTTTTGCCATCTGCTCCATTTCCGCCGCCCGGAACAGGATCATCGTCGTCACTGCACGCTACAAAATTAAAACTCAACGCCGCAGCCATCATAGCTGCCAATAAACTCTTTACTTTCATATCTGTAAATGTTTTTCACTCCTGTTCCCTCCAGAGTGGTTAACAATAAAAAAGGTGTGGGAACTGTATCTGCTTTATCTTTATAACGGGCTTCTCGCATTGCCCTTAGGATAGATAAAACAACAGCATCCCACACCAATAAGATATAGTTCTCCCTCCTTGGGAGAATCCTAATCAAATGATGCGGGTGCCATTGAGTTATCTTCATCCTAAATACAAACTTTGCGAGAATTTGTTATAAGAAGATAATCTCAATAACACCTTTCGTAATAAACTTGCGCCCCTTGGCAAGCCCAACACGATGGAACTCACGGGTCACGATGCAAAGGTACGAAACATTATTTTAATAAGTGCAAATTTTCGAGGAAGAATTTCATATTCATCTCCATGGGAATCACTAACCAGACGGTGAAACCGTCGAATCATGCTTAACCGCGGGTGACGCGTTAGCATTACCCGCGGTAGCTGATGTCCCCTCTATCCCGACCCCAGCGGGGTCGAACAAGAGGCATAGAGGGAAAGGTTCGACCCCTTCGAGGTCGAGACCGTGGGGCGGACTTTGACCGCAGGTGCCGCTTCGCGCCACACAGCCGGTTAAGCATGGTTAGACCTCTCCGAGGTCTGACGGATGCAACCTATTTGAAAGAGATGAAGGCCGATGCGAATCGCCCGAAGTATGTTTTATTAGTGAATATGGCCCTGGGTTCTCCGGAATCTGGGGCTTTTTTTATGGTAGGACCTCGGAGAGGTCCAAATTTCAGGTAACTGCGGGTCGGAGCGAAGCGAGGCCTGCAGAATAAATGCCCCGCAGGCCTCGCCGATGGCTTCGACCTACGGCTACCTGAGGATTGGACCTCTTTCGAGGCCCGTTTTTCTTGGGGATTGAGGCTTTTTCATGCTGTAAAGTATGTTCGCCGAGCGAGATGGCAGCTTGAAAAACGTGGGAAATGCCGTTGCGTATAGCAAAAACACTTCCCACGTGATTGGAAGCCCATTGTGTGGACGCAATTCCATTTCCCACGTGATTGGAAGCCCATTGCGTGGACACAATTCCATTTCCCACGCGATTGGAAGTCCATTGTGTGGACGCAATTCCATTTTCAACGTGATT
>NZ_NFJB01000006.1 GCF_002159645.1 Parabacteroides sp. An277 | reverse complement strand
TACAAATTCGCGGCGCGGAGCGGAAATCTCGGAAAACTCGCTTCGCTCAAACAACCGAGATTTCTTTTCGCTCCGCTTGGAATTTGCTTTACGCCGCTTCCGTTAGGCCCACATAAATTGACACCACATCACGGCTTTTTCATAAAAAACGGTAACCTTGTAGGTTATAAGGGAACCGGTTCGGAACACCTGTAGTCGCAGGCTTCGCTTTGAACTGCAGCATAGGGAGCCCTCTTCGAGGACTGTTTTATTACCTATACCGTGCCTCGAGGAGGTCCAACTTCCTGTAACCGTAGGTCGAAGCGGAGCGAGGCCTGCGGTGTTCGGGGCGTGCAGCGCATGTGTGGGGCGGTGCATGTATCGTACAAAGTCTAAGGCAGGTACTATACACATAAGTCCGCAGATTTCTGCAGGTTTCGCTTCGACCGGCAGCATAGAGGAACCTCTTCGAGGCACGATACACCTACGACAGAATTAATTGTCAATTGTCAATTATCCATTGTCAATTACCCATTGACCCGGCCTAACGGAAGCGGCGTAAAGCAAATAAGGATGTAGAGCGTGAAGAAATCTCGGTGTTTGAGCCGAAGGCGAGTTTTCCCGAGATTTTAGCGGAACACCTGTATTTGCAGCCGCTGGAGTGTAAGCCTTGAACTTTTGGTTCTTTTCTTTCAAGAGAAAAGAACGAAGAAAAAATGTTTTTACAGAAAGATAAGAAAGCCGGATACCGGAAACGCTTGAAAGCGTCTGCCCGGCTCCGGCCTATACTATGCGAAATAAAAACAATCCCTATTTACTGGACTCCAGCCGGAGCGTAGCCGACTTCACCCCTTTCGCCGAGGCTTCGAAGATGATAGTACCCGCCTCTTCGCTCGTCTGGACGATAGCTGTCAGCTGTCCACTGAAGAGCTTCATCTTAGGTGCTTGGAAAGACTCCAGGCTGGCAGGATTCCCATTGGCTACAGCACGGAAAGAACCGGCCCCTTTCACCTTGAATTGGATTTCCCGCGTCTCATTCGGACAGAAGTTTCCCTCTTCATCTACGATTTTGACATTGATAAAGGAGAGGTCGCGCCCATCCGCTTTCAATTGACTACGGTCAGCTTCCAACACAATTTGATAAGGCTTGCCTGCCGTACGGATTTCCTTCTCGGCTGCCACCTTTCCATCCTTGTCATAGGCCACCACCTTGACCGAACCCGGTTCGTACTTCGTGTCCATCCACATGAGGCGATACCGCTTCTGGCGTTCAAAGCTCTTTTGAGCCGCTTCGGTATAGCTACTGTCGAGCGGAATGGAAAGGTCTTTCGTCCGTTTACCTTGGCTCTTACCATTGATAAAGAGTTCAGCCGACGGATAATTGGAATAAACAAAGACAGGCGTCACTTCGCCCTCGCGTCCTTCCCAGTTCCAATGCGGGAGGATATGCAACGTCTCTTCCGTCGGATTCCAATGCGAACGATAGAGATAATAACGGTCTTTCGGAATACCAGCCAAATCGATGATACCAAAGAGTGAGCTATGGCTCGGCCAATTGGTATAATAAGGAGTCGGTTCGCCTAAATAATCAAAGCCGGTCCATACAAATTCGCCGATACAATAGGGCAGGTCCTCGTGTTGGATGAAGTCATCCTCCGGCAGATTGGACCAGCCGCAATGCTCTACGTCGTACGATGAAGCCTGATGGTCGTCGTACACTGCCATGGCCTTGCGCTCTACCGGGAACTTATAGACGCCGCGTGAGCTGACAGTCGATGCGGTCTCGCTACCCAACACAATACGCTGCGGGAGCTTCGCGTAGTTAGTCTGATAACGGAAAGGACGATAATTGAAACCAGCCACATCCATTACGGCAGCGAAGTTATTGTTCACCACCGCATCCGGCGCATCCATGCCCTGTGTGACCGGACGTGTCGGGTCTTCCCGATGGCAAATATCTTGCAGGAACTTGGCCACCTTACATCCGCCCTCGTCCCATTGGTTCGGCACTTCATTACCGATGCACCACATCACCACACTGGGCGAATTACGGAAGTTATGGATAAGGTTCACGAGATCCTTCTCGGCCCATTCGTCGAAGAGGAGGTTATAACCGTTCGCGCACTTCGCCTTGTTCCACTCGTCGAAGCTCTCCACCATGAGCATCATGCCCATCTCATCACAAGCACGCACCAACTCCGGAGCCGGCATATTGTGAGACGTACGAATGGCATTACAACCCATATCCTTCAAGATACGGATTTGGCGACGAATAGCAGCATCATTGACCGCTGCACCCAACGGACCCAAGTCGTGGTGATTGCAAACCCCTTTGAAAACGGTCTTCTTTCCATTCAAGAAGAATCCCTTGTCCGGGATAATCTCGATGGAACGAATACCGAATTTCGTTGTGTACTCATCCTTCAGCTCGCCATTCTTACCATACAATTGGGAAACGGCCGTATACAATGTAGGCGTTTCGACAGACCACAACTGCGGGTTCTTTACAATAAATTCCTGCACGACAACACTATCATGATAGGAAATCGCCTCCTGCAACGACAAAGCGGACTCCTTCACCAGCTCGGTACCATCCGGACGAAGCAAAGTCGTACGGAGTTCATAATCCGAACCCGCGTTCGGCACATCCACCTTTGTTTCCACCCGGACACGGGCGAACTGCTCATTCACTTGAGGCGTCGTGATGTAAGTTCCCCAGACAGGTATATGCGCCTTGTCTGTGACAATAATGCGGACATTCCGATACAATCCAGCACCCGGATACCAACGCGACGACTCCGGCAGATTCTCCAAACGGACCGCGATCGTATTCTTCCCGCCCGCCTGCAGATAAGAGGTAATATCAAACCAGAACGAGTTATATCCGTAGGGCCAAAAGCCTACCTTCTTACCATTTATATACACTTCGGCATGACTCATGGCACCATCGAACAGGATAAAAGCCTTTTTGCCTGCTTGAAAGGATGGAACCTCTAATGTGTTCCGGTACCAACCGACACCTACGAACGGCAATCCGCCCGTACGTCCGGCATGTTCCATGGCTTCCTTCTGCCCATCTTGCGAGATGGCGACGTTCTGTTTGTCGTTCTGGATGCTGAACGGACCATAGATAGCCCAATCGTGCGGCACCGTCACCGACTGCCATTTACTGTCATCGAAAGCCGCTTGAACAGCTTCGGGATGGTCTTCCCGGGTGAATTTCCACCCTTTCTCAAGCCACATTTCCGTGCGTACTTGAGCGGAAAGACTGGATAGGAATCCTAAAATACCTATCAGCGAAAGGAGACAACTTCTTTTCATGGGTTGAATGATTTTATAATTAATAAGTAATTAATATGCGTCACTTGTTTTGTAGGCAAAGATAACGTATCTTTGCAAACGAAACACTTTTTTAGGACAGAAAAAATAGAATAATTATGCTATTGCAGTTGTTGTTTGTACTTTTGGCTATCGTTATCGGAGCCCGCATCGGAGGTATTGGATTGGGAGTATTGGGTGGCGTCGGATTGTCTATCCTCATCTTTTTCTTTGGATTGCAACCTACTGCCCCTCCTATCGACGTCATGCTGATGATTGTCGCAGTGATAGCCGCTGCCAGCTGCATGCAGGCCGCAGGCGGATTGGACCTGATGGTGAAATGGGCGGAAAAGCTCCTGCGCAAGAATCCACAACAGATTACGCTGTTGAGTCCCTTGGTGACTTACTTCTTCACCTTCGTGGCCGGGACAGGGCACGTGGCTTATTCCGTGCTTCCCGTCATCGCCGAAGTGGCCAAAGACACGAAAATCCGGCCCGAACGCCCGATGGCTATTGCTGTCATCGCCTCGCAACAGGCCATTACAGCCAGTCCCATATCAGCTGCTACGGTGGCCCTGCTCAGCATGTTGTCGGGCTATGGCATTTCGCTGATGGACATCTTGATGATATCCATTCCCTGTACACTGTTGGGCGTGATTGCCGGGGCATTTTATTCCCTCCGTGTGGGGAAAGAATTGGTAGACGACCCGGAATACCAGCGGCGACTGGCAGCAGGCGATTTCGAACATGACCATTACCAGACGGCTGAAGTGGAGAACCCGCGCAAGGCGGCATTGGCCGTCGCCATCTTCCTGTTGGCCACGTTGGGCATCGTCCTGTTCGGTTCCATCGAGGCCATCCGTCCGAAGTTCATCACGGAAGCAGGAACCGTGACAATGGAAATGTCGCACATCATCGAAGTCTTGATGCTGACCGCCGCCGCCCTGATTCTTCTCTGCACTAAGACCGACGGCATACGGGCCGCGCAAGGTTCCGTCTTTTCGGCCGGTATGCAGGCCGTGGTAGCCATCTTCGGTATCGCCTGGATGGGCGACACCTTCATCGCAGGCAATATGGAGACGCTGAAAGGAAGCATCATGGACATCGTCACCCAAATGCCCTGGCTCTTCGGCCTGGCGCTCTTTGTGATGTCGATTCTCCTTTTCAGCCAAGCGGCCACCATCCGCGCGCTTTTGCCCTTGGGGATTGCGCTGGGCATCCCGCCCTACCTGCTCATCGCCCTCTTCCCGGCCGTGAATGGCTATTTCTTCATCCCGAATTACCCGACCGTGGTAGCGGCCATCAACTTCGACCGGACCGGGACGACGCGCATCGGCAAGTACATCCTGAACCATTCGTTCATGATACCGGGTTTGGTGGCGACGATTGTGGCCGTCGCACTGGGCTTGTTGATCGTCTCTTTCCTATAAGCGAAAGGGCAAGCACGATTTTCCGCAACTGGCCGGAGGCCTCCGGAGGAGTCAAGAAGATCGTCTGCAACCCGCCGGAGGCCTCCGGAGACTAAAAGAAAATCATTCTTTAACAAAAAGAGCCCTCCGGAAGCTTGCGGAAGATCGTTCTTTAACAAAAGGAGCCCTCCGGAGCCTCAAAGAAAATCATTCTTTAACAAAAGGAGTACTCTGGAGGCTTGCGGAAGATCGTTCTTCCACTCCAGAAGGGAACCCGAAAGGCAAGTACGATTATCCGCAAACGGAAATAGCAAGGATATATAATATAAAGGTATGGACTCACAGAAATACGTCACACGATTAGAGAAAAAAGGGGTAAAACCGACGGCCCTCCGGTTGTTAATCCTCCGGACCCTGATAGAGGCCGACGCGGCGGTGTCGCTGTCTGATTTGGGTGTCCGGCTGGAAACGGTAGACAAATCGACCATCTTTCGGACATTGACCCTCTTCCTCGCGCATCACGTCATCCATGCGATTGAAGACGGAAGCGGTTCGCTCAAATACGAAGTCTGCGCCAGCGAATGCGACTGTACGGTCGACGACATGCACACCCACTTCTATTGCGAATGCTGCCACCAGACGTTTTGCTTCAAGCATATCCACATCCCGCGAGTCGATTTGCCCGAAGGATTCCAGGTAGAAAGCATCAATTACATGGTAAAAGGCACCTGTGCCACCTGCTCGGCAAGAAAAAATAAGGACTGAGCGATGAAAAATCTCCTTTTTTGTAGCAAAAATTCCGAAAAGAAATGTAACTTTGCCAAGGCACATAAGAATACATATAACAAAAACAAAAGTATAAACATATAAAATTGGAAAACACAATGGAATTAACTCACATTGAACATTTGGGAATCGCCGTGAAGAGCATCGAGGCATGCCTTCCGTATTACGAGCAAGTATTAGGCTTGAAGTGTTACAACATTGAAGAGGTGGCCGACCAGAAAGTGAAGACGGCCTTCTTCAAAATCGGCCAAACGAAAATCGAATTGCTGGAACCCACCAGCGAAGACAGTACCATCGCGAAGTTTATCGAGAAACGGGGCGAAGGCATCCACCACATCGCTTTTGCGACCCCCGACGTACAGGCTTGCTTGGACGAAGCCGAATCAAAAGGCATCCGTTTGATAGACAAAGCACCGCGCCGCGGAGCAGAAGGACTGGACATCGCATTCTTGCATCCCAAATCGACTTGCAGCGTGCTGACTGAACTTTGCATGCCGGGGAAGTAAAAAAATAATGGACAATGGACAATTGATAATTGACAATTAAGGAGTTTATTTCTACTATCTCTGCAATTGTCCATTGTCAATTATTAATTGTCAATTAAAAAAGTGTCATTACTAACAACAAATCAGAATACAATGAGTAATCAGCTTGAAAAGGTAAAAGAACTAATTGCACTACGCGAACAAGCACGCTTGGGCGGAGGTGAAAAGAGAATAGAATCGCAGCATAAGAAAGGAAAATACACGGCTCGCGAACGTATCTCTATGTTGCTGGACGAAGGCAGTTTCGAAGAAATCGACATGTTTGTGAAACACCGTTGCTCGAACTTCGGCATCGAGAAGACAAAGTTCTTGGGCGACGGTATCGTTACGGGATATGGGACCATAGACGGACGCTTGGTGTATGTCTATGCGCAAGACTTTACCGTGTTCGGGGGCGCCTTGTCGGAAATGCTGGCGTTAAAGATTTGCAAGATTATGGACCAAGCCATGAAGATGGGCGCACCGGTGATTGGATTGAACGATTCAGGCGGCGCACGTATCCAGGAAGGGGTAAACGCCTTGGCCGGTTATGCCGAAATTTTCCAACGTAATATCTTGGCTTCCGGAGTGATTCCCCAGATATCCGGTATCTTTGGTCCTTGCGCAGGCGGTGCCGTCTATTCACCCGCGCTGACGGATTTCAACATCATGACACGCGGGACGAGCTACATGTTCCTGACCGGACCGAAAGTAGTCAAGACCGTCACAGGCGAAGACGTGACCCAAGAGCAATTGGGAGGTGCCAGCGTACACTCGACCAAGTCCGGCGTAGCCCAGTTTGCCGTCGATACGGAAGAAGAGGGATTGCAGCTCATCCGCCAGTTATTGAGTTATCTTCCTCAAAACAACCTGGAAGAGACACCGCTCGTAGAATGCAAAGACCCTATCGACCGCTTAGACGATAACTTGAACGAGATTATCCCCGACAATCCAAACCAAGCATACGACATGTATGAAGTCATCGGGACGATTGTAGACAACAACGAATTCCTGGAAGTGCATGCGGATTATGCCAAGAATATCATTGTAGGATTCGCCCGTTTCAACGGACAATCAGTCGGCATCGTAGCCAACCAGCCCAAGGTAATGGCCGGCTGTCTGGATAGCAACGCTTCCCGTAAAGGCGCACGTTTCGTACGTTTCTGCGACGCCTTCAATATCCCATTGGTGACCTTGGTGGATGTACCGGGATTCCTTCCGGGTACAGGACAGGAATACAACGGCGTCATCCTGCATGGAGCTAAATTGTTGTTCGCGTATGGCGAGGCTACCGTTCCGAAGGTGACTGTGACGCTCCGCAAATCGTATGGTGGCGCTTATTGCGTGATGAGTTCGAAACATTTACGTGGCGACATGAACTATGCTTGGCCTACAGCCGAGATTGCCGTCATGGGACCGAGCGGAGCCGTAGAAATCATCTTCGCCAAAGAAGTAGCCGCAGCAGAAGACCCGAAAGCATGTGCAGCCGAGAAAGAGGAAGAATACAAGAAAGCCTTTGCGAACCCGTATAATGCGGCTCAATATGGTTACATCGATGATGTCATCGAACCGCGTAATACTCGCTTCCGCATCATCCGCGCATTGCAACAATTGCAGACGAAGAAGCTGAGCAACCCGGCAAAGAAACATGATAACATGCCTTTGTAATCTTTTTAAACGAATGCGTATGATAAATAAAAGGTTCGGAATATGCCTCCTGTTGCTGGTGTTCTTCGCGTTTGGAGCACAAGCTCAGTTGGTCACTTCCATGAAAATAAACGAGGTGCTGGTCATCAACGAAACAAACTTCGTGGACGACTACGGTATGCGCCATCCATGGATTGAGTTGTTTAATAATTCGGCTGGAACCGTCGATTTGGGCGGATGTTATTTGACGAATGAAAAAGACAACCCAACGAAGTATATGATACCCAAAGGGGATGTGCTGACGAAAATACCTCCGCGGCAACATACCCTGTTTTGGGCAGACAACCAGAAAGACCGTGGTACATTCCATTTGAATTTCACGTTAGATCCCCAAAAGGACAACTACATTGCTTTGTATGATGCCGATGGCAAGACATTGGTAGACGAGATTGTCATTCCGGCCGGCCAACAGCCGGATGTCAGCTATGGTTTGGATATGGACGGAACAGGTCAATGGACTACGTTAACGAAAGTGACTCCAAGTACAAACAATGTGACATTGGATACGAACGAAAAGATTGAAAATTTCCAAGAAAATGACTCGTGGGGCGTCGGCATGACTATTACAGCTATGGCGGTTGTATTCATCGGATTGATTGTTTTGTATCTGGTATTTAAGCAGATTGGAAAAGCAGCCATTCGGGCAAGTCAACGCAATGCCAAGAAAGCGGCGGCAGCTACAGGGCAAACGATATCAGCCAATGCAGGACAAGAATCGGGCGAAATCTTTGCGGCTATTTCAATGGCCTTGTATGAAATCAGCGACGACAATCACGACATTGAAAACACGGTATTGACCATCCGTAAAGTAAAACGCAGCTACTCTCCTTGGAGCTCCAAGATTTATGGGTTGCGTCAAACCCCGGTAAGAAAGTAATTACTATTTAAATCGAATGTAAAATGAAAAGTTTCAAATATACCATTAACGGTAACGTATATAAAGTACATATCAACTCGATTGTGGATGATGTGGCAGATGTAGAAGTGAACGGCACGCCTTATCATGTAAAAATGGAAAAGCCGGCCAAAAAACAAATGATTGCCTTGAAACGTCCGGCACAGGCTCCGCGTACAGCCTCGGGCGATCCGGTTGTTTCCCGCCCGACTTCACCCAGCGTTGCAGGAGCTGTTAAGTCTCCGTTGCCCGGCGTCATCTTGTCTATCGATTGCAAAATTGGCGATGTAGTAAAACGCGGACAGAAACTCTTAGTGCTTGAGGCAATGAAGATGGAAAACGTCATCAATGCCGATCGCGATGGTAAGATTGTAGATATTAAGGTAAACAAAGGCGATTCTATACTGGAAGGTACAGACCTCGTCGTAATCGGTTGAGAGTATGTTAGGGTCTATATTATTACAAGCAGGAGTAGCCCACGAAAGTTTTACCCAGTTCTTGGCGGAAAACATAGAGGTGTTCCTGTCTTATACTGGATTTGCGAATGCGACACCGGGGCATTTCATCATGTTGCTGGTGGGATTGGCATTCATCTTCATGGCAATTAAGTATGAATTCGAACCCATGCTTCTGATTCCGATTGGCTTCGGTATCCTGATTGGTAATATCCCGTTTAAAGATGCAGGATTGCAATTGGGTATTTACGAAGAGGGTTCGGTATTCAACATCTTGTATCAAGGGGTGAGGCAAGGATGGTATCCGCCGTTGATATTCTTGGGTATCGGGGCAATGACGGACTTTTCGGCCTTGATATCCAACCCGAAACTGTTGCTCATCGGAGCAGCGGCCCAGTTCGGTATCTTTGGCGCATATATCATTGCCCTTCAGATGGGATTCGACCCCAGCCAAGCTGCAGCTATCGGTATTATTGGTGGCGCAGACGGTCCGACGGCTATCTTCCTTTCGTCCAAGTTGGCACCTAACCTGATGGGCGCGATTGCGGTATCAGCCTATTCCTACATGGCATTGGTACCGATTATCCAACCGCCGTTCATGCGCTTATTGACCACAAAGAAAGAGCGTCTGATCCGCATGAAACCGCCGAGAGTCGTTTCTCAGACGGAGAAAATCATGTTCCCCATCGTAGGTCTGTTGCTGACCGCCTTCCTGGTGCCTTCAGGTCTGCCTTTGTTGGGTATGTTGTTCTTCGGTAACCTGTGTAAGGAGAGCGGCGTGACCCGTCGTTTGGCTGAGACAGCCCGTGGTCCGCTGATTGATACGATTACCATGTTGCTCGGTATCACGGTGGGCGCTTCTACGCAAGCTACGCAGTTCTTGACGGTAAACTCCATCAAGATCTTCGGATTGGGAGCTTTGTCGTTCGTGATTGCCACTTGCGCCGGCGTATTGTTCGTGAAGTTCTTCAACCTGTTCTTGAAAGAGGGCAACAAGATTAATCCGTTGATTGGTAACGCCGGTGTTTCGGCGGTGCCCGACTCGGCCCGTATTTCGCAGATTGTAGGATTGGAATACGACCCGACCAACTACCTGTTGATGCACGCCATGGGCCCGAACGTAGCCGGTGTCATCGGTTCAGCGGTAGCAGCAGGTATCTTATTGGGATTCTTGGGTTAAACAAATATAGGCAGGATCGCTTGCGATTTATACGAAAATCGTTTTTGAATCTAACGAGAATCGTTTGCAACAATGCCTTATAAGAAATCAACAAGAGGCTGTGTCGAAATAGGCACAGCCTCTTTTTTTCTGAAAAAGTAGAAAAAGATAAAGAGCAAAAGTATCTGTCTCGTCTTTTTCTTTTTATAATATCATAGCCTTATCTGCGCCCTGTATTCAGACGGTTTACGTTTCGTATGCCTTTCAAACTGGGCGATGAAGTGCGTCAGACTATTGTAGCCTGATTCGTAGGCCACTTGCGAGACCGTCATGTTCGAATAGGCAAGCAGCTTGCAGGCGTGTTCTATCCGTATCTCAGCAAGACACTGGAAGATGCTCTTGTCCGAGCGCTGTTTGAAGTAGCGACACAACGCAGACGGGTTCTGCTTGACGTACCCGGCGATGTCTTTCAGGGAAATGTCTTCCTTGAAGTGGTTGTACAGGTAGGCATAGACCTTATGGACGGGTTCCTCCACGTCGGGCATGAGGTTGGAACTGTTGTATGCCGTATCAGACAGTAGTTCGGTACGGCGGCAACGGTGCAGCCTGTCGAGCATACGGAGCAGGCAGATGATACGTTCGGTGTGTTCCGTCCTGTCCAGCTCGTCCAGCATTCCCAGCATGTCTTCATATACGCCCCCGTCGTAGAATCGCACACCATACTGGCTTTTTTGCAGCAGATTGTGGATGGGACGGTAGTCGGGAATATCCTGCATATACGTGGGGAACAACTCCGGGCGAAACTGTATAGCCTCGCCCGCACAGGATTCACGCTCTTCCCCCTTGTCGGCTGTGGAGGGCGACAGCTTTGTGTCGCACAGGTGCAGGTGGGGAACATTACTTCCTATGAGCGCAACATCGCCCGCCTGGAAGTCGGAAACGCCTTCGCCCACGAATTGCTTTCCGCTACCTTTCGTGAACAGCATGATTTCAAACTCCACGTGTTTGTGCAACGGAAGCACAAAGCGCGGATAGGGTATGTGACTGCATAGAGTGGTCATCCCATGTACAATCTTACGTTCCAATATTGCCATACTCATATCTTTTATTCCGTCTGCAAAGATAACGAATAAAACTGCAAATATTATGGAAGTGTGCCTCATTTTTTGTCCATACCTTTGCAGCGTCAAACAAAAAATAAAGTAGAACATAGAATATAAGGTGTAATCATGGATTTCTCTATGTGGATACAATCCCCCTCGGACTGGGGGATGCTTTTCCTCTCGGCGTTGTTGATTGGAATGTCGAAAACGGGTATTCAAGGCATCAGCCTATTGGCTGTGCCGCTGATGGCTATGATTTTCGGGGCAAAGCCTTCCACGGGGTTGATACTACCCATCTTGTGCGTGGCAGATTTGGTGGCAGTACTGTACTACCGCCGCATTGCGGAGTGGAAGTATGTGCTGAAACTACTGCCTGCCGCATTGGCAGGTTTTGCCGTGGCACTGCTTGTTGACAAACATGTGCCGCCTGTCGAGTTCAAGTACCTGATGGGTGGTTGCCTGCTCGCTGTGCTGGTCGTCATGTTCTGGTCGGAATGGAAGGGCAAGGAAAACAGCCTCTCCTCCTGCTGGTGGTACGGACCGCTGTTCGGGTTGCTTGGTGGGTTTACCACCATGATTGGCAATGCGGCCGGACCGGTGATGGCAATCTATCTTCTGTCGGTCAAGATGCCCAAGTACAGCTTTGTGGGGACTAACGCATGGTTCTTCTTGGTTATAAACTACCTGAAAATCCCCGTTCAGGTATTGGCGTGGGACAATATCACAACCTCCTCACTCCTATTGGATGCCTGCACCGTACCTTTTGTCCTGTTAGGCGGTCTGCTCGGCATACTCTTGGTCAAGCGGTTGCCCGAAAAGGGATTCCGCTACTTCACAACTGCCGTCACTTGTGTATCGGTGTTTATGCTTCTCGTGTGAAATCATCGGATTGTATAATCTTTAAATATTTGTCATTATGGAATATCGCAGACTGAACAGTTCGGGACTTTTTGTCCCGGCATTGACTTTGGGAACAGGAACCTTCGGCGGCTCTCATGGCTTCGAGGGCTGGGGACATACGGGAGTAGCGGAAGCCACCCGCATGGTGGATATGTGTCTGGAAGCCGGACTGAACATGTTTGATACGGCAGATATGTATTCGCGCGGACTTGCCGAGGAAATATTGGGGAAGGCCATTGCCGGAAAGCGGAACAGGCTGCTCATCGCTACCAAGGGGACATTTCCCATGGGCGAAAGCCGCAACGAGGAAGGGGCTTCGCGCTTCCATCTGATAGAGGCGTGCGAGGCGAGCCTGCGCCGTCTGGGTACCGACCATATCGACCTGTACTACATCCACGGCTTCGATGCCAATACACCTGTAGAGGAGACGCTCCGGGCTTTGGATGACTTGGTGACGAGCGGCAAAATACGCTACATAGGCTGTTCCAACTTCTCCGGCTGGCAACTGATGAAATCGCTTTCGGTATCCGAGCGGCGCGGATGGAGCCGGTATGTGGCGCATCAGGTATATTACTCGCTGCTGAACCGTGATTTTGAATGGGAACTGATGCCGCTCGGCATAGACCAGCAGGTGGGCAGCATCATCTGGAGTCCGTTGGCTGCCGGACGTCTGGGAGGGCGCTACCGCCGGAACAATCCCATGCCGCAAGACGGAAGAGTGGCACGCGGAGGCGCACCCGTAAGGGATAACGTAGTGGCTTACGAGCGTCTGTATAATATAATAGATGTGTTGGATGAAGTGGCTGCGGAAACGGGAAAGGCTGTGGCACAAGTGGCATTGAACTGGTTGTTGCAACGTCCTACGGTGTGCAGCCTTGTCATCGGAGCCAGTTCAGAAGAACAACTCCGGCAGAACCTGGGGGCGGTCGACTGGAAGCTTACGGCAGAACAGATGCAACGCCTCGATGCCGCCAGCAAGACGGAGAAGCCTTATCCTTACTGGCACCAAGACGAACGGCCTGAACTTTCTTCCCAACTGTTTTAACACGGACTGTCATGAAATTAAAACTCATATTCATTCTGCTGCTTTGCGGATGGTTGTTCATTCCGGCAAGCGCACAAAATCCACAAGATATGTACACTTTTAAGCAAATAGGCAACAAATATGTTGTCAGTATCCAAAATCGTGCGGAAATCGTCAAAGCTCTGAACGCTTTCTGCGAAGAACGGGGCATCCAGTCGGGAACCATTTACGGGATAGGGGCGATAGATGAATTAATCCTTCGCTTTTTCAATCCCCAGACCAAACAATACGTGGACAAGACCTATCAAGAGCAGATGGAGATTGCCAACCTGACAGGAAACATCTCCCAAATGGACGGGAAGACGTATCTCCATCTGCACATCACCGTGGGACGCAGCGATTATTCCGCCTTGGCAGGACATCTGCTTGCCGCAACACTGAATGGCGCAGGAGAGTTTGTGGTGGAAGATTTCGGAACCCCCATCACCCGAGTTTATGTCCCGGAAATAGGATTGAACTGCTATAAATTGGACGAATAAAGCTTATGAAAACAAGATTGTTTTATGCTATTCTGGTTGCGTTCGGCATCTGCCTGCAAGGTTGCACCACTTCGTATGCGAAAGACAAAGAAGATGCGAAAGAAACTCCCGCAGGAGAACGGTTGGAGATTTCTTTCCGCTTCCAGCGTGGCGGCATTGCTTCCAGCCAATATGCCATTTGGATAGAAGACGAAACGGGCAAGTTGGTACGTACCTTGTATGTTACGTCTTTTACAGCAAAAGGAGGATATGAATACCGGAAAGATGCCGTTCCTGTCTGGACGAGCAAGGCAAAACCTCAAACCCTGTCTTCCGCACAAGTCGATGCCATAACGGGGGCAACGCCACGGAACGGCGTTTTGACCTACCAGTGGGATGGGACGGACAATAACGGCAACCGTGTACCTGCAGGGAAATATATGTTTTTCGTAGAGGGCACGTTGTATTGGAAAAGCAGGGTTATCTATTCCGGAGAATTGGATTGGGGAGGCAAGGGACAGGATTCCATACCAGTGAAAGCCCGATGCTTCAACCCATCCAAGACTAATGAGGACATGATTACAGAATTAAAAGCATACCACATCAAAAAATGAAGATGAAACATATTATCAAGGCATTCGTTCTTGCCGGAATAGCTGGTATCTCCGCATGGCATGACCACCGACAGCAAGGGTAATATCTGGCTGATAGATGACGGGAAGCGAGCCGGGACGGACAGCATCCCCGAAGGGGCGGCAAAGGTGGTCGGATTTACCTCGGATGGAAACGTGTTGGCATCCGTCCCCATCAGCTCCCCTATACTGAGACAGGACATGCACCTGAACGATTTGCGCATAGACCTGAAGCATGGAAAGAAAGGTATGGCGTATATTACGAACTCATCGTTCGGCACTACGCCGTCGTTAGTGATCGTAGATATTGCCACGGGGCAGGCACGGGAGGTCTTGGCAGGCCATTATTCCACTGCCATTCAGGAAGGATACGTCGCTTTTTTGGAAGGTGAGGCAAGAGCATACCACAAGGACAACGTTACCCTGCCGTCGGGAGGTGCCAACGGCATTGCTCTTGTAGGCAATAGGCTTTACTGGACTCCCATAACCGGGCGCGGACTATACAGCATCTCTACGGACTCACTTTCCGATTTCAACATTCCCGAAGCTGACTTGGAGCATTCTGTCAGGTACGAGGGAGACCGCCCCGCTTGTGACGGACTGGCAGAGGATGCCGATGGGAACATCTACTTCTCGGCTTACGAACAGACGGCACTTGTCAAACGCAATCCCGATGGAACTTTCCATACGCTCATCCAGTCCCCGCTTTTAGGATGGCCAGACGGGATGTTTGTCACGTCCGACGGATGACTTTACGTTACATTGGGACAATGGAATCGCCTGCCGGGATTCAATGGAGGAAAGGACTTGCGAAAACCTCCCTATTACGTCGTAAGATTGAATTTGAACTAATAAGGAGATTATGAGGCGGAGATAACCGCCATGCGCGAATGTTCGTTCCTGCAAATTGGAGGACTGACAGGATTTCTTTTTCTTCTTTTGATTGCATCATACATCATCCACCATGACATCCAGCGTATTAGGCAGTATAAATCAAAGACCGTCACTCTGATAAAGCAACTCCATGAATCGGATATACAGAACAGGGAATTGATTCTCTCGCGCAAGAAAGCCATACACGGTTATGCGAAACTGATACAGGGACATGGCAAGGATAGCGCAATCCGCTATGCGGAAAGCATTTTGCAGGCATCGTAACGAATGATTGCCATGTTGAACACGCTGCTTTTTCCGGCTGGATAGTGAAAAGAAGAGCGCGAATGCCGTCCCGTTCCGATTGCAAGGCGTGGCAGAAGCATTGCTGATGGAATTTTCTCTTTTGGCGGAAGATAAAGAGCTACAAAAGGAAAGGAATACCATTAAAATAAGTTAAATAATCAAACTTTCCAACCGAAAACTTGCTTGTATAAACAAAGCTTACTATTTTTGTAACGCTTTGTTATTGTCCCAGTTAAAATAGGGGAAGCAAGTATGCAAAGCGAAAAGGAAAATATTTCAGTAAGAGGAGAAAAAGTCCTCTATACGGTTAAAAGCCGTAACGAAAATAGATTATTGTTTTTCATTGGTTAAAGTTAAGGGTTAGTGTAAAAGGCTGCTAGATGTGAATCTCGCAGCCTTTATTTTGTACTTTCTTCGGAATACTTTAATTTTGCACCCAGTTTTTTGAAATAGGTATATCATGCTGAGTTTTATTAAGAATTGGACCTTGCCGTTAGCCATGTTGGCAGGAGCGATAGGGTATCTCGGTTTTGCACATTTCTCTTTTTTAGCACCTACAAAACCTTTCATGAACTCTTTGATAACGGTGTTGACTCCTTTGCTCATTTTCCTGCAGTTATTATTGACGTTCTGCCGAGTCAATCCTCAGGATTTATGGCCAGTCCGTTGGCATGGCTGGTTGTTATTGTTTCAAATAGTCTCTTGCTTGGCCATGGTAGGACTGTTACTTTGGGGGAAAATGTCTGTAACGTATAAAGAGGTACTGGAAGGTGCGATGGTTTGCTTGATTTGTCCGACAGCAACAGCCGCTGCTGTAATTACAGGTAAATTGGGCGGAAGCGTTTCGGCGTTAACGACCTACACCTTGCTTTCCAACCTATTGGCCGCTATCGCCGTCCCATTGCTCTTTCCTCTGGTGGAACCACATGCCGACTTGTCATTTCTGACGGCTTTTTTAAAAATATTGAGCAAAGTCTTTCCCTTATTGCTTTGCCCTTTTATCGTTGCGTGGTTGATTCGTCGCTTCCTCCCCAAGCTACACGCCTGTTTACTAAATATGCACAATGCAGCCTTTTACCTTTGGGCCGTAGCATTGACCATCGTCACAGCCCAAACATTTAAATTCCTATTTCAAAGCGATGCTTCGGTTTGGGTAGAAGTCTGGATAGGTTTGGCCGGATTGATTACATGTGCCATCCAATTTCTATTGGGGAAACAGATAGGTACGCATTATCACGACCGTATCAGTGCCGGACAAGCTTTGGGGCAAAAGAACACTGTATTGGCTATATGGATGGCTTATACTTACTTAGACCCCATCTCATCTGTCGCGCCCGGTTCGTATGTCTTGTGGCAAAACATCATCAACAGCTACCAGCTTTGGAAAAAACGAAGGAAAGAGGCGAAGAAATAACACGATACATTTCATGTTATTGTCCCATCTCTTTCTGCCGATAACCCGAAGGAGAAATACCCATAATCTTTGTAAAGATACGGGAAAAATAAGCCGGTTCGTCGAATCCTAAGAGTGTAGCTATTTCATTGAGTTTCAATTGCGTCAATTCGATATATTGACACGCGCGTTGTATTTTTAAGCGGTGGAAATAATTAATCGGAGAGACACCTGTCTCGTGCTGGAAAAGCATCGAGAAATGAGATGGGGAATACTTAAAATAAGCAGACAGCTGGGCAAGCGTCAGGTTATGTTGTACATTTTCTTGCATATAATGAATCACCCGGCTGGCAAACGAGGTACGCACTGCACTTTGGGAAAGCACAGCCCGATATTGTTCCAAACAGATAAACGAGGCGAGGAATGCATACAAGCAGAGCGAAGTATAACGCATGTATTCTTTGGTATAAGCCATCGAAAAAGCTTGGTAGATTTCCTCAAAGAACTGCAGACGGTCTTGCAGACGGGAATGTTCACCGGGTTGAATCGGCTGCGGATTCGGAAAAGCAGGCAGAAATTGGGCAGCCAGACGCCCTTTGAAATGCAACCAGTAGATTGTCCAAGGTTCCTCTTCGTCGGCACCAAACGCATACGGCGTATCTGCCGGAAGCAAGATGTACTCGTTGGCATGTACTTCGTAGGTATGCCCATGGATACGATACCATCCTTTTCCGTCTGTGCAATAAATCAACATCATATAATCGCATCCCCCCTCCTTCTGGACGTAATGGTATTTCACATGCGGGAAATACCCAATCTTACGAAGATAAAGATTGCCAATGAGAGGGTCTGTACTATATGCCTCAAGCAACTGTTCCGGGAGAAAAACAAAACGTTCCCCCTTGAATCCTTCTTTCATTTTTGCCATAAACTCCCTGCTTCCAATATGAGGACAAAGATAATTCAAATCGTAAGATAGTACAAGCAAATCAAAAAAAGATGTAGTTCCATTTAATATAGATGCTATACCTTTGCATCCGATAAATTAAAACAGAAAAAACATGAAAAGCAAGTATTTCATCGCAGGTACATTAGGAGCGTTACTACTTTCCTGTAGTGCGCCGACACCCGAACAACAATTAGCTAAACAGATTTTGGCAGACAACACCTTGCATCAGGTCGATAGCATGGCACGTGCGGTTGTCCGGCAAGGATTAAACGCAGGAAGCGGCTATTCACAGATTTGGGCACGAGACATGAATACGTTTATTGAAGTGGCATGTGAAGAAAATGATACACAATACTTACGCCATGCCATCCTTCTGTTTTTCGCATTGCAACAACCCAATGATGAAATGATAGATGGTTACGTCTTAAAACCAGACTTCACTTGGAACGACAATGTCCCGTATTACTCCGACGCAGCTCCTGAACATGTGGCTTTTAAGAATACCGTAGAAACAGACCAAGAAAGTTCGCTCATTCAAATCGTGGGGAAATACATCCGTAAGACAGGTGACCGCTCAATCCTTCAAGAAGAGGTGGCAGGCCGTACGGTTCTTGAACGGATGGACGATATGGTAGATTATCTGATGCGCGAACGTTATAGTGAGAAGTATGGGCTTCTATATGGTGCTATGACGGCTGATTGGGGCGATGTGCAACCACACGATGATTTCGGTTGCGATATGAACGAACTCTCAACGCCGGCTATTGACGTCTATGACAATGCGATGTTCTTGATAGCCTTGGATTATCTACAAGAGATGACTGAAGATGAGGCACTCCGCACGAAATGGAAAGGTTTGCACGAACAAATTGCACAAAATGTGCGCAAATATTTATGGGACGAGGAACGGCAGAAGTTTATCCCGCACATTTACTTGGATAAATCACCCCTTCCGGAGGGTTTCGATGAAAACCAAATCTATTATCACGGTGGTACAGCCATAGCCATCGAAGCAGGCCTGTTATCGAAAGAAGAGATTGAAATTGTCAATAAACAAATGGTAGAAAATGTACGCCTTTCAGGAATGCCCAGTATTGGCCTCACGCTCTATCCTACTTATCCGGAAGGCCTCTTCCGTGGCGGCATGTCGAAACCTTACATGTATCAGAATGGAGGCGACTGGACTTGGTTCGGCGGACGCATGATTCAACAACTCATTGCCCATGGGATGGTAGAAGAAGCTTACACGGAAATTCGCCCTATGATTGACCGTGTGATTCAGAACCAAGGATTTTACGAATGGTATGGCATGGGCGGCGTACCCAGTGGAAGCGGTCACTTTAAAGGGTCGGCAGGCGTATTGGCGAAAGCCATCGAGATGTTAACAGATTGGGCAAACAAACAAGAAGAAAAATAAACATGAGAACTTCGAATTATGACAAGTATCCAGCCACTCGACTGGATGCGGAATTATGGCAAGGGTGGGAAGCAATTCGTTCGGTGTTGTCTCAGCAAAAGACAACGAAAAAAGATCGTTTCATCCTTGTAATAGAATGCTATCAAGGCGTATATCATCAAGAAATTGAACCGGAATTACAAAAATTAGCGCCAGACTGCTGGATAAATACGCAATCGCTTTTCAAATCTACGGACGCTATCGAAGCGATGACCTATCCTTATGTAACAGACGACCGCCTGTTTGGGTTCCGTTCACATTTCTCGTACGAAGATTTTTTGGATAAGGAACGAGTAGCGGCTGCACGGCAGCAAATCGAAGCAGCTTCCGGTTTCTGTATCGTTTATGGACATGGAGCTGCGGTGATTTCTCCGGAAGCGGATTTAATCGTCTATATCGATATGGCGCGTTGGGAAATCCAGCTTCGTTCGCGCCGGCACGAGATTAACGGCCTGGGAGTAGAGAATGTCTCAGAAGGTGCCTCTTACCAATACAAACGCGGCTATTTTGTAGACTGGATTGTATGTGATAACCTCAAGAAACAATTACTTCCTCGGGCTGATTATTGGTTGGATACCCATATCCCGCATCAACCGAAAATGATAAGCGGTGATACGCTTCGCGAGGGATTACGGAAAACCGCCCATTCTCCTTTCCGGGTGGTTCCGTTCTTCGACCCGGCTCCTTGGGGCGGACAATGGATGAAGCAAGTGTGCGGCCTAGATAAAGAGACTCCGAACTTCGGATGGTGTTTTGATTGCGTCCCGGAAGAGAATAGCCTTTATTTCAACGTGAATGGCACCTTGTTTGAAATGCCGTCAAACAACTTGGTATTTTATGAAACACGCGCCCTGTTGGGGGGACCGGTAGAATCTCGTTTCGGACAGGATTTCCCTATTCGCTTTGATTTTCTGGATACCATGGGAGGCGGGAATTTGAGTCTGCAAGTGCATCCTACTACCCAATATATCCGCGACACCTTCGGCATCTATTACACGCAAGATGAAAGTTATTACCTTTTGGATGCCGAGCCTGGCGCTACCGTTTTCTTGGGGCTCAAAACAGACGTGATACCGGAAGAGATGATTGGCGCGTTAAACAAAGCGCAAGAGACAGGGGGCTCGTTTGATGCCGAACGCTACGTAAACCGCTGGCCGGCTCAGAAACATGATCACTTCCTCATCCCTAACGGGACGATTCATTGTTCGGGAGCTGGCGCGATGGTGCTGGAGATTAGTGCCACGCCAAGTATCTTTACCTTTAAGCTCTACGATTGGGGACGATTAGGTCTCGACGGACTTCCTCGACCGATAAATATTCGGCATGGGTCACATGTCATCCAATGGGAACGTCAAACGGATTGGGTACGGAAGCATCTCGTGAATCAAATAGAACCTATTGCTGAAGGTGACGGTTGGCGCGAGGAACGTACAGGACTCCACGAGAACGAGTTCATTGAAACACGGCGGCATTGGTTCTCGAAGCCTGTCACGCACCATACGGATGGAGGGGTTAATGTTTTGAACTTGGTCGAAGGAGATGAGGCTATCATCGAAAGTCCTACGGGGGCATTCGAGCCATTTGTCGTGCACTATGCCGAGACTTTCATCATTCCGGCGGCCGTTGGGACTTATACGATTCGCCCTTATGGCGCATCCGAGGGAAAGACTTGTGGTACAATTAAAGCATACGTTCGGTTCCGGTCATGAAAGATACCATCATTATGACATTGGATGCAGGAGGTACAAACCTTGTATTTTCTGCCCTCTGCGAAGGAGAGGAGGTGGTAAAGCCTATCACGCTCCCTTCTGCGAAAGATAACTTGGAGGCTTGCCTTCAATCCATATACGAGGGATTTACTTTGGTGCGCGACCAGCTCCCTGTCGCACCTGCAGCTATCAGTTTCGCCTTTCCGGGTCCTGCGGATTATGAGGCGGGTATTATTCAGGGTAATCTGCCGAACCTTACGGCTTTCCGCGACGGTGTTCCTCTGGGTCCGCTACTACGCGAACGGTTCCGCATTCCGGTTTTCATTAACAACGATGGGAACCTGTTTGCCTACGGGGAAGCGTTGGCAGGAATGTTGCCCGAACTGAACCACGCATTGGAAGTAGCCGGGAACCCGAAGCGTTACCAGAACCTCGTAGGCATGACGTTTGGTACAGGTTTCGGCGGCGGGATTGTGCTGAACGAGCAACTGCTTCGGGGAGACAATCAAGTAGCAGGCTATCTGTGGTGCCAATACAATCCGCTCTATCCTTCGCTAATTGCGGAAGAGAGCGTCAGCATCCGGGGCGTCCGGTTTGCTTATGCGCACCGCTCAGGAGATGACCGCCCACTCTCGCCCAAGGATATTTTCGAGATTGCCGAAGAAACACGCGACGGGGATGCGCAGGCGGCACGCGAGGCTTTTGCCGAATTAGGTACCGTGGCAGGCCATGCGTTGCTCTCGGCTCTGTTGCTTGTCGATGGCGTGGCCGTGGTGGGAGGTGGACTTTCAGGCGCAGCGAAGTACATCTTTCCGGCAATGATGAAAACACTGAATAGTTCGGTCGAAATGCGCGACGGTACCCGTTTCCCTCGTCTGCAAGTAGCGGCATTCAACTGGGATAATGAGGTCGAGCGGAAAGTATTCCTTCGTCCGCAAGATTCCTTCTTAGCTTCGGCAAAAACAGCTATTGCCGTGACGAAGCTGGGTACGAACCGTGCCATTTCCTTAGGCGCGTATTGGTTTGCTAAAAAGAAATTAGCATTGCTTGGATGAAACAGACAGAGGCTTGTTTTCCTACCTTATAGGAAAAGAGGACGCAGATTGTTTTGTTCTTTCCAATAAACAAGGAAAGGTTCATGCTGTCGTTTTTTCTATGTCTTGTAAACATAGATATAGAAAAACGGGCTGCGATTTATTCGTCAATAAGCATAGCAAATAAAAATGTGTCCATTTCTTCTCCTATAATAGGCATAGAAGAGAAAAATCCGGTTGTTTCTTCTTCGAAAACAAGCAAGGAAAGGATAAATCTGACAGTATGACGATAGAAATTTTTCAGGCTTGCTCCATGCAGCAAGCGTGACGTTAGCAATTAAAACAGGAAATAGTTATACATATACAATGAAGAAGAAAAAAATAATACCTGCTTTGGCTTTTGCGCTGTGGTCGTGTATGGCTTGCGCACCTCAACCGACGCCAAAGACGGAAGAGAATCTAAGCCAATATGTTGAACCGCGCATCGGAACAGCGCATTGCCGTTGGTTCCATTTTGCGCCGGGCGCCCTTCCTTTTGGTCTGGCTAAGCCAGGTCCCTCTACGAACGGTAGCTTGGGAAACAAAGGTGGCTGGGAGGCTACGGGATACGACTATCGCGATAAGAGCATTGAAGGATTTCCCTGCCTGCACGAATTTCAGGTGGGTGGCATTGTGCTGATGCCAACGAACGGAACGTTGATTACTGTCCCGGGAATGCCCACAGACAGTGTGCGAACGGGCTATCGGTCGGCATTTGCCCACGAGGACGAAGTCGTGCAGCCCGGTTATTATTCGGTGCAACTAAAAGATTATGATATTCAGGCAGAGTTGACGGCGACGAAGCGCGTGGCGTTTCAACGTTTCTCGTTTCCAGCCGGTAAGGAGGCACATATACTCTTCGACATCGGCAATCGGCAAGGAGAAAGCGGTCCCGTGCGCGACGCATTCATCCAGCAAACGGCAGATGGGCATATCGAAGGTTGGGTCGTCACCGAGCCAGTGTATGTGTCCAAATACCAACCTGGCGCGACTGTTCCGCTCTATTTCTCGGCTGTGTTGGATAAGCAACCTGATCAGGTTGGTGCGTTCCATCAAGACCAACAAGAACCGAATGTGAAAGAGGCAAAGGGTATCGGGGCCGGTCTTTACCTCACCTATGAAGCGGAGAAGCCGCTGACTGTCACGGCTAAGGTCGGACTCTCGTATACTTCGGTAGAAAATGCACGATACAATTTAGAAACAGAGGCATCTGCCTTGACATTTGAGGAGGCCCAAGTCGCCTCTGCCCGGACGTGGGAAGATTACCTCAGCCGCATCCGAGTAGAAACCGACGTGCGTGAAGACAAGGTGAAATTCTATACCGGACTTTACCACGCGCTGTTGGGACGAGGACTGGCCAGCGACGCGAACGGCGCGTATCCCAAGCATGACGGTACGATTGGGCAACTTCCGATGCGGGAAGGTAGTCCGGCCTATAATCTTTACAACACCGACGCGATTTGGGGAGGCCAATGGAACCTGTCTCAGGTATGGACACTCGCTTATCCTGAATATCTGTCCGATTACATCAGCAGCCATCTGCAGGTCTATAAAGATGCGGGATGGCTGGCCGACGGCATCGCGAACAGCCGTTACGTTTCGGGAGTCGGTACCAATCTATTGCCGGTGGTCATTGCCGGAGCATACCAATGCGGCATCGCTGACTTCGACACGGAAACAGCCTATGAAGCCTGCCTGAAAAACGAACTGGACGGAGTAAACAGACCCTTAGGCGCTGGCAAAGTAGACACGGACAAATTCGTCGAGTATGGTTACGTACCTCACCAGGACGCGGGCGATGGGCCTGATGAAGCTTTTATGTTCTCCGCATCGCACACGTTGGAGTATTCGTTTAGCAGCTGGGCTGTCGCGCAATGGGCGAAAGAGCGGGGTGATTCGGCTCATTTTACCCAATTAGATTATTTATCGAAAGGATGGGAACGACTTTACGACCCTTCGACTCACTTTATCCGCCCGAAAAGAGCAGACGGGAAATTCATCGAGAACTTCGATCCGATGCAAGTATGGCGTGGATTCCAAGAGGGTAATGCATGGCAATATACTTTTTATGTCCCGCACGACGTGGAGGCACTGGCAGGAAAGGTAGGAAAAGAGACCTTCAATGCGCGGCTTGATAGTATCTTCACGGTATCGCAGAAACAAATATTCAGTGGAGGTACGGAAGTTGGAGCCTTTGCCGGATTGCAAACGGTCTATAATCAGGGGAACCAACCCTGCTTGCATATTTCATGGCTATTCAATGAATCCGGGAAGCCTGAACTTACGCAAAAGTGGGTACGTGCTATCCTGAACGAATTCTATGGCACGGAAGGCATCCATGGCTATGGTTATGGGCAAGACGAAGACCAAGGCCAGTTGGGAGCCTGGTATGTACTCTCGTCGATGGGACTGTTTGATGTAAAAGGATTAGCCGATACAACACCGACCTTCTCGTTAGGAGCACCGCTCTTCGATAAAGTAACGATAAAGTTAAACCCGAAGTACTATCCTGGAAAAGAGTTCGTGATACAGACAACCGGCGCGAAAGGCAACAACCCGAACGCCTATGCACGAAGCTACAGGCTGAATGGACAGCCCATCGATGGTGTCCACATTCCATTTGAAGCGGTAGCCCAAGGAGGCACATTGGAAGTACAAATGACTGAATGAAAGGAGGCAGACTATGCAAGCAAAACATACTATAGGCACCATCCTGCCCATTCTATTTGGATTTCTGGTTATGGGTTTCGTAGATGTCGTAGGCATTGCGACCAGCTACGTTAAATCAGACTTCGGCCTTTCCGATACGTTGGCCAACCTATTGCCGATGATGGTTTTTCTCTGGTTTGCCATCTTTTCTATTCCAACCGGACTCTTGATGGCACGCGTAGGAAGACGAAACACTGTCGTTCTTTCCTTGGTCGTTACATTTGCCGCCATGTGCATTCCGCTATTGTTTTACCAATTTACCAGCGTACTATTTGCTTTCGCGCTCTTGGGAATTGGGAATACAATGTTGCAAGTATCCTTAAACCCCATGGTGGCAGCAGTCGTATCGAATGATAAAACAGCCAGTGTATTGACATTAGGACAATTTCTGAAAGCTATCTCCTCCTTTTTAGGACCGCTCATTGCTGGCGCTTGTGCCTCTTTCGCCGGAGATTGGAAAGGAATTTTCCTCATTTACGCTATCACTACGCTGCTCTCGGCAGCATGGCTCCTCATAAGCGTACGTGAACAAAAAGTAGCTACAGACATAAAGGCCACATTCGGTACAGCCTGCGCGCTTTTTAAAGATTCCTATATAGGCATGCTTTTCTTAGGCATTTTGGTGATAGTAGGCATTGATGTAGGATTAAACACCACCATTCCCAAACTTTTGATGGAAAAATTAGGGCTCTCGCTGGCAGAGGCAGGATTAGGTTCAAGTCTTTATTTCTCGGCTCGAACTATAGGTTCTTTCGCGGGCGCGTTCCTTTTGGCCCGAATTGCTTCGCGTCGCTTCCTTATCTACAGCATGCTTTTAGCGATTGTCGCATTTGCAGGAATGCTTGTGGCAGACTCACTTGGGTTCCTATCAGCAATGATTGTAATCGTAGGATTAGCGTGTGCCAACGTATTTTCGATTCTTTTTGCTGCAGCTTTAAGCCATTTGCCGGAACGCTCGAACGAGATATCTGCACTCTTGGTCATGGGCATTGCCGGAGCGGCTTTAATCCTTCCATTGATGGGCATTATAGCTGACTCTTTTGGACAAGTTGCCGCACTTGCCCTGCTGCTTATCGGTCTCGTATATTTAGTATACGTTTCTTGCCGATTAAAGAAATAACATCCTCTCTAAAAACACATATTATACTTTTTGCGAACTTTGAAAAACATTTTTCCAGCTTCCCAACAGTATGGCGAAGCTGGAAAATTTTTTCAGATTCCCCGACCCATTAATTCGCGACTTTTACTTCCACTATGGGTTGTTCCTTTACTTCATCCAAAGGCAAGGCGCGGTAAGATACCTGTCCGAAATCTATCGCCTTTAAGTCGATGCATCGAATAGCACTATTGTACATCGTACGATAAAAAATACGGAGGTTCGCCAAATCGGTGGCCGAAGTCCATTGCGTCGCGCTGGGAATATCCGCCGGCACCTTTCGATTCGCAAATTCAATGCCCACAGGGATATCGAAGTTGTTCAAGATTTGGAAGCCTTGAAGGACGCAACGTTCGGCGGTGGGTTGCTCAGGTGCCGTCGATTGATAAAAAGCGGCCCGCACAAAACGGGAAGGAGGTGTGACATCACCCGGCACACCCAACATACCACTTCCTGCTCCGAAACTACTCAACTTCACGCCATTCGCCAATTCCTGCGCAGAAGCCGGCCCGGCATAAAGATTGACATAATTATTCAGATTTAGCATCTGCCATTCAAACCCGGGCGAATTAGTCAGCACCCCTAATTCGTTCTCGAAGAAATGCGGTTTTCCTCCTACTATTTCCAACACGACCTGCCGGCCGGAGGCATCCGCAATTCGCCAATGAACCGTCGAAGCTCGCGGGTCAATGCCTATTACATGTACCTCAGCAAGGGCTGCTTTCACTTCATCTACCGTCCGGAAACGGCTTAATATCCACGAAACAAGTTGCAAATCGGCCACACTCGTTTCCTTGTTTTCCTCCGCATAGGTTTCATATTCCCCATAATTAGGAAAATAAAATAACCCAGCCGACAACCCAGCTTCGTTCAAGCCCTCGGCCACAAACTCCTTCTGCTCCACCGAGAAACCAACATAGCCATACGTGGCTTTCCATTTCATCCCGTGCATTTCACCACCTGGCACATACGATTGTTGCGCATATCCTCGTGGTACTACCACATATTGGCTATTCAATTCACTACCGCCCCATTCAATGGTCCGAGCCACTACCGTTGCCCCGTCTTGCGCATGTAACGTAATACCGGTGCAAGCCTTTCCGTCACTTAATGGTAAGATAGCCCATATAGCTATCATCCCTAAAAACATCTTTACCTTCATATTCTTTCTATGATTTCAATTACAATGATAAAACAAACGAACCATCGTTATAGTTGCGTGCGATTATCGTTATATTTGCAAACGATTCTCGTTATGTTCACATACGATTCTCGTTATTTCCGGAAAGTAACTCGTTTGTTCATGAGAAAATTGACCGCACCATAGACGAACAAACCCAAGAATTGCGCGAAATATTCATTCCATCCCAAAAGTTCGACCATGAGCAAAAGGCAAAAGAACTGTGCGCCATAAGCACAAGCGAAAGCGCAGGCAAAGAGTAAAAACTGGCGAAGATAATCGCCACGCCCCGAACTAAATACCCAAAATTTACTCCAAAAAAAATTATTAAGCTGGGCTATAAGGTAAGCCGCTACGTTCGACCATAAATAGTTACACAGCAATACCCCCATCAACACCCAAACGACAAAGGCGGTGATGAGGGCATTGAGCGTACCCACTAACACAAAACGGACGACTTGCCTCGTATCTTTCATTCGTATCTTTTTCGCGGGGCAAAGATACGAAAAAGATTGATGCACCCGGCGTAGCACGAGGTTATTTTACTTCAATCCAACGACCCGCTGTGTTCGATTGCAACGTGTGGTCGTACATTCCCTCGCATACGATAGGCGGAAGATAGAAACGTCCGGCATAAGTAGCACATAGGTCTATCCGAACCGTCACCCGTCCGCCCGCCGGCAACAGGTCGATATAACTCAACACACGGTCATCGCGCACATCTTGATAGCTCACTATCGAGGCCGAAGCCTGTGCTCCCGGAAGGAAACGGGTATTCAATACCTCCCATCCAGAAGGAATTATCTGCGAAAGGGCTAAATAGGTAAGCGGATTCCCTGTTGGATTCTGTATCGTGACATACGCAGAGAAATTCGTTCCTTGTGCTAAGGACGCGACATCCAGCGGCATACCTTCCCACGTTTGATATTGTACCGTGAGCGGTATACGTCCGACATGTGCCTCTACTTCATCCTGCGCCACTTCACCCGTCTGCAAAAGCTGGACAAAGAGTGTCGTGGAGCTCTCGTTCTTCAATGTCAACTGAGTAGAAAAGGGGTCTGCGGCATCGAGCAAATCCGCCTGCCAAATATGCTTAGGCGTAGAGACTTGCTCGCTCATTTCCCGACATTGATAAGAAAAGCGCATATCGCCTTCCGCGACAGGATAAGCGGCATAATAAGCAGCCATCGCCATCAACGCAAAGGAGGTTTCGTGCGTACTTAGCCAATCATCCGAGGACAAACGATTGGTTATCTTTTCGGCTAACGGCATCGCGTCCTCTCCTTGTTTTAGCTGACAGAGGAGCTGTAGACGAACGGCATCATCTCTTAAGGAGGAGGCAAAGGCACTTCTCTGAGGAGTATTGGAAGTTTTCACTTCGTCCGTCTCTTTCCACAAGCTGGATGCGACGTCGGGGCGTCCGATTTGGGCGTAAGCTAACGCCAACATCCATCGGTCGGAGAGCGTCAGGCTCATCGCTTTCAATCGATTCATCGCGCCGATATCCGCCTGTCCGGCCAAGGCCAATACATACAGGCGGTAGGCCTGCAGGTATCTTTCGTCTTCTTGCAAGGCGGGTTGCGTCGGAAGTTTCCAGCTCGCAGCGGTCCGACGGACATCCGCCAAGGCCGAGGCTTGCATCGTCTCCGGAAGGGCATATCCCTGTGCGGCGGCCTCGGTGAGGAAGTGAAGCGCGTAAATTGTCCCGTACGTATGGGTCGAGGTTTGCCCTTGCCAATAAGCGAAGGCGCCCGAGGCCGTTTGATAGCTCCGTAATCGTTGGATGACCTCTTCGACCCTTTTTTCGTCCGCTTGCATCTCTTGGGGCGTCCGCTCTACCAATTCCGACAGGAAAAGCAAAGGGAAAGCACGGGAGATGGCTTGTTCGAGGCAACTATGCGGATAATCCCTCAGCTCCGCCAACCGCGCAGCGAGATTCAACGGTTTCATCCCGGAAACTTCCAGGCTGAGGCTATTCGTGCCTTTTAGTCCTTTCGCCGTCAGCGGCTGTGTCCAATTAGCTCCGGGCTTCAGCGTCGTGGCATATGATTGTTTCTGGAGCGTCGTAAGGGAACGGATAGGCAGTCGGGCGGTATAGGTCGAGGTTTCTCCCTTTCCCGTCGCCTTCAGCGTAATCCAACCGCTGTTCGGGAACTCGTCCGCCCGCAAGCGGAAGCGCACGCTTTGGTCTTCGGCTTCGTCGAAGGCCAGTTGCTGGGCAGCAGGACCTATTATGGTGAAATCCGGGGACGTCTGAACCGAAACTTGCACATCGCCCACGTTCGCCTCCGTGGCGAACACCGTAGCGGTTATTTCCACTTCTTCGCCGGCTCCGACGACGCGCGGAAGGGTTCCTAAGAGCATCACCGGCTTCCGCACTTTCAAACTCTTCTCTGCGTGACCGAACGAGCCCCCGTCTGTGGCCACGACCATGATTCGCACTCGTCCGTTGTAGTTGGGCATGTCAAATACATGTTTTTTTCGTTCGCCGCGCTTCAGTTCGAAAGGACCCATGTATTTTACGATCGGCGTAAAGCGATTCACGATGGCTTTAGGTCCTTTGTTCAAGGCGGCGTCCCCTCCGATGCTAAATAATTGTTCGATGCGTCCGCCGTAGACTCCGACGATGTAATTATAGAAATCCCACGTATGCACCCCCAGCGCCTCACGCGCATGGAAGTTTTTCCACGGGTCCGGGGTCTCGAAATGCGTCAAATCGAGTAATCCCTCATCGACGACAGCCAGCGTATAGGCCATTTCCCTTCCGCTCTTTTCGGAGACCTCCACCTGGCACGTGCTTTCCGGTTTCCATTCGTCGGGGGCTTTTATCTGGGGAAAAAGCTTGCTTGCCTCCGAAGAGACCTCAAATGGAACCACGCCATACATGCGGATAGGGACATCGACCTGGTTCGTCGCCGAATCTCGTTTTTGGAGTAGGGAGATGAACAGATAAGCGTTTGGCTCCATTTCGGCCGTGACGGGGATCGAAATCGAGGTCTCGCCGGCTTCGCAGACATAGTCTTGGACGGAGACGACCTTCGTACCGGTTTGTATGCTTACAATCGCCCGGCTCCCAGCGCTCGAAGGAATCGTGACGTGGATTTCCTCCCCGGGCGTGTAGGAGGACTTGTCGGTGGCAAAGCGGAGGAGGGAAGCGTTCTCTCCACCGGTTAAATCTCTTCGCCCCTCCATCTCTGGCCAATCAAAATAGGTTTTGAGACCGGTCGTGTGGCCGCCGTTCGTATCCTTGGCTAATAGCAAGTACATACCCCAATTCTCACGGGAAACTTCGAAAGGGAACTGCGCCTCGCCCTCGGCATTCGTCCGAAGCGTTACATGCTGTAGGGGGCGGTTGTAGCTGTTCGAAACATAGCGTGCCAGGTCGTTCGCATCCCCACTCCACCACCAATACCAATCCATTTTATAGATGTCGACCTCGATGGGCATGTTGGGGACTTTTTTCCCTTGGTAATCGACGGAAACAAGGTCGAACATCACTTTTTGGTCCGTCGGAAGGGGTTTCCCTTCCCGTTGAGGCGCGCGGATACCGACGTAGCGCTCGTACGGCGAATAAAGCAAGCGGACGGCATCGATACTGAAATCTCCGGAGGGTTCATAGACTTTTGTTGTCAGACTACCCAGCAACATACCCGGCGCACGGTTTCCGACCTGCAACCGGGCCTCCACCGAGGCATTTCCTGCTGCATCGGTTTTTCCGGTGATTAGTTGGCTCTCTTCCGCGGCAAATGACTGCGCTGGATTGTCGAACGCATAGCTTTCGTAGCCTTTGAACTCGGTCGGGGTCTCCACAAAGGTCCCTTTGACGTCGTACTTTAGGTTTTGGGCTCGGGCGCCTTGCAACCACTCTACGTGCAACGGCAGATGCATCCGCTCGTCCCGTACAATCATTTTGGGCGTTTTCAAGGCAATTTTCAATCGATTGGGCTTGATACTCTCTAAGCGGAACCGTTTTTCGAAGGCAGAACCGCCTATTTCGATGCGCGCGCGCCAGGCTCCCGTCGGAACGTTCGTTTCCGTTGGGACGGAGAATCCGTAAAGGCCGCGAATGCCTCGTGTCGTCGTCTGCTGCTCGTACAACTGCCCTAACGGGTTGTAGACAAAGAGCTTCACCGGATGAACTGCCGGAAGATTTTTGTCGCGGTCGTAGAGCATGAACGAGAGGTGGAGCGTGTCGCCGGGTCGCCAGATGCCTCGTTCGCCATAAATAAAGCCTTTTAGACCTTTCTGAACCACCTCCCCATCTACATCAAAGCTGCTGAGGGTGAGCGAGGACCCGTCGTCGACCCGCAAGTACGCACGCTGTTTGCCGAGGGTGGCTAAAAGGTAAAACGGTTTGCGGCCGGTCGCGCGGAGGTCTATCGTGGTCCGCCCGTCGCGATTGGTCTCGGTCTCGGCCAGGAGCTTTTGTTGAAAGTCGTAGGCCTGTATGCGGACCCCTTTTATTGGCTCGGTCGTGACTAAATGCCTCGTCAGTACCTCCATCTCGCCGTTTTGACCTGCCATGGCGATTAATCCGATGTCCGTCGCCAGCAAATTCTTTCCGACCGATTTGTTGAAGTAGTAGGAAAGCTTAGAAGGGTCGTTTCTCTCTTGATACCGGTACGACGACCAATCCAACTCATTTCCTTCCTGATAAAACCACCAGCCCTTGTCAAATTCTTGTAATTCGGCTTCAAATTCGGCTTGGTTGTCGGCGATAATCTCTTTTTCGCTTTTCCGGGCCCCTTGCTCGGTGAAAAGAGAAAGATCGGGATCGAAAGAGAGGATGACGCGGTAAATCGCGCCGGGTTCGCGCGTAATAAGCTTATTCAAATCAAGCGCAAAGGTATTCCAACGTGTCAAGTCGTAGGCCTGGGCGTCGAAGAAAATAACGTCGCGGGCGAGGAGTCGGCCGACGCGCATCAGCTCGCCTGTCCCGTCCAGTTGGTTCGTCTGAAGGAACGAACCGATATTTTGCTCGCTAATTTTCAGGACGCGCACAATCACGCCGCGCAGCCCTATCGCCTGGAACGGCACACGCAATTCGTCCATTTCGGGCAGAATCACGCCGTCGTTAATGAAGCGCACTGCCGGGAGGCCTTCGTTTACCTCCAGGCTATAGTCTTTATCGGCGGAAAGGGTTTGTCCCGACCGGCTCCGAATCCCTGCTTTCAGCGCGAGCTGCATCGCGCCCTCGTACTCGCCCGGATAGAGTCGGAGCTTATTGCCGATGACCTCGACGGTGGCCTGCACGTTTTGCAGTGTCGCCAGACCCTTCAGCTCTTGGGATTCGTCTAAAAGTTGGGTGAAAGTGGCCTCGACGTATCGCTCGGGCTCGCGGACGTATCGGACTTGGTAGATGTCGAAGCTATTTTCGGCAGGCAGACTAAATTCCAGCAACTGCGCTTCGGAAACAGGTTCTTTGCTGGGCAACACGCGCACGGCGATGTCTCTTTTGCCTGCGGGAAGTCCGCCGAGGGTCAGGACGTGCCGTTTCCCGTCTGCGGCATGTTGCCAGGACATCGTCCCCTCCTCGGAAGCGCCAATGAGCTTTTCCACGAGCTCGGGCGATTCCTTATCGGCTGTATAGATAGCGCAGATGGCGTCGTAAAGCGCAGGATTCGTAGCGTTTATGTCCAGACCCTCCCAATCGGCCCGAAAATGAAGCGGGGCGGTGCGAAACTCACAGGCGAAGTGCTCGTAGGGCTTTTGGGCTTCAGGGAGGAGTCGGCCAAGGTCTATCGTGATTTGATAGTGCGTATCCCGCTTCAGCGTTTCGTTTGCTTGAAATTGGAAGGTGCGGTGGCCGTCGAACGTCCATTTTCCTTCCGTTTGGGGACGGAGTTGCAGGGCGCTTTCCCAATTTATGATACTATCCTTCGACAAATCATCCGTCAAAACCACCGTAGGCTTGGCGAAGCGAGAGACGGTCCCCGACGTGAATGCATCCACGTAAGGATTATAAACGAGGCGTGTTTCGTGGCGGCAACTTCCTAAAATAAGCAGCGCCAGCAGACTCCAATAACATACCCATTGTTTCATGGTAAACTCCTTTCTTTTTTTTAGTTTATATACTTTTTGGTAGGGTAAGCGACCTGCGCTCTGCCCACAAAGATACTGTTTTTTAAGATTCGGACTCGGCTGAATCGGTTTTTTCTTTTCGCTGGGAGACGGGGACGTAGGCAAGTCCCTTGCGGACTAATGTCTTCGAAGCATCCCGCAGTACGGCATTTACTTGGTTAATGACCTCCGCCAGGGCCTTTTCCTTCTCTGCATTTCGCTCGATATAATGGTTGACGCAGTAGAGCGCGTTAATTACCGTGGCCAGCTCGCGAAAAGCTGCATCTACTTGCCGACGGACCTTTCGGAGGTTTCCCGTGCGCCTATCGTAGGCCGCCATCGCTTTTTGGCTGGAGACGCGCTGGAATTCTTCCACCAAAAAGGCCAAATTCTCCAGCGTAAGCTCCAAGTCGAGCTGCTTGACGTATTCGAATTGTTCCGGGTCCTTCATCAATAGCAGAAACTTCGAATAGCCTGCCATAGCCTCGGCGTTATTAACACGAGGCATATTTTTGAAGGGCCTAACTAGATAAAATAGCCGATTAGCCGCTATTTTTATGTCATCGGCCGGATTATGCAGCTGCGCCCGCACGATTTGCAAGATGTAGCGGAAATTGTTATTACACTCTGTACGTAGTCTTGCCAGCGTAGGCGTCTCATCATAATCGCGCCGCCGGAAAATCAACGCCTGCTCCTGCATACATAAAGTTTGATAAGGCTTTATGAGCTGAGGTATGTCGAATAGCATTAGCCATTCCGGCGTAAAAATAGAGAGCAGCATTTCGTGTATAGAAAAATGGTCTAAATGCTGGGCCCTCGAAAATCCAAATCGAACCTTAATCTCTTCCATTTACTTACTTTTTAGCCTGTTTATTTGCAAAGATAACATCCGATGCGTCGAAATAGTTCTTGTTATTTACTTAAAAAAAGCAAATGCGTCGGATGAATCCATGCTTTTTGCATTGTTTCGTCCGACGCGTCGGATTTTCCCTTGCTTTTGGCGAGTGTAAAAAAAAGGCCTCGGACGAAGCCTTGCACTTTTTTGAGGCTTGTCCGAGGCCTCCGCCCTTCCGAAAAGGAATTTTCGGATAAGGCGGATGGAATATTAATTAAATTGAATCATGATAGGCTGATTCGGATGGGTCTGCACTTCGAGAATACCGTCTGGCGTGACGTTGGAGCCCTCGGCGCCATGGATAGAGGCTATTTTATGTTCGCCCAGATCCAAGCGAAGCAAACCACCCCGTTCGGGATAAATCTCGACCTTTTGCCAATGCCCTGACTTCTGCGAGGCAGAGACCAGGAACGCTCCCTGTGCGCGCAACTGGTGGAACGATACGTCTTGCCATGCGTCGGGGATAGCCGGAAAAATTCGGATAATCCCCGTATGACTCTGAAGCAACATTTCCTGCACGCCAGCGGCGAAGGCAAAGTTTCCTTCCAACGTGAAGGGGCGGTACGTAAATTGGGATTTTCCGGTGCCGCTTTGGTCTCCGTTCGCATGAAACGAGTTCGGCAAACAGAAACAGGAGGCAAAGGTACGAAGCGCGTCCGCCGCTGAGGCGCCGTCTCCTACGCGTGCCAGCATGTTGCCATACCAAGCGTAAGAATAGCCGCACCACCAGTCCGGACCCATCTGCTTAATCTTTTCCAACGTTTTGAGGATAATCTGGCGCTCTTTCTCGCCCTGCGAGACGTCGAGGAGTCCGAAAGGATGGAAAGCGACCGCATGCGAGAAATGTCTATGCGAAGCATTGTACGGAAAACCCGGTGCAAAGGTCAGGGCACCGTCGGAGTCCGTGTCGAAGTCCGGCACCTGTTTGTCGAGTTCGCGCCAGTGTGCGGCCTCGTCGGAAAGCTTTAAAGAGTCCGCCATCTCGCTCGCCTCGCGGAAACAAGCGTGCATGAGGGCGCGGTCGAAGTTGGTCATCTCCGTAAACCATGCTTGGATAGAGTTGTCGAATATTTCCGGACTGGAACTGAGTGGCAGCGTGCGCCGACCCTTCGCGTCGACCGACGAAAGCTGTTCGAGATGGACAGCGACCTCCTTCAAGAAAGGATACGCCTTTTCGCGCAGGAAATCCGGATTCTGATCGTATTTCCATTGCAGGAAGAAGTGGTGGGCCAACCACGCGCCTATGGTCGGCGAGAGCGAATATTGGACCCATCCGCCCATCGGCTCACCCGTTAATGTGGTCACTCCCGGCACATTCAAACCCTGCGTACCAAAATAGGTCTTAGTAAATTCCCGGAAGACGTCGCGCTGATTCCATAGCGTGTTCAGATACCCCATCGCTTCCTGCAAATGATTTCCAGTGTAGGCGGGCCAATAGCTCAACTCCGTATTTAAGTCGTGGTGATAGTCGCCCTTCCAGGGAGGAAGCGTACCGTTGTCTGCGGTCCAAACCGCCTGGAGCGAAATGGGATAACCATTTTCGCGGGCGACGGAGCCAAATTTATATATCTCGCGGTCATATTGGCGTTGTAAAACCGTATCGGGAATGCAAATACTGGATTTTGCCCAGAAAGCATCCCACCAGGCATCGTGCGAACGAAAATCGGCCAAGACGCCGCGCTGGAGCGCCTCGTTCGTCTCTTTTTCGGCCTGTTCCTGGGAAAGCGAAGAGGAAATACCCCAAACGCCATATAAAGAGCCCCCCACCCGTTCCCAACGGACGGAAACATCATAGCTGAAATCGCCCCAACCGCGCTGATGGAAATGTACCTCGTTCGGGCCCTCTTCCAATGTCCCTTGCTCGTATCCTAAACGGGCGAGGTCGGAGAAAGACTGCGAACCGGCGATTAGCTTCGTCGGACGCCCATACGAAGGCGCCAAGACCGTAGGTGAGACGGAATCGGGCCAATTCTCGAATACAAACCATCCGATAGGTTCGCTGGCGTGGACGAAAGTCCGCAAACGAGTTCCGCTCTCCCACTCGACCTCCGCCAATGCCTCGTTCAAATAAAGGCGCGAGGAAACCACTTTTCCCAGATTAATCGGAAATTCTATCGCCGCTCCAGGGATCTTCGAAGGCGCCGGAAGCTTATCGTAAGGATGGTCGAACTTTTTCTGTACCGGAAGATAATCTTTCTTTCGGACCTGCTCCTGCACCCAGCGAAAAGAGTAATTCGGCCCGGAGAGGCTGTCGGTAGGCCGCAAATCCCATAAATCGACTCGGTCGAGCGAAAATCGAAGCACCGAATCGCGTTGCCAAACGAGCGCACCCACCGTCGCATTCCCCAAAGGAAGCGCCTCATCCCACGAGGCCGGCAACGATTCAAAACACAAGTCACTATCCGACGCGGAGGCCGGTAAATTGAGCGACGGCGTTTGACACGCCGTCAGACACGCCAGACTTCCCCAAAAGCTGGCTACAATCCACTTTTTCATCTTCTACATTTATAATAATAACGACATACATTTACGGAGGCAAAAGTAGAAAATAAAACTTATAATTTAGAACAGAAGAGGGGTCATTTCCTATCAAAAAGAATAATTTTGGATACAAAAGCCATAATAATCGGAACCCAATAAGATTTTTTGAGGGAAAAGCTTTTTTCCAATCCAAAAAAAGATATTACCTTTAGGCCGCGAACATTTAAAACAAATAATATCATGAATTCTTCTCTATTCTGGATCGTACCTGCGTCGTCACTTTTGGCGTTGGTACTCGCTTGGTTCTTTTACAAGCAAATGATGCGCGAAAGCGAAGGTACGCCTCAAATGGCAAAAATTGCATTGCATGTGCGCAAAGGCGCGATGTCTTACCTCAAACAACAGTATACCGTCGTCGGGATGGTGTTTTTGGGGCTGGTTATCTTTTTTTCCATCATGGCGTACGGATTTAATCTACAAAACCATTGGGTGCCGGTAGCTTTCCTGACGGGCGGTTTCTTTTCCGGCCTTTCCGGTTTTCTGGGCATGAAGACGGCCACATACGCCTCTGCCCGGACAGCCAACGCCACCCGAACATCACTCAACAAAGGATTGCGCATCGCTTTCCGTAGCGGCGCGGTAATGGGACTTGTTGTCGTTGGATTAGGACTCCTCGACATCTCTTTTTGGTATTTGCTCTTGGAATATTGCATTCCTGAAGATGCCCTGAATCCGACGGCCAAGCTTTGCGTCATTACCACAACGATGCTGACGTTCGGCATGGGCGCCTCCACCCAAGCACTCTTTGCACGTGTCGGGGGCGGAATTTACACCAAGGCCGCCGACGTAGGCGCCGATTTGGTGGGGAAAGTGGAAGCCGGTATCCCGGAAGACGACCCGCGTAATCCTGCCACCATTGCCGATAATGTGGGCGACAACGTAGGCGACGTCGCCGGCATGGGCGCCGACTTGTACGAGTCTTATTGTGGTTCCATCTTAGCTACGTCGGCTTTAGGCGCAGCAGCGTTTATCGGAACAGGCAATATCGACATGCAATTCAAAGCTGTCATTGCGCCGATGCTGATTGCTGCCGTGGGCATTCTTTTGTCTATCATTGGCATCTTTTCGGTCAAGACAAATGAAAATGCGGGCATGAAAGAGTTATTGAACTCGCTGGCCATCGGGACGAACCTCAGTTCCGTCTTGATTGTCTTCGCTACGTTTGGTATCCTTTGGGCACTTGGTCTGGACAACTGGATGTGGATAGCTTGTTCCGTCGTCGTCGGGTTGCTGGTGGGTATCGTCATAGGCCGTTCAACGGAATACTACACTTCTCAATCCTACCGGCCAACGCAACGCCTTTCGGAAAGCGGGAAGACTGGACCGGCTACGGTAATTATCTCAGGTATCGGACTGGGCATGATTTCAACCACGATTCCAGTAATTGCCGTCGTCGTAGGTGTCATCCTCTCCTATTGGTTTGCTGCCGGATTTGATTTCGCCAATATCAATATGGGATTATATGGAATTGGCATCGCCGCCGTCGGAATGCTTTCGACCTTAGGAATTACCTTGGCCACTGACGCTTACGGACCCATTGCCGATAATGCAGGTGGAAATGCCGAAATGAGCGGACTTGGTGCTGAAGTACGCAAACGAACCGACGCATTGGATTCGTTGGGCAACACAACCGCAGCGACAGGCAAAGGATTCGCCATCGGTTCAGCTGCCCTCACAGGACTTTCCCTCTTAGCTTCCTACATTGAAGAAATACGCATCGGGCTACAACGCTTGGGTACCACTGTATTGGAACTCCCGAACGGGATGAACGTCGAGTTACACGATGCTTCATTTACTGACTTTATGCTCTATTACGACGTGACGCTGATGAATCCAAAAGTCCTTTCCGGCATCTTCATCGGCAGCATGATGGCCTTCCTTTTCTGCGGTTTGACAATGAATGCCGTCGGACGTGCCGCCTCACACATGGTCGAAGAGGTACGCCGCCAATTCCGCGAGATAAAAGGTATCCTCGAAGGAAAAGCCGAACCGGATTATGCGCGCTGCGTGCAAATATCAACCAAAGGAGCGCAACGCGAAATGGTGTTTCCATCCCTACTGGCCATCTTAGCGCCAGTGCTTACGGGCGTCTTCTTCGGCGTTCCGGGTGTGATTGGCTTGTTGATTGGCGGTCTTTCATCAGGCTTTGTTTTGGCTATCTTCATGGCCAATGCGGGTGGTGCCTGGGATAATGCTAAGAAGTTCGTGGAAGAAGGAAACTTCGGCGGCAAAGGAAGCGAAGTTCACAAGGCGACTGTTGTGGGCGATACCGTGGGCGACCCGTTCAAAGATACGTCCGGACCGAGCCTCAATATCCTTGTCAAGCTAATGAGTATGGTAGCTATTGTCATGGCCGGACTGACTGTCAGCTGGAGTCTCTTCTAATGGATAGATAGACTTAATTACATATTTTCGGAGACACGGAAAGAGAAGCAATCTCTCGCTTCGTGTCTCCGTTTTTTATACATGCACACATCTTCCATCACGAACAAACCTTCTCATCTAAGCCTCACATCTCCCTACTTTATAACGATAATTCCTGTCATTCACCGCTGTTGAATGAATAAGAATAGGTTGTAAAAAACCTCTTTTTTCATGAAAGTTGCAAAAATCAATTCCTGATAAAAACAGAAAGATTTTTGCTACTCTTGTTCTTACGAGGTTTCCAATTCGATAAATTTCCTACACAAAATAAGTCCATTCCCAATTAAAAACGTACCTTTGCAGAGAAAGAACAAAAAGATATGGATTGGTTGAAACGTTTTTATACGAAATACTTGGCATGGATTAACAAATATGTGCTGGTCACGTTAGGCGTTTTTCTCTTGATGTGCCTCGATAGCGATAGTAACTTATACAAACGCTATATGTACGACGAGCGTATCCGCAATTTAGAAAAAGAAATTAAGTTTTATCGCGACGAAATAGAAACAAATCGGAAAAAGCTGGACGAACTGCGCACCGATAAAGAGGGTTTGGAACGTTTTGCCCGCGAAGAATATTTCATGAAGCGCGAAAACGAAGATGTCTATATTATAAAGGAAGACTAAATGAAACAGACAATACGGAACTTATTATTTGGCATCGGAGCCATCGGTATCCTATTGGGCGCAGTACTCTGGTTTGTAGGATATGAAATCGCACCCTATCTATTTGCTGTCGGAACTGCCAGTTACGCCGTTTGTCAACTCACGGCCCAAGCTGATAACAAAGACCTACATGCGCGACGAATGCTCCGCTTCCAACGTATAGCCGCTTTACTGATGATCATCTCGTCGGGCCTGATGTTTCGCGGTGGAAACGATTGGGTCGTCTTCCTCACGATAGCTGCTATCTTCCAGCTCTACGCTGCTTTCCGTTCATAGCTGGAAACCAAAAAGCAGAGACCCAAGAGACAGCCCGATATACTAAAGCTGCGTCTTTGAGTCTCTGCTTTCAAAATTCCCTTGCTAATTACTTAGGCCTCAGCCGGAGTCGCCTCGTTGTTTTCCGCTGGCGCCTCAGCAGTCTCTTCCACCGGTCTAAAATTCGTAATGCCTGCTTCGAGCAACTGATTATACCACATGATAATCTTCTTGATATCACTCGGATGCACACGTTCGCGGTCGAAATCCGGAAGCACCTCAGCCATGTAAGCCCGGAGTTCATCCGGTTTTGCCGAAGTCGGGATAGAAGCCTTAGCCCCGTTCTCCTTCGTTTGGATGCTCGTTAACACTTCATACAACGGGGTCTCTCCTTCGTTCGTATAGATAGAGATATCACCCAGCGAAATCACCTTGTCTTGCGCATATGCCGGCACTTTTTTGTGCGTAGCCAACGATTCTACAATTAGCATGTTCTTTCCATGGGAAAACAACCGGAACAAACCCGGACGCCCCGATATAGCCAAAATTGCTTTCAACATAATAATCTTTTCTTTTAAATGAATAAAACGAATGCGGGCGCAAAGGTATGAAAAAAAGCGAGAGGAATAAAGAATCGAGACAAAGAAAAGTGAATAAACCCAAACAAGGAGCCATGGAATAAAAGAAACACCCTATCAGAAAAGTACGGTTTTTACAAAAATTCCGTCTTCCTCAACAGCTAATCGGATATCACAAAGCTTTTTTCAAGTCGAAAAGAACATTTGAAGAAATTGCTCTACTTGCGGAAGCAATGCTGCATGACCGTCGTTGATGATGACATAATCAGCCAAACGACGTTTCTCCTCGTCGGGCATCTGGTTTTGAATGCGGCGGAGCAGCGCTTCGCGCGAGACTTGATCGCGCAACATCGCCCGACGAAGGCGAACATCGAGCGGAGCATAAACCATGAGGCGGACATCCACCACGCGGTCGAAACCGGATTCGAAGAGAATAGCCGACTCAAGGGCACAGCAAGACGACGATTGCCGACAGCACCAAGCTTCGAAATCCTGATGTACTACTGGATGAATGAGACGATTCACCCGGCCTAGATTCTCCCGGTCGGAGAATATCGCCGCCGCAAGCCGAGATTTATCTAATCCCTCTTCCGTATAAATAGAAGGACCAAAGAGAGTACACAAACCTTCGCGGATAAGGGGCGAAGTATTCGTCAGTCGTTTACTCTCTTCATCCGCAATATAAACCGGGACACCAAAGAGCGTAAGAAGACGTGCTACTACCGACTTTCCACTTCCTATGCCGCCTGTAATGCCGATACGTATCATGGAATGCGGGCGTTTTGTTCCAATAGGAACTCTATTTTGTTCGGGTCTATGCGATACGTCTTAAGCCATTCCGGGCGCGAAGACAAGTCGATAGCAAGCGAACCGGATACATTCTCTTCCAATTGCCGGAACGGAATCTCGATAACCAACAGTTCTTCAGTCAACATTTTAAATTTGGAGACCGGGATATTGCACGACACTTCCACCTCTTGCGGGAAGGAACGAATCGTATATTGCGGAGGAACTTGCACAAATCGGACGGGAATCGTCAGTGTTTTCTCTGTATATTCTTCAATCGGAATCGTAACAGAGACACCTTCCGTATGAAAGGCCACGCCTTCTATGGCTTCCAAAGAGGCATTCTTCACCAAGGTCTTCTTCCCTTTCTCAATTTTCAAAAATTCGGTTCGCACTTCTTGGATAGAATCCAACAACGACGCGCTCCCATAAATCGTCACCATCGAAGGCGAAATTAAGATATCGCCCGAAACCAAAAAACCGCCCTCCGTCTCGATAGAACCATTAAACACAACCGGAACTTCTTTGCTCTTTTGTTCATCGAAAGGCAGCGAAAGGGCTTGCGGCTCAAAAAGAGTAAGTGTAGTCGAAGCCAGGAGTTGCTTCGAAATCTCGTCTTGAAGCATACTTCGGCTCACGATGTAACGCATTTCATCCTTGCGGAGCTTCTGCACATCAAGTGTAATCGAGCGAAACTTTTGTCCGAGCGTGTAGTTCAAGAGCGCGCTGCCTTTGTCTTTGACATGGATACGCACCTGTTTTGCAACGCTGGGTGCCAGCGCGATATTTGCTGGGACATTCTCGTATCTGAGCGGGATAGACAACTCTGTTTCATATTCTTGTTGCAGACTCTGAAGGAGCCAGAAGCCGAACGAAAGGAGCACGAAGCAGAAAAAAATCAAGGCTTCTTTCCACCGCTGGCGATGCAAAAAAGCCTTCATGCCTGTCACCGTAGACTGGAATGTCCGTACAAGTCCATTCAGCCGTGACATCATTCTTTCGTTTTACGGGGTTATTTACTTCTGTTTGGCATCTTCCGAAGAAGCGTAAATAGAAGACTTATCTACTTGGATATTCACTCCGTTAGCGATTTCAATGGTCATATAAACATCGCCAATCTCGCGAATCTTCCCATAAATACCACCAGCCGTAATGACTTTGTCGCCCACCTTGAGGGCCTCGCGTGCCTTTTGAATCTCTTTCTGCCGCTTTTGTTGCGGACGAATCATAAAGAAATAAAAGATGGCGATAATGACTACCATCATAATAATGCCCGACCAAGAGTCACCTCCGGCAGCAGCCTGCAATAAAATACTTAAATTCACCATATTCATTTATTATATATAATTTATTTGCTTTCCATCGGTTTTTTCCTCCCCGACGACGCAAATGTAAGGATAATATTTAATCTTTCAGCAAAAGCTGGTTACTTTTTAATTCTTTGACAATTGAATCCAGAATCCCGTTGATGAAATGCCCGCTCCGAGGCGTACTGTAATATTTCGCCAAATCGATGTATTCGTTGAGCGTGACACTGGTCGGGATGGTCGGGAATGTAAGTAACTCGGCCAAGGCAATCTGCATGATATGCATGTCCATAGTAGCTATGCGCTCGGCTTCCCAATTCGTCATGTGTTTGTCTATAATATTGCGGAACTCTATACCTCGCAAGAGCGCTTGATGCAAAAGTTTCGTCGCAAACAATTTGTCTTCTTCGTCTTTAAACATCGGAAGCAAAGGCTGTTTACTTCCTTTCGCCTCTTCAAAGCGTTTGATAGTCTTGAGCGCGAACGTTTCGATAATCGCCACGTCATCGTTCCAATAAATACTCTTATTTTCAAGATATTCTTCTACATCTTGGCTATTGCAAATCAACCTCTTGAATACTTGGCGCCAAAATTCGCGATCTGTCTCGTAATTATCTTCCGGATTCTTTAAATAATCGGCATAAATATCGGAAACCAAGATGCTATCCAACACATCTTTAATGAAATCTTCGTCGTTCGCCCACGAAATACCTTCCGCGTCTATCATTTTCCGCAATGCTTCGTTGATTTCCAACTGAGCCACGAACCGATTGTCTATCAAACGAGTATTCGGATTCAAATCCTCTTCTCCTGGTACATATTTATGTTTCCGGATATCCAAATTGCGACGGTGCAAACGCGTCACTTCCACCATAAGAAGGAGTAAATAAAAATACAAATTGTAAGATTTCTGGAGGCTGAACATCAATTCTTTTTCAGCAAGTTTCAAATCGTGCGTTTCGTTCCGATAATACGAATAAACGATTTGCAACACCTTAATTCGGATTAAAACTCTGTTGATCATTGTTTTGAAGGAACTTCTTTTAATTTCGGGTACAAAGGTAATGATTCTTTTTGATTTATCGTCTCTTTCTCTTCCTAATTATTCCAAGAATTTCAATTCCGCCTGCCTCGTTTCCGTTTCCAGGCAGAAACGAAAAGGTTTCTCGTTATAATCGAAAAAGATTTCCGTTATAAATAAAAAAGGTTTCCGCTATAAATAAAAAAGATTTCCATTCTAAAATCCTATTTAAATTTCTCAGTTTTAGGATGAAATAGTATTTCTTCTTTCCGTGAAAAAATTATTTTTAAAATACAATACTCACATCCTCCATCTTACAGGAAATTCCAATAAGGTCACGCCTCATCGCATCAGAATACACGGAATGCTTTTATAAATACATCTCCTTTCGATTCTTTTATAACCAATCGGATTTCTGATATTTTTTCGGGAGAAGATAATCGTTCAATCCGCTTATGCCCAATACAAGTTCCTTCTGCTAACTTTTTCCAGTTTCCGGACACTTTTCCTTCTATCACATATTTTCGTACCCGCTCACCTTGTGTAATATCTTCCTGTATTACCAGATGGGAAATCAAGGTCGGTTTGTCCAATGCTATACAATACATGTTTCCTTTACCTTCCGTTTGCTTCAACGGATGCGCATACTTTTGATCAATAGCTCGTCCGAACTCGGCCAACCGCAAGGAATCTGCAGCCGGAATCAATCCCCGGTCATCTGGCGTCAACCCCAAAATCAAGGTTGAATTACGCCCCACCGACTTCTCATACATATCCATCAAGTTCTCCAATGGAAAGATATGAGCTTCATCACCTGGTTCCCAGAACCATTCATGCCGACCCTTATAACCACGCAAAGGAGAATCCGACATAGCCGGCATATAATAGGCTCCGTTTGGATCACCCGTCTTCAATAGCTGGAAATCATTCTTAAAGATCTCTTCCTGATTCTTGGAATGAGAATAAGGGAAAGGATAAGTTCCCCAACAAGGATAAGAAACCGTTCCTGTCTCCGATCCGCCCCAACGCATATCTGCCCGCTGACTGTTATGGTAGAAAATGATATTCTTCTGGTATTTCTCCACAATCGGCAGGATATCAGCTCCACCCAATTCTGGTCCATGACCACCACCATCATACCAGACAATCGCCAGATCCCCGTAACGAGACATCAGTTCTTCCGTCATCCCTTCGCACATTTTATTATAAAACACCTGCCGGTTTTCCTGAAACTTCGTCCCATCCTTCGGCATCATAAAATCATGTACTCCCAAGAATGAATTCCAACGGATACCAATATAAATACCCGGTTTCACGCCATACTTCCGACAAGAGTTGACAAAGTCGCGCACAATATCACCTTTCCCATCCTGCCATTTTAAAGCTTTCATGCAATACGGATTAACATCCGACTGATAAAGTGCAAAACCTGTCTCATGTGTAGCCGTCAGAATAGCGATCTTCGCCCCCATTCCCTTAGCACTCCGAATCCATTGATCCGTATCATACTGCGTAGGATTGAAGATATTTATATCCGGGATTGGTGTAATCCGATTATAAGCCTGATTGTATTGTTTCCCATCAAATACATGTAGATCATAATGAAATACAGCGACCAGTTCAGCCTCCTGCCAAGTAATCTGTGCCGGAGTCGGTCGTGGAACCGATGTTTTCTCTTCCGCCCAACCCATACTTATGCACCCAGCCAGTAAAGTTGCCCATATCCATTTCATCTTATTCATTTCCTTCTTATTTATCAATGTTCCTATTTATCTGTTATCATAAGGTTTGTCAAAGAGGAAAAGTAACTCCTTTTTCCAATAACGGAAGCAACTTTTGTACTACTTCCGGATGCTCTTTGGCCATGTTTTTCCGTTCGATACGGTCTTCTGTATATTGATAAAGTTCCGTCACCACTTTTCCCTCTTTGTTATAATAGGTCAAACGATATTCCGGTGTCCGAAGTGAAATACTGTGTCCCCAATAGCTATAAGCCACATCTGTCCATGTCGAATCATCCGGATGATTCAATAGATTAGCAAAACTATGCCCATCCAAACCTGGAGGCAACGGGACGTGACATAGTTCCATCAGCGTAGGATAGATATCTACCGAATTGACAATCCGTCGGTTTTTAATTCCCGACTTACAATCGGGTGCTTTCACGATCAACGTACTACTCAACGAAGGTTCGAACAGCGTATGTTTTCCCCAAATACGGAGGTCGCCCAAATGCCAACCATGATCTCCCCACAAAACAATAACGGTATTATCGGCTTCTCCAGATTCTTCAAGCGCATTCAAAACCTTCCCCACTTGTGCGTCCACATAACTGATGCAAGCAAAATAGGCATGACGGAGTTTCCGCGCATAGTCATCCGATAAACGATGAGCGACAGAAGGCATCTCGTCTCCCGCCTGGTAACTCTTAAATTCTGCACTCTCGTGTAAAGCTACAGGGTCACAATCTTCCGGGACATCCGGCATAGGAGAAATCGGAAGCTTGGATTCATCATACCAATCCCAATACTTCTTTGGAGCCGTGAAGGGAAGATGAGGCTTGAAAAAACCAACCGCCAAACAAAAGGGTTCCTCCTTCGCGGCAAGTTCTTTCAGTTTCTTAACCGCCAAGTTTGCCGTCAGGCCATCCGGATACCCCTCGTCTGCCACATCTGCACATTCGTATGGTTTGACTTGCTTATCGCGGCTCTGCCGATTACTTCCATTAGCATAACCGAAAAATGCATTCCAGCCATTCCCCCATTTCCCTGCATCAAACAGCATTTCGTCCCAACTATAAGGAAGTTCCCATTTATTTGTCTTCGGCTCTTCATAACCATATAAACAACCATCGGCATAATGACTAACTTTCCCTATGCCTACCGTATAATATCCATTCCTGCGTAAATGATGGAACATCGTCTCTGGAATTTCTCCTTCCGGCTTATCAGAAAGGCGCATCCGGCAAGCTTCGTTCGACAAATCAGATGCGGCCTTAGGCAAATGCCCCGTCAACATACTGGCTCGCGAGGCTCCGCTTGTCGGCACTTGCACATAATGCTGAAAAAATACACTTCCTTGCGAGGCTAATTTATCCATATTAGGTGTTTTCACCCAAGAGCCATACACACCCAATTCCCGCCGAAGATCATCCACACAGATAAACAGAATATTCGGTTTCGTCTCTTTTGTCTGTTTCTGAGCATGCCCTTGAAAAGGCAAAACAACCAAACAGGCATATAATAAAGAATAATTCGTTCTCATAACATAAAAGTTAATCCTTACATCCGCAACACTTTAGTTTAAAATTCTCCTGAAGATGTAAGCAACAAAAAGTTGCCTAAAATTTTACCATGTCATCAGAATCACTTAACTTATTGTTGCAAATAAAAATCAAATAATCCCTGACAGATATGGCAAAGATAGTGACAAAATCAGAAAAGTTCATCCCTTTCGGAGGAATTTTTCCAATCATAAAGAGGTTGGATTCTCGTTATTATCGAAAAAGATTCCCGTTATAAATAAAAAAGGTTTTCGCTATAAATAAAAAAGATTTCCACTATAAATAAAAGAAAGGACCATTATAAATAAAAAAGCTGCCGAATGACCAACATCCGACAGCCCCAACTAAATCAAAAACCTTAAAACTATGAAATAAAATAATGCACGGAACGAGAGGCTCGAACTCCCGACACCTGGTTTTGGAGACCAGTGCTCTACCAACTGAGCTAGTTCCGTATTTCGAGTGCAAAGGTAAGCATATTTTTGATATTTCCAAGCAAAATAGGAATAAATTCTACCCGGCAGGTTTAAAAAACTTGGTTGACGCAAAGAAAAAGCGTGTTTTTCTCCAGAATATTTGCAGAATCAAAAATTATGCTTACCTTTGCACCGTCTTTCAGGAAAAGAGGTTTCCAAAGAGACGGAATATGGTGAATGTAGCTCAGTTGGTTAGAGCATTGGATTGTGGTTCCAAGGGTCGTGGGTTCGAGCCCCATCTTTCACCCCGTAGTGGGAACGGATTTTCAAAAAGACAGACATGGTGAATGTAGCTCAGTTGGTTAGAGCATTGGATTGTGGTTCCAAGGGTCGTGGGTTCGAGCCCCATCTTTCACCCTCATTTAGGCGAGAGGAGATATTCCAAAACGGGATATTTCCTCTTTCTTTTTTCGGAAGAAATCGCTCGGATACGGTTTTTTCTTTGTAATACGATTTTCATACCGAGATTTTTTATATTTTTGCACTGTATTTATACAAAGTAGTAGCGTAATGAATCTATTAGAACTGAGCGAACAGGAAATCATAAGGCGGAATAGCATGGCGCAATTACGCCAGATGGGGATTGAGCCATACCCCGCCGCAGAGTATGTAACAAACGCGTTTTCGAAAGAGATAAAAGCCTCCTTCCAAGACGATGACGCGCCGCGCCAAGTACGCGTGGCCGGACGTATCATGAGCCGTCGCATCATGGGAAAGGCTTCCTTCATGGAGTTGCAGGATTCAGAAGGACGTATCCAAGTATACATTTCGCGTGACGATATTTGTCCGGACGAAAATAAAGACCTATATAATATTGTATTCAAAAAATTGCTGGATATTGGCGATTTCGTCGGCATCAAAGGATATGTATTCCGTACGCAAATGGGTGAAATCTCTATCCACGCGGAAGAAATCACTGTACTGTCCAAATCGTTACGCCCGCTTCCGATCGTCAAATACAAAGATGGGGTGGCCTACGATGGATTCAACGACCCGGAATTGCGCTATCGCCAACGGTATGTGGACTTGGTAGTAAACGAAGGCGTGAAGGACATTTTCCTGAAACGAGCTAAAGTATTGAAGACCATGCGCCGCGTATTGGACGATGCCGGATATACAGAAGTAGAAACGCCTACGCTGCAATCCATTCCAGGAGGTGCCAGTGCCCGTCCTTTTATCACCCACTTCAATGCGTTAGATATAGATATGTATATGCGCATTGCAACGGAACTTTACCTCAAAAGATTGATAGTTGGTGGTTTCGAAGGTGTATACGAAATTGGTAAAAACTTCCGCAATGAAGGAATGGACCGCACGCACAATCCGGAATTCACCTGCATGGAGCTGTATGTCCAATATAAAGACTATAACTGGATGATGTCGTTCACCGAAAAATTGTTGGAAGAAATCTGCGTCACCGTCAACGGTTCGAGTGAAACCGTAGTCGATGGTAAGACCATCAGCTTCAAAGCACCCTATCGCCGCTTGCCTATCTTGGAAGCCATCAAGGAAAAGACTGGATATGACCTCGAAGGCATGGACGAAGCCCAAATCCGGGAAGTATGCCAGAAGCTAAATATGGAAATCGACGAGACCATGGGGAAAGGCAAACTGATAGATGAAATCTTTGGTGAATTCTGTGAAGGTACTTTCATCCAGCCTACCTTTATTATAGACTATCCAGTAGAGATGTCACCGCTGACGAAGATGCACCGTAGTAAGCCCGGCTTGACGGAACGCTTCGAATTGATGGTCAACGGAAAGGAATTGGCAAACGCTTATTCCGAATTGAACGACCCTATCGACCAAGAAGCCCGTTTCAAAGAACAGATGCGCTTGGCCGACAAAGGAGACGACGAAGCGATGATTATCGACCAAGACTTCATGCGTGCATTGGAATATGGTATGCCACCAACGAGCGGCATCGGTATCGGTATCGACCGGTTAGTCATGTTAATGACCGGGCAAACTACCATCCAAGAAGTGCTGCTCTTCCCACAAATGCGTCCAGAAAAGAGTGTAAAAAAAGATTCAGCAGAGAAATATGCCGCCATTGGCGTAGACAAAGAGTGGGTACCTGCTTTGCAAAAAGCCGGATACGTGACGCTCGATGTCTTGAAAGAGGCAAACCCCAACAAGGTACGACAAGAACTTTGCGAACTGAACAAGAAATATAAGCTGGATTTAACCAACCCGACGGTCGAACAAGTTGCCGAATGGATTGCGAATGCAGCTAAATAAAACTGGATATAAGCATGAATTTGCCTGGTAAAATTGCAATAATGGGAGGCGGTAGTTGGGCTACCGCTTTAGCCAAGATTGTACTTTCAACTCAAGAAACGATAAACTGGTATATGCGCCGGGAAGACCAAATTCAGGCGTTCTTACAAACGGGGCATAACCCCAGTTATCTGTCGGCTGTGGAATTCGATTTGGATCGGATTACATTTTATTCCGATATCAATAAGGCGATAAAGGAATCGGATACGTTGATATTCGCCACGCCTTCGCCTTTCTTAAAACAGCATCTGCAAAAGGTAACGACTTCCTTGCACGACAAATTCATCATTTCCGCCATCAAAGGCATTGTACCTGACGAGAACATGTTGATTGCGGATTACTTTTCCGAATATTACAACGTGCCCATCGAACATATTGCCGTTATCGGAGGGCCTTGCCACGCCGAGGAGATTGCGTTAGAGCGTTTGTCGTACATCACGCTGGCTTGCCCAAACATCGACTATGTGAAGCAGCTCTCTCCGGTCTTCCGGAATACTTATTTGCGGAACTATTGCTGCAAAGATGTGACAGGTATTGAATATGCGTCTGTGTTGAAAAACGTCTATGCAATTGTAGCAGGCATCTGCCATGGCATGAAATATGGTGATAATTTCTTGGCTGTATTTATCTGCAATGCCATCGAAGAAATGCGTAATTTCCTATATGCCGTACATGGATTGGAACGGGATATTACGGATTCCGTCTATTTGGGCGACTTGCTGGTGACGGCTTATTCTCGTTTCAGCCGTAACCGTACGTTCGGTACGATGATAGGAAAAGGTTATTCTGTCAAAACAGCCCAACTGGAAATGGAAATGATTGCCGAAGGATATTACGGAACCAAATGTATCCACGAAATTAACGAGAAATATAAAGTCAATATGCCGATATTAGATGCTTTATACGCGATTTTATATGAACGAAAATCGCCTACCATCGAAATCCGGCAATTAACACAAACATTCAAATAAACCGATATTGCTTTATGAAAAACATTTGTTTAAACATTGAGAAGGCGTTAGGAACAGTTTCTAAAGAACAGGTTTTCGCTCGGGAAACGGAATCCAACGCATGTATGGCGACCTTGCATAATGGCACGGGAGCAGGTAATGACTTTTTAGGCTGGTTGCATCTGCCATCATCGATTACAGATGCAGAACTGGCGGATATTGAAAACACGGCGGAAGTGTTGCGTTCAAAGTGTGAAGTAGTTGTTGCTATCGGTATCGGAGGTAGCTACTTAGGAGCACGCGCTGTCATTGAAGCCATGAGTAATAGTTTCGATTGGTTGCATACCTCCAACCGTAAAAACCCGGTAATGCTCTATGCCGGACATAATATCGGGGAAGATTACTTGTATGAATTGTGCGATATTCTAAAGGACAAGCAGTTCGGTATCATCAATATCTCTAAATCGGGGACAACTACCGAACCGGCTATTGCTTTCCGCATGTTGAAAAAGCAATTGGAAGAGGCCGTAGGTAAAGAAGAAGCGAAGCATCGCATCGTAGCTATTACAGATGCACGAAAAGGCGCTTTGCGTACGTTGGCCACACAAGAAGGATACAAGACGTTTGTTATCCCCGACAATGTGGGTGGACGTTTCTCTGTCCTGACGCCTGTCGGTCTGTTGCCGATTGCCGTAGCTGGAGTGAACATCCGCGAGTTGGTAGCCGGCGCCGTTTCTATGGAAAAAGCTACCGATGCCAGCGTACCGTTCGCTGAAAATCCAGCGGCTATCTATGCGGCCACACGTAATGAGCTCTACAAAGCAGGAAAGAAAATCGAAATCTTGTGCAACTTCAATCCGAAATTGCACTATATCGCTGAATGGTGGAAACAGCTTTACGGCGAAAGCGAAGGCAAAGAGGGTAAAGGTATTTTCCCGGCAGCTGTGGATTTGACTACGGATTTGCACTCGATGGGCCAATGGATTCAAGAAGGCGAGCGTACGATTTTCGAAACGGTCATCTCGGTAGAGGAAATGGAACATAGTATGATTGTTCCGACCGATGCGGAAAATCTCGACGGGTTGAACTTCCTTGCCGGAAAACATGTGGATGAAGTCAACAAGATGGCAGAATTAGGTACGCAACTGGCGCATGTCGATGGCGGCGTTCCGAATCTGAAAATCTCGTTGCCGGCTATCACGCCTTACTACATCGGCCAGCTCTTCTACTTCTTTGAAAAGGCTTGCGGTATCAGCGGGTATATGCTCGGTGTGAATCCGTTCAACCAACCGGGTGTAGAAGCATACAAGAAGAATATGTTTGCTTTGCTCAACAAACCTGGATACGAAAAGGAAAGCGAAGCCATCAAAAGCAGACTATAATTCTTCAACTTTAATTATTCATATTATTCTTGGGAAAGTACGCCATCCTCGGCGTGCTTTCCTTTTTTAAGTACGATTATTAATGGAAAAAGAAACGATCAAAAAAGCCGTTGAGCATTATGCTTTCCAGACGGGCAAACGGTTAAACCCGAAGGCGGTCCTCTTCGATATGGACGGCGTGCTTTACGATTCGATGCGACATCATGCCCGGTCGTGGATGGAAATATCCGCGCGACATCATCTCTTGGCCGAAGAGAAAGATTTTTATCTATGGGAAGGACAAACCGGGGCAGGCACCATCAACGCCTTGTTCCAACGGACATTCCATCGGGATGCTACCGAAGCGGAAAAACAGGACCTTTATGCCGAGAAGGCGGCACTCTTCACCCGCTATAACGATGGCAATCCGATGCCGGGCGCAGCGGATGTTCTCCGTGTGGTACGTTCGTTTGGGCTTCAACGCGTCGTCGTCACTGGCTCAGGGCAACGGAGCCTTCTCGACAAATTGGAGCATTCTTTCCCAGGATGTTTCTCGACGGACAAAATGGTAACGGCATTCGACGTCAAAATCGGGAAGCCGCATCCTGAACCCTATTGGATGGGATTGCAAAAGGCGGGAGTCGCACCTCACGAAGCAATAGTCGTCGAAAATGCCCCGATGGGCGTACATGCCGGTGTGGCTGCGGGCATTTTCACCATCGCCGTCAATACCGGGCCACTTTCCGATGCCGACCTCCAAAAAGAAGGCGCCCATCTTCTGTTTCCTTCGATGGACGCTTTGGCTCATTCATTCCCCCTGTTAATGGACGTGATTCATTTTACATAAGGAGCCTTTGCCAGGAACTCGTAGCTCTGCTGTACGCTGGCTACCGGGTTTCCATTCGTATAGGCTTCTACTTCTACAAACCAATCTTCTATCCCGCTTGCGTACATTTGCTGGAATATCGGTTCGAAGTTCATCTTGCCGCTTGCCCCGATTTCCTTCTCGTCTTTGATATGCACCGCCCGGATTTGGTCGGCTTTTTCCTTCAGCAGTTTAACAGGGTCTCCGCCTCCATATTGTGCCCAATAAACATCCAATTCAAAGCGCACATGCTGCTTATCTACATGGTCTAACAAGAAATCGTAGATAAGCGTGCCTTCCACCTGCTTGAACTCGAAGGCATGATTATGATAACCGAATATCAGTCCGGCCTGCGTTGCCTTCTCGCCTACCCGGCTGTAATAATCGCAATACATCTTGAGGTAATCAAGCGTGGTCTTGTCGTCCACAGCCATCCAAGGTTGGATGATAAATTTCGCACCCACTTCGCGGTGAGCTTCGATGGCGCGGTCCCACCAAGCCATGACTTCCGCATCCTTCTCCTTGTCGTATGCCTGTCCGACATGGGCACTCACGCAACGCATTCCCAGGTCTTCCACCCGTTTACGAAAATCCGCAGGAGCCAGTCCATAGATTTTTCCATCCTCATAATTTGCCATTTCGAGGTTTTTATATCCCATCTTGGCCACGGTTTCGAGCACCGGTTGGATGCCATCTTTGGCAATATCATCGCGCAAGGAATAAAGTTGCAATCCTATGTTTTTCGATTGGGAAACGGCCTGTGCCGTCTGGGAAGCGGCTTGTGTATTCGTTTTTCCACCACAAGAGGCTAATAATTGCGGAGCCAAGAGTCCGCCTGCCATCATCCAAGAGGCATTTTTCAAAAATTCTCGTCTGCTTTGCATAGTATTCTATTTTTTAATGTCGTTTTTCTTATTAGCACCGCGAAAGTAAGGATATATTTCCGGATATGCAACACGAACCGGCCAATTTTTTTCTCTCCAGTCAGGTATCTGGTCCGGATTCTTCCCAAGAAGCGTTTTCGACCTCTTCTTTGCTATCATTTTTTTTGAAATAAAGGCAAAGAAGGGCTCCTGATACCTATTTTAAAAATAATAGAGCTCAAGAAGTCTTCTTTAGTTCTATTTCAAAAGAAATAGTATTCAAGAAGCCTTCTTTAGCTATTTTTCAAATGAAATAGAACTAAAGAAGGGTATGAAAGGGCTACAGCTTCTATTTTCTATCTATTTTTTTGGAAAGAAAAAGGAATTATCGCCCCTTCGTTCTTTTCTTTCAAGAGAAAAGAACGGAAAGAGCATTTGCAAAACGCCCAAAATCCATGTACCTTTGCAGCCATGGAAACGAAGAAAGCATATAGGGATTTGGCGGTTTTCTTGGGGAGATTCTTCGAGGGAAAGGTACAGAAAATATCCATCAATGCCGGATTTTCGTGCCCGAACCGGGACGGGACGAAAGGTTGGGGCGGCTGCACGTATTGCAATAACCAGACATTCAGCCCAGACTATTGCCAGCGGGAGAAATCCGTCACACAACAATTGACGGAAGGCATCCGTTTTTTCAGCCGTAAATATCCGACGATGCGCTACTTGGCTTATTTCCAATCCTACACCAACACGTATGGCGAAACCGAACAATTAATAGCCAAATACGAGGAAGCGTTGCGTGTGGAGGGAGTCGTGGGCCTGATCGTGGGGACGCGTCCCGATTGCATGCCTGACAAACTGTTGGATTATTTCGCGGAATTAGCCCGAAAGCAGTTCGTGATGGTGGAATATGGCGTAGAGAGTACGTTGGACCGCACGCTGCAACGCATCAACCGGGGGCATACGTATGCCGAGGCGGAAGAGGCTATCCGGCGAACGGCTGCACAGGGCATCCATACGGGAGCGCACCTCATCCTGGGACTTCCGGGCGAAACGAGGGAAGAAATCCTGCAACATGCCACACGCATTTCCAGCCTGCCGCTGGAGACGCTCAAACTTCACCAGTTGCAATTAATCCGGAATACCCGCATGGCAAAGGAATATGAATCGAATCCGGATGATTTCCACCTGTATGACGTAGATGAATATGTGGAGTTGGTCGTGGATTTCGTAGAACGAATCCGCCCGCAACTGGTTGTCGAACGATTCGTGTCGCAGTCGCCCAAGGAGCTGCTGATAGCGCCCGATTGGGGACTGAAAAACTACGAATTCGTATCGAAAGTAGACCGGCGGTTTGCCGAACGGCAGACATGGCAAGGCCGGTTATATCAAGAAATGCAAGGATAAGTACGTTCGGCTGTTTCCATACAACCACGAATATCGTCCAACGAACCGGAAAAGGGACCGATAGCCTCTATTTTCAACGTAGACATGGCAGCCGCAAACCGGCCTGCGTCGTCGATACTCCATCCTTTCGCACGGCCATAAAGATAGCCTGTCATATAGGTATCGCCACATCCCGTCGCATCGACCACCTCTCGCGGACGATAAGCAGGTATGAAATGGAAATCCGAACCATCATAAATCACAGAACCGTTGCTGCCAAGCGTCAGTAGCACCTCTTTTACACCCCACGCATGAAGTTGGACGGCTGCGACCATCGGGTCGTTGGTCCCCGTCAAGGCCAACGTTTCCGGTTCATTGGCCTTCAGGAAATGGACATACCGCAGGAATTCCTCCTTCCGGTCCCAGTCTACAGGAAAAACATCTTCGCCTTGCACTTCGCGGAGATAACCTTGCGCGTCAATGGAAATACGTCCCTTCTTCGACAAGTAGGCTACTACTTCGAGAGAGAAATCGTCGGCCAACAAGCTACCCAGATGGAAAATCTGTGCCTCCAAGTCTTGCAGGTATTCAATAGTAAAGGGGTCTGCCTTTGCCAATACATGCTGGGTACGGTTATCTTGGTTCTCGCCATAAATATTCTCGAAATAAACCGACTGGCGGGAAGGCATTACCTTGACCAAAATACCTTCGCGACGCAATTCGTCAACTACATGCATATCTTCGGCGCCCAGTGCTGTGACCAACATATAATTGATGTCTGGCAAACAGCGGATGGCGTGTGAGAAATAATAAGACGTACCGCCCGGCTGATGGGCTGTCCGTCGTGGCGTAATAATTTTATCGTGCGTAATATGCCCGATACAACAAAGTTGGTGTTTCATCCTTTATACGTTTTTAGTTATCTTCTCTTTCAATAAAGGCGCAAAAGTAAATAAAAACCCTTATAATTGGAAAAGTTTTTCGGAGCTTATCTCCCACTTTCCCCCTTTACGCTGGAAATAATAGAGCCCGGGCGCCTTCACTTTACACTTTTGCCCTTCGAATTCCAGCTCTCCTGCGGCATACACGGCTGCCCACACTTCGGCATCCGCTGGGAAATAAACCACCTGCGCTTGGCTATCGTTCTGCAAAAGACGAATGCATTCCAAGTCGAAACGAGAAACGGTTGTCGAATCTGCAGCAGGCAACACTAAATAAGCATAACTACCCGACGCGGGACGGACGCCATGCCGAAGATAAACTGAAAAGGTTTTGCCCTGCACGACAGCCGGACTATACATGCCCATGAAATCACACCATTGCCCCGTGCGTGGCAGAACCTCCACCACACAAGTGTCTGGAGAGAAAACAATATATCCCTTTCGGTTATGATACAGGCGCAACTCTGGTCGGAGCCATTCATACGATCCGGAAAGCGGTTTCCATTCCTGGCCATCCCACATCCGAGCCTCGTCGCGTCCTAAACATTGCTCCAAGGAAGTCGTCACCGAAACAGCCGAATCCGATGCAATATCTCCTCCCAAACAAAGGACAAATGAATCCGTAAATACCCAAGCTTTGCGGGCATGAAGGCCATCTCGCTGAAGTTCCATGGCCGAAATGCCTCGTTGCCCCACTGTCAGCCCGCCCACCAAGTTCGATTCATTCCGAGACCCGGTATGATTCACATCCGGAAGCGGGTCGGCAACATGCGCCGCCTCGTAGGAAGTCACGCCGGGCACCTTGCGCCAATCCCAAAAGGGAAAGACATTCAAATACTCGCGCGCGTCGGTATAAAAATAGGTCGCGCCATCACCCAAATAATATCCCAGGATATTATCTTCGTTTACATGTTCCGTTCCAATCACCCGCAGGGAAGACATGCGAAGTGAGGCCATCCAATCGTGCGTGCGATGAACCGTATAATCGGAATGGTCAAAATGTTTATGTCCTACAAGCCGGTTCGCATTCCGAGGGAAACCTTCCCGAAGCCCCAAATCCTCGGCCGCAAACGCCAAGGCATAGGCTTTATGCAGAGGCGCATTATGGAAGAACTGCCTGCCAAGGGCATTGATATCCATCGTACGATGCCAGATAGTCCATCGGAATCCTTCGTTTACCAACGAAGTAAGAATCGCTCTCTTTTCTGCTTCGAAAGCATACGTCGTCCCCGAAAACAGACGGTCGAAGAAAGCCATGCTAGTCACAAAAGACAATCCATAATTTCCAAATTGAAGTTGCGGACCATGTTGATGGAAACTCCAATCAGGCTGAATGCCTTCTATTTGTCCCAATCGAATTTCAGAAGCAATCGTATCACGTGCGGCACGAACCCATGCCGCATCGTTTTCAAGAAGCGCACGAATCAATACATTACCCGCGAGCCAGACCTTGTTTTGTCCCGTCATGCCAAACTTCGCCTCCTGCATCAAGCGGATGGCCTCCGCTCTTTCCTCCTGGCTTAATTGTCCTTCCAATAAAATAAACGCCGACCCCAAAGTTTTGGGAATGCCTATTTGATTGTACCACCAATTTAAGCATCGGGGACGAGCCGTAAACCAATAATGCAACGCCCGGTGAATGGCCTCTTCTACCTCGTCGGCATGATAAAAAGCGGTTCCAGGTGTGTGATAGAGTTTGGCCAATTCTAAGACACGGTCGGCATGAAGCTTCGGTTCCCAGCCCGAACGTTTCGTATCTGCATAATTAATATCTTGCCACGACCCATCCGGATTCAAGGCTTTTAAATAAGCCTTTATCTTATCCAAATCGAAAGGATAACGTTGGTGAAGTTCCACTACGACCTGGTCAGACATTTCCTTTTCTGGCGGAATCTGCCAAAGGTCTGCCCTTAAAGAATCTTTTGCCTCTACTACCGACAATAATATTTCCCGGTAATTTGCCTTGAGTTGGCGAAGCGATTCGTCTTCGCTGGCATGTCCCGTAGAAATATGTCCCCAGCAAAGACATGCTATACCTATAATAAAAGGAAGAATATGCGCCATTCCCTATTTGTTTATCTGTTCACGTTTCTTACCAAACCAATTATGCGTAGGATTTTCGATCGGGCGGATGGTCATATCGGGTTTCTTTCCTTCCGGATACACCACAAACGATTCGCCTTGAGCCAACTCAATCTGCCAAACCCCTTCCGCCAAGCGAGTCGGACTGAAGGTTTTGCCTTGACGTTCGAAAACAGGACGCTCTATGTCGGTCACTAACACGCACGGTTCGCCCGCCCCACTCTTTACTTCGATAAAGGCAGTCTTTCCTCCTTGGCGGCTGGCAGACACGGTAAAGGCTCCTTCGGCCAAGAAATTAGCATACGCTACCTCTTGCCATGCGTCCGGCACAGCCGGAAAGACGCGAATCTTTCCTCCCCAACTCTGCAATAACATATCATGGATGGATTGCACACCCGAGAGGGGTGTTTCGATAACCGGCCCGGATTCACGATACAACGTATTCACACTCAAGAAGCGCCCGAACAATCCGTTCAAATAGGAAAGGGCATCATTCCCTTTTCCCAAAGCCGACGAAAGAGACGAAGCTCCGGTCAGCGAATAACCTTGATGTGCCCCAGCTTTGCTTTGCCAATAATCCAACGACTTCTCGATTAAAGCCGCCTCATCCGCATCCTCTTTATTAATAAGGTATAATGGATAAGCCATCAAGAGATGCGAATAATGGCGATGCGAGAAGGCGTAAGGCACATTCCGTCCGATACACAACCCGTTTTCATCTTGGGGATAAGGCGTCAAGTTCGCCACTACATTTTGCCATTTCGGAATCAACGGATCGTCTATATGCAGACGTTCGGAAATTTCCAGCAAGGTTTTACATCCCCACCGAAGCAATGCCAAATCATAATTGCAATCCTCCGCACTTCCATATTCGGGAGAGAACGTGGCAGGTAGGTGCCATTTCCCGTCTTCCTCTTCGCGCAGGAAATAAAGGTAATAATTAATAGCGCCCTTCAATAGCGGGAAGAGCTTTTCGCGCAAGAGGACATCGTCCATCTGGTGTCGGTAAATCAACCAAAGGCTATGGCACGCCCATGTCAAATTCCCCACCTCGGCCGGTTTATCTACGCCCGGAATGCCCACCGGATCAGAAGCTCCTTCGAAATTAGTCGAACGAGCCAATCCGTAAGCTCCTTCGCGATAAGGTGCTTGCAGGTTATTACGGAGTTGGTCCAGATGGTCATAGAGCGTATGTTCGAGCGAACCTGCCAACGAAAGCCGGTTCGAAGCATTCAAAGGCCAATAGCTAAGTTGCACGTTTAAATTCCACCATGCATTGGGCCAAGGCGTAACGGTCAGCCACGGACCCGTACAATCCATCAACGCCCTATCGCCCCGCGTGGCCGAAGCCAGCTTATACATTTGTATCCAATAGAAGTTTTCCTTTTGTCCATCGGGCAAGGTCAGGAAACTGGCCGGATAATAGGCATGCCACCAGGCACGGTGCGTTTGTTGAAGTCCGGCATATCCTGTGCGGATAGCGTTCTCCAACGTCTTCGCGCTCAGCTCACGTGCATTCGTTTCCGGATAAGTATGTTTCAACGTCACCCAAAGCGTACGCGTCTTTCCTTCGTGGGTTTCACGCCAACGAACAGCCATCCCACCTCCGGCCAATAGCGGTTGATACGAAACACCTTCAGTTTGGGTTGAATCGACCTCGACAGGCGGATTCAAAGGATATTGTTCTGGCATGGCGGCTTTCCAATCGGGATTCTGTTTGGCAAAGAGCCATCGCGGACTTTCCGAGGGGGCGGGTTTCCATTCCCACCGGCAACCCTCTTCATCACCTTCCGTCCAGAGCTGGGTTACCATGACCATTTCCTCGCTATGCACAAAACTTCGTATGTGAATTTTCCCGCGGGTAGTCGTAATATCTGCTGTAGTTTCAGCATTCCATAAATCCAAACGCATCTGTCCGTCCGTGATTTCCCCGCAGGGATGAAGCGCAAAGTGTCCCGTCAGAAGGCGGCATTTATGGAACAAATCGTTCTTTTCCGGCCGATGGTCGTGGTAGGCGCAATCGCCCGTCTCGAAGCGTAAATAATTCTCTCCCGGTTCTTTGTAAATCATCCAACCCAACATCCCGTTGCCCATATAGGCAGACTCGTACCAATACTCCGGAAGCACGTCCCAAACCAAATCCTGTTTTCGCATGAATTGCTCCCAATCCACCTCCAAACGCGCTTCACGTTCCGCATCCGCACACCCAATGCCGGCTAATAAAAGGAGGGACATCCACACCGCCCTCCACGCAAACTTGTAAAAAGACATAATACAATAATAATAATGTGTTTCTCTTTTTGTTCATCTTACCGGGAAACAAAGGTACAATAATTTTGCCAATGCGCCTGAATTATAACGATAATCCTTTCTGATTATAACGATAATCCATTTCGATTATAACGACAAACGGAATCGCACACCCGCAGATGGAGAGACATCATCGGCAGACTGCACCACGGCTCTTTCATTTAAATTGGATACCGCAGGCCTCGCTCCGCTTCGACCTACGGCTACTTGAAAATTGCGCCTCTTCGAGGCACGATATAGGTAATAAAACAGTCCTCGAAGAGGACTTCTGTACATAGCTGCTGGTCGAAGCGGAGCGAGGCCTGCAGCTACAAGCGTTCCGAACCAGTTCCCTTAAGATCTACAAGGTCACCGCTTTTTTAAATGAAAAAGCCGTGCATGCTGCACTTTTTTAAGCGAAACAATCCCAAGAAAATTTGGCAGATAAAGAAAAAAGACGTACCTTTGCACCGAAAAAATCAAATAATAACAAATAAAAAACAGTATTAATCGTATGAACAATTACGAAACCGTTTTCATTTTAACTCCCGTTTTGTCTGATGCACAGATGAAGGAAGCGGTAGACAAATTCACAGGCATCCTGAAAGAACAAGGTGCTGAAATCGTGAATGAAGAAAATTGGGGATTGCGTAAATTAGCTTATCCTATTCAAAAGAAATCTACAGGCTTCTACCAGCTGATTGAATTCAAGGCAGAACCGTCGGTTATTGAAACATTGGAAATTAACTTCCGCCGCGACGAACGCGTTATCCGTTTCTTGACATTCCGTCAGGATAAATATGCAGCCGAATATGCCGCAAAGAGAAGAAGTTTGAAATCATCTAAAGAAACAGTAAAGGAGAATTAATTATGGCAGCTACTCAATCAGAAATCAGATATTTGACTCCGCCTACAGTAGACGTGAAGAAAAAGAAATATTGCCGCTTCAAAAAGAACGGTATCAAGTATATCGACTACAAAGATCCGGAATTCTTGAAAAAATTCTTGAACGAGCAGGGAAAAATCCTTCCGCGTCGTATCACAGGAACATCTTTGAAATTCCAACGCCGCGTAGCGCAAGCCGTAAAACGTGCTCGTCACTTGGCATTGCTTCCTTTCGTAACAGATTTGATGAAATAATAATAAAAGAGGAGACAGAATATGCAAGTTATTTTGAAAGAAGACGTAGCTAACTTAGGCTACAAGGACGATATCGTAACTGTTAAATCGGGTTACGGACGTAACTTTCTAATCCCCACGGGTAAAGCAGTTATCGCATCAGAATCTGCCAAGAAAGTATTAGCTGAAAACTTGAAGCAACGCGCTCATAAGTTGGCTAAAATCAAAGCAGACGCAGAAGAGTTGGCTGCTAAATTGGCGAATGTGAGCTTGACAATCGCTACCAAGACAAGTTCGACAGGTACTATCTTCGGTTCGGTAAACAATATCCAGATTGCAGACGAATTGGCAAAGCAGGGTTTCAATGTCGACCGCAAGATTATCTATATCAAAGAAGCAGTGAAGGAAGTAGGCAACTACAAAGCTACGCTTAAACTCCACAAGGAAGTATCCGTAGAAATTCCTTTCACGGTTATCTCTGAAGAGTAAAAATAAAATTATGGAATAGGAAGAGAAGATATGCCCTCGCGGGCTATCTTCTCTTTTTTTGTATACCCACCAAAAAATTTCCCTAAAAAATTAGAATTATATCAGAAATCATTCCTATATTTGCGGCATCTCTAAGAAGATTCAGCGGAATCTTTGAGATTTGACATACTGAGTTAAAGCATTTACGATATTATTCCAAAAGGAAAAATCGCCAAATTTTACTACAAGGGAATAATAAACATAGATGCTTGCACTCTTAGCTGTATGCTTTTCTGTAGAAGGAATAAGTATATTTAACAGCATAGAGTGCGGGCCATTGTTTCATTATCCTTGTAGTAGGCGTTTGGCGATGCCTTCCTTTTGATAATAAGCAAACCGCCCGCACTTTTTTTATGTCTTTTCATAATCAAGTTTGGTGAGTTGGAAGTAGATGCTAACCGGTTTAGAAACTAATTAATTAATCCATTCACAAATAAATTATTGTATTATGAAAAGAAAATTGTTTACTTTTTTGATGGCATTCCTCGCTACGGTGGGGAATGCAGTTTGGGGGCAGACACCTATAGATTTATCCTCCCAAGATGCCAATATTACTTCTACTGGGAATTATACTATCACAGGGGATGGAGGCAGTAGCCATACGATTGCAGTAAACACATCTGGTGATGTTCATATCACAGTAAATAATGCCAGTGCAAATCAGAATGGAGGTGATAATAATGCATTTTCAATTGAAAGTGGAACGGTCTACCTTACGTTGGAAGGGACAAATTCATTTATTAGCGGTCACGAACACGCCGGTATCTATGTAGCCGAAGGAGCTACTTTAATTATTGATGGTGAAGGGTCCTTGACGGCGGAGTGTGCAAAAACAAATGGATATAGTTCTTCTTTAGCGGCTGGAATTGGAGGAAGTTCTGATAATCCAAATTTTGGAACGATTTGGATAAAAGGAGGAAATATAACAGCACGCTCTTACTCTGATGGACAAAATTCAGGAACAAGTACTCATGCACATGGAGCTGGTATTGGTGGTGGAAATAATTCTTCAAATGGAACTATTATTATAACTGGAGGTGCAGTGAATGCAGCATGTGAGGACTTAGATGGATTATATACATCTGGATATTATGCAGCCGTAGGTGCTGGTATTGGTGGTGGCTACCAAGGAACATGCGATGCTATAGCTATTCTTGGAGGAACCGTTACAGCATACAACACTGTTTCCTATGGTGGAAATACAGGTAATAATATTGGTACTGGATACGATTATTCAGGAAGCAAGCATCCATAATTTTTGGAAAGTGGGATAAAAATACGACAACATCGGTAACATATTCACAAAACAGCATAGACAGAACGCACTTTTTATATGCACTCACGGGAACAGAAGATGCAAGTCAAGGTAGTCAAGGTACTGTTACTCTTCCCGCTGGTACGCAGATGTATCTGACGGCTGCGCCGACGAATGCGACGTTGAATGCCTATACCATGACATTAAACAAAACCGTTAGCCAAATGGATGGTTCTCATACGATTACGGTTTATACAGAAGATGGTAATAAAACTCCGGATGAAGTAATAGCCAATTATGCAGACCTCTATTATGGAGCGAAATGCACAGTGGAAGTACCAAGTAATATCCATTGCACGATGGGGCATCACTTCATGGGCTGGCTGACAAAATCCGGTTCTAATATTGCAACTATTACAGAACCAACACAAATAGATGGAACAGTAACAGTAGAACAAGGCTCAGAGACCAAACAAATATTACGCTACGAGACTAGCGAAAACGATGCGAGCGGTATCGTAAAGACAGATTATTACGCTACTTGGGTAGATAACGAGATGAGTATCTTGGTCAAGACTGAAACTGATTGGAGTACAACCAGTGCACCGGTCGTATCTGTTACACCAACGGAAGCTATTGGTTTGTTAGACTATACATTCAATGCAGGAGGAGATAGCGAAAATACAGAGCTGAAAGTACAGAATGCTGTCGTAGGCTTTTCTACAGTATCAGGAAAAGAAAACATACTGACCGGTACGCCGACATTAGCGCAAGACTATGACCAACCATCCAAAACACTGACTGACATTACAGCAACAGTTAATGTAAAAGATTCATCAAATGAAGGCGTAACGGTTAAGTTCGATCCATTTACTATTTATAAATATGATATGCTGATTACTTCGGCATCGATCAATAGTAATAATCAGCATGAATATACAGGCTTAGACCATAATGGAACAGAAGGAGAACCAGACCATTTACTTACGGTAAAGGGTAAGATTGAGAATGACCCAGAAAATAAAGAATATGTTCTTCGCGAAGGCACTCACTATCGGATTATCAGTTATAAATATAATGATAGTGCTGACGAAACATCTAATACAACAGATGGCGTTAAACTGGTAAATGCTGGTAAGTATTCTGATATTACCATCATGAATCGATTGGACAATGGCGTGAAGTTTGATCCTTCATTTAGTGGTACGACAGATCTGGTTGCACATGCGGATGAAAAGAAAACAACATTATCTGATGATGTAACTATTGCTAAACACAAGATTACCGTAACACCAACAAGCGGACAAAGTTGGACAATAGGAACAGAAGGAAATCCAACCATTAATTATACTCCGGTAGTAGGTTCGCAAGTATTCAGTGGTGAAACAGTAACAGAAAAAGTTGCTTATACAGGCTCTTTAGGGCTTTCAACGACTCAAGATGGTCCTGCTATATCTGGTAATCCAACAAAAAAGGGGACTTATTATATTGTTCAAAACGATCTTGCCCTCGCTGATGATAATAACAGTGGTTTTGATACGGATAATTATGAGTTAGCATTTACTTCAGATGTAACTTACACAGTTCAAGAAACTCTTACAGACAACAATGATATCACAATAGATGTAAGTGCAACAGATATCAGCAACTTAAACGATTGGACGTATGACGGCAAGGAACATACTTTGACAATTACAGTGAAAGATGATACTGACGAATTAACGAAAGATACAGATTATACGTTAAGTCTGACAGGTGGAAGCAGTTCAAGCAGTAGCGGTCAATTGACAGCTAAGAATGCAGGTGAATATACCGTTACGATAACAGGTAAAGGAGAATATACGGGTTCTAAGACTACGAAGTTTACTATTAAGAAAGCTACTATCTCCGCCGTTCAAGCCAACGAACAAACTGTCACATTAGGCAAAGTGGATGAGGAATTCGTATCAGAAGCTACAAGTGAGACAGTGACATTGACTGGTCTTCAGAACGATGAGACTCCAGTATTCAATAACACAGAAAGCAAATCTTCATTGAAGCTGGATGACTCTCAAACATACACTGAGGTTAAAGACTATCCAAACGCCATCATCATCGATAAGTTGGAATTAACAGATGCTGAAGATGGTTCTTTCCTGGCAAGCAATTATAAGTTCGGAACAGATGTTATCACGAATGCAACCAAAGGTACATTGAAAGTGGTAGCAGAGGAAGATATCGAAATCGATTTCCCAAATGATGACGATAGCGATATTACAGTAGATGCCGACGGAAATGGAACGATGGTATATAATGGTAGTACACCAGAGGATATCAATCTGACAATATCTATTAAAGATGATGACACTCCATTGACAAGTGGTAAGGATTATACGGTAAAATACACTAACAATGAAGGAGCAGAAATTAGTGAATCAAACATCCTGAATGTAGGTACATATACAATCACTGTAACTATCATTAAGGGAGGTGATCACAAAGACAGTAAAGCCGTTAAGACGTTGAAGGTAACAGAACGTCCTCTGACTGTAACAATCTTAGAGCAAACGATTGAAGCCAATGGTTCGGTAAATACGAAGATTAGCGATGAAACAGTAAGAGTTGATGGTGAAGTAAAGGGCGAAACAGCAGCATTTAGTGCAAACTCAAGCCTTGCATGCACTCAATCAACACTTACCGCCGGTACAATCTATGAAGATGCCATCACGAAAGGTTCTACATTTGAATTAGGTAATGGTGAAGCAGATAACAACTTCAAAGCAACCAACTATTCATTGCCAGAAACAATAGCTGCTGCCGACTTAATCGTGAAGCAAAGTATAACAGACGGGGGCGATGAAAACGATCCGTATGAGCCAACAGACGATGAGGATCCTGAAATCATCCCAGACGATGGTAATAATGATGGTAACGACTGGAAATGGAACGCAGAAACCCATCAATATGAGTTAACGTATGATGGCAACGAGCATCCGGTTAGTAGTCTGAAGGTGAAGTTTACAAAAGAAGATGGATCGTTTGAATATAAAACTGTAACTATTTCTTCTGGTAATGTTTCTTACAATCCTAACGGAACACCTAAAGATGCCAATACTTATACCGCTACGGTAACAATTAGCGACAATGATTATTTGGACGAAGGTACACTGATTTTGGCGTTGGCTATCTTACCACGTGAAATGCATGTAGACTTTATTCTTCCATCGACTATTGAATCGACGGCACCATTGGCTATCACCAATAGTCGTGTAAAGTATGAAGCACAAAGCGGAATACGCGGATTATTGACAAAAGAACAATATCCAGACATCGAAAGCGGCCAGTTCATCTTTGGTAAGCCCAATGCAGAAGGACTATGTAAAGTTACTATTCAAAACTTTATCCTCGCAACAAGTACAAGCGGTTTCAAACCAAGCAACTATCAGCTACAAATCTGGGATGCTGAAGAAGGTAAATATGTAGATTATAACAATCAAGGTGGTGATATTACCATTATCGACCCTGAAAATCCGGACGAAAATAATCCGAACAACCCAGGCGGAAGCGATAGCGGCGTAGTAGTCGATCCTGATGGCGATGACGACAACAACGATCACGGTCACGGTGGCAACACCCCAGGTGGAGACGGCAAAGTAGACTATTATAATATGTATGTAGACACCGCAGCGACGTGCGACGGTGTGGAACTCTCTTTCAGTAAGAACGTGGTACCCGAAGGCAACCAGGTCAACGTCTATGTAGACAAGATTCTGGAAGGATATAATGCCGACGATATGAAGCTCTGGTTCAAGCGTTCGCTGTATGGCTACTGGGAAGAACTGGAAGAGGGCGTGCAGCCGGGCGAATACATTATATATAATGTGTACACCGACATCTATGTGAAAGTAACAGATGTAAAGAAGGAAGATGCAACCGGCATTGAGGATGTAGAAGGCGCGAAGGTCTATACACAAGACGGCAGCCTCTATGTCTATACACCGAGCCGCTTGCCGGTATGGATCATCAGCATGACAGGCGCGGTGGTACGCAACGAGGAGCAAATCGGTCTCCAACAATATGACCGCCTGAATCGTGGCATCTACATCGTCCGCGTAGGAGAACAGGTATTTAAGATTAGGCTTTAAGCCCAAAAGAAAAAGGCCGACGCGAGTCGCCCCGTTTTAATATGTTTTATTAGTGAATAGAAAAGCGGAAGGGAGCTTTCGGGCTTATCTTCCGCTTATTTTTTCCTTTTTCGTCCATTCTGTTTCCATTTCTTTTCGTAGTTTTGTATCCATAAAAAATCATCCTAACATGAAGGTACAGATAGAAGAAAGTTGGCGTCTCCGTTTGCAAACGGAATTCGACAAGCCCTACTTTGCGGAGTTGGTAGCTTTTGTGAAACAAGAGTATCGCCAAGCGCAGGTATTGCCGCCGGGACATCTTATCTTTCGGGTATTCAATACCTGTCCGTTCGAACAAGTAAAGGTAGTCATCTTAGGGCAAGACCCTTATCCCGCGCCAGGATTATATGATGGCGTCTGCTTTTCGGTACCTGAAGGCGTGCCTATCCCGGGGTCGTTGGCCAATATCTTCTTGGAAATACACCACGATTTAGGCAAAGACATCCCCACCTCCGGCAACTTAGACCGCTGGGTAAAACAAGGCGTGCTCTCGATGAACTCTGTCCTTACAGTACGTGCTCACGAAACAGGTTCGCACCGCAACCAGGGTTGGGAAACATTTACCGATGCCGTCATCCGCAAATTGAGTGACGAACGCGACCATCTCGTTTTCATGCTTTGGGGAAACTACGCGAAAGCGAAAGCTCCTTTAATCGACGCCCATAAACACTTGATACTAACCGCAGCCCATCCTTCGCCCCGTTCTGCCGACCATGGTTTCTTCGGCTGTCGCCACTTCAGCCGTGCGAATGCATTCCTCAAGGCATGGAATATGGGAGAAATCAATTGGTAAATCAGACAACTTTCTACGCGCTTATTTGTTTTACTTATAAATAATCATTTAATACAAATGCGTATGAAAAAATTAGTATGGGGAGTGGTTATCCTCCTGGGTATGCTTACTTCTTGTTCGGAAGAAGAAAATAATTCGTCACAAGATACGGTGATGCAATTAATCAGTCCGCGCGTCAGTGCGATGGTAGAAAACGAGACTTCAAGTTATAGTCCGCTTACCGGCGTCTTGGAGGCTTATCCTTGTCAGAGCCAAAGCTCTATCTATTTCGGGAACTACACGCAAGGGAAACTAACTCCCTTTTATGGATATTATATTATCCAAGATGGACACGTGACGGGAGATAATAACCGCGTACTGAATCTCCCGGAAGGTTCGTATAATATGGTCTATTGGGGAACGCCTAAATACGAAGAGCCCACGTATAGCACGCCCGCTATTTCGGAACCAGGTCTCCAGATTGGTGCGGATTTAGCCCAACTCTATTTTAGCCTGCGCGCCAATGGAGACGGCACGTATATGCCTGTCTTCGACATGGTGCACGCCATCAAGGAGATGGACACAAGCGAAGATTTCCAAGCATCGCTGCAACGGGTTGTAGCGGGATTGAAAGTGATTGTCAAGCGAAAAGACAATGGTATCTTTGATTCGGATATCCTCAAGATGCAAGTGCAGATAGGCGGTATTGCCGAGAAATTGAATGTCTATACCGCCGAACCGGAAAATCAGACGAAGACCGTACAGTTCGATTTGGTCCGTTCGGAAGACGGCACGTCGATGAGCAATGCGACTGTGATGCTTTTCCCCTCTGCTGAACATCCGCAACTCGACCTCCTCATTACGACACAAGACGGCAAAACGCACCGGCTCACGAAAACATTGGAAACGACCCTATCGGCCAATACGCGCCTCACGCTCCAAATCCTCCTCGGAGAGGTTCTTCCTTCCGAACGTAAAGGCAACTTTACTATCGAGAATTGGCGCGAAGCCTCCGAAACGATTGAGTTCATCGTAGAAGAGTAAAAAAAACAGAGACTCGGAAACACGGAGAAATGAATAATTAATCATTAAAAACTCCGTGGTTCCGAGTCTCTGTATTCTTTTTATCCGCTTATTCGTATACCAAATAAGCCGAAACCAGCCAATGGTTCATCTCCTCGCCTACGGCCGGTTGTGCTTCCGGGATATCCACCTTAAACGTATGTTCGCCTGCCGAGAGCGTACCCAGCGGAGCCGTTACCGGAGCTACGTCGCTGCCCGGACACCAGTTCGAACGCGAAAGGTCGGACGAAGCCAACGGTTCTTCTACCATCTTTTCGGCATATCCGTTGTCGCCAATATAAGCTGCCAAACGTTTGATAAGCCAAACGCCCGTCGCCGGATTGAAGCGGCGGAACGAAGCGCAATCATCGCGCCAAGGCACGAAATCGAGCACCGTCTTTCCATCTACCGATATGATATTCTGCCGTTCTACGAACTCATCGCCGCCGCTATGCCCGCCGTGTCCGGTCACGATATACTTCAGCTCGGCGTTGTGGGCCTCTTTCGGCAGGTTGAAGGTCACCTCCATCGCTTTGCGGGCAAAGATATCGGGGTATGCCTGGCCGATGTAATAAACCGTATTCATGAGCGGGACTACGTGGCGCTCAGGCAGGGCGTCGTTTGCCAACTCGCTCTCGTCGATGTCCAAATCCACGCTGATTTTATAGCCTGTCTCGTTCCAAGTATCGATAAACACACCCACGTATGCCTCGCCTTCCAGCAAGGGATAGAGCGGCGTGATGTCTTGCTCCCATTTCACGGAAGTCTCCCATTTCGGGATATAAACCGGACGGCGATGGCCTGTCAACGAGTCCTCCGGCTCACTATAGTAGCCCACGCCGAAGGGCGTCATGAAACGCATCAACTCGACCGTCGGGAGATAATCTGGCCCGGGGACCGTCCCAATCAATTTCTCATATTTCGTACTATCGACCGCGGGGAATTGCTTCTCACCCTTGGCGATATTCAACAAGTTGATGACCGACTCCTTCGGCAGGACGAAGAGCGAGCCGGATTTATCCCAACGGTCGCCATTCGAGGCCAATTCCACGCGCGCCGTGACCGATACATTCCGTTGGTAGGCAGGCAACGTTATCTTCTTTAAGATAATACGGCCGTTCACCAAACGGATAACGCCATCTGCGTTGGCCTCCGTATAATTTCCCAATGAATCGGGATGGAAACAAACCACTTCGTCGTGGAACACTTTCAAATCCGTGTCGCCCATTGCCGGATATTCCTTCGGGCCACACGCTGCCAGCCCTATCAACGACAGGCAGGCCATGCTTTTCGTAAAAATACTTTTAAACATACTATAGACCTTTATTTAATGAATCATTTTATTTCCTTTCTTCTTTTCAATCTCGATAGAGACTCTATCCGGAATACTTTCGTCAAAGTAAGCCCGATAGAGCGTAAATCGGCAGCACTTTCGTCAAAGTAAGCCCGATAGAGCGTAAATCGACGGCACTTTCGTCAAAGTAAGCCCGATAGAACGTAAATCGGCGGCACTTTCGTCAAAGTAAACCCGATAGAGTGTAAATCGACGGCACTTTCGTCAAAGTAAACCCGATAGAGCGTAAATCGGCGGCACTTTCGTCAACACAAGCCTGATAGAGTGTAAATCAAGAGCGCTTTCGCCCGCGCAAAGCCGATAGAGACGCTGCCGCTTACTCGACCGTGAACGTATCCTTCAACCGGATATCTTCCGACGAGGCGCCGATACGGACTTCAAATTCGCCCGGCTCGACACGCCATTCGTTATGCACATCCAGGATTTCGAGGTCGGCGGGATGGAGCACAAACGAGACGCGCTGCGTTTCGCCCGGTTGCAAATGGATGCGCTCGAAACCGCGCAACTGAGAATCATACGGGATGACGCTCGCCACCTTGTCGCTCAGGTAAAGCTGCACCACTTCGTCTCCGGCGCGCTGGCCTGTATTGGTCACATCTACCGAAACATGAATGTCGCTCTGGCTGTGAGGCGTCTCTTGCTCGATGGTCAAATTATTATATTGAAACGTAGTATAACTCAAACCAAATCCAAAAGGATAGAGCGCGCCGTTTACTCGCGTCGACCCCGAACCGTTCGGTCCCGCGAAATATTGCCCGTCTTGCGAACCGGGTTTAAAGGGGAAGTTAAATTCTATCTGTCCGATGCTCTGCGGGAAAGTCATGGGCAAACGTCCGCCCGGATTATACTCTCCAAAGAGCGTGCGGGCAATCGCAGTCCCTCCCACGCAACCGGGGAACCATGCCTCCAAGATAGCCGGGATATTCCGATCGGCCCAATTGATAGTCAAAGGCCGCCCATTAATCAAAACCAAAACGACCGGCTTGCCCGTTGCATGGAGTGCCTCAAGGAGTTGCTGCTGACGGCCCGGGAGGTCTAACGACGTACGCGAACGGCTCTCGCCCGTACAGGTCTCGTCTTCGCCCAAGACCGCAATAATCAAATCGGCCTCCGCAGCCTTTTGGGTAGCCTCCTCAATGCCGGCCTGCTCTTTCGGAGTAAGCGGCGCGGGGATAATCTCGCTATCCGGCCAGAGGGAGTCTTTTACAGCGCATCCTTGGGCGTAGTCCACCTCGGCCGAACCCTTCAGATAGGTTTCGATGCCCTCGTAGACCGTAATATTCTTCAAGCCTTGGGGACCGTAACGGCTAATCATATAATTCGTTTCTTTGGCTAAAGGCCCTACCACCAATACGCGCTTCAACGTTTTCTTGTCCAGCGGAAGCAAACTATTTTCATTCTTCAAGAGGACGAGCGACTGGCGTTGCATCTCCATCACGAAGTCTTCGTGCTTGTCTGCCCCTACGAGCTTATCCGCCAACGAAGGATCCTCGACATACGGATGGTCGAACAAGCCCAATTCGAACTTCACGCGAAGGACTTCCCCTACGCGCTGGTCCAACACTTTCCGGCTCAGCTTTCCCTCTTTCACCAACTTGCGCAACGGAAGGATATAATCAGCAGGAGGCGTGAAGTGCGTACGCACATTCAATCCCGCTTCGACGCATTGCCGTACCGCCTCTTCATACGTATCCGCCACACGATGCTTCGTCTGCACAAATTCGACCGCCTCACTATCGCTTACCACATACCCCCGGAAGCCATACGCCTCGCGCAAAAGTTCGGTCAGGAAATAATAGCTGGCTGTGACCGGCACGCCGTCCCAATCGTTATAACTACTCATGACGCCCATCGGATGCGCCTCTTGGATGACACGCTTAAAGGGATACATAAAGAGTTGATGCAATTCGCGCGGAGCGATATGCGGGTCGGTACGTACGGCCGCATCGCGCCCTCCTTTAGGCACGCTATACGCCGCATAATGTTTCAACGTAGAAGCCGCACCTTGCGACTGGATACCTTTCACCATCTGAATACCCAGCTCGGCAATCAAGTAAGGCTCTTCGCCATAACACTCGAGGGCACGCCCCCAACGCGGATCCCGTGCCACGTCCAAAATCGGCGCATACACATTGGTATATCCCAGTGCTTTGGCCTCTTTTCCGGCAATACATCCCGCTTGATGTACCAATTCGCGGTTCCACGTGCTACCGATACCAATCGGCGCCGGAAAAGGCGTGGCCAAGGTATGATTCAGCCCATGAATGCCTTCGTTGGAGAAATCCACCGGGATACCCAGGCGCGTCTCCTCTACAAACCATTGCTGGATTTGGTTGATAGCCTTCGCATGGTTGCTAAAGGGATAAATCAATTCCGGATAACGCTTCCGTCCGCTTCCGACACCGTTCAATTGCTCGTCGATATTGGCGATGCCGTCCTTCCAGATCTCTTCCTTCCAGCGCGCCGTAGGTAGGGAATCCGTCAGGACGCGCCCAGAGCCATAAAGCGTAGCCAGCTGGCAAGTCTTCTCCTCAACCGTCATTTGGTTTAATAAATCCTGAATACGGGCATCGATATCAGCTTCCGGATTTTCATACGTATCCATCGTCCCATTCTTATTGAAATCTATCCATCCCTCTTTGTAGATGGAATCTTTAGCCTCCGATCCCATGACAAAAAGCGAAGCAGCCATAATGCATAAGTATTTCTTCTTCATTTTTCTTTGCGTTTAATCTTCACGAACACAAAATTAATATTTATTTCTCATTTTTCAATATGCAACCTATCGGTTTCTTTTCCTTCCAAATCATAAATGCGGATATCCAACGCGTTCCCGTCGGCATGTGCTTTGAGCAAGGTATTGTTTGAATTGACAATAATCGGGAAGGGAATGCCCTCTTCGCCTGCATTTTTACGGATATATTCATGCAAATGCCCGCACAGGTAGACATCCGGTTTGGCCTCTTTTAGCAAAGGGAAAAACTTCTGCGCAATATCCAGCTCGCCATGCCAACCACCAAACGGAGGCATGTGGCACACGATGACCTTATAAAGCGCTTGCGTATACAGGTCGCTCTTCAAGGCCGTCCGAAGCCATTCGGCTTGTTGCGTGCGATAAGCATCGTAGGCCGTGATACCATAATATTCTACGTCCGAATCAGGTTTGTCCTCCCCACAATCCAATACGACGAAGCAAACCGGCCCTTGGCGGAACATATAAAACAATTCCTCGGCGCGCGGATTGAAATAATCCTTAAAGTAAGGCGCCATCGGGCCGCGCGTCTCATGGTTCCCTCGGCAATAATACATCGGAATGGAACCCGCGAAAAGTTCCGTAGCCTTGTCCATGAAGCCACTGAAAATCTGTTCTTCCGTCTCGGATACCGATACCATGTCGCCATTGAAAAGGAAAAGGTCCGTTTGCGCTAAGTCACATTGTCCTATCATCGTTTCCAACACGTCATTACGTCCATGGATATCGTTCACCATAGCAAAGGAAACCTCCGGCTTGGAGATGTCGTTCGTAGTAAACGTAAGCGGTTTCTTCCCGTAGACATCGGTCGAGGCGATTTGTCCATAATATACCTCGTGGTGCTTGTGCGACAATACCTCCTGCACGCATACGCGATACCGGTAACGCGTCCCCGGTGTCAATCCCGTCAACCGAATGGTATGGATGCGGTCCGTCACTTTAATACCTATCCGCGTATCATAGAGTTGCGTACGTTTTTCGGCATAAAAATGCGTACCATCGTCGGGAGCTATCTCAATCCATCCTACCGAAGGCTTGTCTGATATCCATACAACCGTAGCTTCCCGTTCTCCCACATTTTGCAAATAAGGCCCATGTTCGATACGCACCGCCATGAGGGGAAGCAACACGCCCCATAGCCATAAGCCCGTTAAAAACATTTTTTTCATGTACTTATATTTCATTTAATCCGTTTATAATTGTAAATCGTCCGAAAGATAGGCATATTTTTCGAAAATTAAGGTTATATTTCCCCGCATTTATACCGATAAATTTGCCTATCCACTTTTCAAGAGTGGGAAAATACTTTCCAAAAAGATATGTGCACCTCTTGATTACTTCCATTATTTGCCCTACTTTTGCCGCGTAATACCATAAAACAGTACCTAATAAAAATGGAATCATTCATTACAAACGATTTTATGCTGACCAACGAGCCAGCACGAGAATTATATCATGAGAGCGCGGAACAAATGCCTATCATCGATTATCATTGCCATTTGGACCCGAAACAGATAGCCGAGAACCATACCTTCCGGAACTTGTCGGAAGTCTGGTTGGGAGGGGACCATTACAAATGGCGGGCGATGCGCGGAAACGGTGTCCCAGAAGAATTCATTACGGGTTCTCGCTCAGACTACGAGAAGTTCGAGAAATGGGCAGAGACGGTGCCCTACACCATGCGCAATCCTTTATATCATTGGACGCACTTAGAATTGAAACGCATCTTTGGAATCGACACACTTCTGAAGCCGGAAACGGCCCGTGAAATTTACGACGAATGCACAGCTCTGTTGCAAACCGAAGAGTTCCGGGCAACTGAACTCATGGAGCGTTGCCATGTCGAAGTGGTTTGTACCACCGACGACCCAGCCGATTCGCTCCGTTACCACCAGCAAATCCAAACGCAAGGGTTAAAGACAAAGGTATACCCGGCTTGGCGACCGGATAAAGTAATGGCGCTGGAACACCCGGAAGCCTTCCGGACTTATATCCGCCAGTTGGGCGAAGCGGCCGGAATGGAAATCCGTACCTACGACGAACTCCTCGAAGCGCTCCATCGTCGGCACGATTTCTTCGCATCGATGGGATGCCGCCTCTCTGACCATGGCCTGGATAATTTCTACGCCGACGATTATACCGAGGCTGAAGTACGGGCTATCTTCCGCAAGGTAATGGAGGGCAAAGATGCCGACGAAGAGGAAATCCGGAAATATAAAAGCGCCATCCTCTTCGAGCTGGCCATTATGGATTGGGAAAAAGGATGGGCACAACAATACCATATCAGCGTTATCCGCAACAACAACACACGTATGTTCCGAGCATTGGGCGTCGATACGGGATTTGATGCCATCCTTGAAGTGAATTGCGCAGCCGCCGGACATAAATTCCTTGACCGGTTGGACCGAATCGGGAAATTGACAAAAACCATCCTCTATAGCCTCCACCCGAAAGACAACGAGGTCCTGGCGACCATGGCCTACACCTTCAACGAAGCCCCCGTACCGGGAAAAATCCAACTGGGCGCGGCCTGGTGGTTCCTCGACCAAGAAGACGGGATGCGCAAACAACTCAATGCCCTCTCGGCAATGGGTTTGTTGAGCCGATTCATCGGGATGCTAACCGATTCGCGGAGCTTCCTCTCCTACCCTCGCCATGAATATTTCCGCCGCATTCTTTGTAACCTCATCGGCGAAGATATCGAAGCAGGCAAACTTCCCCGGAGCGAAATGGATTTCCTTAAGCAGATGGTAGCAGACATCAGTTATTATAACGCCAAGCGGTATTTCGCCTTCTAAATACCTCATATAATATATGAAAAAATGACAAACTACCGCTGGACGATTTGCGCGATGATGTTTCTCGCGCTTACTGTCAATTACCTCGACCGCCAGGTGCTCTCCCTTACGTGGGACGAATTCATCAAGCCCGAATTCCATTGGAACGAGTGGCACTATGGCATCATCACGGCCACGTTCTCGATCGTCTACGCCATCGGGATGCTCTTCGCCGGGAATATTGTCGATAAATTAGGGAGCAAGAAGGGATTCCTGTGGTCGATTGGACTTTGGTCGCTGGGCGCCTGCCTCCACGCTTTTTGCGGTATCGCAACGGAAGCAGGCGTAGGATTGGACAACCGGGCCGAACTGATAGCCGCGACGGGCGACATGGCCGTACTCATCTCGACAGTCAGCATGTATTTCTTCCTTATCGCCCGTTGCATCCTGGCGATTGGCGAATCGGGTTATTTCCCCGCTGCCGTGAAGGTGACGGCCGAGTATTTTCCCAAACGAGACAGGGCGTATGCGACCTCTATCTTCAACGCCGGTGCGTCGATTGGCGCGCTTATCTCGCCGCTCAGCATCCCGCTCCTGGCGAAACATTTCGGGTGGGAACTGGCCTTCGTCCTCATCGGTGCGTTAGGCTTTATCTGGATGGGATTCTGGGTGTTCATGTATACGCCGCCCGCACGGAGCCGGTTCGTGAATGAGGCCGAACTGCATTATATCGAACAAGACAAACAATTGGAAGCTGAGCTCCTCAAAGGAAAACAACAGACCGAGAAGCCCATGCCTCTCCGCCAGTGTTTCCGCTACCGGCAGACGTGGGCGTTCGTCCTCGGAAAGTTCTGCACCGATGGCGTATGGTGGTTTTTCCTCTTCTGGACACCTTCGTACCTCAACACGCAATTCGGCATCAAGACCTCCGAGGGCCTCGGCATGGCGCTTATCTTCACGCTCTATGCCATCACGATGCTCTCGCTCATCGGCGGGAAGTTGCCCACCATCTTCATCAACCGGACGGGCAGCAATCCCTACGCAGCGCGAATGCGGGCGATGTTGATTTTCGCCTTCGTCCCGCTTGTTGTCTTGCTGGCCCAGCCCTTAGGGACGATTTCGCCCTGGTTCCCGGTCATCCTCATCGGCTTGGGATGCGCCGCGCACCAATCTTGGTCGGCCAACATCCTGACGACCGTTAGCGATATGTTTCCCAAGAAAGCGATCGCCACGGTGACAGGCATCGGAGGCATGGCGGGCGGAATCAGCTCGATGTTAATGCAGACCTGCGCAGGAAACCTGTTTGTCTACGCAGGCGAGGCACAGATGGAGTTCATGGGCTTCGTGGGCAAACCGGCGGGATATTTCCTTATCTTCTGCATTTGCTCTGTCGCCTACCTTGTGGGCTGGATTATCATGAAGACGTTGGTTCCGAAATATAAATTAATCACGGATTAAGCCTTCAAACCGGAAATAGGAATAAAAACGGGATATGAAAATGAAGAGGAGAAGTAAAGCAAAATGTACGTGTGTCGAAATAGTACCAAGGAGTAACAGAAAAGCTTCACTTTCCAGCATGCTGGAATCCTTCGCTGCGTTGTCGGGAGACTTTCCAGCATGCTGGAATCCTTCACCGCGTCGTCGGGAAACTTTCCAGCATGCTGGAATCCTTCGCTGCGTTGTCGGGAGACTTTCCAGCATGCTGGAATCCTTCGCCGCGTCGTCGGGAAACTTTCCAGCATGCTGGAATCCTTCACCGCGTTGTCGGGAAACTTTCCAGCACGCTGGAATCCTTTGCCGCGTCGTCGGGAAGGAGGGTGAAATAGGGAATATTATCAAGACGTAACAGAAACTTCATTTTCTCCCATTTTTCATTTCATCACATATACAGAAACATTAAAAACAAACAGAAAAGAAATATGAAAAACTTATTCGACGTGACAGGACGGGTGATGGTCATCACCGGCGCGACCGGCATTTTGGGCCGCGCCATGGTACGCCACTTTGCCGAGCAAGGCGCGTCCGTCGTCATTTTAGGTAGAAACGAAAAAGTAGGGAATGCGCTGGCTAACGAAGCAAAAGCCCAGGGCGGCGAGGCGATATTCCTCCCCACCAACGTGTTGGACAAAGAGGCATTGGAGGAAAACCATGCCGCCATCATGAACCGCTACGGGCGCATCGACGTGCTCATCAACGGCGCTGGCGGGAACCAGGCCGGCGCGACAATTCCGCCCGATAAAACGCTGTTCAACCTCGATATACAGGCGATGCGGCAAGTCGTGGACCTGAACCTTTTCGGAACGGTGCTCCCGACGATGGTCTTCGGACGCGCCATGGCCGCACAACGGACAGGCTCTATCATCAACATCGCCTCGGAAGCGGCCCTGCGACCTCTGACGCGCGTAGCTGGTTACGGAGCAGCCAAGGCAGCCGTGATTAATTTCACCCAATACCTCTGCGGCGAGATGGCTACGAAGTTCGGCCCCGGCATCCGTGTGAACGCCATCGCCCCCGGTTTCTTCCTGACGGAACAAAACCGGACGCTGCTCACGAACCCGGACGGAAGCCTGACGCCCCGCTCGGAAGCCATCCTGGCGCATACCCCGTTTAAGCGTTTCGGCGAACCGGAAGAGTTGCTCGGGACGTTGCAATGGCTTGCCAGCGATGCTTCGAAGTTCGTATCGGGCACGCTGACGGTGATTGATGGAGGATTTAATGCGTATTCGATTTAAATAATAAGCCATTATGTATTTATGTAAACAATCTTGGCGCTGGTATGGGCCGAACGACCCAGTCAGCCTTTGGGATATCCGGCAAGCAGGAGCCACCGACATCGTCCATGCCCTGCACCATATCCCCAACGGAGAAATATGGACGGTGGAAGAAATCCAAAAACGGCAAGCCTTGATTGCCGAAGCGGGACTGACGTGGAGCGTCGTCGAGAGCGTGCCGGTACACGAGCACATCAAGACGCAAACAGGAGACTTCCAACGCTATATCGAGCATTATAAACAAACGTTGCGCAACCTGGCAACGTGTGACATCCGGTGCGTGACCTACAATTTCATGCCTGTATTAGACTGGACGCGTACCGATTTGGCCTACCCCATGCCCGACGGCTCACGCGCTTTGCGTTTCGAACGCGATGCGTTCCTTGCCTTCGACCTTTATCTCTTGAAACGCCCCGCCGCACAAGCGGAATACAGCGAGGCGGAAAAACAACGAGCCCTTGCCCGCTATGAAATGATGGACGAAACCGAAAAGGAACAGCTGACGCGCAACATCCTGGCCGGCCTGCCCGGTTCGGAAGAGAGTTTCACCCTGGCGCAATTCCAAGAAGCCTTAGGCCGTTACCAGGACATCGACGCAGAGAAATTGCGCGACCACCTGGTGTACTTCCTGCAAGAGATTTGCCCAGTAGCCGACGAAGTGGGTGTCCGGTTGGTCATCCATCCCGACGATCCGCCCTATCCGATTCTGGGATTACCACGTATCCTCTCGACCGCTGAAGATTTCCGCCAGCTCGTGGAACGCGTACCCAATCCTTCGAACGGACTTTGCCTTTGCACCGGTTCATTGGGCGTGCGCGCCGACAATGATTTGGTCGCGATGATGTATGAATTCGGAGACCGCATCCACTTCGTACACTTGCGAAGCACGCAACGCGACGAGATGGGCAACTTTTATGAAGCCAACCATCTGGAAGGAAATGTAGACATGTATGGTATGATGAAGGCGCTACTGGAAGTGGAACAACGCAGGCAAACCTCTATACCCGTCCGTCCCGACCATGGACATCAAATGGTAGACGACCTGCGAAAACAAACCAACCCAGGCTATTCTTGCATCGGCCGCCTGCGCGGACTGGCCGAATTGCGCGGGCTGGAAATGGGTATTGCCAAATCACTGTTTAAGTAACCTCCAGCATCTATTGAAAAACGAGCTTTCCGAGAGCCCCTTCCGGATGTATCCGAGAGGGGCTCTCCTATCTGCTCGAGATAAGGTCTGCTATCTGCCCGAGATTACCTGGGTAATCTGCTCGAGATGGCAAAGGTAGTCTGCCCGAGATAACAAAAGACATCTGCCCGAGATAGGAGAACCCCTCTCGGGCAGATGCCAGATATACCCTCTTCTATTCTTATAAAACGCTCTCCTCTTCCTGCGTTAAGTCGAGCTTCTCATCATCTTTCCCCTTCTCGAAATACTGCTTGCGGAGCGGATGTGCGGTTGCCTCCTTATAGCGCAACCGATTCCGGAATATATCCAAAGCGGTATAAATCGCTTGGCGGAAAGAATCCTCGGATGCCAAATTCTTCCCAGCAATATCATACGCAGTCCCATGCGCCGGAGAAGTGCGGACAATAGGCAATCCGGCCGTATAGTTCACGCCATTATCCATGGCCAACGCTTTAAAAGGAGCTAATCCCTGGTCGTGATACATCGCCAAGACGCCGTCGAACTGCTCATACATCCGCGAACCAAAGAATCCATCCGCCGGAAATGGTCCGAACGACATCACGCCCCGACGTTCCGCCTCGGCCATGGCCGGTTTGATAATCTCTTCCTCTTCCGACCCAATCAATCCATCATCTCCCGCATGCGGATTCAAGGCCAACACCGCAATACGCGGCCTGCCTAAAGCGAAATCTTGCTTCAAGGATTGATTGAATATCTGCAACTTCGATACAATCAATTCCTTTGTCACCTGGGCTGGAATCTCCGACACGGGAATATGCCCTGTAACCAAAGCTACACGCAAATTACCCGACATCAAAATCATCAATGCCTTTCTGCCTTCTCCGCAACTCTGCTCCAGATACTCTGTATGACCAGGAAAATGAAACGATTCGCTCTGGATATTATGCTTGTTGATAGGAGCTGTCACCAATACATCAATAGCTCCCTCTTTCAAATCTTTGACAGCAGCCTCTAAAGCCTTAAAAGCAGCCTGTCCTGCTATCGGCGTAGATTGCATTAACTCTACCTTGATATCATCTTCCACGCAATTAATCAGATTCAACCGGTTTACCCCCGCATCTGCCGCTTGCGTAATGATATTCATATTGACCGCCGGTAAATCCAACGCCTTACGATGATAAGCCGCGACCTTCGACGAACCATATATCACCGGGATACACATCTCCGCCATGCGCATATCCTGAAATGTCTTTAGAATCACCTCATATCCGATTCCATTTATATCACCATGGGTAATACCCACTCTAATCATCTGTTCGCTCATATATTTTCCCTTATTATTTTATTGATTCTTTATCTGCGACTTCCATTTCACCTGGCAAACGCAACGTAAACAAAGAAGCCTCCAAGCGACGGATATAATTCCGTTTGTTCGTCTCTGGCGCATAAACAAAACCTTCTACCACCACAATCCGCTGATTCTGCTCATCCAACCGGATATGGCTAACAAACGGTCCCCCCATCATATCGCCTACAACCTTCCACAAACCACGCATTACGCCACAATACTTCCCGTTCACCGTAATCGCCGAATAGCCAACACCGGCACGAGCCTCTGTCGCCATATAAGAATTAGGAAACGACCCTGGCATATTCGCCTTCATGACCGAATCACGCTTAGCTACCAAGTACTCTGGCGTAAAAGTCTCTTTGCTGGTATAAGGAAAAGTATATACAACGATATCCATTCGGCCTGTGTTAGCGTTGTTCGTAGTCCAAAAGAAGTCTGTAGTATCTTTATAAGCTTCCATCTCCTCAGGTACTTTTAATTCGAGGTTATGGTTCGTACGCAATATATTCATCACAAATGAGCTATAAGTCTCTTCCAATAAAGACACCGCTCGATCCATCTCTACTTGAGAGAAATAATCCGTCAAGGCAGAAGGTTGTTCTGCCAAATAATCGACCACAGCTTTATCATTCGGCGCTTTCATGCGCAATACTACTTGCCCGGAAGCCCATGTATCTTTTTCCGTACTCAACGAGACTTTCGTATAAAGGTCTGGATTGACATCAACAATCAAGATATTCCGAACCAACTTTAAAAATCCACTGAATTCGCTTGGCTGCGTATAAGAGACTTTCATGCAAGGTTCCGGTTGCGGAAGATAAGGTATCGGAGCCGACAGATTCTCATTTACCGCTTCCCCCATTGCCCCTTGCCATTGTGCTAAATCCATGACTACTAATACTTCATACGCAAAACCTACGGAACGCGTAACTACCGGACCCGAATGGCACGCCGAAAGACACACGGCCATCACTAATCCCCAAACCTTTATTATCTTTTTCATAAATGAATCCTTATTATATTACCGCACAAATATACTTATTTTCTCTGGGAAACTACTTTCTTTGCGGTAGAAAGCATACCACAAGCTGCAAAAATATCTTCCCCACGGGAAGCGCGAATCGTACAAGTTACGCCATGGCCATTCATTATAGTTTGAAATTGTTCCATTTTTTCCAAATCGCTCGTCTGCAATGGCACATTGGGAATGGCATGAAACCGAATCAAGTTTACTCGGCAAGGAATCCCTTTTAATAACTTCGCCAAGGCATGGGCATGACGCGGACTATCGTTTAATCCTTTAAACACAATGTACTCGAACGAGATACGGCGCTGATGACTAAAATCATATTGGCGCACCAAATCCAACACGCTTTCGATGGGAAATGCCTTTTCAACTGGCATCAACGATAAGCGTTCTTCAGGAAACGGGGAATGCAGGCTGATAGCCAAGTGGCAATCGCTCTCATCAAGGAAACGCCGTAACCCTTTCGCGCCAATGGTTGATACGGTAATCCGCTTCGGACTCCAAGCATAACCATACGGAGCAGTCAGTATCTCCAATACCTTAAACAATTCGTCGGTATTGTCTAATGGTTCTCCCATACCCATGAATACGATATTTGTAAGCCGTTCGTATTCTGGCAAGGCTTGTATCTGATTCAATATCTCGTTTGCAGACAGATTTTTCGTGAAACCCTGTTTGCCGGTCATGCAAAACAGGCAATTCATCTTACAACCTACTTGCGAAGAGACGCAAAGCGTCGCTCGGTCTTCCGTCGGAATATAAACCGACTCCACAAAATTACCCGCCCCCGCAGCGTAAAGGTATTTAATGGTACCGTCCACCGACCGCTGGGCATCAACCGGAGCCGCCAACCCGATCTCATAATTTTCGCAAAGCATAGCCCGCTTGACCACTGCGATATTCGTCATCTCGTCAAGATTTGCTACTCGTTTCTTATACAACCAATCCGCCAATTGTTTAGCTGCATAACTGGGAAGTCCGACCTCAGCCACGACTGCTTTCAGTTCAGGCAAAGTCATTCCCAGTAAACGCTTCTTTTCTTCCATAATTTCATATATTATCTATATTCCTTTTTCATTCGAGTTTTCTAACCTTCCTCCCTTTTCTGCGGTTTATTTCTCGATGACAAACACATAATTCTCTCGCTTCTTAAACCTACTCACCATCTCAATATACAAGGAATAAAACGGATGGAGAAAGTCAAAAAACGGGAACATCCATAGCGATATCTTTTGTTGAAGCCATTTCGAAATCCGGACAAACAAATACCCCTTCACGCCCACATAAAGCATCCATAAGAGAGAGGCCAGCAAGGCAAGTTGCCATTGTCCCCTGATGCCGCTAACGAACAAACCGATATCTGCTCCCAGAAATAACCCAAAACAAATGTCCTCCCATTTGAAAAAACGGTAGAATCGGCAGGTATACAACGACTGCGCGCTCTGACGCATGATACGCCCGTCGGTCCATTCCTTCAAACGTAAGATGCGATCTCGTTTTAAAATGCTATCCGGCTCATACGAAACGCGCGCATTCTCCCTATTGGCCGCCTCATTAATAAACAGGTTATCCTCGCCACTCTTCAGGTAGAATTGATTGTAAAAACCTTTATGCTGAAAGAAAAGCTCCTTGGTGTAAGAAAGATTCTTGTTCGTACCGCCATAAAAATGCTTCCACAATCCTGCCGAAAGATATTGCAATCCGTATTTCAAGTTATCGAAAGCGATGAATTGATCCTGAAAACCTTGCGTATAAGGATAGGCACAAAAGCCCGTCACGAGCTGCGTATGTTCGTTGTAAACCGACATCATAGCCTTCAACCAATTCAAATTAAAAGGTTCGCAGTCCGCTTCCGTAAAGGCTAACCGATTGTAGCGCGCGGCCTTGATACCCAGTGTGAGAGCGAGCTTCTTTTTGGATATATAACGGGCTCCGGGCGGAATATAGGTATAATAAAGCGTCGGATATTCCGCTTTCAGACGGCTCAAGACTTCCCGGCATGGTTCAGAAAGCCCATCACTCACAACTATGACTTCAAACTGAGGATAATCCTGCTGTAAGAAGAGGGGCAGATGGGCTCGAAGTTGCTCTGCAGAATCCTCGGCATACACGATGAGAGACACGGGGAGGAAATCATTCGATGCGGCATCCGAAACGGCATGCCGCTTCCGCCATGGCCATACATACATCCAAAATAGATAAAACAGCTGGCCGAAAAACAGGCTCACAACAGCTACCAACAACCCCACTTCCCCGGGTGTCAATTCCAATCCCAGCATGTTTTTGCCTTAGAATTGGTCTGAGTAGTATGCCTTCGGAAGCGGACGGCAGTTATATTGCGACGCCATGACTTCGCCATAAGCGCCTGCCGAACGGATCGCGATGAAGTCTCCACGATGCGCTTCGTTCAGTTCCACATCTTTTCCAAAAACATCCGACGATTCGCAAATCGGGCCCACTACGTCGTATGTCTCTACCGCACCGTCGCTCGACAAGTTTTCGATGCGATGGTAAGCGTCGTACATCGCAGGGCGAATCAAATCCGTAAATCCGGCATCGAGGATGGCAAACTTCTTCGCCTCGCCCTCCTTCACATACAAGACGCGCGAAATCAACGTACCGCATTGCGCCACCACGGAACGTCCCGGCTCGAAGTGTACTTGCTGTCCCGGACGAAGCTGCAACAGCTTCTTAAACACGGCAAAGTAATTGTCGAACGCCGGGATAGGCAGATGGTTCGGATGGTAATAATCGATACCCAAGCCTCCGCCGAAGTTCAGGTTCTCGACCTGAATACCGCGCGCTTCCAGTTCGTCTTGAATCTCGTTCATGCGGATGGCCAAATTGCGGAACGCGGACATATCTGTTATCTGCGAACCGATATGCGCATGGATGCCCACAAGCTGTACGTGCTGCATGGGTACCATCGCGTCGAGCACCTTGCCCAGCAGCGCCAGATTGATACCGAATTTGTTCTCCTTGAGCCCCGTCGTAATCTTAGCATGGGTATGGGCATCTACTTCCGGGTTGATGCGCAACGCAACGCGCGCCGTCTTTCCCTTCGCCACCGCCCGCTCGTGGATGATTTCCAATTCAGCCAGCGACTCGACATTGAAACAGAAAATACCCGCATCCAATCCCAAATCGATCTCCCAGTCCGCCTTGCCCACGCCGGCAAAGACCACCTTCTCGGCCGGGAAACCAGCCTCCAACGCCGCCCGGACTTCCCCGCCGCTCACGCAATCGGCACCCAATCCGGCGGCCGCGATGGTCTGCAAGATGCGCGGGTTGGCGTTTGCCTTCACGGCATAATGCACGTGGTATCCATACTTGCCGGACTCGGCCTTGACCATCTCCAGCGTCTCGCCCAGCAACTTCATGTCATAATAATAAAACGGCGTCTGTAACGCCTCGAACTTCTCTATCGGAAACTTTCCTTTCAGTATATACATATTCTTCTTTAATTTTCAGTCTAAAAAATAGATTTTGCAGCAATTGCAAAACGGTTTCGCGACACGCGAAGAGGCACTGCAACGACTGCAAAACGGTTTCGCCAAATCCTTTTTCTTAGGATACAGAAAAAGGCTGCATCCATCGCTCTCCCTTTTCGGACCAAACGGAGCGGAACGCAGCCTTCGGTTGTTTCTTTTTTATTTGCGGTTGAACAAATGGTCGCTCAACGCCTGCAGGGCACGCTGCTTGTCGGCCGCCTTGATGAGGAGCGATACGTTGAAGTTGCTTCCTCCGTACGAAATCATGCGGACAGGCACCTCCTTCATCGCGTCGACGATGCGCGCTTCGAAGCCCACGTTGTCCCATTCCAAATCGCCCACGACGCAAACGATGACCATATCCTCGTCGACCGAAACCGTACCATACTTCTTCAAATCCGTTACGATTTCTTCCAGATGCTTGCGGTTGTCGATGGTTACAGACACACCCACTTCCGAAGTCGTCACCATGTCGATAGGCGTCTGGTAATTTTCGAAGATTTCAAACACCTTGCGGAGGAACCCCGTGGCCAGCAGCATACGTCCGCTCTTAATTTTGATAGCCGTAATGTTGTCTTTAGCCGCTACTGCCTTGATTTTCCCCTTCTCCGTCTGGTTGGAAATCAACGTGCCCGGCGCGTCTGGTTGCATCGTATTGAGCAGGCGTACCGGAATATTGTTAATCTTGGCAGGGAGGATACACGTCGGGTGCAAAATCTTCGCCCCGAAATAAGCCAGTTCAGCCGCCTCTTCGAAATGGAGTTGGCGAACCGGGGAAGTACCCGAGACGTAACGCGGGTCGTTGTTGTGCATGCCGTCAATGTCGGTCCATATCTGAATCTCTTCCGCCTTGATAGCCGCTCCGATAAGCGACGCACTGTAATCGCTACCGCCGCGCTGGAGATTGTCAATCTCGCCATACGCATTGCGGCAGATATAGCCCTGCGTAATATAGAGGTCGGCCTCCGGATGTTCGTCGAGAAGTTTCAAGAGCTTTTCCTTGATATACACGGGATCCGGTTCTGCATTCTTGTCCGTCCGCATGTAATCGAGCGCCGGAATCATGACCGAATGAACACCCCGTTCCTTCAGGTAGAGGTCCATCATGCCCGTCGACATCAACTCACCCTGCGCCAGCACCACTTTCTCTTCAAACAGCGTGAAAAGGTCTTTCGTAAAAGAACGAATATGATCGAAATGAACCATCACCAATTCACGTGCTTTCTGCTTATACTCTTCCGTGCTGTAAAGTTCCTCAATATGCCCCAGATATTTGTGCAGGAGGTTGTTAATAATCTCGTTCGCGCCATCCGGATTCTTCTTATACAAATAATCCGAAATTTCCACCAACGAATTGGTAGTTCCCGACATGGCAGAGAGCACAATGATGTTTTTCTCTCCCACAATCAGATTTGCGACATCCTTCATGCGCTGTGCCGAACCCACAGACGTGCCGCCAAACTTTAATACTTTCATTTCCTTTGTCTAATAATTTATTTATTCTCAACCAACCAGTAAAGATGCGGGTGCAAAGTTACGAATAATTTAATTATCCACATCATATAAACAAGCATTCTCGCACTTCACAATACGCGCCGGATAATTATGTACCAGCGTATAGTTGTGCGTCGTCATGATAACGGCTGTTCCTTTCTTACAAATCTCATGCAAAAGGCGGACAATTTGCCCGCTGGTCTCCGGGTCGAGATTACCCGTCGGCTCATCCGCCAAGATGATACCCGGTGCATTAAGCAAAGCCCGTGCGATAACGATGCGTTGCTGCTCGCCACCAGAAAGCTCATGCGGCATCTTATATCCTTTGTTCTGCATGCCCACTTGTTGAAGTACCTCATCGATGCGACGTTGAATATCTCGCTTGTTTCGCCAGCCCGTCGCCCGAAGGACAAATTCAAGGTTCTTCATGACAGAGCGGTCCGTCAGCAATTGGAAATCCTGGAAAACAATCCCCAACTTACGACGTAAATAGGGGACATCCTTTCGCTTTATCTTTCGGAGATTGTAATTCAACAACCGAGCCTCTCCCTTACAGAGGGGAATCTCACAGTAGAGCGCTTTTAACAAACTACTCTTTCCCGAACCTACTTTACCAATCACATAGACAAATTCGCCCGCGTGAAGCGTAAACGAAGCTCCTTGCAAAATCAGATTCTCGTCCCGGCAAATTTCTATTCCATCCAATTGAAGTAAGACCGCATCTTCCATCGTCTCTTATTCTTTATGCCGTTTCTTCAATTCGCGTGCCAAATCCTCGATACGCAAACCTTTGCTGGTGAGGAGTACCATCAAGTGATAAATCAAATCGGCAGCTTCGTATACCAGACGGTCTTCCGTCCCGTTTGTAGCTTCGATAACCGTTTCGACAGCCTCTTCGCCCACCTTCTGCGCCATACGGTTTACCCCTTTCTGGAAAAGCGAAGTCGTATAGGAACCCTCCGGCATTTCCATCCGGCGACGTTCAATAAAGCTCTGAAGGTATTTTAAGAACATCACGTCCTCTTCAATCTTCTCGCCAAAGCAAGTTCCCGAACCCGTATGGCAAACGGGTCCTGCTGGAATCGCCTTAATCAAAATGGTATCGCAATCGCAATCCGGCGTAATGGATACGACTTGCAACGTATTTCCAGACGTTTCCCCTTTCATCCAAAGACGATTCTTCGTCCGGCTAAAAAAGACCACTTTATTTGTTTCCAATGTTTTTTGATAAGCCTCTTCGTTCATGAAGCCTAACATCAGGACTTTATTCGTCATGCTGTCCTGAATTACGGCGGGAAGCAATCCGCCCATTTTCTCAAAATCTAAATTTACCATATATAATCACTAACTTATAGCCTTACATTTATACCTTCACGCTGCAAATACATTTTTAATACATCAATTTGAATCTCCCCAAAGTGGAAAACACTCGCAGCCAATGCCGCATCTGCCTTTCCTTGTAGAAAAGCGTCACGAAAATGTACCATCTGCCCTGCCCCGCCTGAAGCAATGATGGGAATAGGGAGTTCGTCGGCCAAATGTGCCAGTGCTTCGTTCGCATATCCCGTCTTCACGCCATCATGCGTCATGCTGGTAAAAAGGATTTCACCTGCTCCTCTGTCTGCAGCTTCGCGTGCCCAATCGAAGAGGTGTTTATCCGTAGGAATACGTCCTCCGTTCAAATAGCAAATCCAATCATCATCTTCTTGGTTAGCATCGATAGCTACCACGCATACCTGACTACCAAAATGACTCGCTATCTCGTCTATCAACTTCGGATTTCGGATAGCTGCCGAATTAATAGATACCTTATCCGCTCCAGCATTCAAAAGGCGGTCTACATCTTGCAATTCATGAATGCCCCCACCTACCGTAAATGGAATACTGATATGTGCTGCTACCTCGCGTACCAATTCGGTGAATGTCTTCCGTCCCTCATGCGAAGCTGTAATATCCAAATAGACTAACTCGTCCGCACCGGCACGGCTATACATGGCACCCAATTCGACCGGATCTCCTGCGTCGCGGAAATTGACGAAGTTAATGCCCTTCACCGTCTTTCCGTCCTTAATATCCAAACAGGGTATAATTCGTTTTGCTAAACTCATGCTCAATTCCTCATTAATCTTTCCAATTCTTGAAATGAAATACGTCCTTCGTAAAGGGCTTTTCCAAAGATGACTGCCGGTATGCCTGCTTCCGCCAAACGTTCAATATCGGCTATCGAACTAACGCCTCCGCTGGCAATCAAATATACTTCTGGTACTTCGCGTTGTATGTCTTGATACAAATCGACAGCTGGACCTTGCAACATGCCATCTTTACCAATATCCGTACAAATCGTTTTCCGAACACCCTTTTGTACATATTCTTGAATAAACGAAACCAGTTCAAGTGCGGTCGATTCTTCCCATCCTCCGACGGCAATCTTCCTATCTTTGGCATCGGCACCGAGAATAATCCGCTCGCTTCCATACTGCTTCAACCAAGAGAGAAACCGTTCCGGTTCACGGACGGCTACGCTTCCACCCGTTACCATCTGCGCTCCGCTTTCAAAGGCAATGCGTAAGTCTTCGTCGCGCTTCACGCCTCCACCGAAGTCGATGCATAGGTTGGTCCGCGTGGCAATTCTTTCCAATGTCCGGTAATTCACGATATGTCCCGCCTTGGCGCCATCCAAATCCACGACATGCAAGCGATGGATGCCCACATCTTCCAATCGGAGAGCCATCTCCGCCGGGTCTTCACCGTATACTTTCCGCGTTCCATAATCACCTTGTGAAAGGCGGACGCATTTGCCTTCTATGATATCAATGGCTGGAATCAGTTCAATCATCGCTTCGTCTATTTACAGGGTAAGAAAATTCTTCAATATCCGTTCGCCCACCGAACCGCTCTTTTCCGGATGAAATTGCGTAGCATAGAAATTATCCTTCTGGAGCGCAGCGCTAAACGGATGTATATAGTCGGTCGTAGCAATCGTATGTTCGCACAACGGCACATAATAGCTATGCACAAAATAAACAAATTTGCCTTCCAGCGAAACATCCAGCAACGGGTTCTTCACGTTGTTTAACGTATTCCATCCCATGTGGGGCACCTTATCTTCATGTCTTTGAGGAACGAAACGCCGCACATCCGTATTGAAAATACCTAAACAATCTACATCGCCTTCCTCCGAATGGCGACACATGAGCTGCATTCCAAGGCAAATGCCCAATACCGGTTGACGCAACCCGCGAATGAAATCCGCTAACCCCTCTTCATGCAAGAAACGCATGGTTGTAAATGCTTCGCCTACACCAGGGAATATAATCTTATCTGCCTTGGCAAGTGCTTCCTTATCTGCCGTAATCTGGGGCGTAACCCCTAAGCGTCGCAGGGCATAATCTACCGAACGAATGTTTCCTGCATTGTATTTAATGATCGCTACATCCATGTTTGCTCCTTTTCTTTGTTGATGTCAACGTGCAAAAGTAACAATTAATCGCTTATTTGCATCCTCTTCAATGCAAAAAGTTGATAAGAACGGACATAAATTGGAAACTTTATCAAATATCACTATCTTTACACTCGATAAATTCCAATGCATATGAGAACGACATTCATCTTTTTCTTCTTATTGCTTTTCTTTTGTTTCGGCCCGGCCTATTCGCAGGAAAATACAATAGGCATTATCGGGAGTGCTGACGATGCAACGTCTATCCATGTAACAAACGATTACACCTTCCTGCAAAAACAAGGTTTGCGTTTAACGCATCAAATGCAGTTGCTTGCCAATGAGGTAGACTTCGTTTCCGTACATGCAAAAAGAATCAAATCATGGGTCGAAGATATAGGAAAACAATCGTATGACACACCCCGGAAGATATTTTGCATCCAACATCTGCAGACGGAAAAGATCAAAGAGTTGCTTAGCCAATCAGGCGTAACAAAGCCTCTCTTAATCGACCGCCTTTTACGTGCTATCCCTACTCAAATAAACGCACGCGAGGGGTCGGACATATTGGCTGCAACCTCTTTGCTGACTACCGAGGATGCTTTCCTCTATCCTGATTTGAAAGAATATACGCTTTACCTCTATCTATCTATATAAAGGCAACTACCAAAGCATGGTGCTTTTCCGTCCTGGAAAGAATCACATCGTGCTGGCCAATGCCTCTATCGTAGTTCATAAAGGCTTGCAAGCGATAACCACAACCGAAGACGTGAAACGTTTCTTTGCCGAAGTACTTAAGATGAAAGAGGTGAAAGTAAAAGAATTTCTACCTTAAAACAATCCATATAAACAAAGAACAAAACATGAAAGCTTGTTAAAAAAGACATCTTCGTTAAGAAAAACTTGTAAACACGGGAAGAATGTTGTATCTTTACGCTGCAGATACATATCTTTAGGTTAAAGACACATATCTGCAGGTTGAAGATATATATCTTTAGCCTAAAGATAGAGATTTAATCGTAACTTCGGAAAGTTTGGTCCGCCATTCGGAGGATTTTCCTGGATGAGGGGCGGAATTTTCCCTTATATTTTAAAGGAGACAACCCATTATGGCATCGTACGAAATGCAAGAATCAAACCTGCCCAATCAAGAGGGCAAACGCATCCTTTTCCCGCGCATGAAGTTGTGGGGACAGGCTAATTTAGAAAATATCATAGAGAAGATTTGTGAAGCCAGCAGCTTTACTTCTGGAGACGTGAAGGGTATTGTGCAGGCGTTGGCCGAGGAAATCGCATACGAAATGGCTTCGGGCCGCTCGGTCAAGATTGAAGGCATCGGCGTCTTCTCGCCTGCTTTGGGACTACGAAAAGGGGTTGAACGAGAAATGGGCGAAGCTGGAAGTACAAAGCGTAATGCCACGAATATACAAATCGACAATGTCCATTTCAAAGCAGATAAAGAATTGCTTCGGCGAACCAATGCGCATTGCACATTGGAACGCTCGACACGTAAATTCTGTAAATCTTCTACTCAATACACTCCCGAGGAACGATTGGCGCTGGCTAAACAATATCTGGAAACGCATCCCTTCCTTACCGTAACGGATTATTGCCAACTGACAGGATTGCTCCGCGACACCGCAGCTAAAGAGCTGAGACATTGGAAGGCTGAAGCCACATCGGGTATCGGTAGCGAAGGTATCGGTACGCACAAAGTGTATGTGTTACGGAAATCAACCTCCGGCACTTCCTCCGAAAAGTGAGAGGAATCCAAACTGTCATAACGTTTCGGTTACCGTTTCTTGCCAAAAGCCCAACCCAGGTTGATACCTACGTCCCAAATATAATTGGAACCATATCCTCCGGCAGGCACCCCGTCGAGTTGCCGTCCAGTCAAGAAATGGATATTGCTATAAAGCCCTACGAAGAAATTCCGGGTAATGCGATACGAGGATTGTATGTTGGCTCCTATGCCTGCATGCCATCGTGGGTCGCTCTCCAAGAGATGATTCCCGCCTTCGATAGGACGAATATTCGCTTGGGTGCCGATGGCAGAAACGGAAGGCGAGACCTCCAAATTCCAGCGGCTGTAACGTGTCTGGGAAAAGAAACCCAAGAGGTTCACGTTCAGCTGCACCGTATAACGTTGCGTAAACACGTCGCTCTGCAAATCGCCGAAACGCCATCCGTCCCATACATAATCCGCTTGCGCTTCCCGGGAACTCAGATGCACTCTTCCCCATAAAGCCTGCCCTTCCAACGAAAGCACCGGATTGAAACGATACCCTACATACGGAATGGCATTCCATCCAAAGCGTGCTTTATCCGTACCAAAACTCGTAAAAGTACTTACCGCAAACGGGAAACCGGTTTGCACGCCTACATACCATCCCTCCAAATCCTCTTTTGCCAACTGTTTTCCCGTACGCGCCATGCCTTCCAGCGAAAAGGAACCGCACAAAAGGGCCACGAGAACAAAGACTCTTAATTTTCTACCTATCATACCTTTTTTTCTTTTAAATCTGATTCTACACACAAATATACAGGGAAATTATTTCCGATTCCCAGTTGTTGGGATAAAAAAGATTAAGGAATAAAGAGAGCATACATATCGCCCCTACCACATCTCTGAAGCGAATAAATTAAATCGTTCTTTCATCTTGAATAAACAAAAGTGGCACTGATGATAGGTAAAAGCGGCACTGATGATAGGCAAAAGTGCCACTTTTGCTATCTCAATACAAAACAAAGAGATACTCATTGCCAAAGAAAGAGACCAACAAATGGGCATAAACGAGACGGATACCGGGAAAAACGCAACATCCGTAATAAGGTTACTTCCATCCGTAAGATAGTTATAGCCCCACCCAAGACAACCCATTACCTTTGCATACGAACTCAGACAAGGATAGAAAGTATAACAAATAAAGTAAAAAGAAATTTGTATGGACATTTTTGAGAAAGATTTTTCGGGCGCCATGGTTTCGCCCCACGAACCGGGTTATGACCAACTCATCAGCGCCATCTTCGACGACATGAAGCTGGCTTACGAACTGAACACAGGCTATCACACGCCGGAAGAGGTACGCGCTTACCTGAGCCGCATTACCGGAAAGGAGATAGACCCATCCACCACCCTGCTTCCCCCGTTCTATGTAGACTATGGCAAACATATTCAAATCGGCAAAGGTTGTTGGATTCAACAAGGCTGTACCTTCTTCGGACGGTGCGGCATTACCATCGGCGACAATGTATTTATCGCTCCGAAAGTAAACCTGATTACCATCAACCACGACCCGAACCCAGACAACCGCAGCACAACCTATGGCAAGCCCATCATCATCGAAGACAAGGTATGGATTGGTATCAACGCCACGATCCTTCCTGGCGTGCGCATCGGCTATGGTGCTATCGTCGGCGCCAACAGTGTCGTAACGCACGACGTACCGCCTCTGACGGTGGTAGGAGGCAACCCAGCGCGGTTTATCAAAAAGATTGAAATAAAGAAATAAGAGCGAAGCCCCTTCTCAGTGGGTTTCAATCCTCATCCTGTAATCAGAGGCACCTTGCCAAATGGAATGGCAAAGCATTACGGAAAATCTTTGCCATTCCATACGTTTTGCAACGAATAGAGCACGCTTTGACGAGAACACTCGCACTCTAATAGCGTATGGACATATCCTTTCCGACACAACGCACAAGTACATTCCAACATACCATCCTTGGCAGTTTGCAAATATTCCGCCGCAAAGACAAAGATTTTCCAAGAAAAGCGTATCTTTGCCGGACAAACAAGAAAGACTAACATGATTACGAAAATCATTCCGGAAGAAAAGATTCAGAAAGCGAAAAAATATGTAGAAAAAGGAGAACGGTTTGTAATTGTCTCCCATGTCTCGCCCGACGGTGACGCAATTGGCTCGTCACTTGGGCTGTTCCATTTTTTGAATGCTTGCGAGAAAGAGCGCGTTTCGGTCATTGTCCCTAACGATTTCCCGAAGTTTTACAAATGGATGCCAGGAGCAAAAGACATTATTATATACGAGAAATACACAGAGTTTGCCAATCGTTTGCTCCAAGAAGCAGACGTGATTTTCTGCCTCGACTTCAACGAACCGAAGCGAGTTGAGAAGATGGCGGACGCACTGGTGGCAGCTCCTGGACGGAGGGTGTTGATTGACCATCACCTGAACCCGGCAGACTTTTGCCGTTTGACGATTTCACATCCGGAAATTTCCTCGACAAGCGAAATGATTTTCCGCTTCATTTGCCGGATGGGCATGTTCGATTTGATGACGCAAGAGGCGGCCACCTGTATCTATACAGGCATGATGACCGACACGGGAGCGTTCACCTACAATTCAAACAAACCAGAGATTTACACCATCATCTCCGAACTCATTAAGAAAGGCATCGACAAAGACAAAATCTACCGGAATGTATTCCAGGTATATCCCGAATCTCGTTTGCGCCTCCAAGGATATGTCCTTTACCGGAAAATGAAACTTTATCCAGAGAAACGCACCGCATTGATTACACTCTCGATGGAGGAATTATGGCGATTCAATTACAAATCAGGCGATTCGGAAGGATTCGTCAATATGCCCCTCAGCATCGAAGGGATTTGTTTCAGTGCCTTTATCCGCCAAGATAAAGAGTATGTGAAGATTTCGCTTCGTTCGGTGGGAGACTTTCCTTGTAATGAATTTGCCTCGACCTACTTTCATGGAGGAGGGCATAAGAACGCTGCCGGCGGGGAATATTATGGCCGGTTGGACGAAGCCGTCCAGATTTTCGAACGCGCATTAGAAACGTTTAATCCAAGTTTAACAAAAGAATACGACGAATAAAGTGCCAGGATTTTTTGAGAATCCGTATCTTTGCGCTCGAAATTATTCATTATATAATAAAGAATCAATGAAGAAAATAGTTGGATGGGTATTGCTTGGGTGTGCTGCATGGGCTTTCTCGGCATGTGACGACAACAAATCGTATGCCGAAATGCTGAAAGATGAGCGGGATGCCATCGAGCGATTGATTGATGAAGAAGGAATTGTGGTGTTGGACGAGTATCCAGCTGATGGCGTATTTGCCGAGAACGAGTTCTATTTGATGGACAATGACGTGTACATCAACGTTATCGACTCGGGTAACGGAGATCACATGGGTTCGCGCCAGAATGTGATTTGCCGCTTCAAGGCGCGGGTTTTCATGAACGATACACTTGAATGGGACGGGTTTGCCAGCAGTGCTTTCCCGGTGACGATGGTATGTTCGTACTCTTCGTACTATAATACGATTCAAGCTTATGCCTCGTCCGAGGACGGGAATAACTACCTTAGCAACTTCGTAAGCGAAGGATTGGCCTCCGGTTTGCAATATGTAGGTGATAGCTCGGAAGTGAAACTCATCGTACCTTTTAAGGTCTCCTCATCGATGTTCTTGCAATCGGGCGACCCGGTTTATTACGAGCGAGTTCGATATATCTTCGAGAAATAAAAACGATTCTCGTTGGATTCGCCAAGGAAAACAGTTATAATTGAAAACGATTCCAATTGAAAATAATACATTGTTTAACTATATTATACTATGACACTGATTAAGTCTATTTCCGGCATACGAGGGACTATCGGAGGAAATCCGGAAGAGGGTCTCAATCCGCTGGCTATCGTGAAGTTCGTAGCCGCGTATGCCACTTTCATTCGTAAGAATACGAAAGTAACAACCAACCGAATCGTGGTCGGACGAGATGCACGAATCTCTGGCCCGATGGTGAAACACGTCGTATTAGGTACCTTGATGGGGATGGGATTCGACGTAGTAGATATCGACCTGGCCACTACTCCTACGACGGAATTAGCCGTCACCATGGAAGGAGCTTGCGGAGGTATTATCCTGACGGCAAGCCATAATCCCAAACAATGGAACGCGTTGAAGCTCCTGAACGAGAAGGGCGAATTCTTGAATGCAGCCGAAGGGGCTGAAGTATTAGCCTTGGCGGCTAAAGATGAATTTACATTCGCCGACGTAGACCATTTGGGAAAAGTAATTACAAAGACAGATTATATCCAAAAACATATTGACGCAGTCCTGAAATTGGATTTGGTAGATGTAGAAGCTATCAAGGCAGCCCACTTCAAAGTGGCGGTCGATTGCGTCAATTCGGTAGGGGGTATTGCCATTCCTGCCCTATTAAAGGCATTAGGTGTAACGCAAATAGTAGAACTGAATTGCGATCCGACAGGACATTTCGCCCACAATCCAGAACCACTGCCCGAGAACTTAACCGATATCTCCAATTTAATCCGGACAGAGAAGGCGGATGTAGGTTTTGTAGTCGACCCTGATGTAGACCGTCTGGCCATTGTTTGCGAAAATGGAGAGATGTTTGTCGAAGAATACACCTTAGTAGCCGTAGCGGATTACGTATTGAGCCGCACGCCGGGCAATACCGTTAGCAACTTGAGTTCGAGCCGGGCACTTCGCGATGTAACGCGCCGTTATGCTGGATGCGAATACAATGCTGCCGCTGTGGGCGAAGTAAACGTTGTAGCCAAGATGAAAGAGACGAATGCCGTCATCGGAGGTGAAGGAAATGGCGGTGTCATTTATCCAGCAAGCCATTATGGACGTGATGCATTGGTTGGTATCGCTCTCTTCTTGACTCACTTGGCTAAGAAGCAGATGAAGGTAAGCGAACTGCGTGCCACATATCCTCCTTATTTCATCTCGAAACAAAAGGTGCAATTAACACCCGAAATCAATGTGGATGCTATCTTGACAAAGGTAAAAGAGAAATTTGCTCAATATGACATTACCGACATAGATGGCGTGAAAATTGACTTCCCCGACAAATGGGTTCACCTACGAAAGAGTAACACCGAGCCGATTATCCGCGTATATGCCGAAGCTCATACCATGCAAGAGGCGGAAGAAATCGGAGGCGAATTAATCCAGATTATTCAAGAAATGGTAAAATAAAAGATAAAGCCAAGGTCTGATTCAGCGACCTTGGCTTTCTTTTTCTCTAATAATGGGTGGCAATATACCATGTTTTATAGCCTCCCGAAAGATTACGTAGTTCATTAAAGCCATTCTGAGCTAAGATTCGATAAGCCACATAACCACGTAAACCCACCGCACAGGTAAGGACAATCATCACACCACGCGGTAACTCCTGCAAATGATCTCGAAGTTCATCCAACGGGATATTGATGAAACCGGGAATCGAACCTTGGGCAAACTCTTCGCGTGTCCGGACATCAATCTTGACAGTAGCTCGCCGCAGGTATTTCACTTCACGCCATGTCATGATACGAACCTTACCTTTCAAAATGTTATCCGCTACGTAACCCGCCATGTTCACTGGGTCTTTGGCCGAAGAATAAGGTGGTGCATAAGCATGTTCCAGCTCCATTAGGTCTTGTACCGTGCCTCCATGTTGAATTGTTTGTGCCAACATCTCAATACGTTTATCCACACCTTCCGTACCAACCACTTGTGCCCCCAACAAAACACCCGTCTCAGGAGCAAACAAAATCTTTATCGATAAAGGAGATGCCCCCGGATAATAACTGGCATGAGAACTACCATGCGTATAAGAAGCAATGAATGGTATCCGTTCCCGTTGCAAAAGTTTGGCATTGGCTCCGGCGGATGCGACCGTCAAGTCGAATACCTTCGCAATGGAAGTCCCCATCGAACCTTTGTAAATTTCTTTATTGCCAAACACCAAGTTATCAGCTACGATACGCGCCTGCTTATTGGCCGGTCCTGCCAGTGGAATGTGAACGGATTGATGGGTAATAAGATGTTCAACCTCGATCGCATCGCCCAAGGCATAAATATCCGGATTGGAGGTTTGAAGGTAAGGATTCACCAGAATACCTCCACGCTTGCCTATTTCCAAATGTGCCTCACGGGCTCGCAAGGTCTCTGGGCGTACACCAATACTCAGAATGACCAAGTTGGCAATTATCTTCTGTCCGCTTTTCAATTCAATCTCTACATGGTCGTCATCATCCGTATCTTCAAAACGAACCACGCCATCGCCCAGCACCAACTCTACGCCTTTTTCGCGCAAATGCTTATGCACAATAGCCGCCATCGAATAGTCCAATGGAGGCATCACTTGCGGAGTTGATTCGACAATCACCACCTCCAAACCTGCTTTCTGCAAGTTTTCCGCCATTTCCAAGCCAATAAAGCCGCCTCCTACTACGACGGCCTTCTTGGGTTTTCTATTTGTAATGAACTTTTTAAGGAAATCTACGTCTTGCAAACTACGCAACGTAAATATCAAAGGGTTGCTTATTCCGCCAATCGAAGGCTGATAAGGGAAACCACCGGGCGAGAGCACCAATTTGTCGTACTCCTCTTCATACTTCTCACCTGTACGGATATTCTGCACTACGATTTTTTTCTTGTCTGGAAATATGCGCGTAACCTCTTGGCGTGTCCGTACGTCAATCCGGTAACGCGTCCGAAATCCCGCCTCGGTTTGTACTAACAGGTCGCCCCTGTCCGCTATGGTTCCTCCTATATAATAAGGCAAACCGCAATTGGCATACGAAATAAACTTTCCCCGTTCAATGAGGATGATTTCCGCCTGCTCGTCCATTCTTCTTAAGCGCGAGGCTACTGTCGCTCCTCCAGCTACGCCTCCGATAATTACATATTTCATGGTTGTATACGATAAATGTTTTAGAGAAAACAAATCCTCCCCTGCATTTGTTTAATTGCCTCCCTGTTTTTCCGGTTTTCCTGGGCAAAAAACGGGAATATGCCCGATGGAAATAGGCGAAAGTACCGATATATTCTTTACGTATCGACGATATTTTTATATCTTCAACATAAAGATATATAAATATCGACGATATTCGTACAAACATCGACGATACGTAAAGAATAGATAGTTACTTATCGAAGTTTTCACGCCGGGTTTCCAAGTTTCTCCTCCTGTCGCGGAAGTTTTCGGCTCCTATTGTTCAGAAAAGAAACTTTTCCTACCTTTGTCGGGAGGTTGAACGAAGGAAAAAGAACAAACAAAGCATGATTTTGTCCTACTATTTTATCCGGAAACGGATACAAGAGCTGTTGAAACATCCTCAGGCGCGTCGGCGTCGTTTCTTCGCATGGAACGAGGTAAAAAGCCTGTGTATAATCTATTTACAAAAAGACTGTGCGGAAGCGGAAGCGTGCATAGCACAACTGGAAGCCATGGGGAAAAAGGTACATTGCCTCGTATTCGCCCCAGATACACAGGTTTCTTCTACGGGAAAAGAGGCGCAGTTGGTATGCACGAAGGCAGACATGAACCTATGGGCTTTTCCTTCTGAGGCCATCGAAAAGCATTTTTGCGCAGAGCCATGCGACATGTTGCTCGATTTAGTGCCAGACGAGCACTTGCCCCTCCAATATCTCGAACTAAAGCACCCGGCACCCTTCAAGATAGGCATCAAGAAGACATCGGACGGACTTTATGATTGCACGTTGGAGGTACCGAAACGCGATATTCGTTACATATTCGCACAAATGCTACATTATTTGCAAACATTCCGTTCAGCATAACTGAAATTTGTTTACTTTTGTGGGATAATATAGAGATTTGGCAATTACAAATTATGGCAGATATAAATTTGAAAGGAATGGGCGTAGCACTGGTTACCCCCTTCAAAGCAGATGAAAGTGTGGATTACGAGGCATTGGGCCGATTGGTAGATTATTTGCTCCAAAACGGAGCTGATTATCTGGTCGTATTGGGTACCACGGCCGAGACTCCAACATTGACCGAGGAAGAAAAGGACGAGATTAAGAAATTGGTGATAACGCGCGTACGACGCCGTATCCCCATCGTATTGGGCGTAGGAGGGAATTGTACGCGGGCGATTGTAGAGAAGCTGAAGCACGACGATTACGAAGGTATCGATGCGATTCTTTCGGTAGTGCCATACTATAATAAACCCTCTCAAGAAGGCATTTACCAACACTATAAAGCCATTGCCCAAGCAACGGAGCTCCCCATTATCCTCTACAACGTGCCGGGACGGACGGGCGTAAACATGACGGCCGAAACGACGCTCCGCATCGCTCGCGAGTTTAAAAACGTTATTGCCGTAAAAGAAGCCTCAGGAAACATTACGCAAATGGACGACATCATTAAAAACAAACCCGCGAACTTCAACGTCATTTCGGGTGATGATGGCATTACCTTCCCTCTCATCACGTTAGGGGCTATCGGTGTGATTTCCGTCATCGGAAATGCTTTTCCGCGCGAATTCGGCCGAATGGTGCGCCTGGGTTTGGCTGGCGATTATGAAAGCGCACGGATTATCCACCATCGTTTCACCGAACTGTTCAGCCTTTTGTTTGTGGATGGGAACCCGGCAGGCGTCAAAAGTATGCTCAACATGATGGGCTTTATGGAAAACAAGCTTCGTTTACCTTTAGTACCCACTCGTATAACGACTTACGAACGAATGCGCGAAGTATTGAATGCCTTGCGCATCAAATGTTGAAAAGAACGAACACGAAAAAATCGAGGAGGAATAAAAAAAATTCCCCAAAAGATTTGCAGATACAAAAAATATCACTACCTTTGCACTCGCAATAGAGAAACAAGGCTCGTTAGCTCAACTGAATAGAGCATCTGACTACGGATCAGAAGGTTATAGGTTTGAATCCTATACGAGTCACTTTTTCAGCGTTGCAAATACATTTTGGACGGCTCGTTAGCTCAACTGAATAGAGCATCTGACTACGGATCAGAAGGTTATAGGTTTGAATCCTATACGAGTCACAAGGCGGGAACTCCATCGGGTTTCCGCCTTTCTTTTTTTAAGCCAAAGCTATTTGGACTTCGAAAACAGTACAAACTTCATTCCATTTTTACTATTTATTCATTCAAGTAAAAATATCAGCAGAGATTTTACTATATTGTCGATTTAGCAAAATCTCGATACTGGATTTTACCGAATTATAGATTTAGTAAATTCCAGCATAGAGATTTTACTATTTTGTATAATTGGTAAAATATATTCCAGAGATTTTACTATATTATAGATTTAGTAAAATCTCGAACAAAAAATTTACTTATATATAGATTAGATAAAATATCATCCTCATTTTTTACTCAATATGAGCTTTAGTTAAAAATGGAAGTTAGCCAGAAGAGAAAACAAAAAAGGGGACCACCTTTCCTCCCGCTTTCGCGAAGAGGCAATGATCCCCAAAGATCGAATATGAACAAAGTGTTAGAAGCTATTTATAGCTATAAGCCGCCTTTTTGGCTGCATTATTGGCTTTCGCTCCTGGAATAAACGTAAAGCCCCACGTATATTCTTGGTCTGCCGGAAGTGTATATTCGGGTTCAGGACGCGAATACCAACTATCGTATCCAGCCAACCCTTGCTGCTTCAAATCTACACATACCTCTACGAAATCACGCGGAATGATATCTGTCGTATGTGTTTGACGTGGCTTGTCATACGGACCTATTTCCGGACGGTTTGCAATTTCCTCCGCAGAGAAGTTATTCCATTGGAAAGGCTTATCCGTTGCTTTCCCGCCATCGAAGTCTTCCACGCTGTTACGCAAGGCATTGAACTCCATCATATCATCGGCTACAAGCAAAAGATTTTGTCCTTTTCCGCCCAAAGCTAACCAACGTGTGTCGCAATGATGTCCATTTTCTTGCGGACGAGCATAAGGATAATAAAGCGCTTCGGCAGTACTCTTATATTGCCCGATAGGATAACCCGCTTTACGATCCCAATAATTCTCAAGCGGACCACGTCCGAAGTATTCTACTTGATCCATGGTTACTGGCAAACGGAAACGGACACCAATACGCGGAACTACCATTTTATCACGCTCGCTCACTTTATCGTCATCGCGTCCCGGAGAGAAAGTAGCCGTAGCCGTAGCTTCCGACACTTCAATTTTCACACCATCCAGATGAGCAGGAGTAAAGCGAGTTGCTACGTTCATCACACCATCCGGATAAATCTTATAAGTAATGTAGAAATTATTCCCAGCCGGCAGTTTGTATTCTACTTTCACCACAGCTGTATTATCTACAATCTCACCCGTCGCATTCGTGACATTGAAATTACGGCTTGAAAGTTCCCAGATTTCCAAACGAGCCGGGTTGCCACTACCATAATCATTATCATTCGGAGCACGCCAGAAGTTAGGCTGAATGCCGAAACCTTTATCAAAATACTCTTTGCCTCCTACTTTGTAAGAAGTTACCATGCCAGATTTCTTATCAAATACAAAGTTTACTTTCGAAGAAGAAACTTTCACTTCATTTCCATCTGTAGTAACGTCCAGCTTCGGACCATTCGCTTTATAAGCCATTTTTTCTACCGTCTCGACCGGAAGGATAAATTGTTCGTGCGCAATATCATATCCCGCAGGAATCAATCCATCCGCTTTCGTAGTAGTTACCACAAAATCCAAAAGATAATCCACGCCAGCTTGAGGTTTCAAAAGATTACCTAACGGTATCGTGATTTCTTTCGATGTCTGAGGAGCTAAATCCAGAGTCATTTTATTCCCTTTCAACAACTTATTATTAGCCTTAACCGTATAAGAAATCATAAAGTCTTTCAAGCTCGTAAAATAGAAACGGTTCTCCACCCGGATAATTCCTTTCTCCAAATCTACAGCTTCAAACCATACATTCTGGTGGGTATATTTCACCTCTTCCATTCCCGGATGCGGTGTGCGATCGGCCGCAATTACGCCATCACACACAAAATTACCATCACTCGGCATATCTTTTCCATAATCTCCACCATATGCAAAATAACGATTCCCATTAGCATCCGTTTTCCACATGGCATGTTCTACCCATTCCCAGATAAAACCACCTTGCAAGTTCGGATACTTATAAATCGCACGCCATTGATCCCAAAGATTTCCAGTTGAATTACCCATCGCATGCGCATACTCAGAAGGAACTATAGGACGGTCACTCCCTTCTTGTCCAATCTCTTCCAGCCAAGCGGCACTGGGATACTGAGGCACATACATATCCGTATTCCATTCCCATTGAGCACGCTCATAATTGACCGGACGGTGCATCATATCCTTTTCTTTATCCTTCAAATAGAGATATGTTTGATAGAAATTATATCCATTTCCAGCTTCATTCCCCAACGACCAGATTGTCACACAAGGATGGTTTTTATTGCGTTCATACATATTCTCAGTACGTACCATGTGCGGTTTCAACCATTCAGGATTGTTACCTAACGTACCTCCTTTACGGAGATTATAATACATACCATGCGATTCAATATTCGCTTCATCATAAACATAAAATCCATACTCGTCACAAAGTTCATAAAAGCGTCTATCTTGAGGATAATGCGAAAGGCGGATAGCGTTGATGTTATGTTGTTTCATCAATTCAAGATCTTTGCGCATCAACTCTTCTGGCACATACTTACCTGTCTCCGGATTTGTTTCATGAATATTTACCCCTTTGAATTTGATAGGTTGTCCATTGAAAAGGAACACCACATAAGGCTTTCCATTACCAGCAATTTGCGTTGTCTCTTTAATTTCAAAACGACGGAAACCTACATTCTGAGGAACAACCTCCACCACTTTTCCATTCTCTTTCACCGTCATCAAAAGTTTATAGAGATTAGGATGTTCCGCATTCCACGTAGTTACATTTGGCATTTCCTTCTCGAAAGAGGTCGTAGTGATGGCATTTGCCTTCGCACTCACCTTATTCGTAGAAGTAGCTACCACCTGTTTGTTGGCATCCAAGAGTTCATATACCACTTCGATATCCTGCGTTTGACTGGTATGGTTCTTAATATCTACCGACAACTTAAAGATACCATTCTTATAGGTATCATCCAGCGTAGAAATCACGCGGTAATCCTTTACCGCCACCTTCGGTTGCGACCAGAGGAATACATCTCGTTCAATACCGCTCATGCGCCAGAAATCTTGGCATTCAAGGTAAGAACCTGTACACCAACGGAAGATTTTCACGGCTAATTCGTTCTTACCGGGTTGCAGATAGGAATTGATAAGGAACTCGGCCGGATTCTTTGAATCTTCACTATAGCCCACTTCCTTTCCATTCACATAGACATACACGCCAGCTTTCGCTCCCGCGAGTTGCAGATAAATATCACGTCCGTCCCATCCTTCAGGTACTTCAAACGAACGACGGTATACACCTACCGGAATATCATCGGGCAATTTCGGAGGTTGCGGATTACGTGGCTTGAATTCATATCCATGATTAATATAAATAGGTACGCCAAACCCTTGCATCTCCCAGCTTCCCGGCACTTTGATATCAGCCCAATCGGTTGTACTGGTTGAAGGATCCGTAATGTTGGCAGGCAACTGGCGGTGCGAATCCGTATAATAGAACTTCCATGTCCCGTTCAGCAACTCGTAGTAAGGGCTATTTTCATATTGCGAAGTAAGCGCTGTTTCACGGTCACCATACGTCATGAACGACGCCCGAGGCGCTTCTTTGTTCACCCCCACTACCTGAATGTCTTGCCAATAAGGTAATGCAGGAGGATTCGTGTCGGCCGCCCACGCCGAGCTTACAATAAAGCCCGAAAGCAGGCCGGCCAGCATTGTTTTTTTCATTGTAATTTTCATTGTTTTTTTATAACTGTATTTTATTGTATTGATAGTTACATTTGAATGTAATTATAGTTATAATCCAAAACGATTCTCGTTATAATCCCATCCGATTCCAACGATTATCGCGCGGCATAATAACCATAATTCTGGGCTACTTGCTGGAAAGCCATCACACCGGCTTGGCTCAATTCGACGTTCATCGACTGCCCGTCGGGGAGATACATAACCACATCCTGCTCGCCTGTAAACTTCATCAGCTTGTATGCCTCTCCATTGGCTTCTACGCTCCAAGTCTTTTCTGCGTCATTGTAAACCAAATCTACGGCCGAATCCTTATCTCCTTCCTTTTCGATATGGTATCCATCCGTTTGGGTTTCTACCATATAGGTACCATTTTCCGTTTGAATAGTCTGCACCTTCCCGGCATCGGCCACCGGATTACTGCCACTCCAAAATTCAATAGAATTAAGAATAAGAATATCGGCCAAGCAAGAAATTTCATAAACAGGGATGATATGGAATACGATAAATACCACCTCGTTCACAAACTTGCTATTAATACCCTGATTCCAACTTAACAATTTGTTTGTCAATCCAAACGAACCAATACAAGATGTAAAGGTCATACTACCGGCCAATGCAACCGCTACACACAATGTTAAACTTTTCTTCTTCATGGTGTCACAAATTTTGATGTTAATAATATGCGAAGATAGAAAAATCTTTTCATGTGTTGTATCTTTGTAGCCGAATTTAAAGAAAAAAAGTATGATTTCAGTCGAAGGTTTACGCGTAGAGTTTGGGGGATTTACCCTCTTCGAAGATGTTTCATTCGTTATAAATAAGAAAGATAGGATTGCCTTAGTGGGTAAAAACGGGGCAGGAAAATCAACCCTCCTTAAAATATTAGCCGGACTTCAATCGCCTACAGGCGGCATCGTCAGCATACCCAAAGAAACGACTATTGGCTATTTGCCTCAGCACATGCAACTAAAGGATACACGCACCGTACGCGAAGAGGCCGAACAGGCATTCGACCATCTGCATGAGATGGAGCGTGAAATGGAACGCCTCAATGCCCAATTAGCCGAACGGACGGACTACGAATCGGATGCTTATCATAAACTCATCGAACAGGTGACGCATCTTTCCGAACAATTCCAAATGGCAGGAGGGACCAATTACCATGCGGAATTGGAACGTACGCTTTTAGGTTTAGGTTTCCGAAGAGAGGATTTCGACCGCCCGACGAGCGAGTTCAGCGGAGGATGGCGCATGCGCATCGAATTGGCCAAGCTCTTGCTGCGTCGTCCGGATGTGCTTCTTCTCGACGAACCTACGAATCACCTTGATATCGAATCCATCCAATGGCTCGAAACCTTTATCGCCACCCGGGCCAATGCCGTGGTACTCGTTTCACACGACCGGGCATTTATCGACAATACGACCTCTCGCACCATCGAAATCGAACTGGGGCATATTTATGACTATAAGGTAAAATATTCCGAATATGTCGTGCTCCGAAAAGAAAGGCGCGAGCAACAACTCCGTGCGTACGAAAACCAACAAAAGAAACTGGCCGATACAGAAGCCTTCATTGAGCGGTTCCGATACAAAGCCACTAAATCTTCGCAAGTGCAATCACGCATTAAACAATTGGAGAAAATCGAACGCATCGAAGTAGACGAAGTGGATACAGCTATGCTGAATTTGAAGTTTCCTCCGGCTCCTCATTCGGGAGCTTATCCGATTATTGCCGAAGAGGTTTCAAAGCGATATGGAGAACATCTTATTTTCGAGCACGTGAATTTTACCCTTCGTAGAGGCGAGAAAGTCGCTTTCGTAGGACGGAATGGCGAAGGTAAGTCTACGTTAGTTAAATGTATCATGGGCGAAATCCCGTTCGAGGGTTCTTTAAAGATAGGATATGGCGTAAAGATTGGTTATTTCGCGCAAAACCAAGCCCAGCTCTTGGACGAAAACAAAACCGTTTTTGAAACCATCGACTATGTGGCACAAGGAGATATCCGCACGAAGATACGCGACATCTTAGGCGCGTTCATGTTCGGAGGCGAGGCTTCTGAGAAGAAAGTGCGCGTACTATCAGGGGGTGAACGAAGCCGTCTGGCTATGATTCGCCTTTTGCTCGAACCCGTAAACCTCCTTATCCTCGACGAACCTACGAACCACCTCGATATGCGCTCGAAAGATGTCCTGAAGAATGCCTTGAAGGAATTCGACGGGACGGTCATCGTCGTCTCGCACGACAGGGAATTTCTCGATGGATTAGTAGAAAAAGTATATGAATTTGGTCATCAACGCGTCAAAGAACACTTAGGCGGCATTTACGACTTTCTTGAAAAGAAAAAACTCGAAAGCTTGCAAGAGCTGGAAAAGAATACTACGATGCAAAAGCAAACGAATGCCGAATCTCCCAGTTCGAGTGATTCCAAACTTAATTACGAAGCACGCAAAGAGTTGAACCGCCAAATCAAACGGCAAGAGAAACTGGTAGCCGAAGCTGAACATCGCATCGAAGAGCTGGAGCAATCCATCACCGAACTCGAAACTCGCCTCGCTTCGCCCGAAGGAGCTTCCGACCCTTCCCTTTATACTCAATATGCCGAACAAAAGCGCGCTTTATCGGAAGCCATGGACCAATGGACGGAACAGACCCTACAATTAGAAGAAATGAAGGGAGCTTAAAAAAGAAAACACACGGGAGATTCTCTATCTTTAGGCTAAAGATATATATCTGCAACTTAAAGATACGTATCTGCAACCTAAAGATATGTATCTTTAGCCTAAAGATAGAGAATTGCTCGGATGTTTCTGTTTTTTTATCAGGCAGGGCGTACTATTGTCCGGAGATGGATATTTTCTCATGCAGCTATTTGTTTCCGCTGTGCATCTTCTTATTAAATAGGGGAAAAGGCAAAAGGCTTGTAATGAATGTTAAAGTCTTCCCTTCTTAAAACACAAGCCGAAAGAAATGCGTTATATTTGTAGCTAAATGGGCTATATTTGTAGATGAAATGAAAGCGAACGTAGATTTTGTACCGTATCCTAATTAAACGAGGCAAGCATGGCAAAGTCTAAATCATACCAACAACAAAAGCAAAAGGAGATAACGATATGAAACGAATAAAATTAACATCTTGGTTAGCAATGCTTCTGCTCTCGGGCGGTGTCGTAGCGCAAGAGCAATTTTTTGACGACATTTATTATTCGGGTTCGAATAAAGATCATAAAAAAGTAGAGGAAGCAGAAGCGCAAGACGAACCGGTGAACACGGAAGACACCGTGTCCACGGCAGCCTATACACGTGTGGCTTCAGATACCGATGAATGGGATGTGGATGCATATAACCGACGCTATTCGCCGGATGAAGTATCCAACGAAACAATCGCGTTGGGCGACGACCAAATTGTAGAACGCACGCAAGTATCGGTCGAGGAAGAACCGGAACGCCGTTCGGATTTGGAATATACGGAACGCATCATCCGTTATCATTCGCCCAGCAAAGTGTCCATCGTAGGAGCCGACCAAGTGGATTTATACCTGGACGACGGCTATTATGCCTACGATTATGGCACCGATTATAGCGATGGATACACGAACGTATCGGTCAACCTCAACTTTGGCTCGCCTTGGTATTCGTGGGGTTGGTACGATCCTTGGTACCGTCCGTGGGGTTATTACTCCTCTTGGTGGTATCGTCCTTACTATTGGGGTTGGGGCGGATGGTATGCAGGCTGGTACGATCCTTGGTTCGACCCGTGGTGGGGTCCTTCGTGGAGTTGGGGAGGCTGGTATGGAGGCTATTGGGGACATCCTCATTACCATCACCATTTCGCTTATGCTCCTTCTTACCATTATCGGAACGGACGCTCAGGATATGAACGAGGCACAGGTCGCCCGGCCGCAAATGTGAACGGATTACGCAACGAGGGTGTCTATACGAGCGGACGGAATGCAGGGCATGTGACCTCAAGCTCGGGCAGAGGTTCGGGGCGTTACGCTTCTTCGAATGCCACTTCATTGAAATCGAATGGCATCAGTAGCGGACGGGGTTCAGGACGTTATTCGTCGTCCAACTCGACTTCGCTCAAGTCCCAGAGTTTGAATAGCGGACGAGGCTCCGGGCGTTCTTCTTCCATTGGACGCAGCTCAGGTACGACTTCCACACGGAATAGCGCCATCTCCTCTTCTTCACGGACACGGATGAGTACAGGCACCTCTTCCTATTCAAACGGACGTTCGGCTGGCCGTTCTTCTTATTCGACGGGAAGAAGCTCGTTCAATAGCCGGAGTACATTGAATAATAATCGGAATAGCCTCTCCGTACCGCGGAACAACACGCGTTCGTATAGCACGCCATCCTATAATAGCTCCCGTTCGAGCGGTTCAATCAGCCGGGGAAGTAGCTTCGGTGGCGGACGTTCAAGCGGAGGAAGCGTAGGCGGAAGCAGTCGTGGAAGCGGACGAGGAAGATAATACATAGTAAAGTTGAAAAGATTTAGAAGATGAAAAAAGTATTGACAATCGCATCGGCGTTGGCCCTTTCGACCAGCTTCGCTTTCGCGCAAGGGCTAACGGATGCTTATAAATATGTAAACAACGGAGACGTAACAGGTACGGCCCGTAGCATGGCCATGGGAGGCGCATTCGGTGCCTTGGGTGGAGACATATCTGTCATGAACCACAACCCCGCCGGATTGGCCATCTATCGGAGTTCGGAAGTCGTGGCCACGATCGATGTTTCCAATATGGCCTCCAAAAGCAATTGGCAAGGCAATAATATCGAACAAAAGGATACCAAGTTCAACTTCGACAACATCGCCTACGTAGGTTATTTCCCTACCGGCCATGACGATGGATTAGTAAGTTGGAACGTCGGATTCTCGTATAACCGACTCAAGAACTTTTCGCGGAGTTTCCGGATGGGAATGGGCGGAGGCATGCCCTCTTCGCTTACCGATTACATAGCTGCCCGGGCCAATGTAGGCGGATTGACACCGGATGATTTGGTAGCCATAAAGGATAACAACGGGAATTATACCTACGATCCTTATAATTATGTAAGCGATTGGCTCTCTGTCTTAGGTTATGAAGCCGGCTTTATCAAGCATAACGGAGGCGCGTATGAATCGGTCCTAAATTCAACAGGATTGAATTATAATTGGGACAATACCGTATTAGAAATGTACGAATCAGGAGCGATTGACCAATATGCCATCGCTTTTGGTACAAATATCTCCGATTTCCTGATGCTGGGTGTTACGCTCTCGATTACCGATCTAAACTACGACCTGAGCTCCTATTACGCTGAAGACTACAATTCCACGTCCGACTTCAAAAGTTTTACAGATATATGGAATGGTTTATCGACGGATGGAACTGGATATGGCATCAATGTCGGTGTCTTGGTTCGCCCGATCGACTTCCTTCGCATCGGCGTGGCTTACAACTCGCCTACTTGGTATAAGATGACCGATAGCTATTTTGCTAAAGCCAATTCGGATATCGAAGGAACACCAGCAAGGATAGAAAACATAACCACGCCTGAGAATGCGGTGACCGACTATAAATACCGCACACCCGACAAGTGGTTATTCAGCGCGGCCGCCATCATTGGGCAAGTAGGTTTGATCAGCGTCGATTACGAAATGACAAACTACCGGCGGATGAAGATGTACGACCGGAATGGAACCGAGAACCTCTCGACCAACACCGCCATCAACCAGCTTTTGGGCATTTCCAATACGATACGCGTCGGAGCAGAAGTGAAGGTCACGCCCCAATTTGCTGTCCGTGCGGGCTATACTTGGACAGGTAGCGGCCTGGGTGATGCGTTGAAAGAGGGCAATACCGAGGTGGTAACCGTCGGGACGATTCCCCATTACACGCTCGACCAAGGCATAACGAACTATACCGTCGGGTTTGGATATCGCTTCACGCCCCAGTTCTATGCCGACGTGGCCTGCGTCTTCAAGACCATGAAAGAGGATGTCTATGCCTTCTCTCCTATTTATTCCAACGAAGGAGACTTGCTGGCAACACCGACATCAGCCTCATTGAAGACAAACACCACGCGCGTAGCGTTGACACTTGGTTATAAATTCTAAGATCCATAACGATAAATCCATCCGATTATAGGCATAAACGAAATGGATTATAGTTATAGATTTCGTCCTTAAAAATCCTTTGTTCGTACAAGAAAGTACGGGCAAAGGATTATTCTTTGAAAAAAGAAAAGAAAAAATTTGGTCGTTTCAACCAGATTGTATTTCTTTGTAGCAAATAAATATATGTTTAACTCTTAAAAACGAATCGCCTATAGCATAACATTACGCAAGAAACTAAAAAATATAGCAGTAATGAATACATTGGATTTGTTGACAGATGAAAATCTGGTCATCCTTTATGCGGAAGGTAATAACGCTGCCTTCGACGTATTGTTGAATCGTCATAAGGCAAGCATTCATTCCTACATTTATTTCATTGTTCGGAATAAGGAATTGGCAGAAGACTTATTCCAAGAGACGTTTGTAAAGGTCATCATGACCATCAAACAGGGTCGTTATACGGAGAATGGAAAGTTTAAAGCATGGATTACACGGATTGCTCACAATTTGATTATAGATAACTTCCGCCAAGAACGGAATGAAAATACCATATCGAATGATGAGGTGGAAGTAGATTTGTTTAACAACGTAAATCTATGCGACCGTACGATTGAAGACCAAATGGTAGAACATCAAGTCTATGCCGATATCCGCAAGCTCATCCGCTTTTTGCCAGAAAATCAGCGGGAAGTGTTGGAAATGCGTTATTATCAAGATTTGAGTTTTAAGGAAATTGCCGATTTGACGGGAGTAAGCATCAACACGGCTTTGGGAAGGATGCGCTATGCCATCTTGAACCTTCGTCGCATGGCAGACGAACATCACATCGAGTTGTCTATTGCTTAAGTTTGGATAAAAAATCGAGTCTTTTTGTACAATATAACCGAAAGGCATTCGTTTTATAATTGTAATTGGAAATAAATAAAACGAATGCCTATGAAGAAAGTCTCTACATCTTGTATTACTGATTCAAAGGGAAAAGACAAACGGGCCGAAGGTATAAACCCAAGCGAACGGACACTTGATTTTTTGAGGCAATTTGCCCGCACATATCATGCTGAACCTACATTGGATGTACGCTTGTGTGGCTTTATATTGAATTAGTAAATGAAATAAAAAGGGAATGCCAGACGACGCATTCCCTTTTTTTGTACCTTTGCCGAAAATAAAATAAATAACAAACAATGAAACATCTGATTGCTCCCTCTTTGCTCTCTGCAGATTTCATGAATCTAAGGCAGGAAGTCGAAATGATAAACCATAGCGAAGCGGATTGGCTCCATTTAGATATTATGGATGGGGTGTTTGTGCCCAACATCTCGTTTGGTTTTCCAGTCTTGGAAGGATTGAAATCTATTTGCAAGAAACCTATGGATGTCCACTTGATGATTGTCGAACCGGGAAAGTTCGTGCACGAAGTAGCCGAGACGGGCGCTTACATGATGAACGTCCATTACGAAGCTTGCACACATCTGCACCGAACCATCGCAGCCATCAAGGAAGCAGGTATGAAAGCTGGCGTGACACTCAACCCGCATACGCCCGTTTCCCTGCTCGAAGATATTATCCAAGATGTCGATATGGTATTGCTCATGTCTGTAAATCCGGGTTACGGTGGACAGAAATTCATTGAGCATTCGGTAGAGAAAACGCGTTGCCTTCGCGAAATGATTACGCGGAAAGGATTGAATACGCTCATCGAGATTGACGGCGGTGTGAATCTTGAAACGGGCAAACGCCTGTTGGAGGCGGGAGCGGATATCTTGGTCGCCGGAAGTTTCGTATTCAAGGCGCCGAACCCGATAAAAGTAATTCATGATTTAAAAGCTTTATAAAAGACTTCACAACTCAAACCTCAACTATGAATAATGGCAGAAGAATTTCAGAAGCGACCCTTCGCGAGGTTGCTTATCCTTTGGATTAGTGGGATATGTATCGCAACGTACGTGCCTTTTCCCGGGTGGATAGGAATAGGCGCGGCGTTGTTCTTTTTTCTCTTTTTGGTTCTGACGAAGCCTGTCGAGGCACGCCTTTCGTTCGCGTCGCGAGGGAATTGGGGCATGCTCTTCGCCGTTTTTTTCTTGTGTTTATCCATTGGATATGTCCGCTACCGGTTACGTTGGGAAGGTACCGATGAGTTATCAGCTTGGCAAATCTATTTCCGGGAATGGCAACTCCGCCTGCTCGCTTCGTTGGATGTTTTGGATTTGGCAGAACAAGAAAAGAACGTGCTGGCCACACTGACGTTAGGCTATCGCCAGCATTTGGATTGGACCATCCGCGAGCGGTTCAACTTCTCGGGCGCGGCGCACATCTTGTCGGTGAGCGGCTTTCACGTCGGCGTCGTGTATGCTTTTTTACGGGCTTGTTTGTTTTTTCTTCCCGAACACACGCTATTTCGGTACGTGAAGCAAATACTTTTGCTTATGGGGATTTGGGGGTTTACCTTGCTGGCCGGAATGGAATCGCCTGCCGTCCGTTCAGCCTTGATGCTTTCGTTCTACTTGGTCGGGAAGCTGCTGGTACGACGCGCGGATTCATACAACACCTGGGCGGCGTCTGCCTTCTGCATGTTAGTCTACAATCCATTCTACCTGTTCGACTTAGGCTTCGAGTTAAGCTACCTCGCCGTGCTTTCCATCCTCTTCTTTTATCGCCGGATTCGCGGATGGTTCGCCCTGCGAAATCCAGGTTTGCAAATGCTTTGGGACTGGGTGGCGGTCAGTCTCGCCGCACAAATCGGGACGCTTCCGCTCTGCTTTTACTATTTCGGGCAGATATCGTCTGTCTCGATGCTGGTGGCCCTGCCTGTCACGGTCTATTCCATACTCCTTATTCCCTGTGCTTTATGTTGGATTATGCTTTATCAGTTCGGATGCGCATGGAGTTGGGTCGGTACTGGTGTCGCCTGGCTCACCTCCTCCTTCTGTCACTTCATCGACCGCATGGGACGCATCCCGCCACTCGCCGCAAGCCGTCCCTTTACGCCACTCCTACTCGCCCTTTCCTACGCCACGCTCCTCGCCTTCTGCATCTACTTATATAATAAGGAGAAACGCTACCTATTTGCCACCTTGTCTCTCCTCCTGCTCTTTTCGCTCGCCCTCCTTCTTTTTTAACCCTGAAACCTTCGTCTGGCTTTATTTATTTCGATCAGAATGACGCAGAGGAATATAGAAAGGCGCGAAGCATTCATAACCTCGCGCCTTTCGCTCCTTCGTTTTCTTTGTGTTTACATCAACAACGTTATCTCTTCCGGGAACTTAATTACCACCGGCTCCAGGCGTGGCGGATTCCCTTCCCCATTATAATAGGTCTCGATGCGGAGCGAATATTTCCCTTCTGTCAAGTATTCCGTCATCGTAAATTCGATGTGGGTGACTGTGTTCAACGTGATATTCGCGGCCGGCACCTTGTCATCGAGCGGCTCCTCAGACCACGTGGAAGCAAGAATCAAATCGCCCGCCGCGTCGCCTGATTGATTTAATAAAGTAAGTCCTGTGCCTTCGATAACTGTCGTTTTCCCCTTCTTAATTATTGTATGCACAGAGAACTCGGAAAACACATTATTAAATAAACTCTTAATACGTAACATTTGATGTTCGATGTTCCATATTTACTAAACAGAAGGCTTGCTATCCTCTACCATAATCTCTTTAACTTCTGTATCATTTCCGTTACCTGTTTCAAGGTTATCGTTTTCACATCTATATTTCCAAACTGTTTCTTTAATTCTGCAATCTTAACTCCTTTATTCAATACTTCTAAAAATTCAGGATATGATTCAAATACAAATTCTTTTGTCTTTTCCCAGTTATACTTTGGTTCATTCTCTTTTTTGATTTGCTCTGAAATTCTTATACACACTTTGTTACCGATTATATACGATTCATCCCATTCATCATATATCTTTCTGTATCCATAGATATCTATTAGACTTAATCTAATCTCATAATACTTATTTTTATTTCGTTCGGTACTACCTATTATTATACTACTTTTAGGTTCAAGATCTCTATAACCACTAAAACCTTCACAAGTAACATTAAAAAGGTCATAATTCTCAACTTGCTTTTTCTCTGTTTTCATATCTTACTATTTTTAGTATTACTTTTTTGCAGGTAAGATAAGAAGAATATTTCATATGAGCAAAAATCGAAATAGAAAATGTAAAAAAAATTCCAAATTGGAATCCGCACCCTCCCCACCATCTTTTTTATAAAAGGAAATTCGTATCTTTGGAACAACTAAAAAATCCGAAATGCGGCACACCTCCCCATCGTAAAAAAACGGGAAACATTCCCGTTGTATTCATTTTTCCAGAAAAAGAGAATCAAATTTGTATATTTATTCAATTCTATTGCCTATCTTTGCAGCCTCGATTGAATATTTATACAAAATGAGCACGAAGAAAGAGCGTTTGGAAACGATTGGACGAATTATCGGAGAAGAGGCGATTTACAATCAAGAGCAGTTGATGAAGCGCTTGAATGAGGAGGGTTTTGTGGTGACGCAGGCTACGCTTTCACGCGATATTCGTCAGTTGAAAGTAGCCAAAGTACATGATGCCAACGGGATGTATGTCTACCGATTGCCCGAATCTCAGACGTTCACACCCAAGCAAGCTCCGGAAACGATAGCACCGAATATCGAATTCTCAGGGAATTTGGCCGTTATTAAGACGCGCCCCGGATATGCCATGGGTATCGCTTCAGACATTGACACGCATGCACCGAAGGAAATCTTAGGTACTATTGCAGGCGACGACACGATTCTCGTCATCCCGCGCGAAGGGTTCAACCGGCAAAGTGTCTTGGAGGCATTGACTCATTATATAATAAGAAAATAAGAACAAATAAATATGGAACAACAAGTAGAAGTAGACGTGATGATTGCCGAGGCTTCACACGAGGTGTATGTAGACACGATCTTGAAGACCATTGAAGAGGCGGCAAAAGTACGCGGTACAGGCATTGCCAAACGGACACACGAGTACGTGGCACAGAAAATGAAGGAAGGAAAAGCGGTCATCGCGTTGGCGGGAGACCGATTCGCGGGGTTCAGTTACATCGAATCGTGGGGGAACAAAGAGTATGTCACGACATCAGGATTGATTGTCCATCCGGATTTCCGCGGACTGGGTATTGCTAAACGTATCAAAGAGATGACGTTCCAATTGGCTCGGATGCGTTGGCCTCATGCGAAAATATTCAGCCTGACGTCGGGCGCGGCGGTGATGAAGATGAATACGGAGTTGGGCTACGTTCCCGTCACTTTTGCCGATTTGACAACCGACGAAGCCTTCTGGCGCGGATGCCAAGGATGCATCAACCACGACATTCTGGAGCGTACCAACCGCCGCTATTGTATCTGTACCGGAATGCTTTACGACCCAGATGCACACAAAATGGAACATCAATAAAAACACAATACTAAAAGTAAAAAATAAGAACGTGAATGAACGGATTTAGTACGATGAATGAAACAAATGACGGCGTCAATTTTTTCCATTCTCCATGCTTCATTCTTCATTCTTAATTAACGAAAATATGGAAAAGAAGAAGAAAGTAGTTGTCGCATTCAGCGGCGGATTGGATACATCTTTCACGGTGATGTATCTGGCAAAAGAAAAAGGGTATGAAGTATATGCTGCTTGTGCCAATACGGGCGGATTCAGTGCCGAGCAATTGAAACAAAACGAAGAAAATGCGTACAAACTGGGTGCTACAAAGTATGTAACACTCGATGTAACGCAGGAGTATTATGAAAAGAGCCTCAAGTTTATGATTTTCGGGAATGTGCTCCGCAATGGGACCTATCCTATTTCTGTAAGTTCTGAACGTATCTTCCAAGCACTAGCGATTGCCCGTTATGCCAACGAGATTGGCGCAGACGCGATTGCTCACGGTTCGACGGGGGCCGGAAACGACCAGGTGCGTTTCGATATGACGTTCCTCGTACTGGCTCCGAACGTGGAAATCATCACGCTGACGCGCGATATGGCGCTAAGCCGCGACTTCGAAATCAATTATTTAAAGGAACATGGTTATGTAGCAGACTTCACGAAACTGAAATATTCTTATAATGTGGGCTTGTGGGGTACGTCGATTTGCGGAGGCGAAATCCTCGATTCAGCCCAAGGCTTGCCCGAATCGGCTTATTTAAAGCAAGTAAAGAAGACGGGCAGCGAGCAACTCCGCCTCACGTTCGAGAAGGGTGAGCTGAAAGCCGTCAACGATGAACGCTTCGACGACCCGATTAAAGCTATCCAAAAAGTAGAAGAGATCGGCGCAGCATACGGTATCGGACGCGACATGCACGTGGGTGACACAATCATCGGCATCAAAGGGCGTGTCGGATTTGAAGCTGCTGCTCCGATGTTGATTATCGGTGCACATCGATTCTTAGAAAAATACACTTTGAGTAAGTGGCAACAATACTGGAAAGACCAAGTAGCCAACTGGTACGGCATGTTCTTGCACGAAAGCCAATACTTGGAACCGGTAATGCGCGACATCGAAGCAATGCTTCAGGAATCCCAACGCAACGTAAACGGTACGGCTATCCTCGAACTCCGTCCGCTTTCCTTCTCGACCGTCGGCGTGGAATCTCCAGACGATTTGGTGAAGACGAAGTTCGGTGAGTATGGCGAAATGCAAAAGGGTTGGACAGCTGAAGACGCCAAAGGCTTCATTAAAGTACTCTCTACGCCACTCCGTGTCTATTATACGAACCATAAGGACGAGAAAATATGATTAAAGTAGGAATTATAGGGGGGGCAGGTTATACAGCAGGCGAACTTATTCGCCTGCTGCTCAACCATCCGGATGTAGAAATAGCCTTCATCAACAGCACAAGCAACGCCGGGAATCGCATCACAGATGTACACGAAGGGTTGTATGGAGAAACAGATTTGCGCTTCACTTCCGAACTGCCTCTAGACGAAATCGATTGTCTTTTCTTCTGCACAGCGCATGGCGATACGCGGAAATTCATGGAGTCGCATACGGTTCCGGCACATGTAAAAATCATTGATCTTTCGATGGATTACCGCATCAAGAGCGAAGAGCACGATTTCGTATATGGTTTGCCGGAATTGAACCGCCGGGCGATTTGTGAAGCGAACCACATTGCCAATCCGGGTTGCTTTGCGACTTGCATCCAGTTGGGAGTGCTTCCGCTGGCCAAACATTTAATGTTGAACTCGGATTTGCACGTGAATGCCATTACAGGTTCGACGGGCGCGGGCGTGAAACCATCGGCCACGTCGCACTTTAGTTGGCGGAATGACAATATCTCCATCTACAAACCGTTTACGCACCAACATTTGGCTGAAATCAACCAAAGCTTGGTACAATTACAGAACAGCTTCAAGAGCCAAATCAACTTCATTCCAGTACGAGGCAATTTCTCGCGAGGCATTTTTGCAACCACATATCTGGATTGCAAAATTGAGTTGAGCGAAATTCGTCGTATTTACGAAGAATATTATAACGACCATTCATTTACGTTCATCGTCGACAAAAATCCGGACTTGAAGCAAGTGGTCAACACCAACAAGTGTCTCATTTACTTGCAAAAGTATGAAGACAAATTGTTGATTGTATCGATGATAGACAATCTGCTGAAAGGTGCTAGTGGGCAAGCACTCCACAACATGAATCTGATGTTCGGATTGGAGGAAACGGTGGGGTTGCATCTAAAGCCATCAGCGTTTTAATAAAGAAGGGAAACTAATATGAAACTATTCGACGTATATCCATTATTTAACATAGAAATCGTACAAGGCAAAGGTTGCCATGTGTATGATAAAGAGGGGAACGAGTACCTCGACCTTTATGGCGGCCATGCTGTTATTTCTGTAGGCCATAGCCACCCAACATATGTAAAGGCTATCAGCGAACAGGTAGCTAAGCTCGGATTTTATTCAAACTCCGTCATCAACAGCCTGCAACAAACGTTGGCAGACAAGCTCGGTGTGGCATGCGGCTACGACGAGTATGCACTCTTTTTGATTAACTCCGGCGCCGAGGCGAACGAGAATGCGCTGAAATTAGCATCGTTCCATAACGGAAAGCGCCGCGTACTGGCTTTTAAGCACTCTTTCCACGGAAGAACATCCGCTGCAGTGCGAGTAACGGATAATCCGAAGATTATCGCTCCAGTAAATGAAGGGCTAGACGTTACCTATCTTCCACTCAACGATCCTTACGCCGTAGAGGCAGAGTTGAAGAAAGGAGATGTATCGTCTGTCATCATCGAAGGCATCCAAGGTATAGGTGGAATTCAGCTGCCAACGGACGAATTCATGCGCAGCCTCCGCGAACTTTGTACCAAATATGAAGCTGTGTTGATTCTTGACGAAATCCAATCCGGATATGGACGAAGCGGAAAATTTTTCGCACATCAATATGCCGGTATTCGTCCAGACCTCATCACTATGGCCAAAGGCATTGCCAACGGTTTCCCGATGGGTGCCGTGCTGATTAGCCCGATGTTCAAACCAGTGTATGGCATGTTAGGAACTACGTTTGGTGGAAACCATCTCGCCTGTGCAGCCGCCATCGCTGTATTGAATATTATGAATGAAGAGAATCTCGTTGTCAATGCCGGAAAGGTCGGTGCTTATTTGATGGAACAACTCCGTCAACTTCCGGGCATCAAGGAGGTGCGCGGTCGCGGCTTAATGATTGGAGTAGAATTTGAAGAGTCCATCAAAGAGATTCGCTCGCGCCTCTTATTCGACGAGAAGGTATTCACAGGCGTGGCCGGAACGAACACCATCCGTCTCCTTCCGCCGCTTTGCCTCACGCTAGACGAGGCTGCTGAGTTCATTCGTCGTTTCCGCCACGTATTGGGTTTGAAAGCGTAAGAAACGGATTTGTTCTTTATTTTGACGATTCATTTTATATTTTTAAGGGGCTGTGTCAAAATAGACGCAGCCTCTTTTTTATGAATAAAGGCTTCTGGATGGCGTCCGTATGAATGTAATAGTTTGCCTCCATTCGTTGTTTCGTAGCGAAAGCCTCGCGTAACTCATGGCGAGAC
>NZ_NFJB01000059.1 GCF_002159645.1 Parabacteroides sp. An277 | reverse complement strand
TGGGAGTACAATACCGGCAAGTATGTTCAAATAATCGTTTTCCATACTGCAAAATAAAGGTTTGTTCTTCAAACTAACAAATTTATCCCCATTAAATTTCTACTGAGCCGGAATTGTAAGTCTTATGGATTTATGCAGAAAGGCACAAAAACAAAAAAAGGAGTCAGGCATCTATGCCTAACTCCTTCCTGCTCCGTGTCGGGGTGACTGGATTCGAACCAGCGACAACACGCCCCCCAGACGTGTACTCTAACCGGGCTGAGCTACACCCCGTCTGTTTTTCGAGTGCAAAAGTAGCATATTCTGTGGAGATGCGCAAGCTTTTTCTGCTTTTTCTTTGTAAAATAACAGGAATGGTTGCCCTATATATAATATAATGTATATTTTCCCTCATCCTTCTTCCTGAAATTCGTGGGGAAGGTTGACAAGATAGAGGCGTTGGGTTGCCCGTGTGAATGCGGTGTAGAGCCAACGGTAGAATTCCTCGCCAAGCATCTCTTCAGAAATGTAGCCCAGGTCGAGGAAGACGTTTGTCCATTGCCCGCCCTGGGCTTTATGGCAAGTCATGGCATAGGCATATTTCACCTGGAGGACGTTGTAGTGCGGGTCGGTTTTCATCTTTTTTATCTTGCCTGCTTTGGTGGGAACATCGGCATAATCTTCGAGAACCGCATAAAAGAGGCGGTCGTTTTGCTCTTTCGAGAGGGCTGGTGTATCGCTCTGAAGCGTGTCGAGAAGTATTTTGAGTTCCAATTCCAGGTCGTAGTCGGGAAAAGAAGCGATCACGTCGGCGAAGCGGAAGCCATAGAGTTCGTAGGTCCGTCGTACCTTGATGATACGGATGGTTTCGCCATTGGCAATGAAATCCATTTCTTTCAGATTCGCTGTCCAATAATAATTATTGCGGGCCACCATGAGACGTTCGCCCGACGAAAGTTCCTCCTCGCAATACAAGATACGATTCCTTATACCATTATTATATATAGTAGCGCGTCGATTCGAGCGGGTGACGATGAGGGTCTCGTCTTGCCCATCGCGCGAGTAGGTAGACGAAATTTCTTCGATGAGTTCGTCTCCTCCGATTTTCCGCAAATCCGCGAAGCCCGTCACCTTTAATTTCGGGAAAGCCTCGACGGTGTGGTTACGAAGCGCCTCCCGGAGGCGTGTGGCGTTGAAGAGGATTCCGGAATCTTCTGCTTGACGGACTACCTGCGTTAGATGTGCTTCCGAAATCTCCAGTCCATATCCTTGGAGGATGAGAGGATTGAGGGCCGGACTTTCGGTTTGGCGGACAGGAGGGAGCTGTGCTTCGTCTCCGATGACCATCAGCCGGCACCCATTTCCGCTGTAAACATACTGAATTAGGTCGTCTAAAAGCCTTCCCGAACCAAAAATATAGGAATCTGACAAATCATTTGTAATCATTGATGCTTCATCTACGATAAAAATTGTATCTTTGTGCAGGTTTGGCGCAGCAAGGAATCCGACGGGTTCATTCGAGAAAGCTTTTTGGCGGTAAATATACCGATGAATCGTATAGGCCTTCTGCCCGGCATACAAAGAGAATATTTTGGCAGCGCGTCCTGTTGGAGCCAGGAGGACGGTTTTCATGCGGAGTTCGTTGAGCGTTTTGACGAGCGTCCCGATGAGTGAAGTCTTACCTGTACCTGCATATCCTTTGAGGAGAAGCAGGGTGTCTGGACGAGACGATGTGACGAAATCAGCCATCATTTGCACGGCAAAAAGCTGTTCGTCGGTCGGATTATGGGGGAAATTCCGTAGAATTTGCCCGTTTAGGAAATTATTTATCATTTTGTCGTAATATTTTTACGCGATAAAGATAGCGCTTTAAATATTCTTTTTTAAATTTGCCGAGGAAAATAAATTCAAAAAATTATAGGAACCATGAAAGTTACTTTGAAGATTTTGTTGTCAGTGGCGATAATCGTGCTGGCGTACATGTGTTACCGGAGTATTATGACTCCGATTGAGTTTAATAACGAGAAAGAGGCCAGGGACAATGCTATCATTGCCCGTCTGATTGAAATCCGTAAAGCTCAGATTGAGTATAAGAACGTACACGGAGTTCATGCGGCTAATTTCGATGAGTTAGGGAAGTTCTTGAATGAAGAGAAACTTCCGTTGGTCTTGAAGGAAGGCGTTTTGAGCGATGAACAGCTGGAAAAAGGTATGACCGAAGAGAAGGCTGCAAAGATTGTTCAGAAGGCTGAAGCTACGGGTAATTGGAGCGAAGTAGAAAAAGAAGGCCTGAAAGGTTTCAAACGTGATACCGCTTGGGTGCTTGCAAAGGATACTTTGCTGGGTAAGGGTTATGATGTAGCCAACATGCGTTACGTGCCGGGCGTTCCGGGTGATAAGATTGAGTTCCACATGGATACTGCTACATTGGAATCTGCTTCGGGTTATGAAATTAAGGTATTCGTATGCGATGTACCATTTGATTCTTATCTTCGTGGCATGGATCCTCAGTTGTCTTTCAACTTGAAGGATAAGGCTCAGAAGCAGGGCAAATTCCCGGGATTGCGCGTAGGTTCGTTGGAAGAAATCAATAATAACGCAGGAAACTGGGAATAATACGAGTTGCTTATGGCATTCCAGATTCCGGAAATTTTGTCGCAAGCGTGTGAGAATTACATAGTGTCCATCCGGCTTTTGCCGGATGGACTTTCTTTTTCTGGTTATAATGCGCGGATTAAAGGGAGCTTTTTCTTGACGGAGGTAAGGTGGGATGCGGCAGGTTCGTATACCGAAGCCTTCAAGGAGTTTTTCTTCGAACAACCTTGCTTGGGTTGGGCTTATAAACAATTGTATGTGGTGCAAACGGATTCACCTTATACGTTAGTTCCGTATGCATTCTGGGAAGAGGAGGGAATCTCTTCTCTTTATGCTTTTAACTGCGGGAAGGTCCGAGGAAAAGTGCTGGCTTCCGAGTGCCCGGATGCACAAATGGTTCTGTTGTTCGAAATGGAACCGGAGCTGCATGACTTTTGTACTCGTTCGTTACAGAATCCCTGCTTTATGCATAGTCAACAAGCTGTATTGTCCCTATGGAAACGGAAGAGCCAAGAGCAATTGTCGCGGACGTTGTTTGTTTGGGCTTCGACGCATCGGATGGAGGTAGGATGTTATGAGCAGGGACGTTTGCTTTTTGCCAATACCTATTCGGTCTCCTCGTTGTCTGATATGCTCTATTACCTATTATATATAGGAAAGAGTTTGCCATTGGACATGCAACATGATCCGATAGCGCTTACAGGGGATATGGGTGTGGTAGACGCCTTAAAAAAGAACTTGCGGACTTATGTGCGACAAGTGGATTCGTTGGAGATGCCTTCAGATGTTTATTTGATGGGGACGGATATACTTAGAGCTCCTGTTGATTTAATAGCTTTATTGTGGTATGCGAATCATTAGTGGTAAATATGGTCGGCGGCGTTTTGAAGTCCCGTCTTCGTTTAGTGCCCGTCCGACTACCGATTTTGCGAAAGAGAATATATTTAATGTATTGGCCAACTTGATTGATTTCGAAGATGCGGAGGCCTTGGATTTATTTGCGGGTACGGGCAGTATTTCGTTCGAATTGCTATCTCGTGGTTGCCGACGAGTGACCTCTGTCGAGAAGAACAACGCGCATGCCTCCTTCATTGCCAAGGTGGCGAAAGAGCTGAAGACATCGGACTTGCATTTGATTCGGGGCGATGTATTTCGTTTCCTGCAAACTCTTCCTTCCGAAAGCTTCGATTTTATTTTTGCTGACCCGCCTTATGCGTTGAAAGAGTTGCCCGAAGTGCCTACTTGGGTGCTGGAGCGGAACCTATTGCGTCCGGGCGGTATTTTTGTGATGGAGCATTCGGCCGCCTACGATTTCTCCTCTCTTCCTCTCTTTGCACAGCATCGTGCCTATGGCTCGGTGAACTTCAGCCTCTTTATGCGTGAATGATAACTGTAAGCCTTTACAAGAGCGGCGAGAAGAGACGCATAAATGATTCAGAAAAGCGTTTGCGAAGCGGTCGTTTAAGCCAAAGGGCAGGCAGGATGCGTTGGCTGTTTTCAGTGTCGTGAAGGAATATCTTTTTCATCTGGAGGGCAAACTCGCGTTGATAGACAAAGGCGTTTACCTCGAAGTTGTGCTCCAAACTGCGGAAATCCATATTGGCTGATCCGATGCAGCTCACCATGTCATCGCTCAGGATGAGTTTGGAGTGCAGGAAACCGGCTTGGTAAAAGTAGACTTTCACCCCGGCGCGTATCATCTCGGCCAGAAACGAACGGGTTGCCAGGTGTGCCATCCGTGTATCGGAATGTTGCGGAATCATGAGGCGTACGTCGATGCCTCCTCGGGCGGCGATTTGCAGGGCTTGGTTCAACCCTTCTGTCGGGAGGAAGTAAGGGGTCTGGATGTAGACATATTGCTTGGCGTTGGTGATGATGTAAATCTCAGCTTGCGAAAGCACGCGCCACGGACTCACCGGACCGCTCGTCACTACTTGCATGATAGTGTTTGTCAGCACGGGTAGCGTCGGGTAGTACTCTTTGCCTGAAAGGACGCGTTTGCTCACCACGTACCAATCGATCAGAAAGGCCGTTTGTAGCCCATACACCCCTTTCCCCGTGATGCGGAAATGCAGGTCTCGCCACGCACCCCAAGAGACACCTTCTACGTACCGGTCGGCCACGTTCATGCCGCCCATGTATCCAATTCGTCCGTCTATTACCACAATCTTTCGATGGTTACGGTAGTTCACCTTACTGGTCAAGGTTGGGAAGGCTACGCGCAAGAAGGGATACACCTCGATTCCCTGCTGCTTCATCTCGCGGAAGAAACGGTTCGGTACGTTCCAGCAACCCACGTCGTCGTACAGCACGCGTACCCTGACGCCTTCTCGGGCTTTCTGAACGAGCAACTCCCGCAAGGTGCGTCCTGTCTTGTCGTCTGCGAATATATAATATTGTATATGTATGTGGTGTTTAGCCTGCCGGATGTCTTGGAACAGCGCTTCGAATTTGTCACGTCCATTCGTATATACTTCTATTTGACTGCCATAGCGCAAGGGGGCGTTGCGTGTCCGGTTCAAGAGAATGCTCAATTCCCGGTAAGGTTCGGGGACGTGGCACGCATCTGCCGGTATTTTGCCCGTCTTGGGGTGGCTGACGAGGCGTTTGTACGTGCGCCGTTTGATAATCCGTTGTTTTCGATTATCTTGCCCAAAGAAAAAGTAGAAAATGAGCCCTATGCCGGGTGCTAAAAGCAGGACGACTACCCAAGGTATCGTTTTGAGCGGATTCCGGTTTTCAGCAATGATGACGAGTATTAACCCAATGATAGTCACCGTATAAAGCAGGATAAATATCGAGCCGAACAAAATCCCTATGATGGATGCTAACAACATATTCCCTTTTATTTTGAAGCCTAAAGGTACGCATTTATTTCCAATCCTGCGACGGGTTGGGGGCAGAATGTCGTGCAATTCATGGAATCCTGCTTTCACTGGTCAGTGAAAGCAGTCGGTACTGATCAGTGAAAGCAGCCTGTACTGGTCGGTGAAGGGGGCGAGGTGTAACGAATCGAAAAAAGTATTACCTTTGTAAAAAATAGGTTGAAAGAAGATGCTAATAGATGTATTTAAAGAGAAGACACCGCTGTCGGAGCGGGACACGTTTTTGCTGTTCGAGCGCACGAAGTCGTCGTTCACTTTTCCGGTGCATACGCACGATGTATGGGAACTAAACTTTGTGGAGCACGCGGCGGGGGCGCGGCGCGTGGTGGGCGATTCGGACGAGGTGATTGGCGAACAAGATTTGGTGTTGATTGCCAATACCGAACTGGAGCATGCATGGAAGGATGGAAACTGCCGCTCGACTGATATCCATGAAATTACCATTCAGTTCTCGCCTACGTTGTTTGATAGTCCGGTCTTCCGGAAGAAGCAGTTCGATTCCATCATGCGGATGATGGCAAGGGCTGCCTGTGGGTTAGTGTTTGGGGAGGCGGAGATTCAGCGTATCCAGCCATACCTCCGGATGATCGCGACGGAGAAGGGGTTCTATTCGGTGATGAAGTTCTTTATTCTCCTTTACGAGCTCTCTTTGTCGCAAAACGTGCGGACGCTGTCGAGCAAGGTCGTCCCCGAGTTGTCGGACAACGACCGGCTGATGAAGAAGATGTTAGGCTATATTGAGCAGCACATGGCCCGCACGATTACGACCGATGAACTGGCGAATTACTTGGGCATGAGCTCTTCTACGTTTTTCCGTTTCCTGAAGAAAAACACGCGGCATGGCTTCTCGGAGTTCTTGCAAGAATACCGCATCAACCGCATTGTACACGAGTTGAATAGCAATAGCCGGGATTCTATCATGGACATCGCCTCGCGTTACGGTTTCGTCAGCCAGTCCTACTTTTACAAAGTGTTTAAGAAATACAAGGGCATCACGCCGCAAGAGTACCGCGAGAACTACCAGCGCGTGCGAGTCATTGTATAATTGAAACAAATATTTACCATTGACCGAATTGAGCACCCGCTTTTGACCGAATCGAGCAGTCCAAAGCGGGTTTCTTTTCTCGCGTACAGACCTTTACCTGTTTCCTTTTTCATGCAAGTTGTGAAAACATTTATTTACAGTTATGCCCTTTTTCGCCCAGTATTATGCCTCATAACAATCATAGTTGTTAATGAATGCTTTTATGGTTAACTTCTTTCTACTACCTAAACACTGAAATTTGACCGAAATGAGCAATGCGATTGACCGAATTGGATAGTCCGCAGGTTTGTTTATGTGGTATCTTTGCGATATGAAAAACATGTGAAAGATCATGAAAACACGATCCTCACGATAGAATAGTATTTACATTAAAATAATAACAGTATGAACAAAAAGTTAGCATTAACAACGGTAATGTTGGGAGCCTTCTCGTTGGCGAGTTGGGCGCAAGAGGCAGTTACCGTGAAAGGGACAGTGATAGACTCGGAGAACAATCCGGTAGTCGGTGCTACAGTTGTGATTAAGGGTACTACGGAAGGGACTATCACAGATATAGATGGTAACTATTCGATTAGTGTGACTCCGGGTCAGGTATTGGAATTTTCGTATGTGGGAATGCAGCCTTCTCAGGTAACAGTGGGGAACCAACGCACAATTAATATCAAGATGGCGGACGGCGAGATGCTAGACGAAGTGGTAGCGATAGGTTATGGTACGGTTCGGAAGTCGCATCTGACGAGTGCGGTATCTTCGGTGTCGGCTAAGGATATTCAGGCAAGTGTGCAGCGTTCTACTGCATCGGCTTTGCAGGGACGTATTCCGGGCGTGACAGTGTCGACCAACACAGGCCAACCGGGCGAAAATATGAGTATCAACATTCGTGGTGTCAGCTCTTTACAATCTACTACACCGTTGTATGTAATTGATGGTGTGTATGGTGATATCAATATGGTGGATCCGGCTGATATCCAGTCGATCGAAGTCTTGAAGGATGCTTCGGCGGCAGCTATTTACGGTTCTCGTGCTGCGAACGGCGTTGTGTTGATTACGACCAAGGGCGGCCGCAAAGAGATGCCGACAACGGTTACGGTAGATGCCTATGCCGGTGTGCAGACCGTGGCGAAGAAGTTGGATGTGATGGATGGTAATCAGTACCGCGACTTCTGTAAGTTGAACAACATTAATCAGAATGTTCCTGAATTGACAGGTTGGCAGGGAAAAGGAACGGATTGGCAAGACGAACTATTCCAGCAGGCATTGATTAGCAAGGTCAATTTGAATGTATCAGGAGGTAGCAAGACTTCCACCTTCAACGTGTCGGGTAGCTATACGAAGCAGGACGGTATTGTAAAGACAACAGGCTATGAGGCTTGGAATCTTCGTACGAAGAACACCTTCTCTTTCTTCAACAACCACTTGCGTATCGGAAATACAATCTTAGCCAAGTTCTCTACAAAGGATTATGATGATTATACAACGAGTGAATTGGTAAATATCGTTCCACAACAATCGGTATACGATTACAATAATTCGATTGCCGGGCATTGGGGCACTACGCCGAGTTGGGCAAAAGCCTCTGGAAACCCAGTCGGATATGTAGAGGCTGTTGATCGGCAAAAACATTCGATTGATTTGATGATCAACGGATGGGCGGAAGTAGATTTGTTCTTGGAAGGGTTGAAGTATAAGTTTAATGTAGGTATTAACAAATATACAAGCCGCAACTACAACTATATTGGGGAATACTACTTCAGTTCTGCCAGCCAGAATTTAAAGACACAATTGGACGAAAGCACCGGTTGGGAAAATGACTGGTTGATTGAAAACACGATTAACTACGACCATACATTCGGCAAGCATACGATTAACGCCGTAGTAGGTTATTCTTCGCAAGAGAACAGGTATCGTGGTTTCGGGGCTGGGCGCGATTATTTGCCGGAAGGGTTGTATGTAATTGATACAGGAGACTCTTCTACTTCGACAGCCAGCGGTTCTACATGGAAGGAGTCGATGGTGTCTATGTTTGCCCGTGCGATGTATTCGTTCGACGACCGTTATATGGCCAGCGTATCTATCCGTCGGGATGGTTCCTCTAAGTTTGCCGATGGGCACAAGTGGGGTAACTTCCCTTCTGGTTCGATTGGTTGGAATATCATGAATGAAGATTTCTTTGAGAACTTGAAAGAGACCTTCAATGAAGTCAAGCTGCGTGCCAGCTATGGTGTATTGGGTAATTTGAATGGTATTGGCCGTTATGCAACGCAATCTTCGCCTTATCAAGGGTTGAACGCTGTATTTGGCACAACTTGGCATAACAATGGCGCCATTACGGGTTATGATTGGGTAACGCCCACAACTACTACATGGGAAAAGAATAAGACGTTCGACGTAGGTTTGGATTTGGGTATTTGGAATGATAAGTTGAGCATTAGTGCCGATTACTACATCCAAGATACGGAGGATATGTTGCTTTCCGTACCACAACCAGGTAGTTTTGGTTTGACGGGTACTCCAGTTACGAATGCGGGTAATGTCCGGAACAAAGGTTTTGAAATTGCTATTGATCATCGGAATAGTGTAGGAGAATTATATTATCATGTAGGTGCGAATGCCTCTTTTTTAAGCAATGAATTGACGGATGTGAATTCTTCTCAAAAAGAATGGGCTGGTTATGATCCGCATGGAGGAGGAACGGTTACCTATGCGAAGGAAGGTTATCCGATTGGTGGTTTCTGGTTGATTAAGACCGATGGTATTTTCCAAAGCCAAGAAGAAATTGACGCGTATGGCATACAAGATAAAGCGCAGCCTGGCGATTTAAAATTCATTGATGCCAATGGCGATGGACAGATTACGGTAGATGACAAACAATATGCTGGTAGTGCTCTGCCGAAAGTAACCGTCGGTTTGAATTTAGGATTGAATTGGCGCGGTATCGATTTGAACCTGTTCTTCGACGGACAATTTGGACAGAAAATATACAATGGTATCCCGTATTATAATGTGAAGAAGGAAGGCGTGGGCAATTACTTGACTTGCTTTATGGATGCATGGCGTCCGGACAATACAGATACGGATATCCCGCGTTTTATCGGAGCAAGTGACGACCCAAATTCGGCAACCGATAATAACGGTACGAATTGGGGGTATACAGACCGTTGGCTGGAGAATGGCGATTTTTTCCGTTTGAAGACGTTGGAGTTAGGCTATACTTTGCCAAAGGCGTGGGTAGAGAAAGCTTGGTTGGAAAATGTGCGTATCTATACGGCGATGGAAAACCTCTTTACCATTACAGGATATACGGGTTATACACCGGACTTGGGTGTGAACACGGGCGATGGTGCTACGGGTTCCGGTTTGGATAATGTGATGAGCCGCGGTTGTGATGACGGTCGTTATCCTTCGGCGCGTACGTTCAGCTTTGGTTTACAAGTAACATTCTAATTAGTAGGAAAGGATAGTTTTTATGAAGACAAATATGAAACATTTTATTGCAGTAGCAAGTGCATTGCTTTTGTTTGGCTCATGTACGGATAGCTTTTTGGATGAGGGGAATAATCCGAACCGTGAAACGGAAGCGACTTGGTGGCCCTATGCTGAAAATGTAGAAAGGGCGTTGGTGGCTGTTTATAATCCGATTCGTGACCACATGTACGGTTACTATGGTGCTTATTGTGGTATTTGGAATCATTCAATGAGAGCTGATGATTTATATCCGACTCGTAATGAAGAGGCTTTTGCTTGGGAAGTGCTTTCGTTTACTAATTCTCCAGAAAGTGGGCAGGCTTCGGATTTATGGAATAAGTTATATCAAGGTATCCAATATGCTAATAGTTTCTTATACTATGCACCCACTTCGGATGCTAGTGAAGAAGATTTGAATGAATGGATGGCAGAAGCGCACTTCATGCGTGGATTCCAATATTTCTTGTTGCAACAGAACTACCGGGAAGCTGTATTACGCACTTTGCCGCAAGCAGTCGACGAAGAAGCACATCCGCTTTCTTCGCAAGAGGACATTCTGAAGCAATGCGAAGAGGACTTCAAGGCCGCTGCAGCCGGATTGCCGGATACACGTCCTGCCGAAGAAAACGGGCGGGCTACGAAAGGTGCCGCGCTTGCCATGTTGGGCAAGACTTATCTCTGGCAAGGCCGTTACGATGAAGCCAAAACGCAGTTGGCTGAAGTGATCAATGGGCCGTTCGGATATGATTTGGTAGAGAATTATGAAGAAAACTTCCGGGATGATACCGAGTTCAACAAAGAGTCTATTTTTGAGATTGCTTATGAAGATGTAGGCGTAGGGCAGCAACTTTGGGGTACGCAAAACGGTACGGATGCCGATATGTGCAACAACTTGGCAAACTTCTTTGCGCCAGAGTTCCGCAAAGGAGGTTGGTATAAGATGCAACCTTCTGCGCATTTGATTGATGAATTTATCGTAGAAGAGCGTCCGGAAGGTTCGGACAGCCGTTGGGACAAGCGTCTTTATACGACTTGCTATTTCAATTATGCGGATTATAATGACGTGAAAGAAAACGAAATCTTCTACGGCGATGCCGACTTTGAAGAAATGTGGGAAGGTTGTTTGGTGAAGAAGTTGAAACCGATGCCCAATTATCCAGAAATCGACGGTAAACCGGGTCGCTTCTTGTTTAAGAAATGGACTTCTTGGTGGTGTGAAGACGGTGCTTCCATGTACGCTGGAAACAAAGCGCGTGTCAACAACTTGCGTGTGATGCGTTTTGCTGAAGTATTGTTCCTTCATGCCGAGGCTTGCTTGCAGACGGGTGACGTAGCAGGTGCGATGTCCGATATCAACCGTATCCGTGTCCGTGCCGGGCTTCCTGAAAAGCAAATTGGCGATGTGAATGCGGCTTGGGATGAATTGAAACACCAGAAACTCTTGGAGTTCTGTGGCGAAAACATCCGTTGGTACGACTTGATTCGTTGGTATAATGCTTCAGAACTGAAGGCTTATCTGATTGCGACGAAAGACCCGACGCAAAACGTGGCTGCTTTCGAACCGAAGCACATGTATCTCCCGATCCCGCAGTCGGAAGTGGATTCCAATACGGCGTTGGAACAAAAGGAGGATTGGAGATAATGGTTAGTTAAACGTAAGGGTGTGTTCAATCCATTTTTCTAGTGCTGGGCACACCCTTATTAATATAATGTATAATCTTAAAATGGAACGCTTATGGCTTTAATTGTTAAAGGCCGTGAATTCATGTGGCCGCTTACGCTGCGTGAAAACACCATCACCGTGGATGACAAAGAGGATTACACGGCGTCTATCAAGAAGTATCGAAGTAC
>NZ_NFJB01000058.1 GCF_002159645.1 Parabacteroides sp. An277 | reverse complement strand
ATATTGAATACATTTTAGCAACTTCCTCATCCGTGGCATCTCCTGCCTCTTCAGCCCGTTCCAATTCTTTTTCCCATTCCTCATCGGTGTAATTCCGAAGAGGAAACGGCTCATCCACTAAAAAGTTCCGGGCTTCAAGCAATTGGATATATTCCTTGTCAAAATGCTTGTAGGCAAACTCCTTCGCTTTTTGATAACGCGCTTCGAAACTTTCTTTTTCGGAAGGGGCATCCAATATCCGGCTAATCTCGGAGAGCTTTTCCGGATCTGTTTCGTGAGAAATACGATTGGCAATGCTACGCTGCAAAGCATGAACCATCGAAGGTGTATAATAAGCAGCGGTCGGTTCTTTTGCTTTCATAATGAATTTGTTTGGCGCAAAACTACAAAATGCTTTTGAGTCTTGCAACCTTTTTCTTTTCCTAATATAGCCATCCTTCTACCATTTTATCTACTTCCGCCTGCGTATAGACACGTCCAGCTTGAATATCTTCTTCGGAACGCATGATGAGTTTTCGCTCACTATCTGTTAGTGTATAAACTGATTGACTATAAGCTACTACCGGTTCTTCCGCTTGCATTCCCGTGGGTTCTGTCTGTTTGTATGATTTTGTTGCCATCTTAGCCTGTTTAGGAAATAACATAGACCCCATCTTTTTCAATTTCACTTTTTAAGAACGGGCTCATATTCCGATTGACCCGCACGACATCTACCGGACATTTCTGCAATGCTTCCAGTCTCTGTTTCAAGGAGATTAGACGATAGAGATTCGGTTCCATCTCTACACATACATCTACATCGCTACCTGCTTGATGTTCACCTCTTGCTACAGAACCGAACAGACGCAAGGAATGCATGCCGAAACTTTGCTTCAAAACTCAATATAGCTTATACAGCTTATTCGAACCCTTTTCCTTGTCGTCCTTCGTTTCTATATCATCAAACAAATCGTCCCCTCTATACCAAAAAGAACTTGTAGGGGCTGCTTTCTTACTTTTTTCTTTCGGGGTGGATTTCTTACAATTCCCGAACCACTTTTGTTTAAAGAATCCCATTGCTATAGTCGTTTTATTCGTTCGTAAAAGTCTTTATTTTCAATTTATTTCTAACTGATTTCTCCGCAAAAATAGGGAATTTTGCGGGGATTTCCAATTGTTCAATTTGTTGCCTATATATTTATGTATATATCTTTAATTTAAAATAATGTTCCTTTCGCTGCACTTTCTGATACTTTGTGTAATTCGCACATCTCACTAAGCGATGCACCATTTCGTTGTAAACTATAGAAATTGTTTTCTCCTAATAAAACATATTCCCATGTTCGATTCATGCGATATTGTGGGCGAAGTTGATTGATTTTCTTGCACCATTCAATAGTAGCCAATTGTTTTTGCCGGACATTTTTATTTTGTACTTGTTCCTGCCCTTTCGTTTCGATAATGTAAATATGCGTGGATGTACAAACCATGAAATCCGGATGGTAAGTTGCTAATAACCCGTCTTGTCGAATATAATAGATAGAAGCGAAACGATGCTGATTCTCATTGATTTTAATAAAGCTATTTACTTCTGTATCCAAATCAAGGAACTCCATAAAGGCCTTTTCATATTCTCCTTTGTTAGATGGATACCCTATTTTTTCATAAATAGTCTTTTCCAAATCCAACGCATAGTTTTCACGTACCTTTAACGTTGGGACAGACGAGAAGAAAATCTTTTCGACAATAGCTTCCGTTACATTGATTTGTTCTTGCATATAATAGACAGCTTTTGTGATTTCCCGCACGATGTGTTGCGTCGCAATGCCTTCATGATGCAACAGTATTTTCCAGTTATAATTTTCAAATGGATTGAAAGGTCTGGAAAATAATTTCGTTCGAATATAGGTATCTATCGTTCGGATTATCTCGTATTGGTTGATTTGCATTGTTGGCAATTGTCGGGAACTATTTCTTCCGACTTTGTCAAAACGGGTAGTTACGATGCGCAGTATTTTCTGTAAATATTCATTATAACTCTGCGCATTGCATAAATCGGCTTTTACTTCATATTTCCCGAATTGGGTTCCGACCAATACATCATGTGAGATGAACGATTCGCCCGGCTTTGCTAAAATACTTTGTAATTGCTCATAAGTAAAATCGGTAAATGGAGCCAGTTTATTGATGTCTATGACAGATGGCTCTATTTCTTCTTCTTGTTCTTTAATGATGAGTGGCCAGAATAAATCATAATCTTTGTAATTCTCTTTCAATCCTACTTCTATCAAGTCGCCAATGACTTTGGAGTTGTTGGATAAATCATTTTCATCAATACCAGCCAATCCTTCATCCATCAAGTCTTTATAGAATTGGAGGAATGCAGGATGCTCAATGATAGACAGCATATCCAGATAGGATTTGGGTGCTTTCTTTTGTTGCAAAACTAAAGAACGGTTTTCTTGCTTTTCCTCTTGGTATTCCGGTTCTCTCCACATTAAACGTAATCCGCGTCCGATGGTCTGCTCCAATAGGATAGCCGATTTTGTGGAACGTAAGGGGACAATAACGCAAATATTATTTACGTCAAATCCTTCACGCAGCATCAACACGGAGATAATCACCTTGGGAGATTTATACCGGTCAATATTAAACAACCGCTCTTTTATTTGCAACCAATCCTTTTCTTTTACCTCTCCTTTGGCATTGCTGTCGATACGCAACAGATCTTCTGTATCCAGTCCCTCTTCTTTCAGAAAGGATTCGACGAAAGGAGTTACATTGGTATCTTCACAAATCACCATCATTTTGGGATGTTTATTTGTATCGAGCCGGGTAAATCCTTCTTCCAAGATTTGCAATTTCCGCAAACCGGCACGGAGCATTAACCGTTGTCCGTCGCTCAGGCTTACCACTTTTCTCCCGTCGCGTACAGCGTTGTAATCCAAGTTGCTTAAATCGGTTAATTCCTGTCTGCGGTCTAAGAGCAAAGTCTTGACTAATCCTTTTTTCATGGCGGTACTCAAATCAAAATCCGTCACGATATGTGGGAAATAAACCTTCCTTTGTTTTTTCCCTGAACCTACCGTATCATAAGGGGTAGCCGAGAAGTCTATCTGAAAGAAATTACTTCCTTTGTTTTGAGCGATTTTATTTAATCCTTTTTGCCACTCGACCTCTTCAATTTCGCCTTGTACCTTATGTTCGTGGATATGATGCGCCTCGTCGTTAATGACCATCAAATCAGGTAAGTCGGCTAAATATTCCAATTCGTTGCCTCGCAGGTAATGCCGGTCTAAACTGTCTAACGCATTACCTCCTGCTGTACCGGGACGGATAGGCAATATGTCTTTGATGATGCTGGGAGGGGAATCTGGCTCTGCATTTTCTTCCTCTTCATCCGAAAGGAACAGGTGCCAATTGGTGAGGGCAATCAGTCCACTACCTGTTACTTTCCGCCCGATACCATCCTCTTTTGTCACCACATTGTTTTGGATAAATGAGAATACTTCATCTTGATAAACAGGCGGAACGAAAAGCTCTTTATGTTGGTAGAGGTCGTTCGTGAATATATCCCGTTCGCTTCCGTTTTCTTTCATTCGTCCGCAATAGGCATCTTTCAGGCGGTCATAGACAATCAGGCCGGGTGCAACAATCAGGAAGTTTTGTGTATAGCGTCCACTCCGTTCCTCTTCGTGGCGTGCGTTTAGCATTTGCCAAAGTAATAAGGCGTGCATCACCCACGTCTTGCCCGTACCGGTCGCCATCTTCACGGCATATTTCGGTATCTGGTATTTCGTTTTCGTGAACTCTTTCAAATTACATTCCGACAACAAGTCTGGAGCAACCTTCTCGTAAATTTCCTGTACGGAATGAATGCCCAATACCTCGTGCAGGTAGATGATATTCAATATACTCTGCTTCTGCCCGATATGGAAATTCTTACTGCGCTCCTCCGTATAGGGTTCCATAAATCAATACTTTAACAAGTCTTGTGTAACTGGTGTGACGGCCTCCAACATACTGCCATTCTCGAAGGCTTCCTGTACTTGCCCTGTTAGCTCATAGGCCAATTCTAAGGATATATCGTTTCGCATCGTCTTTCGTTTCTTAGATTAAATTGTTTCTGTTACTATGCTCTCTTGTCCAAATACATCGACCGCCTTCACGCAAACCGTCCGCCGCTCTTTGCGGGGAACAATCAATTTGGCTTGATAAACGCAATGCAGCGGGTCGCTGTCGTTTGCCGTGTTCTCCCGATAATCTTGCCACTTGCTGCGGAAGGTCTCGCCGTCGTAGTCCGGATCCACGCTCCAATATTCGATAAGCGCGAGCGGATCCCGCTCCATAATCTGCTGCAATTTCGGTTTATCCTTGTCGTCCAGCGGGATATTGTCGGGCGAAAGCAGCACATAGTTGTCCAACCGGACGGTGATTTCCTCCTGTTCGCTGTAGGGTTTTACCTCGATGGGACGGACAGTCAGGTATTGCAACGTACTGAAGCGCACCGAGCCTTCACGAATCAGTTTGTCATATCCCTTTTTCGAAAGTTTGTCCAGCAGGTCGGGCGGAATCACCAACACCTCTACATCCTCCTTATACTGCTGCATGGCGGCCGAAATGTCGAACGCGAAGTTCCACGCCAGCACGACCACTTTGCTCCAGCCTCCGCCTAAGAGCGAACCTTTCGCCTCTTTTGCCTTGCGGATGGTTGCCGCTCCGGTCATTTTATTCGGACTGTCCACATAAACCAATGTACGGCTGCTTTTGACATAGCCCCAGTTTCGGTCATTCAATTGCTCGGCAGGAAACGGAATGGCGCCATAAAGTTGCATCACAATCTGGCTCAAATCGCCCACCCGTCGGTATTGTTTGTTGCCGCTGAACGCCTCTTTCTGGTAATCACCGATACATTGATAGAGGAACGGTTTTACCTCTTGGTCGATAAACCGCTTGCGCATCACCAAGATAGCCGGCTTCCCGATGTCCGTCGTAATCCAACGGCGTCCCAACCGTTCCGCAACGGCAGCCGTCGTCCCGCTTCCGCCAAAGAAATCGCAAACGAAATCACCATCGTTGGAGGAGGCTTTGATGATGCGTTCGAGAAGGGCTTCTGGTTTTTGGGTGGCGTAACCTACTAATTGCTTACCACGAGCAGAAGCTATATCAACCCACACATCTCTACATCTCGTTCCATCTTCTTGTTTATATACTTTTTTTACCGGGACTTTACCTTCTTCAACTATCAAACATCCATTTTTTAACCATTGTAGTGCTGTCTCTTTTGGCATACGATACCCATTTTTTGGCATTTTTTCACCAAATCCTAAACTATAAATATAACCTCCACCTCCTGGATTATCTACCGGATTTTTTCCATAATAACCCTTCTCGTCTCTCCATTTATAATGTTCATGTGTGCCCTCATCATATTCTTGGAAAATATCATTCCAAACTTGGTTTAATGCATTCTTTCTATAAAAGTAAATTGAATCATGAGATTTTATAAACTTTTTATTTTTTGAAGAAGTATCCCCAATAGCCCCTTGCCAAATAACTTCATTTATAAAGTTCTCTTTTCCAAAAACCTCATCCATCAAAGTCTTCACATAATGCCCCACATGCCAATCAATATGCACATAAATACTCCCCTTATCCGAAAGCAATTCTCGCATCAACACCAAACGAGGGTACAACATTTTCAAATAAGAAACCGTCCCATCCTGCCATGTATCCGAGTAGGCGAACTGCTCGATAACGGTTGGTTTCTGCTCAATGTCGATACCCGGCAGATTAATCTTTGTACGATAATCCGCCTTGCTATCAAAGGGCGGGTCTATATAAATCAAATCCACCTTACCACGCAGCGAGGGCAGACCGGTTGCCTCATCTCCGGCTAACAGGGCTTGCATGGCAAGAAGGTTGTCGCCATAAATCAGGCGGTTCATCCAATCCTTATTAATCATCTGCTCGTTCCGCCCCTTCCACAAACCGGAGGTATCTTTCGACGGTAACACCAATTCATTTGTCTGTAACCCGATACGGGTACTGCTGCTCAAACGCTCCATAATGCGTTGCGCTTCCTCTTTTCCCTGCTTAACGATTTTAGGGAGTTCTTCTATAAGGGATTTTGTGGGCATGATATATTATCTTATTTTAAAATTTATTCGATTACAATCAGAAATCACATCATCAAAATCTTCATTTTGAGTTCTAGGTATTCCGTCATACACAACAGAAACTATATTCTTATCAACCGAGATATTTCTAATCTTTTCAAAAGATCGGGTTAGATAATAATATTCAGGTTCAAACTCGCTTTTTTGTGTTATACAATTATATATTGGATGACTTGTACCCAATTTATACGCAGCACAATCACAAGCACCAGACATATAAACCTTGTCTTTATACTTGCAGAGTTCATGAATAAAGAGAATCACCTCATCATTAACTATATATTCACGAACATTATCACCAATTTTAATTTCCTTTTTTATATTCTGTATTGTCCAAAATTTCTTACCTAAATAAATGCGCTTAATAGCATCAGAAGAATAAAACAATTTCCTTTCGCTAACGTCAGTGACTACAGGATCATCTGTATAAATGGATTTAGGTAATCCTAAGTAACGATATGATGTCATAATTAATCTCCATTCTTTCTCATACTGCCATTCTTTATTCTTTTGAGTTGCATTGAATAAGTTTATTATCTCTATATTGGGATATCTCAAACAACTGATACTTAATGGATGGTTCTTATATTGTACTTTTTGAAAATAGCATTTCTTGAATCTAACATTATTATGTGGATGAAATGCTACACTACGCAATAAAGTCTCTACGTCAAATTCTAACATGAAACCCGTTTCTTGTGTATAGTGAGACCACATTAGTTCACTAAATCGATTATCATTAGCTAAAGAAACAATTCCACCATAACTAAAAAAACTTGCCATAATAGCACTTTGTAACCATATACGTTTTTTATCTGTATATGGATCTAAATGATCATACATTTTTTGTTCGACAAAAACCGGCACATATTCCAATATTTGTTTCCTTAATCTATGATAAACATCAGACTCAACATGCCTCATATCAATGGTATAGGATTCCCCATCCATTAAATCATTCAAATGAAATGGATGGCTCAAGAAAAAATAATGATTTAAGAATGCTTCAACATTATAATCTGTAAGTGAATAAAATTTGTATATGCGTTTGGGATAGTTTAAAGTCAAATCTATTTCCATCTTTACACTTTCTTCCTCTCCCTGCTCCCCTCCGGAAAAGATTAAACAATAAAAAAGCGTGGGAACTGTACTCTGTCGCTCGTTCCACGCTAAGAGGCTCTGGCATCGCCCATCCAGTCGAAACGAGCAACGCGAAAGCCCCACGCCGATGTTATATAATACAACCTCTACCTTGATGCCTTGTGGCAACAAGATATACGAATGGCTGTACATAATACACCCCGAGAGCATTCACCGTTGCTTTGTTTTTGACCGGATTCGAAACTGCCAGATTTCTTAGCGTCAAAACTAAAGCGTCAAGTAAACGCCTTTCAATATGTCCGCCTCCCCTGCCCATACCAAAATCGGCGTGGTTCGTCGGGAGACGCTACAAATGTACGAAGTTTCGTATAAGAATGCAACAGAAAGGGGAGATTTAATGGGGGGATTTTTTAGCGAGATTCCTTCGAGGCGATGCCATCTCCCCCTGCTAAGAGATTCTGTCATTTAAAATGAACGACGTAAAAATACATCTGCTTACATAGATACATTAACAAAAATCGCTTTCTTGAACGAAGATGACACATTAATTAATCTCACTGATAACCAATCATTTAGATTCAAATATACTGATCTTGGATACTTCTGAGTAAGACAATGAACGAGTCCACTCATTTGTATAAAATAGCTATGTTATTAAATATCAACAATATAGCATATATATAACTATTGAGGAGGAGTTATCACATTCGATACTTCTAAATTGATTTGAGAATTGCCAATATTCTCTCCGAGCGATTAAAGACCAAAAAACGACCAATAAGGATTAATCTTCTGCATCCCGAAACTATCTCATTAAATATCAACTATATAAGACCAAAAATACCCGATTTAAGAGGGAGAACTGCACTTGATTATCTTTAATCGATTTGCGCTAAAACGGACTTTGGGGCTATTTCATTAAATATTACCTATGCCCATTTGGCGGTATTGAAATCCCTTTCTTACCTTTGAGTAATAAATTTCATTACATAATGAAAAATGTTATTTTCAAAACAAGAGCTTATGGCTGGCAAGAATTGGCCATCCTGTACGCACCTGATTTGACGCCCGAATCAGCTGCGAAGCGGCTCACGGCATGGGTGAATGTGAATCCGGCTCTTCCGCAAGCATTGAAAGTGGTGGGATGGCGGAAAGGTCAACGGGTATTGACTCCGTTGCAAGTGAAAACCATCGTCGATTATATCGGCGAACCCTGAAACAAGTACCTGCCCGTCTCCGGATAAGTAAGTACTTATGGGAGAATGGGTAGGGACTTAATTTGATTAAATATTTAACATATAATTCTATTTATCATGAGAGAAAATTCAATTTTCAATTTACAAAAATCAGAGGAGTTGCAAAACTTCCTTGAGCAGGCCGAAAGGTCAAAAGTTCAAAAGTCCATTAAGGGATTGGAGAACTCTATTTGGTTACGGATTTTGGAGCATTATACTCCGAAAGACGATGACGAACTCCAGTCTGTTTTATCTCTTTCATTATTAACTTCGTTTGGAGCTATGATGGAAGATGTCTCTTTTTCCGTAAAAAGGAATGAGACAATTTATCCAAACCTGTATCTTTTTGTGGTTGCTGCGGCGGCTAGTGGAAAATCGATTATCAAAATATCTCATCAGGTGTTTGATATTTACGCTCATATAATAGGAGCAGAATATCATAATTTGCATAAAGATTCCATGCAGAAACATCGGGTTTGGGATAAGTGCATAAAGTCGTGCAAAGATCCAGAACAGCCGTGCAATTGCGGAGAGGAACCTACCGTGGTGCCAACAAAGCACTTGCGTATTTCGGCTACGATTTCTCTAAGCAAATTGATACAGACTTTGGCTGATAATGCTCCTGCCGTTACGCTTTTGTTCGATACAGAGTTGGATAGTGCCAGCAATACGAACAAACAGGATTATGGCAAAATCTCTCCGGAACTTCGAAAAGCGTTTGAGTTCGAACCTCTTAGCAGCCATACGCATTCCCATGGAGATGTAGAAGTGCAATGTCCTCGGTTATCCCTTATCTTAAGTGGAACACAAGCCCAATTGGTACGATTCCTTGTAAACAAGGAGGATGGTTTACTTTCTCGTATAATGTTTGTTTTCATGAAGTTCCGGAAGTACCAAGGATTAGCGGATTTCGACGATACGGAGGATAAGGATTTTGATTTTTGGGAAACAAATGTGGTTCCAGAAGTAACCCGCCTCGTCAACTACTTCCATAAGAAGAAGCTCCGCCTGCAGATGGTCCCCGAGGTCCGCAGCCTCTTCGACGACTACATCCGTTCCATGGAAGAAATGCTACTGCCCTACGCAGACGAGGCCTATATCGCTATCACCCGCCGTATGCGCAGCATCCTGCTCCGCCTGTGTATGGTGATAGCCGGGCTCCGTGCGTATGAGGAACGCTTCGCGGGAGAACGGTACCCCATTACCCAGGATATCGTTGAGTGGGTGTTGAGCTGGGCTGATTACCTTATGGCTGGGTCTATCCAGGCTAGCGACATCCTCCCCGAGGACATACAGGAGGGGTATACGGGCAGGAAGGAAGTCCACCGGCAATTTTTCCAGAATCTTCCGGCGAGGTTCACCAAGAAGGAAGCCACAGCAGCGGCCCATGAGCACTACGGTAAGAACATTTCGGAAAGCACGCTCAAACGCCTCCTGGAACAGTGGCTTACAGTTGGGTTGCTCAAGAGGGAAAGCCATGGTGTTTACCTGAAGTGTGAGGCTGGGGAGGAAGCTCCGGTCCAACCAAAGGAACCAGAGGTTGTTCCACCAGCGGCACCGCCTTTTATGGAACCGAATCCGACTTCATCTATAGATGATGAATTACCATTCTAATTGAACTTTTGGACTTTTGGGCTCATAAGCTCAAAAGTCCTTTTTGACCTTTTAGTCCATTTTGAGGGTACGGATTCCGCCATCTCATCTGCTTTTCGGCCAAAAACAGAAGGCGATGAATGGAGGGAATCCGTACCTAATTTATTGGGGGGAATTATTCATCTGTTTTTAAGAGCTCCTTTCGGCGGACATCGGCACGTACTTGCGCCTCATATTCCTCCCATGCCAATTGGCGGTTCCGTTCGCGTTCGGGCGACCCCTCTTTGCCCAGTACTTCGTCCAAATAAGAACTGACATCATAAATGTCTTTCCTGATTTCTTTTAGCTTCATAATATTCATCCTTTAATCTTATTGCTTTTTTTATTTCTCTTTCCGGTGTCCGTTGCGTTTTTTTCTTAAACGCGTTAAACAACACGACGATATTATTCCCATCATAAATGAAAAAGATACGGAATTCATATATCCCTTCTCTGATGTATTTCACATAATGTGTCGGTATTGGTTCATCTTTGGTTAGTAAATCCAAAGCTGTCAAAACTTTTCTTTCTTCTTGTATAGATAATTCTTCCAAGAAATCATCGAAATAATTTTTGTACGCAATTATTGTTTTCATGACGTAAAAATTCACAGTTAAATACAGGGGCAAAGATAGGGTTTTATTGTCAACCCTCCTCTTCGGAACGGAAAAAATTTTGTACTTTTGTCCCGAATTTTCACGTGTGCTTGAAAACCACGTATAAAAAACAAGGATTTATGAAAAAGAGAAACGCAGCTATGGTCTGTTTTTCAGGAGGTCAGGATTCAACGACCTGCCTGTTTTGGGCGAAGAAGCATTTCGCCGAAGTAGAAGCCGTATGTTTTACCTATGGGCAGAAACATGCGCTTGAAGTAGAAGTGGCCCGCCGGATTGCCGAGGGCGCGAATGTACCGTTTCAGGTGCTGGACGTGTCGCTTATCAGCCAGTTGGACCCGAATTGTTCCTTGATTAACAACCAAATCAAGATGGACGAAGAGAAACCCGCCGATTCCTACCCCAATACGTTTGTGCCAGGGCGGAACATGGTGTTCCTTACGTTTGCCGCCATCCTCGCGCGGAGCAAAGGGATTTATCATTTAGTGACGGGCGTTTCAGAGGCGGATTACAGCGGTTATCCCGATTGTCGCGATACGTTTATCCGTTCGTTGAACGTGACATTGAACCTCGCGATGGACGAGCAGTTTGTCTTGCATACGCCGCTGATGGACCGCGACAAGAGCGAAGTATGGGAACTGGCCGACGAACTGGGCGTATTCGATTTGGTACGCACGCAAACGCTCACTTGTTATAACGGCGTCCTGGCTGACGGGTGCGGACATTGCCCTGCCTGCAAGCTAAGGAAAGCCGGATTGGATAGTTATTTATCGAGAAGAAATAAGTAAGTAATGGATACGCGAAAGGAAGAAAACGAATTGCACGCGCTGGGGAGCCAGACGGTTTACCGCCAGGATTATGCGCCGGAGGTGTTGGAGGCATTCACCAACAAACATCCGGAGAACGACTATTGGGTACGTTTCAATTGTCCGGAGTTCACCAGCCTCTGCCCCATCACGGGCCAGCCGGATTTTGCCACGATTTACATCGATTACATTCCCGACGTGAAGATGGTCGAGAGCAAGAGCCTCAAACTCTATCTCTTCAGCTATCGGAACCACGGCGATTTCCATGAGGATTGCGTGAATAAAATCATGAAAGACCTCATCCGCCTGATGGACCCGAAGTATATCGAAGTGACCGGTATCTTTACGCCGCGCGGAGGCATCAGCATCTATCCCTATTGCAATTACGGGCGACCGGGGACGAAGTACGAACGCCTGGCCGAGGAGCGGCTGTTCCATCACAACCTGAAATAAAGCACACGAGAGGGGGTGTCAAAATAGAAAATGGCACACAAGATGACGCAGATTTAACCGATGACCACAGATTCTTTTTTATTGATTTATAATTAAATAAATCTGTGGTTATCTGTCTAATCCGTGTTATCCTTTAGATTTGCGCAAAATAATAAATGAAGAAGAATGTTTATCTTTATATCAATAAAGGTTAACCAAGAAAAAGAGGTGAACTATTGTGTTGTCAAGACTCTCAGG